>DXDN01000011.1 GCA_019115455.1 Candidatus Eubacterium faecigallinarum
TAAGATGGTGTGATGTCGATCTGGAGAACGATGTTATTGATGTAAATCATACTTTGGTTTACTATGACCACCGTACTGATGGTAGTAAAAAAGGTTGCTACTTTAATGTCAATACGCCGAAAACTCCGGCTGGAAAAAGAAAAGTGCCAATGCTCAGTTTTGTGAAAGAGGCAATTATAATGGAAAAGGAAAGGCAGGAGTTGCTTGATCTTCATTGTATCGCTACCATTGACGGATACACAGATTTCATTTTTATCAATCGCTTCGGCAATCCACAACATCAGGGAACGCTCAATAAAGCAATCCGCCGCATAATTCGTGACTGTAATGATGAGCAGTTTTTGAAGAACGAAAATCCCGAAGTGCTGCTTCCGCATTTTAGCTGCCATTCATTAAGACATACATTTACGACGAGAATGTGCGAAGCGGGCGTGAATGTCAAGGTCATTCAAGACACGCTTGGTCATAAGGATATTTCAACAACGCTTAATATCTATACCGATGTAACGAAGGAGCTTCGGCAGTCCGAATTTGAAGGTCTTGACTCATATTTCAAAAGCGAGTATAATAAAGTGTCTAACGAATAAGTGGCATTTCTTGAGCGAGGATAAAAGCTTCTACACCATTTACACCAATTTATACTCCAATCCCCCGAAAAACTACACGAATTTATAGGGATATAGCGATTCCGGAAGAAACGCTGTTTAGACCTGTTATGAGATATGAGGAGGTTTAGGACGGATTGAAAAGATGGTTGCTTTCGTCCCCACAATGAAGCCTCTTGATAAATAAAGACTGATAATTATATCAGACATTTAACAGTAAAAAACAAGCTGTAAAATGTAAAAGCAGTGCTGACTGATTTTAACTCTTAACACTTGCTTGAAGAGCGATATTGTTAAGGAAAATATATATTTGCTTATATTATCCTTAAAGTAAGGAGAAAATATTATGAGATCAGATTTAATTAAAAAAGGCCCCTCAAGGGCTCCTCACCGTTCATTGCTCAGAGCGCTGGGCATTGATGAACTTGAAATGAAAAGACCGTTCGTAGCGGTTGTTAACTCAAAGAGCGACTATATTCCGGGTCATATGCATCTGGATAAAATCGCTGAGCAGGTAAAGGCAGGCATCAGAAATGCCGGCGGCGTTCCCTTTGAGTTTAACACTATCGGCGTTTGCGACGGTATTGCTATGAACCATAAGGGTATGAAATACTCTCTTTGCTCAAGAGAGCTTATTGCCGACAGCATCGAGGTAATGCTTACCGCTCATCCGCTGGACGCAGTTGTGTTTATTCCTAACTGCGACAAGATAGTACCCGGTATGCTTCTTGCGGCTTGCAGACTTAATCTGCCATGTATTTTCATCAGCGGCGGACCTATGCTTCCGGGAAAAAGCACCGAAACTACTAACAGAATCGGTCTTTCCGAGCAGTTTGAGTATGTAGGCGCCAATGCAGTAGGCAAAATGAGCGATGAAAATCTTGAAAGCTGTGCGTTTACAGCTTGTCCAACCTGCGGTTCCTGCTCAGGTATGTACACAGCCAACTCCATGAACTGCCTTACCGAAACTATCGGTATGTCCCTTCCGGGTTCAGGCACCATTCCTGCGGTAATGAGCGCACGTCTCAGACTTGCCAAAATGGCAGGCGAAAGGGTTATGGAACTTCTTAAGGAAGATATTAAGCCCTCTGATATTATTACAGATAAAGCAATCGAAAACGCCATGAGAACCGATATGGCTATCGGCTGCTCAACAAATACAATTTTGCATTTAACTGCCATTGCACATGCGGCAGGTCATGATATAAATCTCGACGACCTGGACGCTTACGGCAGAAAGACTCCTCAGATTTGTAAGCTTAATCCTGCTTCATCAGTGTTTATTACCGACCTTAATGACGTCGGCGGCATTCAGGCAGTTATGAAAGAGCTCGCCAGAGGCGGTATGATAAGCACGGACGCACTTACTGTCAGCGGCACGGTTGCCGACAGAATTGCAAAGGCTCCCGACGCAGACGGCGAAATCATCAGAAAACTTGAAGACCCGTTTTCTGCCGACGGCGGTATCGCTGTTCTTCGCGGCAATCTTGCAGAGGACGGCGCAGTAGTAAAGAAGGGTGCGGTTGCTCCGGAAATGATGCAGCATAAAGGCCCTGCAAAGTGCTATAACAGCGAGGAAGAGGCAATTGCCGCAATCAACGGCGGCAAGGTCGTTGCAGGCGACGTTGTTGTTATCCGTTATGAGGGACCGAAGGGCGGCCCCGGTATGAGAGAGATGCTTTCACCTACTTCGGCTATTATAGGTATGGGTCTCGGCTCCTCCGTTGCTCTTCTTACAGACGGCCGTTTTTCCGGCGCTACAAGAGGTGCTTCCATCGGTCATGTAAGTCCTGAGGCAGCTATGGGCGGCACTATTGCCCTTGTTGAGGACGGCGACGAAATCGAGATTGACATCCCGGCAAGAGTACTTAGAGTTAATGTTTCCGACGAGGTTTTGGCAGAGCGTAAGGCAAAATGGCATCCTCCTGTTCAGGAACTTTCCGGTTATCTTAAGAGATATGCACAGCATGTAACCAGCGGTGCAAAAGGCGCTGTTTTTGAAGATTAGGAGACTTTTCATGAGTAGTGGAAAGGGCAGAAAATCCGGTGAAAGAGGATTGTTTCGCAATTATTTTGTGTATATAATTTCCTTTTTGGCTATAGCTTTGGCAATTACGGTGTGCGCACTGCTTATTGCAAATGAGCCAGTTACCGAGCTTGTTCACAAGGCGGAAAACCACTTTTCTGCGTCGGCACGGGATATTCGTGATGATATTGACCCGAACAGCAGGGAAAAGGAATATATAGGCAGATACGGCGACAGGCTCGGCAGTATTTCCATTGATAGCTGCGGTGTGAACTGCGATGTATTTTACGGCTCAAACCGTGCGTCAATGCGTGTGGGAGCCGGATTAAGCGACAATGAGTCCGCAGATCTTGGTTCAAACTCAGTGAAGCTCATTGCAGGCTATGATGAAACGTATTTTTCCGCACTGAAATATGCAAAGGTCGGCGACGTAATAAATATTTATGCAGGGGATACGCAGTATTCTTACCGTATAACGGACGCAAAGTATATTGAAGCCGATACCCAGGCGTATAATTCACAGGACAAGGACATGCTGGTGCTGTGCAGCATTATGTCTGATTTTTCACAGCACAGCGGCGAATATTATTACGTTTTCGCCGACAGAATTAACGGGGAGGGTGAGTAGTATGCCGGATTCCCGTGAAAACAAAGTATCAGTCGTTTTGAGGGTGCTTTTGTCCTTCGTATTGTTCGCTCTTGTTGTTGTAATCAGCCTTGCATTTTGTGCAAAAATGACTGTTTTAAACAAAGACGCAATAGTTGACAGATTTGCCTCCTATGAATATGTGTCAGAGGTAAAGAACAGCACAGTGCAGTATGTTTCTGATGTCTATGTAAGAAATGGTCTTGACTGTGACAAACTTAATGATATAATTGATGACGAACTTGTAAGGGATTCTGTTAAGACGTATATAGCCGGTAATATCGGCTCGGAAAATGTTTATAACGAAATAACGTATACTGAGTCAGTGGATGGCATTTGCGACTCAGTGGAATCCGATATAAGGGATCAGATTAAGCTCAAAGGACTTGAATATAACGAAAGCAAAGTCAGCGAAATCAAGGAATCCGTAAACAGCTATTTGCTCAATGAGATAGAGGTCGGATTTTCAGGATTAAAAACGGCAATGAATGTCGGAGCTATCGCCACCACGGTTATAATAAGCGTGGGAGCGTTTTTCGCACTGGCAGCTTTTCTAATCCTTGTGTTTATCGGCAAGGTAAGGTACAGGTCAGTCAGAGCTGCCGGCATTAGCTTCTATGCCGCAGGATTTTATGAAATCATTATTTCAATAATGGTATTCATAATCTTCAAATTTAAACATTTAGATATTTTCCCGATTTACCTCAGGGAGCTGGTGATGGACTGCATATATTCGTGTGCAGGCAGTATCACGGCGGCAGGTTTTACGGCGCTTTTAGCAGGACTTATTATTTCCGTAGCCGTATGGAAAATGAAACGAGGGAAATAATCAGAGGTGAAAAAATGGATAAGGATGTAGCAATTTCAGTAAGAAATGTAACTATGACTTTTAATCTTAACAAAGAAAAGGTCGATAATCTTAAGGAATATGTGATAAAATTTCTTACACGAAAACTGGAATACAAAAAATTCTATGCGCTCAAAAATATCAACATTGAGGTAAAGAAGGGCGAGCATCTTGCCATTCTGGGGCTTAACGGCGCCGGAAAAAGTACGCTTTTGAAAACCATAGTAGGTGTGTATAAGCCGGTTGAGGGCACTATTGAAAAGAGTGGCGTTGTGGCGCCGCTTCTGGAGCTTGGTGCAGGCTTTGAGCCGAATTATACCGGCGAGGAAAATATTTATCTTTACGGCTCGATTCTCGGCTATACAAGAGAATATATTAAGGAAAAGTTTGACGAGATTGTTGAGTTCTCCGAGCTTGGAAGTTTTATAAAAGTTCCTATCAAGAATTACTCAAGCGGTATGAGAGCAAGGCTCGGCTTTTCAATCGCCACAGCTGTTGAGCCGGATATCCTTATTCTTGACGAGGTGCTGTCAGTAGGCGACGCCGCATTCAAGAAAAAAAGTCTTGCAAAAGTTCAGTCACTTTTTGATAAGGGAGTAACTGTTCTTTTCGTTTCCCACAGTATCGAACAGGTAAGGGCAATTTGCGACAGGGCAATACTCCTTGAGCACGGCGAAATTATTGCCCAGGGTGATATAGAGGACGTTATACCTATATATAATCAGAAAACAAAAAAGAAACCGGCAAAAAAAGCGGCGTCTTCAGAAGCTCCGGCTGAAAAGACTGCTGATGAAAAATCCGAGCCGGCTAAAGAAGAAAAAGTAAGCGAATAAACAACAAAGCCCCCGGTGTAATTGCACCGGGGGCTTTTGATTTGTACTGTGTTGTTTTTGGGCGAACGGAGGATGAAGACGCTGTTTTGCCAACAAACTCTTGACTTTTTATTTAAAAGTGGTATTATACTATTAGTTAGTTTATAGTCTCATGGTGAGAGTGGGTTTTGCGACCCGCTCTCATATCATTATAAGGGGGTTTTTTCTTGGCTTCAGGCAAAGGGAATACAGTTTCCAGAGTATATGAGATAGTGGCTCCTTATGCAAAAGAGCTCGGTCTTGACATTTGGGATATCCGTTTTGTCAAGGAGGGTACGGACTGGTATCTCAGAATATTTATCGACAAAGAGGGCGGAGTTTCCATTGACGACTGCGTGGACCTAACTCACGCCGTAACCAAGCCGCTGGACGAGGCTGATCCCATCAGCCAGAGCTACACCCTTGAGGTAAGCTCGCCCGGTGTGGAAAGAGAGCTTGTAACTGACAGGCATTTCGAGCAGTCTGTGGGAGAAAAGGTGATGCTCAGGCTGATACGTCCTATTGAAAAGGTAAGGGATTTCAGCGGCACGCTCAGGGCATACGAGAGCGGAGTAATAACACTGGAACTTCCCGACGGCGAGGAGCTTACAGTAAACAAAAAAGATACGTCATACGTTAAGCTTGACGATTTTAATATAAATGATTTTAATAACTGATGTTAATGTGATTTGGAAAGGATGATAGGAAAATGAGTAAGGAATTTTTTGAGGCTGTTAAAATGCTTGAGGCGGAGAAAGGCATACCTGCCGATTATCTTTATGAAAAAATATCAGCAGCGATAGTTGTTGCCGCAAAGCATGATTATAACGGCAAGGATATAGTACACTGCGATATAGACGAAGAAAAGCAGAAAATCAAGGTATATGTAAGGAAAAATGTAGTTGAGGAGATTGAAGATCCCGATACTGACCTTACCCTTGAGCAGGCTCAGGCAATAAGAAAATCTGCAAAAGTAGGCAAGACCATAGATATTCCGCTTAAGACAAAGGATTTCGGCAGAATTGTGGCTCAGACGGCAAAGCACGTTATCCGTCAGGGTATCCGCGAAGCTGAGAGGGGACAGATGCTTCAGGAATTCAAGTCTAAGAACCAGGAGCTTGTAACCGCTAAGGTTGAAAGAATTGACCCTGTTACAGGTAACGCAACCCTTGAAATCGGCAAGAATCAGACAGTTCTTCCTAAGTCTGAGCAGGTGCCGGGCGAAGTGCTGACAGAAGGTCAGTCCATCAAGGTATTCATAGTTGACGTAAAAGAAAACGGAAAGGGTCCGAAGATCATGATATCAAGGACTCACCCCGGACTTGTAAGGCGTCTGTTCGAGCAGGAAGTGCCTGAGATCTATGACGGCACTATTGAAATCAAATCAGTTTCACGTGAGGCTGGCTCAAGAACAAAAATCGCAGTTTATACCAAGGATGAGGACGTTGATCCAGTTGGCGCCTGCATAGGACCTAAGGGACAGCGCGTTTCAAATATTGTTGAGGTTCTTGGCGGAGAAAAGATTGATATCGTAAATTACAGCGACGATCCGGCTCAGTTTGTAAGCGCAGCGCTTGCTCCGTCGGACGTTTGCTCAGTTGAGATTCTTGATGAGAGCGCAAAGACATGCAGGGCAACCGTACCGGACGATCAGCTCTCACTCGCTATCGGAAACAAGGGTCAGAACGTAAGACTTGCGGTAAAACTCACCGGATGGAATATTGATATTAAGCCTGAATCCGGATTTTTCGAGGGCGTTGAATAATTTACTCATTATTAGGTGATAAGTAATGAAAACGAAAAAGATACCGTTAAGAATGTGTACCGGATGCGGCGAAATGCACGACAAGCGGGAGCTGGTCAGGGTGGTAAAAAGTCCTGACGGCGAGGTGTCGCTGGACCTCACCGGTAAAAAATCCGGCAGAGGAGCTTATGTCTGCAAAAACCCCGAATGCTTGAAAAAAGCGAGAAAAAAGAGAGCTTTTGAACGTGCTTTTTCAATGCAGATAAGCGACGAGGTTTATGCCGCTATGGAAGAAGAAATGATAAATGGCTGACGACAAGATATTATCCCTGCTGGGGTTTGCCCGCAGAGCAGGTAAGCTCTCTATGGGGCACGACGCCGCACAGCAGGCTTTGTTTAAAAAGCAGGCAAAGCTTGTGCTGTTTTGCGGCGATGCTTCACAAAGGCTTGTAAATGAGTTTAATGTTACAATAAAAAAGCATAATATTAAAACAGCGGCAGTCATAACAAAATATACCATGGATGAAATAAGCTTTTCGCTTGGATACCGCGCAGGCGTTATTACGGTAAATGACGAAAACTTTTCCAAACGGATTGTTGAATTATTAAAACAGGAGGCAAATGCGAATGGTAATAAAAGTTAAAGTTTCCGATGTCGCCAAGGACTTCGGAAAGACTAATAAAGATATTATAAATATCCTCGGCAGCTATTGCGAGGGCCCCGCAAAGAAAGCCAATACCGTGCTTGATGAAAATGAGCTCAATGTTTTATTTGATAAGCTGACTCAGGACAACAGCGTTGATAATTTTGATGAATATTTCAGCATGGCGGCAGGAGCAGAGAAGAAAGCTGCCCAGAAGAAGCAGGGTGCGTCTGCTAAAAAACAGGAGAACAAAAAGCACCAGAGCCAGGCGGCTATTCTTCAGATGGCAGAGCAGGCTGCAAAACGTGATGCCGAGAAAGCAAAGAAAAAAGCAAACAAAACGCCCCAGGCAAGAACCAAGGGCGAAGCAAGACGTATCGACACCCGTGTTAATACCGTCGATTTGGAAAAATACAACCAGAAATACGAGGATATTGCGCCTGCTTCACAGATCAATGATTATCAGAAAAAGCAGAAACTCAATCAGAAGTCAAAGCAGTACAGGAAGAAAAAGCCTCAGGGTATCCATGCCCGCTCCAAAAAGGAGACGGAGGCTCAGCGTCTTGCCCGTATTGCAGAACAGCGTAAAAAACAGCAGATTACTGTTGAGATCCCCGAGGAAATCACTGTCGGCGCTCTTGCAAGCCTTCTGCGTATGACAGCAACCGAGGTTATTAAGAAGCTTATGGTGCTGGGCGTAATGGCAAGCGTGAATGAGGTAATTGACTATGATACCGCCGCTATTGTTGCCACTGAGCTGGGTGCAAAAGTTAAAAAGCAGGTAGTTGTCACAATCGAGGAGCAGATTATTGAGGAAGAGGTTGAGGACGATGAGAACGCTGTTACAAGACCTCCGGTAGTTTGTGTAATGGGTCACGTTGACCACGGCAAGACATCAATACTTGACGCTATCCGTGATACGGATGTTACCTCCACCGAGGCAGGCGGCATCACTCAGGCTATAGGCGCTTATCAGGTTGAAAGCAATAACAATAAGATTACTTTCCTTGATACACCCGGTCACGCCGCATTTACTGCAATGCGTGCCAGAGGCGCTATGGCAACGGATATCGCCGTGCTCGTAGTTGCGGCTGACGACGGAATTATGCCTCAGACAGTAGAGGCTATAAATCACGCAAAAGCAGCAGGCGTTGATATCATTGTTGCTATAAATAAAATGGATAAAGAGGGTGCAAACCCTGACAGAATTATGCAGCAGCTTACCGAGCACGACCTTGTTCCTGAGGAATGGGGCGGCGACGTTATCTGCGTTCCGGTTTCAGCAAAGACAAAAATGGGTATCGACAAACTGCTTGAGACTATTTTGCTTGTGGCTGAAATGGCTGAACTTAAGGCAAATCCTGACAGAACGGCAAAGGGTGTTGTTATTGAGGCTAAGCTTGACAAGGGCAGAGGACCTATTGCTACTCTCCTTGTTCAAAACGGTACTCTTCATTCAGGCGATATCATCGTTGCCGGTACGGCAGTAGGCAAGATCAGGGCAATGACCGATTATCACGGCAATGCAATAGAGTCTGCCGGTCCGTCCGTTCCTGTTGAGGTAATGGGACTTGACAGCACACCGATGAGCGGCGATGAGTTTAACGCCGTATCAGACGAAAAACTTGCCAGAACTCTTGTAGAGCAGAGGAAGGAAAAGGCTAAGGAGGAGGAATTCAAGCTCTTCCATAAAGTTACGCTGGATACTCTTTTTGATACTCTTCAGGAGGGTGAGATGAAAGAGCTCAACATAATAATAAAGGCTGATGTTCAGGGCTCTGTTGAGGCTGTAAAACAGTCGCTTCTTAAAATTGAAAACGACGAGGTAAATGTCAAGATCGTTCACGGCGCTGTAGGTACCGTAAACGAAAGCGACGTTATGCTTGCCAATGCGTCAAACGCCATTATCGTTGCATTTAATACAGGAGTTGACCCGATTGCGTCGGATAATGCTCAGCGTGACGGCGTTGAAATCAAATCTTATGATATAATTTATGACGCTATTGAAGATATTGAACGTGCTATGCGCGGAATGAGAGCGCCTAAGTACCGCGATGTTGATACAGGCGAGGCAGAAGTAAGAGAAGTTTATAAGATCTCTTCTGCCGGAACCATCGCCGGCTCCCTTGTAACGTCAGGTAATATTAAGCGTGACGGCAAGGTAAGGGTAATCAGGAATTCTAAGCAGATTGCCGATGTAAAAATTGCTAATCTTAAGCGTTTTAAGGATGAGGTCAAAGAGGTTTCGTCAGGCTATGAGTGCGGTATCAGCCTTGAGGGCTGGGACGATATCCAGGCAGGCGACATCTTCCAGGCATATATAGTAGAGGAATACAGGGATTAATTATGGCGGGTTTTCATATTGACAGAATATCCGAGGATATTAAAAGAGAAATTGTTTCCATAATGCGTGAGCTTAAGGATCCGAGGATAGATCCTATGCTCACGGTTTTGAAGGTGGAGGTCAGCGGTGACCTCAGCTTTGCAAAAGTATATATAAGCGCCATAAATGGCATTGAGACGGCAAAAAGCTCCGTAAAGGGGCTTGACAGCGCCGCAGGTTATATAAGAAAGCAGCTTTCTTCAAGACTTCACCTGCGCAAAAGCCCTCAGCTTAAATTTATAGCGGATGATTCTATTGAAAAAGGTATGAACCTTTTTGAAAAAATCAAGGAAATAAACAATGAAGATTGATGTAAAAGAGTGCGCAAGTATTCTTGCGAGTAAGGACAATATTTTAATACTCACCCACGCTCATCCCGACGGCGATACCCTTGGCTGCGGATTTGCGCTGTGCAGGGCACTGCTTAAAATGGGCAAAATGTGCAGCGTGATCAATGCCGACGAGATTCCAAAAAAGTATGATTATCTATATGAGGATATTGCCCCGATGAAATTCAGGCAGGAGTACGTGGTGGCAGTGGATGTTGCTACGGAAAGTCTTTTGGGCGACCTTCAGGGCGAGTACCATATTGACATGTGCATCGACCATCACGCAACTAACTCAGAGTATGCTGACGTGCTTTTGCTGGAGGATGTTTCGGCGGCGTGTCAGATTGTCTTTGAGGTTATCAAAGAGCTTGATGTTGAGATTGACGAAAAAATGGCTAACTGCCTTTATACCGGACTTACTACTGATACCGGTTGCTTCAGGTATGCTTCCACCACAGCGTCAACCTATTATGCCGCCGCTGAGCTTATTGAAATGGGCGCTGATAACGGCAAAATAAATCGCATTATGTTTGAAACAAAGAGCAAGACTTACGCAAGGCTCGAAAGGCTTGCCCTTGACTCAATGCGCTTTTATGAGGACGAGCGTGTGTGCATAATCACCATTACACAGGAAATGTATAGGCTCACAGGCTCAAATGAGCAGGAGACAGAGGCGATACCTCCTTTGACAAGACAGATTGAGGGCGTCGAGATAGGCGTAACCATCAGGGAAAAACCTGACGGCACCTGCAAGGCGTCTATACGTACTTATGAAAGCGTAAACGCCGCGGAACTTGCAAAGAAATTCGGCGGCGGCGGTCACAGTCAGGCTGCGGCTTGCAGATTTGACTGCGGCGTAAAGGAAGCCAGGGAAAAGATAATCGAAAAGTGCGGAGAGCTTCTTAAATGACAGGTATAATCTGTATAAATAAAGATAAGGACATGACCTCGTTTTCCGTTGTTTCAAGGCTTCGCGGTATAACGGGCGAGAAAAAGGCGGGGCATACGGGCACCCTTGACCCTATGGCAACAGGTGTTTTGCCTGTAATGCTGGGAGGAGCCACAAGATTCCTCGATTATTTGCCGGACAGCGACAAGGGCTACAGAGCCTCCTTTATTCTCGGAAAGACCACCGATACCCTTGATATCACCGGCACGGTTACAGGAGAATATCAGGTGAACGCAATGCCCAAAGATGTGGAGGAAGCTCTTGTCAATTTCAGAGGCACGATTACGCAGATACCGCCGATGTATTCCGCTGTTTCGGTGGACGGCAAGCGCCTTTATGACCTTGCAAGGCAAGGGATTGAGGTGGAGCGTCCGTCCCGACAGGTGGAGATAAAAAAACTTGAGCTTGTGGATTTTCACGACGGGGAATATGTCATCGACGTCCTGTGTACCAAGGGTACTTATATCAGAACTCTCATTGACGATATCGGCAGGAAACTTGGATGCGGAGCGGTGATGACAGCTCTTACACGCACCCTTGCCATGGGCTTTACTCTTGAGGATTGCGTAACCCTTGACGAGCTGCAAAGGATTAAGGACACATCAAAGAATTTTGACGGAGTCCTGACGGATATTGAAAAAATGTTTGAGCCTTATAATGCCGTGTATGTTTCTCCCGCTCAGGCAAAGCGCTTTTCAAACGGGGGCGCTTTGGCGCTGGAGAGGCTGAACCGACAGCTTGATGACGGTGTGTACAGAGTCTTTTCACGAAACGGCGATTTTCTCGGTCTCGGGGAATGTGTTTCGTCAAAGGGGCAACTTACCGTAAAAAGACTTTTGGTAAGGCGAGATTAACAGGAAATTATGATTAATGAATTTGAAAATAATGTAAAAAAAGCGCTTGCGCTGGGTGATTTTGACGGCATGCATAAAGCGCATCAGACAGTCATAACCGGCGCTGAAAATGTTACTATTTATTGCGTTAACAACAGGTTTTCGCTTTTACAGAAGAGTATATTTGAAAAGCGTTATCCCAATGCGGTTTTTGCTGATTTTGAGCAGATTAAAAATTATCCCGGTCAGGAGTTTATTGAAAAAATCCTGATAGGGAAATTTAACGCAGGGATGATTTTGTGCGGATTTAATTTCCGCTTCGGAAGAAATGCGGGATGGACCGCTATGGACCTGAGAAAATATCTTGAAAAGAAAGAAATCTGGGTCAGAATACTCGAGCATCTGGATTTTGAGGGCGAACCGATTTCATCAACAAGGATAAGAAAAGCTGTGTCCGACGGCGATATAGAAAAGGCAAACAAAATGCTGGGATATAATTTCACCTACGAGTCTCAGGTTATTCACGGTGACCGAAGGGGCGGAGCCTTAATCGGCTACCCTACCATAAACCAGCATCTCCCTCAGGGACTTATCGTTCCGAAGTTCGGAGTTTATGAAAGCAGGACTTTTGTCGGCGGTAAGCAGTATAAATCATTTACGAACATAGGAGTGCGGCCCACCTGGAGAGTTGATGTTCCGCTGAGCGAGACTCATATTTTTGGCTTTGACGGCGATCTTTACGACGAGAATATCAGAGTTGAACTTGTCAGGTATCTTAGGGAAGAAAAGAAATTTTCAACGATTGAAGAGGTAAGGGCACAGCTTGATTATGATAAAAGCAGTATTATTTGATTTTGACGAAACGTTGCAGGACAGAACAGCGGCTTTTGAAAAGTATATGGACACTTTTTTTGCCGATTTCTGCCCCGATATCAGCGAAAGCGAAAAAGAAAAAAGAAAAGAAGAAATGCGAATAACAGGCAAGGGCGGTTACGTCAACCGTGAGGAGTGGTATTCATCACTTGTAAAGAGTTGGGGATGGTCTGACGCACCCTCTGCCAAAGTGCTCGCAAATCATTATGATACATTGTTCGGGGACCACAACGTGATATTCCCTGATTCAAAAAAACTACTTGAAGAACTGAAAAGAAGAGGATATATAACAGGCGTAATAACTAACGGTCCGTCCGTACTGCAAAATCACAAGATGGATACCAGCGGACTCAGACCGTACTGTGATATAGTTATCGTCAGCGGCGATATCGGCATACATAAGCCTGACCCTGAGATATTCAGATATACGGCAAAAAAGCTTAACCTTGAGCCTGGGGAATGTGTTTATGTGGGGGATCATCCGATAAACGACATACAGGGTGCACTTGAAGCCGGTATGAAAGCCATACGTATGAATTACGGATGGTTCAAAGATCAGGAACTCAGGGAGGACGTGCCGACCATAGACAGTATAATCGACGTGCTTAAGTACGTTTAAATTAATATTTTGAGGAGGATAAAAATGGAAGAAAACAACAATCAATACACCAACGGACAGAATCGGTATGGTGATACAGGCAGCAATGGCGACGGAAATTATCAGCCGCCTGAGATGAACGGCAATCAGCAGCAGTATTATCAGCCGCCGCAGTATCAGAATACCCAGGTGTATGCACCTGTACAGCCGCCTAAGAAAAAGCACACCGCCGCTAAGGTTATCGGAATTATTTTTGCAGTCATAGTACTGATATTCGTTGCGCTTTTTGTAATCGGACTTTTTGTTGGGGATACAGAGGACGGCGGATTCGTTACGCAGACCACCACCCAGCATTCCGAGTCGGCAGATCAGACCCAGCCGCCGACAGAAGCGGAATCAAACAGCTTTTCAACCGGCACCATCAGCGAAAACAAGTACACAAACAGTTTTGCAGGTTTCGGTATTGATCTTCCTGATGCAAACTGGAGATTTTTGGGCGAAGACGAAGTTTATGAAATGCTCGGTGACAGCAGCCCGCAAAAGGATGAAAACGGCAGTATCTACGTTGAATCCGAGGGCGAAACTGCTTACTACGATATGATGATGCTCAATGACATAACCGGTACAAATATTCAGGTAGTATTGTCACAGGGCAACGGCGTGTCAGGAGTAATTACGTCGGAGGAGCTTTATCTCAGCAATGCGTCAAGCGGTCTTGAAGACGACGGCACAACCAAAGTCGGCGATACATACACCGTGACGATTGCAGGCGAGGAATACACCGCCGTTAATGTTGACTATACCGCATACGGAACCACTCAGACAATAGCTGTAAGAAAGGTCGGCAGCGATTTTGTCACGGTTATTATCACAATTTACAGCGGACTTGATATGAACGGTACGGATTATTATACTGATATGTTCTATCCGATGTAAGCTAAAAAGATATTGACAAGCATGTTCTTGTCTGCTATAATATCTAAGCCTTTGGAAACAGGGGCAATCCTTGCCTGTGCTGATGTGCGCAGGCCAAAAGACCAGAAGGAGGTGCTGAAGAATGGCATTAAAAAATTATGAAATCGTATTGGTTTTCTCCCTTTCAAACGGAGAAGAGAATGTTGAGAGACTTAAGGAAAAGTTCACCGATCTCATCAGCAAAAATGGCACTCTCGGCGAAGTAGAAACATGGGGCAAGCGTAAGCTCGCATATCCTATCAACTACGAGACCGAAGGCTATTACATGGTAATTGATTTTTCATGCGATGAAAAATTCCCTGCTGAGCTTGATCGTGTAATCAACATCACTGACGGCGTACTTCGTTCACTGATCGTTGCAAAAGGCGAGTAACGGAGGGCTGACTGATGATTAATTCTGTTGTGCTCATGGGCAGACTGACTTATGAGCCGGAACTCAGGACTACGCCAAACGGTATTTCCGTTATCAGCTTTCAGATTGCCTGTGACAGACAGTATCAGGCAAGGGGCGAGGAAAGACGCGCTGATTTCATTGATGTTACCGCCTGGAGACAGACCGCCGAGTTTGTTTCACGTTATTTCCACAAGGGATCAATGATTGCTGTCGAGGGCTCTATCCAGACAGACAATTTCACCGACAAGGACGGAAATAAGAGAAAGTCAGTAACAGTAGTTGCAAACAACGTATCATTCTGCGGCTCAAAGGCTGAGAGCGGTACCACTAATCCGGCATTCTCACAGCCGGCGCCAAGTTACGCCAGTGCTGATAATTCAGATTTTGAAGAAATCGTTGATGATGACGACGATTTACCATTTTAAAGGAGGAAACTGATATGGCATACAATAAAGCCAACGGTCCCCGTAAGGGCCGCAAAAAGGTTTGTGCTTTCTGCGTAGAAAAAGTTGAGACTATCGACTATAAAGACGTTACAAGACTTAAGAGATTTGTTTCTGAAAGAGCAAAGATTCTCCCCCGCCGTGTAACAGGTACTTGCGCAAAGCATCAGAGAGAGCTTACCACCGCCATCAAAAGAGCAAGGCATCTGGCTCTTCTCCCTTACACAGCTGACTAATTTTAATGTTAACAACCGAAAAGCCGACGGATTCCGTCGGCTTTTGTGTTTTGTCTGAAAGTCTGAGGCATAGTTTGGCGTGATGTCATTTTATTTGCGGCTAACAGGCGCTTCTTTGTCTATTTTTATTCTTGCATTGACAGGAATATAGGTATATAATTACATTGAAATATAAGGTTTATGGAGCGTTTTATGAATAAATTTATGGACAAGGATTTCCTTTTGGATACTGACATGGCTAAGAAGCTGTTTCATGAATATGCAGAGGATATGCCTATATGCGATTATCACTGCCATCTCAGCCCTAAGGAGATTTACGAAAATCAGCCGCCTGAAAATATTTCTCAGCTGTGGCTGTCTGGCGACCATTATAAATGGAGGGCTATGAGGAGCTGCGGCGTTGAGGAAAAATACTGCACAGGCGACGCCACCCCCAGGGAAAAGTTTGAAAAATTTGCCTATACACTTCAGTACTGTATCGGCAACCCTTTGTATCACTGGGCGCACATTGAGCTTCAGCGTTATTTCGGAATAGATACTCCGCTTAATGCCAAGACAGCGGACGAAATCTACGACAGGGCAAATAAAGCTATTGCCGAGGGAGACTTCAGACCGCAAAGCCTTATTATGCGTAGCAATGTAAAAATTGTCTGCACTACCGATGATCCTGTGGATGACCTGAAATATCATAAGCTTCTTAAAGATGTTGACGGATTTGACTGCAAGGTACTCCCAAGCTTCAGACCGGACAAGGCGCTTAACGCTCATCTTGACGGATTTGCCGATTACATAAAGACTCTCGGCAATGCCGCAGGCGTTGAGATAAAAAGCTATAAGGACGTAATAAAAGCACTGCTTGCCAGAGCGGATTATTTTAATGAAGTCGGATGCAAAGTATCGGACCAGGCATTTGACTATCCGCCGTATTCCATGGCTGATGACAGCGAGATTGAAGCGGTTTTCCAAAAGGCGATGAACGGTGAGAAAATCACCATGCAGGAATGCGATAAATACAGGACACCCGTTCTTCTTGCTCTTGGTAAAAAATATAAGCAGCTTGGCTGGGCTATGGAAATCCATATCGGAGCCATGAGAAATAACAATACCCTGATGTTTGAAAAACTGGGCGCTGATACGGGCTTTGATTCCGTAGGGGATTGCGAAGTAGCCGCTCCGCTTTCACGTTTCCTTGACGCTCTCAATAAGGAAGACAATCTTCCCAAAACGATACTGTTTAATCTTAATGACAAGGACAATACGGTACTTGGCACAATGCTCGGCAATTTCCAGAGCGCTGATGCTGAAAGCAAGATTCAGTTCGGTCCCGCCTGGTGGTTTTTGGATACCATGGACGGCATGATAAATCAGATGAAAACGCTGGGCAATCTCGGCGTGCTGGGCAAGTTTGTGGGAATGGAGACCGATTCCCGCTCATTCACATCATACGGCAGACACGAATATTTCAGGCGCATTATGTGCTCGCTTATCGGCAGATGGGTTGAGGACGGCTGGTATGCCTGCGATATGGACATTTTAAAAGAAATTGTCTGCGGCATATGCTATAATAACGCAATAAAATATTTTAATTTTTAATATTACGGAGGAATAAAAATGGACCTGAAATTAAGACCTAAAGAGGAGTGCACATTTGACGAGATCTCCCTGGGCGAAATTATGCTTAGGCTTGACCCCGGTGAGGGCAGAATAAAAACAGCCCGCTCATTTCGTGCATGGGAAGGCGGCGGAGAATACAACGTTGCCAGAGGACTGAGAAGATGCTTCGGTCTGAAAACAAGCGTGGTTACTGCTTTTGCAGAGAATGAGATAGGCTATCTGCTGGAGGATTTCATTCTTCAGGGCGGCGTTGATACGTCACTTATTAAGTGGATGCCCTTTGACGGAATCGGCAGAACAGTCAGAAACGGTATCAACTTTACCGAGCGCGGATTCGGTATTCGCGGCGCAGTAGGCGCTTCCGACAGGGGAAATACCGCCGCTTCACAGCTTAAGCCCGGCGATGTTGACTGGGATTACATATTCGGTACTCTCGGTGTTCGCTGGCTTCACACAGGTGGAATTTATGCCGCTCTTTCAGAAACCTCAGCTGAGGTGGTAATTGAGGCTGTCAAGAAAGCCAAGGAATACGGCACAATCGTTTCTTATGACCTTAACTACCGTCCGTCATTGTGGAAGGATATCGGCGGTCAGGCGAAGGCTCAGGAAGTAAACAGAGAGATTGCCAAGTATATCGATGTTATGATAGGCAACGAAGAGGATTTCACTGCAGCTCTGGGATTTGAGGTTGAGGGCAACGACGCCGAGCTTAAGGAGCTTAATATAGACGGTTATTATAAAATGATTGAAGCCGTTACAAAGGTTTATCCTAATTTCAAGGTTATTGCCACAACTCTCAGAACTGTTAAAACAGCAACCGTAAACGAGTGGAAAGCAATTTGCTGGGCAGACGGCAAGATATACAGGTCAATTGAGTATCCTGAGCTGGAGATACTTGACAGAGTAGGCGGCGGAGATTCCTTTGCTTCCGGTCTTATCTATGGTCTTATGACCTATCAGGACGCTCAGAAAGCCGTAAATTACGGCGTTGTTCACGGTGCTCTTGCCATGACCACACCCGGCGATACCTCTATGGCTTCGCTTAAGGAAGTTGAAAATAAAGTCGGCGGCGGCTCTGCGCGTGTTCAGAGATAATCTGCTGACTGTTAGTTTTATATTAATGATATTTGCATATTACTGCTTTTAGGAGGATAATTATGGCTAATAAGATTGAAACGCTGGCAAAAATTCAGGAGGTAGGTATAGTAGCTGTTGTACGTGCTACCTCGATTGAACAGGCTGCAAAAATTACAGACGCTTGTATCGCAGGCGGAGTAGCCGCAATAGAGCTTACATTTACAGTGCCTCATGCCGACAAGCTTATTGAGGCTATGAAGGAAAAATACAATTCAGGCGAAATCATCATCGGCGCAGGAACGGTTATGGACGCCGCAACAGCACGTATTGCTATTCTTGCAGGCGCTGAATACATCGTGTCACCTTATTTCGACCCTGAGACCGTAAGAACCTGTAACCGTTACGGTGTTCCGTCTATGCCCGGTATTTACACCCCCACCGAGGCTGTACACGCTATGGAGTGCGGTGCAGATGTGCTCAAGGTGTTCCCAGGTGATATTGCAGGACCGTCATTCATTAAGGATATTCACGGTCCTATCCCGAACGCTGTTATGATGCCCTCAGGCGGTGTTGACGTTGATAATGTTAAAGACTGGATTAAAGCCGGCGCCATTGCCTGCGGTGCAGGTTCTTCACTTATTGCCGGTGCAAAGACAGGCAATTATGACAAGATTACCGAAACAGGAAAGCTCTTTGTACAGCGTATTAAGGAAGCAAGAGCTGAAATGGCAGCTAAATAATATTTATGAAATTAAAAAGACTCTGAATCGAATAACTCAGAGTCTTTTTTCTTTTATTTGGTTAATGTAAGTGCGTTTTCCTCAAGTATGTCAACGGCTTCGGCGCCGCATTTTTTTATAATTTCCTTGATACCTTTTTCGTACTCAGGCGGTCTTGACGTAAGATTATGACAGTCAGAGCCGATAAGGTGTACGCGCCCGGTTTCAAGATATTTTATCAGCCTTTTTCTTATATGCCTTGGAGCGTTGACAAAGGAGCCGATGTTTACTTGGGCAAGGCATCCGATTGCGAGATACTCGTCAAGAAGGTCCTCGTTTTCCATAAGAGCTGAATAACGCTCTATGTGAGCCAGTATGGGCTTTAATCCATATTCATAGTTGAGATTGAGTAAACGGTCATACTCCTCATCTGAAAAATCCGATGAAAACGGATGCTCGATAAGCGCATATCCTGAATTACCTATGGCAAGCCGCTCAAGGTTTTCGTTGCTGAACAGATAGCGGCTGATATAAACTTCCGCCGCCGGAATAAGCTTGGGACTTCCCGGGGGAAGCGCCTGCATAAGTTTGTTATAAGCTTTGTCCCTGCGCTCAAGGAAATCGTTGAGGGATATTGAATCAGAATAATAGTGGGGAGTAAGAATAATTGCCTTTGCCCCCTGAAGGTGAAGCCTTTTTATCATTTCAAGGCTGGTTTCAACGTCAGGCGCTCCGTCATCTATCCCCGGAAGAATATGGCAGTGAGTTTCAGCAAGATTGTTAATAAGCATTTAGTTCACCCCTTAGTTTCTGGGATCATATTTATCGTTGCTGCCTTTATAGCTGCCGTAAGTTCCGTATGTGCCATAAGTTGCGTATGTGCCGTAGCCGTAAGAGCCTTTACCGTATTTTCCGTAGCCGTAAGAGCCTCTTCCGTATCTGCCGGCTTTTGACTCAACAAAGTTTACAACAAATCCGAGTATCTTAGCGTCGATAAACTCAAGCGCCGATAGTGCTTTCTGAAGCTCAGGATGCGTCGACTGATTGGAACGTACAACAAGTACAACACCGTCAGATTCCCTGATAAGCGGAAGTGAGTCCGATACAACGTTAATCGGCGGGGTGTCGATGATAATATAGTCAAAATCTCTGCTGACATCGTTGATAAATTCCGTCA
Organism: Candidatus Eubacterium faecigallinarum; assembly: GCA_019115455.1. Lineage (GTDB taxonomy): Bacteria > Bacillota > Clostridia > Oscillospirales > Acutalibacteraceae > Eubacterium_R > Eubacterium_R faecigallinarum. Next base: position 19,964 of record DXDN01000011.1, read on the forward strand.
TAAGCTCAGAACCGAGAAGCTCTGCAGGATTAGGCGGAATTGTACCTGAGCAAAGCAGGCTGAGATTTTCGTATTCGGTAGGATGAACAACGCTGAAAAGGTCGGCTCTTCTTTTGCCCTGAATTTTGTCACCGAGATAATTAGTAAGTCCCGGTGAGTTGGGCACTGAGAAATACTGGTGAATCTTTGGCTTTCTGAGGTCGCCGTCAATCAGCAGTACCTTCTGGTCTGCCTGTGAGAGGCTGACGGCGAGGTTGACTGTTGTGGTGGTTTTGCCCTCGTTAGGAGCAGAGGAAGTAACAACAATCATTTTGCATCCTTTTTTCATTACGGAGAACATAATGTTTGCTCTGATTGTTTTGTAAGACTCTTCTATTCTGAACTTAAGCGCTGAAGGAATCGGCGCATTCTCAAGCAGATAACGCGAAGAAGCAGAGTCGCTGTTTTTCGTTTTTCTTGATTTTTTTGCCATCAGTTGTTCTCCCCTTTCCTTTTTTCAGGACTTTTTCCTGCAGGTTTGAACTCGAATTCGGGAATTGTTCCCAGTACCGGGATACCGTATCTTTCAGTAAGATCGTCGCTTCCCTTAACTCTTATATCGAGTATGTCGCGAAGAATTACGTACAGAGCCGCAAGAACGGCGCCTGCTGCAAATCCGATCAGGCACTTTTTAGTATAGCCCAGGCTTTCGGATGTGGTAGCCTTAAGAGCAATGTCCTCAACTGAGGCGATAACAAGCCCGTTGTTTGTTTCCTCCATTTTGTCGGGTATGCTGGTTTCAAGCTGGTGGGCGATTTGGTAAGACATGTCCGCGTCCGTAGTGGTTACGGTTATTTTGAACATAGCCGTGTTTTCTATTATCTCAAAAGTCAGCGAATTTTTAATCTGGTTAGCTGTATACGATGTGCCGTTTTCCTTGTTTACATCATCGGCGATTGCCTGATTAAATTCGTTTGTTTTGAAAAGCTCAATGTAGGTGTCGAGCATTTTGATAGCGTAATTCATCTTGCTGGTGTTGCTTGCCTGCTGAGACACAGTGGAGGAATCGGAAAGCTCCTGCTGTGAGTCCTGAGAAAATGCAAGAAACTCAACGCTTGACGAATAGGTTAAAGTCGTAAAATTAGCCGTGTAAAAATAAGCAAGAAGTGTACCTATAAGTGCAAATAAAAGCAATACTTTCCACTTTTTTAAAAGAAGGGAAATGATCTTCTGCACGTTCGCATCTATGTTCATATTGTCTCCTTAATTATATTAAGAATATTATTAGCTCTTGTCCTATATATTACTCTATAACAAAAAAATTGTCAATGACGCATACATATATCTATTGACAAAACTGCATAAAAGTTACATAATTATTTATATTATACTAATTTTATAAGGATTTATTATTTTATGAGCAAAGTTTTAACATTACCTCTTTGGGGACCATATTCCAAAAAATACATGGGAATATCAAAAATTATCGACAGCATGAGGGATGTGGGAGCGAGATTCGATTTCTCCGTTCATCCTACATTGTGGAACAGCGCCACGCCTGTGCCCAATGTGACTGTGCCCTCCAATTATCACCTGTGGCACTGCAAAAGCGATTATACATATTTTTCGTATAGATATGAGCTTATGTGGAAGGACCAGGTGTATGCCGATGTTTCTTTTTCAAAAATTAACAGTGACGCATACCTGATGAGATGCGAATTTTTCAATAACACACCCCTTACTCAAAATTGTATATTAAACATTTTCGGAGCTCTTGAATTTCCTTATCCGACACATTGTAAACTTACAACGCCCGAAAAATGCGTTATCAAAACCGCCAACGATTATGACGAATATACATATCATACACCCCGTCCGTGGGATGAGGAGAATCCTGACGGCATGTTCAAGGGAATGTTTGCCGACAAGGAATTTTATCTCGGCAAGGGACTTGGCGACAGGTGCGAAAATTATCATGTCCATTTTCTTAACTTCAAACCTTTCGGTTGTGAAAAAGGCGACAGAGTTTCCTATACACTCAAAGCAGACGGTTTTTCAAATCCGGTAATCGCTGTCAGATACAAAACCGTAACCGATGGCGACGCTGTGTTTGATATGAATTCTCAGCAGGTCACCTTCAAAAACAGTGACAAGCTCACTTTTGCGTATCTGCCGTATATGGAGAGCTTTACGCTGGAGAGTCTCGGCACCGCCGGTATCGAGTTCGATTTCCTTGCCGTAATTGAGGAAACCGATAAGGATAAGCTTTTTGCCGAGAGTGTCGATTTCGGCTTCGTCCCAGAGATTGAAACAACCGCCGTGGGTGAAGGTCACAGAACAGAGCTGAAATTTGACGGAATTGATAAGCCGTTTTATATCCTAACTCATAACGCCAACACCAGGGAGAGAACGCTGGAATCCGGTTCGCTGGAGGATGCTCTTATTAACCGCCTTTCAAACGGCGACCATACGTACGATGATTTGAAAGAGACGTTTTCCGCCTCTTTTAGCAGAAAAACCAGCGATAAGGGATTTTTCCACAATACCCTTATTAAATCAATCTTTATTAAACCGAATACATCGCATATCGAATACGCTGTTTTGTCAAATGAAAAGTTTGAACCGTTAAGCGACGCCGAATATGAAAAAATATATGAAGAAGCAAAACGTGACGACGGCGAAATTGAGTTTAACGATGCAGGCAAAAAATACAGCCTGTCAACTCAAATTCTCAGAGCCACTCTTCTGACAAACGTGGTTTATCCTGTTTACCGTCACGGCGAAAACGTAATTCATCATACCCCCGGCAAGAGATGGGACAGCTTTTATACATGGGACAGCGGATTTATCGGAATGGGTCTGCTGGAATTTTCTAACGACCTGTGCCGCTACGCTCTTGATATGTATCTTTGCGATGATACTAACAAGGACTTTGCTTTTCTGCTTCACGGCTCTCTTGTGCCCACGCAGTTTGCGGAGTATCTTGAGCTTCTTAAGCGCACCGAAGATAAACAGAGCCTCGCTTTCCTGTATGATAAAATCAAGCTTTATTACGAGTTCTTACGCGGCAGAATCCACGGCTCCACCTGCGCTAAATTTAATAACGGACTGCTGACTACATATGACTACTGGTATTCCCACTGCGGTATGGATGATTATCCTGCCCAGGTGGAAATGATGAAAAATTATGCTCAGAAATACACCTGCCCGTGTCTTTCTACAGCTCAGATTATCCGTGCCGGAAAAATAATGAAGATGGTTGCCGCTTCTCTGGGCAGGCTGGAGGATATCAGCGTTTATGACGCAGATATCGAGTATTCCACCAAGGCACTCAATGAGCTTGCCTGGGATGAAGAGAGCGGATATTTCGGCTATACCCTTTACAATGAGGACGGCTCACTTAAGGGTATTATGAAAACTGACAGCGGCGAAAACTGGAACAAGGGCATGGACGGTATTTATCCCCTTGTAGCCGGCGCTGTTAGCGGAGATAGGAAAAAGAAAGTTTTGGCACATATCAAAAATCCTGACGAAATGTGGTCGCAGGCGGGCATTTCCGCCGTTGATATGTCGGCGTCATATTACTTTGATGACGGCTACTGGAACGGCAACGTGTGGATGAGCCATCAGTGGTATGTGTGGAAGACGATGCTCGATAACGGCGAGGCGGATTTTGCCTATGATATCGCCAGCCGTGCCCTTGATATGTGGAAGGAGGAAACGGATTTCTCCTATTATACCTACGAATGCTTCGGCATAGCCACCAGGCGCGGCGGATGGTTCCATAATTTCGGCGGACTGTCAGCTCCTATATGCATTTGGGCAAACGCCTACTATAAGCCTGCCACCGTAACAACAGGATTCGATGTCTGGACAGATTATCAGAAAACCTCCTGCGACGGGGCGGAAATATCGTTCAAATATTATGGCGACAACGATAAATATACCATTATCGTAACCCTTTCCGACAAGGAGTGCTACGAGGCGTTCCTTAACGGCGAAAAGATTGAATTCAATGAGAGAAACAAAGGTTCGCTGGAATTTACCCTGGACGGCGATATTGATTCCGGCATACTCAAAATAGTAAAGAAATAACGAGCAAGGAGAAGTGTAAATGAAAAAAATCTGCGGAAGCAATAATGAGCCTCTTAAGATTCAGGTCATAACCGATACTCATTATTATTCAAGAAAAGTCGGCACGTCGGGAAAGGCTTATGAAAAAGCCGAGTCTAAATCCCAGATGGTCATTAAAGACAGCGACCTTGTTATCAAGGCTGGATTTGATCTTCTGTGCAACGATACGTCAACTGATATCGTTCTCCTTTCGGGAGACACCACCCATAACGGAGAGCTTGATTCTCACAGCGAGTTTATTGAGATGCTCCGTGATCTTAAAAAAAGAGGCAAGAGGGTGTATGTAATTACCGCCACACACGATTTTCGTGACGGCGGCGTTACTGACGGATACGTGGGCGACGAGGCGGTTAAAGTGCCTGCCGTTGAGGACAGACACGATTTGTGGGATATGTATTATGAGTTCGGTCCGAACGAGGCTATCTCCACTCATAAGGAATCTATGAGCTATGTGGTTCAGCTGGCTCCCGGTTACCGTCTGTTTGCTCTCAATGACGACACTAACTACAAGCCAGAGGGCGAAAGAGGTTCAGGCTTTTCAGACGATTGTATGAACTGGATACTTGAGCAGCTGGAGGATGCAAGAAAAAATGACCAGTACGTAATTGCTATGACGCATCACCCGATGATAGCTCCATCACCGTTTTATGCGATTATAGGCAAGGGCGATATGCAGCGCAATCACGAAACTACGAGAGAGATTTTTGCGGACGCCGGACTCCACTGCATGATAACAGGTCACACCCATGTGCACGATATCAGCAGCATCGTCAGCAAAAAGGGCAACGTATTTTATGATGTTGCCTGCGGCGCTCTTATCGGCTGCCCTCCCGTTATGCGTAATATCACATTTGACCCCAAAAACAATAAGATAGACGTTGATACTGTTGTAATTAAGGACGTTCCCGGACTTGATACCAACGGCAAGCCGTTTGACGAGTATATGAAAGGCTTTTTCTTCGGCATGATAGCTGAGGTAGTTTGGGCAATGGGCAATGATATTGACCGCCTTGCGGAGATGACTCCTGCTTTTTCAATCCCCGGCGAAAAGGTTAAGAAACTCGCTTGGCTCATAAAACCTATCGGAAAGTTCCTTAACAAACTCACCTTCAAAAAGATTTGGAGACTCTGCAAAAAAGAGTCAGGACTCAAGAAAGCTGATATAGCCGATATTGCCGACAATAAAGTCGTTGATTTTATTCTGGAGCTTGTCCAGAACCTTTACTGCGGTGATTCTCCTTATGGACCTGAGACCAGGGAGTACAAGCTCACCTGTGCGGTACTTAATGTTATTGACTCGTTCCTCGATACCATCCACTTTAATATAGGTAAGATACTTAAAGGCGCTGACTCTGTTCGAGGACTTGTGGAGCCGCTTTTGTGGAATCCGGGATTCTGCGACGCAAAGGCAACTTTGCCCCTGTACCCTGTTTATGAAGAAAACGACGAAGTACCGCCCAGAGAGGAAAAGAAATTCACCGATCCTGTTAAGAAAAGCAAGAAAGGTCCGCTTATTCTGCTGATACTTATTTTGCTGGTTATATTGCTTATTGCAGTAATTGTGGGTATCGTTGCCCTTATCGTTTGGGCAATCGTTGCAATAGTTCAAACAGTTACCGGATTTGCTTTTTTAGGACTGCTGTAATTTGTTGTTGCAATTATATAATATTGCTGATATAATGAATTTGTTAATTTTAACATAAGGAGAAAAATTTATGGCAGACAAAGAAAAAAAGAAAATCAGCCTCGGCGGAATTGACAATGCCGCAGAGGAAAAGGGCTCATTTATCAAGACCCTTTGGCAGCTTCTGAAATTCCTTGTAGTTTCAGGTCTTGTAACGATTATTCAGCTCGTTCTGGCAAATGTGCTTCCGCTCATTTTCGACGGACTTACAACTCAGCTTCCTGTTTTCCTTCAGGGCATTTTCGACCCCAACGTAATTTTCGACCCGTCAACCAAGGAAGGTGTTGAGCAGATTGAAAAATATGTTGTAGGTAGCGTAGTTGAAAACGGCGTTGTAGTCAGCGGCGTAGTAACTTGGGGATATCTTCTTCCGTTCTTCCTTTCAAACCTTATCGCAAATATTTACGGTTTCTGGCAGAACAAGAAGACTACATTTAAGTCCGACGCTCCCTGGTATAATTTCGCTATCTACATTGTACTTATGATTGCGCTTATCCTGTTCTCAACATGGCTTCAGGGATGGCTTGTTGGTATCATTGCCAAGGTTGACTGGGCATGGCTTCAGGCACTTGCAAGAACTATCGCGTCTCTTGCAGCAGGATTTGTTCAGATGGTTGTTCTCTTCCCGATGGAGAAGTTTGTGCTCCTCAAGGAAAAGAAGAAGGACGGCGAAGAAGCAGAAGAAGCAGCAAAATAAGCATTGCTTTGTTTATCAAAGAAGCACACTGTTATCGGTGTGCTTCTTTTTTAGTCCTTAGCTGATTTGGTAATAAAAAAGACCTTGCCTAATGTCTTTTTTATTGCTTATTTTGGTTATATGTGTTATTATACATAATGATTAATTATGTTTAGCGGTGATTTCTTTGGAGCTGTCAAAAAATGATAAAATTGAATTAACCATTGACGCTCTGACCTCAGAGGGGAGCGGAGTCGGCAGATATAACGGACTTGCCGTGTTTGTCAGGGGCACCGTTGCAGGTGATAAAATCATCGCCCATATCATAAAAAGATCAAAAAATTACGCCATAGGTATTATTGATGAAATTCTTGTGCCAAGCGGCGAAAGGATTGAAACGGACTGCCCTTATTCAAAAAAATGCGGCGGCTGTTCTTTTCGCCACGTAACTTATGAGGAAGAGCTGAGATATAAAAAAAGCAGGGTGCAGGATGCCTTGGAGCGAATCGGGCACCTGAATATTGAGGTAGACGGAATAATCGGCGCCGAGGAGCTTAACGGCTACAGAAATAAAGCGCAGTATCCCGTAAGTATATCAGATAATGAGCTTTTTGCAGGATTTTATGCTTATAAGAGCCACAGGATCATACCCTGCGCCGACTGTAAATTACAGCCTCCTGAATTTGAAAAAGGACTTGAAGCCTTTGCCCAGTGGGTCAAGAGAGAAAATGTTACCTCATACGACGAGCAAACAGGCAGGGGACTTCTTCGCCATATTTATTTCAGAAAGGGCTTTGCCACAGGGGAGATAATGGCGTGCGCCGTTATCAATTCAAATAAAATTCCGAATCCCGAATTGCTTGTTTCGCTGCTTAGGGAAAACATCAGCACTTTAAAATCCGTGGCAGTTAATATCAACAGGGAAAAAACTAATGTTATCCTCTCAAATAATACAAAAATAATTTGGGGCGAGGAAAATATCAGGGACTGCCTACTGGGTAAAACTTTTATTATATCACCGAATTCCTTTTATCAGGTGAATCACGACCAGTGCGAAAAGCTGTATCAAAAAGCAAAGGAGTTTGCCGGACTGACCGGTAATGAAACTCTGCTTGATTTGTACTGCGGTGTGGGCACCATAGGTCTTACTATGGCAGACAGCGTAAAACAGCTTGTGGGTATTGAGATTGTGCCTCAGGCGATAGAAAACGCAAGGCAAAACGCAAAGCTAAACGGTATAGAAAACGCTGATTTTATTTGTACTGACGCTCAAAAAGGAGCACAGATTCTTAAAAAACAAGGCATTAAGCCCGATGTGATAATCCTTGACCCTCCCCGTAAAGGCTGCGATAAAACGCTTTTGGATACTATAGAGCAAATGAAGCCGGACAGAATCGTCTATGTCTCCTGTGACAGCGCCACTTTGGCAAGGGATTTGGAAATACTGGCATCAAAAGGCTTTGAGACAAAAAAGGTAACTGCGGTGGATATGTTCCCCCGCACGCCCCATGTTGAAAGTGTGTGTTTGCTTAAATTAAGTAATAAGGATTAATCGATATTTAAATAAATCTGAAATTATAATTTGATGTTATAAATGATAGCAAAAATGTAAAAGAAAGTTGGTAGTAAAAAATAATTAAAGCGGTACACTTAATTCGGAGGTGGATAAAATGAATTTAGGAAATAATTTATTTCAGGCAAGGAAAAAATCCGGATTGTCTCAGGAAGCTGTTGCCGAAAAATTAGGTGTAAGCAGACAAACTATTTCAAAATGGGAAACAGATGAAACTGTTCCCGATATTTATCAGTCAAAAAGATTAGCAAAACTATATAATTTATCTTTGGACGAGTTAATCGAATTTGACGTTGATGAAAAAGAAATAGAAGAAATAATAAAAAACACTAACGAGGAAAAAGAATCTAAAATTAATTGGACAAATGCATGGGGTAAAAAATATCCCGTACTTGTAACGTGTCAGGACAGGGTTGATATACCAAAGTATGCTCATGAAATAAGAATAATGCTTGAGACTTTGAGCGCTGACTACGGTTATAACGCATTGGACAGTATGCTGATATTAAAGGATATACTTTATCACGAATGGAAGGATAAAGAAGTTAAGTAGTTCTGTTAAATTCTTTAAAACCAGATAGGCAAGAAACACTGCGGTAAAAAATTTTGAGCATTAAGCCGCTTTCGCAATTATAAATTTTAAATTCAGGTGATTGATATGAAATTAAAGGACGGTATCGTTACTAATTCAATAGACGGTGAAAATTTCGCTATTGCCACAGGCAAAGCGGCGAAAGATTTTAACGGACTTGTGAAAAATAATCCCACAGCCGCTTTTGTTTTTGAGCTTCTTAAAACAGAGCAGACGGAAGACAGCATTGTAGCCGCAATGCTGGAAAAATATGACGTTGACGAGAGCACGGTGCGTGCCGACATCAGAGAGCTTATAAACCTGCTTAAAAGCAAAAATCTTATTGAGGAATAATTATGCGCTATTCATCTGCTGAAAGTGAATATCTTGTGTCCCTGCTGAAATCAGCGATTAAGCAGGAGCCAATGCCTGCGCCCCCTGACTGTATTGATTGGGAGGGGCTTGTGGCGCTTTCAAAAAAACAGCAGGTTTATTCCATTATCGCCGCAGTTTTGCAGCCGTCATCCCTGCCTGAAAAGCAGAGTGAAGAGCTTTTGGCTTATACAAGGAGCGAACTGCTTAGACTGCTTTCTATGAAGAGCGAGCTGGAGGCGCTGGAGGACGAGCTTGAAAAGCAGAATATCAAATTTATGCTCCTAAAGGGAAGCGTTATAAGAGATTATTATCCTCAGCAGAAGATGCGCCAGATGAGCGACATAGATATTTTGTACGACTACACCAGGCGCGACGACCTGATAAAAATAATGAAATCCCGTGGCTTCAGGCTTACGGCAACCTGCGAGAATTCGGACGACTTTTTCAAGGAGCCGTTTTATACATTTGAGTGGCACAGACAGCTTTTTTTCGAGGAGGCTGAATTCTGCCCCCATTTTGATTTGTGGGTGAATGCATTGCCCGACAGCGACAACCCCTGCAAATATCATATTGAAAGCACTGAGCATTTTGTCTATACCATTTGCCATATGTTTAAGCATTACGCCACCAACGGCTGCGGAATCCGCTTTTTGTGCGACATATATGTGCTGATGAATTTCGGACCGAATATAGATATGCAAAAAGCTCTCTCAAGGCTTGAAGAAATAGGAATAAAGGATTTTGCGTCAGACGCAATCGCTTTGTCAGAGGCTGTTTTTGACAATAAAGAAGCTACGCAAAAGCAGCAGGAAATGCTGGATTTCCTTTTGAGCAGCGGCGTTTACGGCAATCATATTGTGGATTATTCAAAAAAGCTTTCGCAGTACAGCGGCTCAAAGGTGAAATACTTTTTCAGGCGCTTTTTCCCTGAAAAGAAAAAGATGAAAGCGGAATACAGACAGCTTGAAAAAAAGCCGTATCTGCTGCCTGTGTTTTACATTATAAGACTTTTTACAAAATTCAGATATAACTCAAAATCAGCAAAAAATGAGTTTAAGCAAGTAATAAAAACAGAAAATAAGCACTAACGGAGGACTACCCTTGGCAGTTGATAAAAACCATATAAGAAATTTTTCTATAATAGCTCACATAGACCACGGCAAATCTACCCTTGCCGACAGATTGCTGGAGCTTACCAGCTCTGTTTCAAAGCGTGATATGCAGGAGCAGATTCTTGACGATATGGACCTTGAGCGTGAGAGAGGTATTACCATAAAAGCCCATGCCGTTAAGCTTGATTACACCGCCAAAAACGGAGAGCTTTACGAATTTAATCTGATTGATACTCCCGGTCACGTGGACTTTAACTATGAAGTTTCACGTTCGCTGGCTGCCTGTGAGGGAGCAATACTTATAGTGGACGCTTCTCAGGGCGTTGAGGCGCAGACTCTTGCGAATACTTATCTTGCTCTGGACCACGACCTTGATATTCTGCCGGTTATCAATAAGATTGACTTGCCGGCGGCGGACCCTGACAGAGCCGCCGAAGAGGTGGAGGAAGTCATCGGCATACCTTGTATGGAGGCACCGCGTGTAAGCGCAAAAACAGGTGAAAATGTGGAGCAGGTGCTGGAGTATATAGTAAATGAGGTGTCTCCGCCAAAGGGCGACGACAGCAAACCACTTAGAGCGCTGATATTCGATTCAATATATGACCCGTACAGGGGAGTAATAGTATATGTCAGACTAATGGACGGCAAGCTCAAAGCCGGCGACACCATGAAAATGATGGCAACGGGGGCGGAATTCACTGTTGTTGAGGTGGGCTATATGCGTGCCACGTCAATGGAAAAGACCGACGAGCTTTGTGCCGGCGAGGTTGGTTATATAACCGCCTCCATAAAAACAGTAAGTGAGGCGAGAGTAGGCGATACCGTCACTCTTGCGGATAATCCTGCCCAGGAGGCGCTTCCCGGCTACAGAAAGGTAAATCCCATGGTGTTCTGCGGAGTGTATCCTGCCGACGGAGCCGATTATGAAAACCTCAGGGACGCTTTGGAGAAATTGCAGCTTAATGACGCTTCACTGTCCTACGAGCCGGAAACATCGGGGGCGTTGGGCTTTGGATTCAGGTGCGGTTTCCTCGGTCTGCTTCATCTGGAAATCATCGAGGAGAGACTTGAGAGGGAATACAATCTTGATTTGATAACAACAGTTCCCAGCGTTGTTTACAAAATTTACCTTACCGACGGCACTATGACGGAGATTGATAATCCTACAAATTATCCCGACCCGGCGCTGATAGACTACTGCGAAGAGCCTTTTGCAAACGCTCACGTTTATGTCCCCAGTGATTTTGTGGGAACGGTTATGGATATGTGCCAGGAACGCAGGGGAGTTTTCAAGGATATGAATTATATCACTCCCGACAGAGTTGATATTCATTATGAGCTCCCGCTCAATGAGATAATATATGACTTTTTTGACGCTCTGAAATCAAGAACCAGGGGCTATGCCTCCTTTGATTACGAAATATCGGACTACCGCAAATCAGACCTTTGTAAGGTGGACGTTTTGCTCAACGGCGATATTATCGACGCTCTTTCATTTATTATCCACAGAGAAAAAGCATATACAAGGGCGAGGAAGATTGCCGAACAGCTTAAAAAGCATATCCCGCGTCACCTGTTTGAGATACCGATTCAGGTGGCAATCGGCGGAAAGGTTATTGCCAGGGAAACTGTCAAGGCGCTTCGCAAGGACGTGCTTGCCAAGTGCTATGGCGGCGACGTGACCCGTAAGAAAAAGTTGCTTGAAAAGCAGAAAGAGGGCAAAAAACGTATGCGCCAGTTCGGACAGGTTGAAGTTCCTCAGGAGGCATTCCTTGCAGTGCTTAAGCTCTCAAGCGACGACGAGTAATAAAATATTGAATTTATTAAATGTTAATAATCAAATATATGTAAACGGACCGAATTTTCGGTCCGTTTCTTTTTGCTGTGTTTACAGTTCGGATTTTGACTTTTGAGATATCAGAACACATTGCCGAAAGTTATCTTCTGATTTTCGTAAATAGCCTTAACCTGATTTTTTGCCGTTATCAGTTCATCGGAAAGACTGTCGCTCTTGCTTTCTGCCAGATATTCAAGCGCACTTATGGTTGAGCTCGCATCGTCAAGAGCACCGTGTTCAATGATGGGCGCCATATATCTCTGCCTCTGGCTCCAGTATTCCTGAAGAGTATGGCAGCTTTCCTGCGCCTTTTCATAATTTCCGTTTCTGACCTCTTCAATAGCAGTGTCGATTATTTGCGTGGCGTTTTCATATGATGTTGTCACTGTGTACTGTTCAAAAATGCAAAGTCCCACCGACAGCAGCAAAAAAGCGGCGGCAATATAAAGCCTTTTCATTTATTTCGCTCCTTTTCAATTAAGAAGGTGTTGCCGTCATCATCTATAGTAAGCAGCATTATTCTGTCTGCCGGCATATCAAGGGACTTGACAACAAGCTCTATCTCACTGCTTTTTATTTTGTATTTGTTAAAGTATTCCTTCACGGGCTTGCCGTCCATGACAATGGTTACGGGCATACCCTTTTCTTCTACTTTAAGATTTATGTCGGAAGGGGTGAGAGGTCTGTACTGAGCCTTGGGCAAAACAGATACCGAGCCGTTGGTTTCGATAACTGCGTCCTCCACCTCGGACAGGTCGAATATGTCCTTTTGCCTCAGCGCGTCCACAACATCGTCCATGGTAAACCTCATTTCCCTGAGCTTTTCCTGGTCAAGCTTGCCTTTCCTGATTATAAAAATCGGTCTGCCCTGAAGAAGATTTCTAAAACGCAGGCTTTTCATTGATATTACGGACATGATTATTTCCATGCTGATAAAAAGCAGAATGGGCACAAGGCAGTTTCCCAGCGGCATTGAATTTTCCTCCAGCGGAATTACGGCAATAGCGCTGAGCAGTATGGTTATTACAAATTCGTGGGGCTTCAGCTCGCCGATCTGCCTTTTTCCCATAAGTCTTACGGCAATGATTATAAAAATATAAATAATTATTGCCCTGATAAAATTTATTGCCATATAACTCACCTGTTATATTGTGCATAATTTTTAGCCGAATATTATCTTTTGTGAATAAAAGCCGCAACGACGCAAAAATTAATCTTGGTGATTATCATGGATAATCTTTATATTGATTATGAAAACAACAAAAAGAAATTTCAAGAGGATTTTGCCGACTGCTCCGATTTCCTTTTGCGTGAAGCGGTAATTTGCGGCGAAAAGGGCTTTTTTTGCGTTATGGACGGTCTTGTGGATTCGCTGCAGCTTTCTCAGATGGTGGTTTCGCCCATGCTGGAGAGAGATATCTCGTTTAAAGATAACCTTGACCTGCAAAATAAAATCAAGATGAGTGTCGTGAATTCAGTTGAACTGAAAGAGGCAAAGACCTTTGAGGACAGTTACTTTTTCCTTATGAGCGGTTTTTGCGTATTTGTTCTTGACGGGTGCAACAAGGCTCTTGTATTCGGTATTCAGGGCTGGTCAAAACGCTCTGTGGACGAACCGTCAAATGAAAGCAACGTAAAGGGCGCCAAGGAATGTTTTATCGAAGCGCTCAACGACAACAAAGCGCTTTTGCGTAAACGACTTAAAACGCATCATCTCAAGTTTGTCCAGATAAACCTTGGTTCCTCGGCAGGCACGCCTGTGGCAGTGGCGTATATTGACGACAGAGCCAATAGCAGGCTGGTAAGCGAAACGCTGCACAGACTTAAATCCGCAAATCTTGACACCGTTGCGGATTACGGCGAGCTGGTGCCGTTTCTTGATACGGATATAAAGAGCTTTTTCTCCTGCGTGGGTCATACCGAACGCCCTGACGTTGCGGCGTCAAAATTGCTGGAGGGCAGGGTGGTCGTACTGACCGAGGGCACGCCCTTTGCAATTTATATTCCGTATCTTTTCAGCGATAATTTTCAGTCGGTTGATGATTATGACAATCCTCCGTTTTACAGCGGATTCATAAGAGTACTTAAATATTTCAGCTTTCTTATCTCCGTTTTTCTGCCAGGTATATATGTGGCTATCGGAACATATCATCAGGAGCTGATACCTGCTGATCTTCTTTATACTATCGCTTCTGAGGAGATTACCACTCCCTTTTCACTAACAACAGAAGCCGTTCTGCTTTTGGTGCTCTATGAAATAATGAGGGAAGCCGGACTGCGGCTGCCTAAGACAATAGGTCACGCCGTGTCCATAATCGGCGGTATCGTTATAGGCGAAACGACTGTTATGGCAGGGCTTATTGGTGCGCCTATGCTGGTGGTTATTGCCACCACGGCGATTTCGTCTTACGTTGTTTATTCCCTTTACGAGAGTGTGTCCGTGCTGAGATTCCTGTTTATAATAGTCGGTGGATTATTGGGGATGTACGGAATTATACTGGGCGCAGGAGTGATATTTGTAAATATCTGCGCTCTGGGGCCGTACGGCATTCCGCTGTCCTCGCCGATTTCGCCGCTGGACAAACACTCGCTGGGAGATATATTTTACAGAGAGACTTGGCTCAAACTTTCAAAGCGCCGTGTGCGTGTCGGAAAACTGAGAGGTGCAGATATTGATACAGGCAAAGAAAAATAAAGTGGCGCCCGTAAGCGTGTTCTTTCTGCTTTATATAAGCAGAATTGTGGTGAGCCTCACCAGCGCACAGCTTGTTACCACGGGGAAAATGAAAACGGATATACTGCTGAGTATATCCGTTTCAGCGCTTACGACATTGCTGGTGGCTCTGCCGGCAGTGCTTTGTTATATAAAGCATAAAAATCCTTTTGACGTTAAGTGGATATCGGCGCTTTATTCCGTGTATTTTATTTTTCTGGCGGCGGTGAATATAAGCAGATTCTCATATTTCGCCTCCACCACACTTAATCCCGATTCTCAGGCGTGGGTGTTTTCCGCCATATTGGCAGTGTGCGCCTTTTATGCCGCATATCTGGGGATAGAGAGCCTGGCGAGATTTTCCGCCTTCGGTTTCGTGCTGCTGGTGCTCACAGTAATTGCAGCCGTACTGCTTAATTTTGGCAATTTCCAGCTTTTAAATTACTATCCCCTTATTTCAAATGACGCTCAGACTGTAGCTAAAAATATTATGTATATGACCTCCAGTTCTTCTGAGTCGGTTATATTTTTGTGCCTTTGCAAAAAAGTGAACGGCAGCGCAGTAAAGCCTTATCTGTGGTCGGTGGCAGCGGCGTTTTTGACAATTTTCATTCTTTTCTTTACCGTAATAGGGATTATGGGCGACGGCGCCGTTCTTAATGCGTTTCCGCTTTATACCATGTTCCAAATGGCGGAAATCGGAATGATTGAAAGGATAGACGTGTTTTATATCTCTCTGTGGATATTCGGTATCTTTATCAAGTCGGTGCTGCTTATATACTGCTCGTCAACGGTAGCTCTAAAAATGAAGTCGAAAACAAAATGTTTTGTGTCTGCCCTGGCGGCATTTGCACTTTCGGTGTATTTTACGGAATTTGTGCCGGTAAGTAACGTCAAACAGTTAGTGTATATAATACCCTTTGCCGTATTTTGCATTGTAGTACCCATAGCCACCCTGATATTCAAAAAAAGGAATTACGGTGATGAACTTGTTGAGAAGTTTTAAAATTATCGTCTGCGTTGTCATTGTTGCCGTCACTCTGTGCGGCTGTATGAACAGCGTTAATCTTAAGGACATTAAAGATATAGTTGTTGTTGAGGGAATGGGAATAGACGCTGTTGACGACGAACTTGAGCTTACCTTACAGACACTTAATATCCCCAGTAACTCCGGCGGAGAAATGCCCCAGGGGAATATGACCATAAACACCACGGGAAGCGGAAAAACAATTATCGACGCCATATCCGCTCTTTCCTCCAATATATCAAAAAAACTGTTTTTCGGTCAAAACAAAATTATCGTATTCGGCAAGGAAACAACGGAGTCGGATTTTGATAAAAGGCTCGATTATTTCCTACGCTCATCAAATTCACGTCCCGATGTTGCCGTTTGTATGTCCCAGACCACTGCCGAGGATATAATGCAGAGCAAGGAAAATGATTCCCATATCCCCAGCGAAAATATCGTAAATCTGATGCAGAGCGGACAGGACGCAGGCGTTAGCGCTTATGTGACAACCAATGATATTCTCAATCTTTACTGTGACGATACCTCCGATATATATCTGCCTGTGCTGAAAAAGGATAAAAATTCTCAGGGAGTAAAAGCAAGCGGTATCGGTCTTTTTAATGACAAAAAGCTTGTCTACATTACCGATGAAGAAGAAACCCTGGGTTTTCTCATCATTAGCGGAAAGATAAAAAACTGCCTTATTGAATTTGAAACCAGGGACTTGGGAATGGTCAGTGTGGAAATTTCCTCCGTTAAGGCAAAAAAACGTGTCGATATTTCAGACGGAAAAATGATTTTTGTATCTGAGATAGAAGCTCAGCTTATGATAAATGAAATTGAAAACGGACTTACCGCATCTCTCAGCGTGGATAAGCTTGATGAAATTTGCAATGATGCAAACAACAGAATTAATTATCTCTGCCAAAAGGCGTTTTATTCCTGCCGCAATAATTCCAGCGACAGCCTGAGAGTGGGCGAGTGTCTGGCAAAGGACAGCCCTAAGTCGTATGAAAAACTGAAGGACGAGTGGGATACGTATTTTGCTACGGTGGACTTTTCCGCAAATGCCGAAACTCATCTTAAACAGCTTAGTGACAATACACAATTAGACTGACACACTGCCTGAAAATGGTTACAAGCTCTTCGCTTTGTGTCCCTTCGCCTTTACTGAAGCATACCGCCGCCGGAATCAGCAGCGTAAGAGCAAACATTACGGCATAAATTATCAGCGCTTTTTTCAAAATGTCATCTCCTTGACTTTGTACTGATAAAAATGTATAATAACTGAATATAAATATTATTTGTTATCATACGTAAGCGTGTGGTGCACAGCGGCGTGCTGTTTGACTTAAAGCAGGAATCTGCGCCGCATAAGTTGCAGAAAGGAGAAACATATGCCTTCAAGTTATATTTCACCGATTTCTATGGACGCTCTTTCAAGTTTATGCTCGGAGCTTGATAAAAATAACTATATCCGCAGAAGCGATTATGAAAAATATGATGTTAAAAGAGGACTCAGAAACAGCGACGGAACGGGAGTTATGGCAGGACTTACCCGTATCTGTTCCGTTGAGGGATATTATATTCTCGACGGCGAGAGAATCCCTAAGGAGGGCAGACTCTCTTACAGGGGTTATGATATAAACGATATTGTAAACAGCTGTATAAAAGATGACCGCTTCGGGTATGAAGAGGTCGTTTGGCTGCTTCTTTTCGGCGATCTGCCTACCGTTCAGCAGCTCTTTAGCCTCAGGGAGGTTATTGCCGAGTGCAGAACTCTTCCCGACGAGTTTATCGAAGATATGATAATGAAGCACCCGTCAAAGGATATCATGAACAAAATGGCAAGAAGCGTTATGTCTCTTTATTCATTTGATGAGAATCCTGATGATACTTCTATACCTAATGTTCTCAGGCAGTCGCTTCAGCTTATTGCTCAGATGCCGACTATAATGAACAGCGCTTACCAGGTAAAAAGACGCGCTTATTATAATAAGACTATGTTCCTGCATCCTATAAGGAAGGATCAGTCAACTGCCGAATATATACTCAATCAGCTTAGAGTAGACAAAAAATTCACCCGTGAGGAAGCAAAACTTTTGGATATCTGTCTTTTGCTCCACGCTGATCACGGCGGCGGTAACAACTCAACATTCTCCACCAGAGTTCTTACCTCCAGCGGCACGGATACATATTCAGCAATAACAGCAGGCTTCGGTTCCCTTAAAGGTCCCCGTCATGGCGGCGCTAATATTCGAGTAGCTCAGCAGATGAATGAGATCATGGAGTCCGTGCCTGATTCCACAGACCCGGCACAGGTCAAGGATTATCTTGTAAAAATACTTAATAAGGAAGCAGGGGACGGTTCAGGACTTATCTACGGTATGGGTCATGCGGTTTATACTGTTTCTGATCCGAGAGCCGTTATTCTTAAGGAAAATGCCAGAAAGCTTGCTTTTGAGAAAGGCTTTGAAAAAGAATTTAAGACTCTTGAAAATATCGAACATCTCACCCCTCAGGTGTTTGCTGAGGTTAAGAATGACGACAAGGTCATCTGCGCCAATGTCGACCTTTATTCAGGACTTGTTTATAAGGTTCTTGGTATTCCTGAGGACCTTTATACTCCGCTGTTCGCCACTGCCAGAATATCTGGCTGGTGTGCTCACAGGCTTGAGGAAATCATCTCAGGCGGCAGAATTATGAGACCCGCTTACAAGAGCGTAAGCCACAGCAAGAAATTTGTTGATTTGAAAAACAGAACAGACAGCTAAAGCTTTAAATTAAGGAGATTGAAAGTGCGAAATACAAAAGCGAAGATATATGCTTTATTTATCGTAATAACAGCTGTCGTCGCTTGTGTTTCGCGCTTTTTTCTGCTTTCAGAAACGCTAAACGATTCGGCGCACAGCAGTAACATTTTGCTTTACAGCGTTTATCTGTTTATGGTTTTAAGCGCGGTGTTTTCTGCGTTGTATGCATCCTGCGCTAAGAAAAACGCAAAAACCTTTGACTTTGAGCAAGCGCCAAAAGGCATATACATAACCTCTATTGCCTTGTCGGTAACATTTTTCTATGACTTTTTGCACCAGGGCTATAATTGTTATAAATATTTAACAGAAACAGATTATGCGGATTATACATATCTTGTTCCCGTATTGATAGGGTGCGTGTCTGCGCTTGTTTGCTGTTTTTACTATATTACGGTGGCGGCTACAGCTAAAAACACCAACTACGATTTCAGAAATTTTACTCTCCTGCATTTTGTTCCCTTGGTCTGGGCGTTGTCAAAACTGTTTTTAATAATGTTTAAAATAGTTGATATTACGGAAAATATTGATATGGCGTGCGAATTTGTATTGTTGTGCGCATTAATGTGCTTTTTGTTCAGCATGATATCGGCTATTGATAAAAAAGAAGACAGTGCCACAAGAGTGTTCATTTTTTCCTGTGTTTTTCTGGGATGTATGGCTCTTGTGGTGGGAGTGCCCAGAATTGCGTCGCTGATTTTTTATGGGGCTAAATTAACAAGCGTTACATACTCAGCCGTTACGTACATAATGCTCGGAGCTTTTTCACTGAGCCTTTTAAAAGATTTGAATAAACGCAGTAAATTAAACTAAAGGAAGAAAACATTGTTTTTTGATAACTTAAAAACCATAGCAATTCAGGTGCTTATACTGTGCATTATGGCAGGTGTCGGCTTCGTTACGGACAAAACAGGAATATTTAAGCAGTCGGACGGCAAAAGAGCCATCGATTTGCTGTTTTATATTATTCTGCCGATAGCAATTGTCCATACTTTTATTACAATGGAATATTCGGCAGAGCATATTAAGGGCATTTTTATAGCCTTTGTGTGCGCTTTTGCCACTCATATTTTCGGTGCGCTGATATCGCTTCTGACTTTTCGCAAGCGCTCGCTTAAGGAACGCGGACTTTATCATTACGCAATGATTCTTTCTAATGCCGCGTTTGTGGCGCTCCCTATGGCAAAAAGCGTTATCGGAAGCGAAGGCATATTTTACTGCTCGGTGTATGTCGCCGTGTTTAATATGGTGGCGTTTACCTATGGAATATATGAGATGTCCGGCAGGGAAACAAAACTGGATTTAAAAAAGCTGATACTCAATCCCGGTACTATTCCGGTAATTATCGGACTGCCACTCTTTTTCCTCCAGCCGAAACTGCCGTATTTTATTGAATATCCTATGGAATTGATCGGCAATTGTAATTCGCCGCTGGCAATGATAATTTTCGGCACATTTCTTGCAAACTCAAATTTTAAAAATATGTTTGCTAAAAAAGAAATATATGTTGTGTCCCTTGTACGCCTGATAGTGATTCCTTTAAGTATGCTTGGTATCTTTTATCTTTTTGGAGTCAGGGGGAATATCCTGACCGCAATGATAATCTCTGCTTCAGCGCCTGCCGCAACAAACACCGCAATGTATGCCGCTAAATACGGCAATGATCCCGCTCTCGGCTCGGAAACAGCCGCTCAGACTTCGGTGCTTTCGGTGATTACTATGCCGGTAATCGTGGCGCTTGCCACAGTGGTGGCATAAAATTACTCTTGCAAATGTAAATTTTATTTTAATACAAATAGACACAAGTTGTATTTATCTGTAAAATAATGTATAATTATTTTCGGAACAGAATGAAGAGCAGGAAATAAATATATAATATTAAAGGGTGATATTACTTGAAACTTGTTATCGTTATTATATCAAACAAAGATTTGGCAAAAGTTCTTGCCGCCTCAAGTGCGGAAGGCTTTTTTTACACAAAAATATCTACTGCCGGACAGTTTCTTGAGGGCGGTCACACTACAGTGCTCTTCGGAGTGGATGAGGAAAGAGTTGATTTCCTTTTCAGTGTAATAGAAAAGAATGTAACCAAACGTGTTGTAAAGAAAACCGGTATAGAGAGCACGCTTGAAGGCTCTCTTCTCAAAAAGCCGGTGGATGTGGAGGAATACGGAGCAGTTGCTTTTGTTCTCGACGTTGACCAGTTTAAAAAATTATAATTTTCGCGTATCTGTATTGATACATAGTTGAATGTTATGAAAACATCTGATTTTATCGGTAATAAAAGAATCAGGGATCAGCTTGAATGCCTGATCGATTCAAAACGGTTTCCACAGGCGGTTGTTATTGAGGGAGAACAGGGAACCGGCAGGAAAACGCTTGCCCGTATGCTGGCGCAGGCGCTTGTTTGCCGCGGCGATGAAAAGCCCTGTGGACAGTGCGCTCAGTGCCGTAAAGCGCAGGAACGTGTGCATCCCGACGTGTTTGAATATGTATCCGCCACTGCGGCGAATTCTTTTCATATCGACGTGGTGCGTGACGTTATCAAGGATGTTTACGTCCAGCCCAACGAGGCTGAGCATAAGGTGTATATTCTCGCAAATGCGGACAGTATGAGCATATCTGCTCAAAACGCACTTTTAAAGGTTCTTGAAGAGCCGCCGTCATATGCGGTGTTTATCCTCACCGTCAGGTCAAAAAGCAAAATGCTATCCACTATACTTTCACGTTCAGTGGTGTTTTCGCTGGAGGGCGTGGATTGCTCCGAAGGGGCGGAATATATATCATCAAAATTTTCTGATATCAGCTTTGCGGACGCCAAGAGTCGGCTGGAAACTTTTAACGGAAATATCGGCAAAACCATTGACAGCTTTTTTGACGGCAAGGAAAATGAAATTGCAGGAATTTGCCGGGATATGTGCCGGGCGCTGGTGGATGAAAATGAATATTCACTGCTTTGTATTTGCTCTGCGTTTCAAAAGGACAGGGAATCCATTGTGTTTGCCTGCGAATTTTTAAAAAATATATTTCGTGACGCTCTCGTATACGGCAGCAAATCAGAAATGATTTCAGGTAACAGCGATACGGCAAAGCTGCTTAGGACAAGGCTTACCCGTCAGAAATTGGCAGCGCTTATGGATGTTTGCGACACACTTAAAAGAATGGCGACGATGAATTCAAACAATTCTCTTCTTATTACTAAAATCTGTTACAGTCTCAGAGAGGCTGCCGGCAGATAATTTACTGCGCCGCCTTAATTACGGAGGATATATAAATGACAAAGGTTGTTGGAGTCCGCTTCAAGGATACGGGCAAGACCTATTATTTTGACCCTAAAGGGCTGGATATAAAAAGAGGACAGACGCTTGTTGTGGAAACGGCAAAGGGCATTGAGTGCGGTGTTGCTCAGTATGCTGTTAAAGAGGTTGAGGACGATAAAATCGTATCTCCTCTAAAGCCGGTTGAAAGAATAGCCACCGAAAAGGACCTTGAGATACTTGAGGAGAATAAAAGGCTTGAAAAGGAAGCGCTTAAGATATGTGCTGAGAAAATCAAAAAGCACGGGCTTGAAATGTACCTTACTGATGCCGAATATTCCTTTGACAGGTCAAAGATTATTTTCTTTTTTACTGCCGACGGCAGGGTGGATTTCAGGGAACTTGTAAAGGATCTCGGCTCACATTTCCATACCAGAATTGAGCTCAGACAGATAGGCGTCAGGGATGAAAGCAGACTTCTCGGCGGTCTTGGAATTTGCGGCAGACCTTTTTGCTGTTCATCATTTCTTGACGATTTTCATTCAGTTACCATTAAAATGGCAAAGGATCAGGGACTTTCTCTGGCTCCCAGTAAAATCAGCGGTACCTGCGGCAGACTAATGTGCTGCCTTAAATATGAGCAAAATTCATATGAGTACCTCAACAAGATAACTCCGAAAAAGAACAGCGTTGTTGAAGTCAACGGCGACCGCGGAGTGGTTGTTGAAACATCAATATTGACCGGAAAAGTCAAGGTCCAGCTTGACAAATCTCCTGACGGTCTGCCTGTAGTTGTGGACAGGGAGGACGTTAAGCCGGTTAGGGATTCATCCCCTCAGCCGAAGAGCAAAAAACAGTAATATAAATTTTGAATTACATGTAACGGATAAGCACTGTTAAATAAGAGTAAAACATCAAAAACACTTGATTTTTAACGCCTTTACTGTTATATTAATTGTGGAAGTTTGATGTAGGAGGTGTATTTTAATGGCATACGTAATTTCCGATGATTGTATCTCATGCGGTGCTTGTGCTGCTGAATGTCCTGTAAGCGCCATTTCAGAAGGTGACGGCAAGTTCGTTATCGACGCAGACACTTGTATCGAATGCGGCGCTTGTGAGGCTGCTTGTCCTGTAAGCGCTCCTTCACAGGCATAAGACATACATTTTCTTAAAAAAGGCACGCTGAATCAGCGCGCCTTTTTATTTTTATAAATTTTCCTTAAGAGGAAATTCTTATTGTGCAGTATTGGTAAAAATTTTATGAGCCGCTTTTGTATTTTATTTAAAATAACAGTTTTGCAAATTTTACGAATAGATTTTCAAAATATAATTGACATATGTCAGTAATTATGTATAATATGAACGTAACAGCTTACAGCTCCCGATGCATTTCGGGTTAAACTGTTTAGAATGTTACCAGTGGAGAAATGAGGTGTAAAATGTCTCGCCCGAAGAAACACAGAAGAATATGCAGTGTTCCTGATGAAAAGAAGTTCAATCTTAGCGGGAACAAGAAAAAGACTGTGGATATGACGGTCGACGAGTACGAAGTGGTAAGGCTTATTGATTACGTGGGTCTCACTCAGCAGGAATGTGCCAAGCAGATGGACGTTGCGCGTTCCACTGTTACCGCTATTTACGATACTGTACGCCGCAAAATATCCGATTCAATTGTAAATAATAAGGCAATCAATATAGATGGCGGCGATTTTCAGCTTTGTCCGAATTCAAAGCATTGCTGCGGTCAGTGCGGTAAAAACAGATGCGGAAGATGCAAGCACGGAGCTTGTGACAGATGCATAGGTATTTTTCGCGAGCCGGGTATGGAATGCTTTGTTATACAATATAACTGATAAAAAATTTTTTATTTCTTAATTTTTAGGAGGAAGAAAATGGAAGCTTGGAGAAATTTTAAAGAGGGCGTTTGGTGCGATGAAATCAATGTCAGCAATTTCATCAAATTGAATTATACAGCCTATGACGGAGATTCATCTTTCCTTGCAGGTCCGACAGAAAGAACAAAGGACGTTCTCGCTCAGGTTGAGGAGCTCCTTATTAAGGAGAATGAAAAAGGCGGAGTCCTTGACGTTGATACTGAAAAGGTTTTGTCAATTCTCTCACATGATCCGGGATATATCGACAAGGATAAGGACATCATTGTTGGTCTTCAGACAGATGAGCCGCTTAAGAGAGGCGTATCACCGTTTGCAGGTTACAGAAATGCTGTTCAGGCTTGTCACGCATACGGCTATGAGATCTCAGACAAGATTAAGGATGAGTTCACATACAGAACAACACATAACACCGGTGTTTTCCGTGTTTATACAGACACAATGAAAAAGGCACGTCATGCCGGTATCCTTACCGGTCTGCCGGACGCATATGCCCGCGGAAGAATCATCGGCGACTACAGACGTATCGCTCTTTACGGTATGGATTACCTTATTGAGCAGAAGAAACTTGATAAAAAGAGAATCGGCGAAGCTGATGTTTTTGACGAGGAGACAATTCACCTTCTTGAGGACCTTTCAAAGCAGCTTGATTTCATGAATCAGCTCAAGGGTCTTGCTCTTGATTACGGCTATGATATTTCAAAGCCTGCCACAACTGCAAAAGAAGCTATCCAGTGGCTGTATTTCGGCTACCTTGGAGCAATCAAGGAGCAGAACGGCGCCGCTAACTCAATCGGCAGAATCGCTGAATTCATCGACTGCTATATTGAGAGAGACCTTGCTGAGGGCACTCTCGACGAGCAGGGAGCACAGGAGCTCATCGACGACCTTGTTCTTAAACTTCGTCTTGTACGTCATCTTCGTACACCTGAGTACAACGAGCTTTTCGCCGGCGATCCGGTTTGGGTTACACTTTCACTTGCAGGTGTAACAGGCGAGGGCAAGTCAATGTGTTCAAAGACTTCCTTCCGTGTTCTTCAGACTCTCTACAATCTCGGACCTTCAGCTGAGCCGAATATCACTGTTCTCTGGTCAGAGCACCTTCCCCAGGGCTTCAAGGATTTCTGCGCTGAGGTTTCTATCGACACTGATTCAATTCAGTACGAGAACGACGACGTTATGAGAAGAATGTACGGCGACGACTACGCTATCGCTTGTTGCGTATCAGCAATGAAGGAAGGCAAGCAGATGCAGTTCTTCGGCGCAAGATGTAACCTTGCAAAGGTTCTCCTTATGGCTCTTAACGGCGGTAAGGACGAAATCGAGGGTGTTCAGATTGCTCCTGAGGGAGAAGTTTATGAGGAAGAAGTCCTTGATTATGACAAGGTTATGGCTTCCTACAAGAAGTATCTTTCATGGATGGCAAAACTCTATGTAAACACCATGAACGTTATCCACTATATGCACGATAAGTACGCTTACGAGAGACTTATGATGGGTCTTCACGATACAAACGTTGAAAGACTTATGGCATTCGGCGTATCAGGTATGTCCGTTGCTACAGACTCTCTTTCAGCTATCAAGTATGCAAAGGTAACTCCTATCAAGGACGAGCGCGGAATCATTACCGAGTTCAACGTTGAGGGTGAGTTCCCGAAATACGGTAACGACGACGACAGAGTTGACCTTATCGGCAAAGAGCTTATGGAATATTTCTATCACGAGCTTTGCAAGACTCCTGCTTACCGCGGAGCTAAGCACACTCTCTCAATTCTTACTATTACATCAAACGTAATGTACGGTAAGAAGACAGGTTCAACTCCTGACGGACGTAAGGCAGGCGAGCCGTTTGCACCGGGTGCTAACCCAATGCACGGCAGAGACAGCGAAGGCGCTCTTGCTTCACTTAACTCTGTTGCTAAGCTTGACTATGCTTGCTGCCAGGATGGTATCTCAAACACATTCTCAATCACACCTGATACTCTCGGTCACAGCAGACAGGAGCAGGTAGATCACCTTACAACAATGCTTGACGGTTACTTTGCTCAGGATGCTCATCATCTTAATGTAAACGTTCTTAACCGTGAAAAGCTTATTGCTGCAATGAATGATCCTACTCTTTATCCGTCACTTACAATCCGTGTAAGCGGTTACGCTGTAAACTTTAACAAGCTTACCCGTGAGAAGCAGGAAGAGGTTATCGCAAGAACATTCCATACTTCAATGTAATTTGACGTATCAAAATTCAAAGCCCATTGAAAACGTTGTGTTTCAATGGGTTTTGTGATATCCTTTTGTTGAGTAATATTGCTTTGACAAAAATTTTGAATGGCAAGCAATTAAAGTAAACAGGAGATGATTATATGGCTTTGACAGCTGATATACATTCTTTTGAATCAATGGCAGCGCTGGACGGCGACGGTATACGTTATGCAGTGTTTTTTACTGGCTGTCCTCTGAGATGCGCCTATTGCCATAATCCCGATACATGGCACAAATCAGGCAACGACTGGACAACGGATGCGCTTGTAAAAAAAATAAGACGCTATAAGCCTTATTTCAAAAACGGCGGTGGAGTAACCTTTTCAGGCGGCGAGCCGCTTCTTAACGCTGATTTTATTGTTGAAGCAGGTCAGCTGCTCAGGGAAGAGAATATCAATTACGCCATTGATACTTCCGGCAGTGTTCCTCTTACAGACAGTGTAAAAAAAGCGCTGGACGGAGCTGACCTTGTAATACTTGACTTAAAGTTTTACAACAGCGATGATTATGCAAAATATACCAAAGGCAAATTTGAGAATTTTATTGCCATAGGTAAATATTGCTCGGAAAATGGCATAAGACTCTGGCTTAGAACTGTGGTTGTGCCGAATATCAATGATACCGAGGAGCATATTATAAAGTATGCCGAGTTTTCAAAGCAGTTTAAGTTTCAAAAGTATGAGCTGCTGGCGTTTCATACCATGGGATTTTTTAAATACGATAATCTGAAAATAGAAAATCCTCTCAAGGGTACGCCGGCGCTTGATAAAGAGCGGCTTTCACAGCTTCAAAAAATACTGGATGATAATATTTAATGATAAAGGGCTGAATATATCAGCTCTTTTCTTTTGTTATAATGTAGCACGAGATTGACAAACTTTTCACAAGTGATAAAAATATTTTAAAAAATAGCACAAAAAAATTGTTATTTTATTATCATTTTTATATCAAACAGAGAAATTGGCTAAAAGATGTTGAAATCAAGTGTAATTAATATTATTATATCTACGGTCAAATTGTTAATAATTTAACAATTTGCGTAAGCTGAAATTTTACTTCGGCAATATAGTTTATGGAGGTAAACAAAATGGCAAGAGAAGTTATCGACAGCGTTGAAAAACTTGAAGCAGAGCTTGCTAAGGTTAAAGCCGCTCAGAAAGAGTTTTCAACCTATACCCAGGAGCAGGTAGACAAAATTTTCCTGGCTGCCGCCAAAGCCGCTAATATGCAGAGAATTCCGCTGGCAAAAATGGCAGTAGAGGAAACAGGAATGGGCATAGTTGAGGATAAGGTTATTAAGAACCACTATGCTGCAGAGTATATCTATAATAAATATAAGAACACAAAGACATGCGGAGTTATTGAGGAGGACAAGGAATACGGCACTATGAGAATTGCCGAGCCTCTCGGTGTAATCGCAGCCGTTATCCCCACCACTAACCCCACATCCACCGCTATATTCAAAACCCTTATAGCTCTTAAGACAAGAAACGGAATCATCATTTCCCCTCATCCCAGAGCTAAGAAATCCACTACTGCCGCAGCTAAGGTAGTTCTTGACGCCGCTGTTGAGGCAGGTGCACCTGAGGGAATCATCTCTTGGATTGACGCTCCTTCACTTGATATGACAAATCTTCTTATGAAGGAAGCCGATATTATCCTTGCAACAGGCGGTCCCGGCATGGTAAAGGCAGCTTATTCCAGCGGTAAGCCCGCACTTGGCGTAGGCGCCGGAAATACACCTGCCATTATCGACGAAAGCGCTGATATAGTTAAGGCGGTTAATTCAATCATTCATTCAAAGACATTTGATAACGGTATGATCTGCGCATCAGAGCAGTCATGTATTGTTGACAAGAAAATATATAAAGAAGTCCGCAAGGAGTTTGAGGACAGAGGATGCTATTTCTTAAAGGCTGACGAGATTGACAAAGTCCGCAAGACCATCATCATCAACGGCGCTCTTAATGCTAAGATAGTAGGCCAGAAGCCTGTTACCATTGCTGCGCTTGCAGGTGTTAAAATCCCTGAGGAGACAAAGGTTCTCATCGGTGAGGTTGAGTCTGTTGATATCAGCGAGGAATTTGCTCACGAGAAGCTTTCTCCTGTACTTGCTATGTATAAGAGCGAAGATTTCAGCGATGCTCTTAATAAGGCTGAGCAGCTTATCGCCGACGGCGGTTACGGTCATACATCATCAATTTATCTTAACGAAACAACAGAGAGAGAAAAGCTCAATGAATTTGCCGCCCGTATGAAGACCTGCCGTGTGCTTGTAAACACACCGTCATCCTTCGGCGGTATCGGCGACCTTTACAATTTCGACCTTGCACCGTCACTCACACTGGGCTGCGGCTCATGGGGCGGTAACTCTGTATCAGAAAACGTAGGTGTAAAGCACCTGCTTAATATCAAGACTGTTGCTGAAAGAAGGGAAAATATGCTTTGGTTCAGGGCTCCTGAAAAGGTTTACATTAAAAAAGGCTGTCTCCCCGTTGCTCTTGACGAGCTGGGCACAGTTCTTGGCAAGAAAAAGGTATTCATCGTAACTGACTCTTTCCTTTATAATAACGGCTACACCAAGCCGATTACTGACAAACTCGATTCTATGGGCATTGTTCATTCAACATTCTTCAATGTTGCTCCGGACCCGACTCTTGCTTGTGCTAAAGAGGGTGTTGCTCAGATAAACGCTTTCCAGCCTGACTGCATTATCGCTGTGGGCGGTGGTTCTGCAATGGATGCGGCAAAGATTATGTGGGTTCTCTATGAGCATCCGGAAGTAGATTTCTTTGACCTTGCTATGAGATTTATGGATATCCGCAAGAGAGTTTACACATTCCCGAAGATGGGCGAAAAGGCATACTTTATCGCAATTCCTACCTCGGCAGGTACAGGCTCAGAGGTAACTCCGTTTGCCGTTATCACCGACGAGAAGTCAGGAACAAAGTATCCGCTTGCTGACTATCAGCTTATGCCTAATATGGCAATTGTTGACGCTGATTTCCATATGACAGCGCCTAAGGGACTTACCGCCGCTTCAGGTATCGACGCTGTTACTCACGCTCTTGAAGCGTATGCGTCAATGATGGCTACTGAATTCACCGACGGTCTTGCTATTGAGGCTCTCAAGAATATATTTGAATATCTCCCAAGAGCATATGACAACGGACCGAATGATCCTGTTGCAAGAGAGAAGATGGCAAATGCCGCCACAATGGCAGGTATGGCTTTCGCCAATGCATTCCTTGGCGTATGTCACTCAATGGCTCATAAGCTTGGTGCATTCCATCATCTTCCCCACGGTGTCGCTAATGCGCTTATGATTGACTACGTGCTTGAATTCAATGCCGCTGAAGCTCCTGCAAAGATGGGTACATTCAGCCAGTACGATCATCCTCATACCCTTGAGCGCTATGCCCAGGTTGCTGACGCTCTCGGCGTAAAGGGCAGAACCGACGAGGCTAAGCTCAAAGGACTCATCAAGAAGATCGATGAGCTCAAGGAATACTGCGGAATCAAGAAGACAATCAAGGATTACGGTGTTGACGAAAAGTACTTCCTTGATACTCTTGACGATATGGTTGAGCAGGCATTTGATGACCAGTGCACAGGCGCAAATCCGAGATATCCGCTGATGAGCGAAATCAAGGATATGTATCTCAGAGCTTATTACGGCAAGTAATCTGATGACTTGAATATATTACGCTATTCAGGTATAATTAACAGGGGGTGTCATTATGGCAACTATTAAAGAGAGAGAACATAAGAAATTTTACCGTGACGGCGACAAGCTCGTTAAGGAATTTGACGAAACCTTTACAAAGGCAGAGGTTCTCAACGAGGCGCTGAACAATGCCAGAGTTGAGGAAACAGGACTTAAGATACCAAAGCTTCTTGATGTCAGAAAGACAGAGAACGGCTGGGCTATCACAAGAGAGTTTATCGAAGGCAAAACCCTCTCAGAGCTTATGGAGGAAAATCCTCAGAAAGAGGACGAATATCTTGAGAAATTCGTTGATATTCAGCTGGAGATTCACTCAAAGAGATCACCTCATCTTAACAAGATAAAGGATAAGATGCACGAGAAGATCAGCGCTTCAACATATGAGGCAACTGTTCGTTATGACCTTCATAACCGCCTTGAGGGAATGAAAAAGCATAATAAGGTTCTTCACGGTGACTATTGTCCGTCAAATATACTTGTTACCGATGACGGCGAGTATTATATAATCGACTGGTCCCACGCAACTCAGGGCAACGCTTCCGCCGATGCCGCAAGAACTTATCTTACCTTTAATCTTCAGGGTAAGAAGGAGCTTGCTGAGAAATATCTCAACCTTTTCTGCAAAAAGGCTGATATTCCTAAGCAGCTTGTTCAGCAGTGGATGCCGATTGTTGCTTGCTCTGAAAGTGTAAAGAACATTCCGGGCGAAAGAGAACTTCTTGATTCCTGGGTAAATGTTTTCGATTTTCAGTAAATTCAAAAACGCGCGTTTTAAACGCGCGTTTTTTATTTTGCCACATCGGCAAATATTATAAAGTGATCGCTCATTTCGCTCATAACCTGGTCTGATAAAATTGAATATCTTAAAATCTTGTCGTTACCCAGCAAAAAAATATGGTCAAAGGTCGGCCTGTCAACTTTTCTTGAATCACCCTGAGTTTTTGACTGGGCAATATATTTTGTGTCCTTGAGCGACTGGGCGATTTTGTTGTATACGGAGGGGGCAAGATACGGATTGTCGTATCCGCCGTTGTCCATAGCATTGAAATCTCCTGCGCAGTATACGCTGCAACCGTATTTTTCCCGAAGCATTTGGGCAATTTCAACCTGCTCCTGAGCCTGCGTCCTCATTATTTCCAACTCTTCTCTCTCTCTGCCGTCACGCAGCAGGTCAAAGTGGGTGGAGGTTACAACGTATCGCGTTCCTGTTTTTTTGTTCTCAAAATATCCCCATACCACTCGCCTCAGCCTCGGGTCATCACCTTGGGTATATTCCTTCCTGCCACAGTCCAGCAGTGTGACTGTCTGCGTGTTGTAAAGCAGTCCTGTCATGTGATAGAGCAGTCCCGAGGAAACAGGATATACCAGCTTGTATTTTTCACAGTTTTTTGTAATGCAGCAGTACCACTGATTGCTCATTTCCTGTATGGCTACTACGTCGGGATTGTAAGCGTCAAGTATCCCGAAGAAAATTTTTGCTCTTCCATGTGCGTCACTGCCTCCCCAGCTGGCGTAATTTGCCAGAAGATTTGCGCTCATTATTCGTGCATATGCCGCCGAATCCCGCGACGTGTCAGCCTCTTCGACAGATTCGCCAAATCCGTCAGGCAGGCTGTAGTTGTCGCAATTGCCTCGTATATTTACCGTAACGATAAAGGTGACCATCCAAAATGAGAAAGCAAACAGCAGTATCAGCAGATATTTAACTGATTTTTTCATTGATACCCCTTAAATTTTTCGTCTGTTTTATTTTTTGCAGAGGTTGGTAAAAAATCAACATATTTAAAAATTTAATTAAAAATTCATATTAAATGTTTGATTTCAAATCTTTACTAAATTGTGCCGCTGTGATAATATGAAATCAAGAAGAATTTGGGGTGAGGTTATGAAATTTTACCAGATTACGGACATGCATTTTTATCCTGCGCGTGAAATGAAAGCCTGCGGCAGGGAATGGGAGCAGCGGGCTGCCTATGACCAGAAATGCCTTGCACAGAGCGAGGCAATCGTTGACGCTGCCATTGATTTTTTTCTTGAAGATAAAGAAACAGATATTATACTGATAAGCGGAGATAACGTCAGCGACGGCGAAAGAGTAGGTCATTATGCCCTTCAAAAAAAGCTTCGCCGCCTCACAGCCGCCGGCAAAAGAGTTTTCCTCCTTACCGCTACCCATGACTTGCATCCTCAGCCAAAGGGCTATTCTGAGGAGAGGGGCGAATATGTAGCAGAAGGCTGTACGCGAAGTGAGCTGATTGAAATATACGGCGAGTTCGGATATAATGACGCCGTTGCCGTTCATCCCGATACTTTTTCCTATGTCGCCATGCTGGACGACCATACAAGACTGCTGGTTTTAAACGATGACGGTATAGGCTTTGAGGACGGCTTTCACGGGTATTTTGATGATGAGCTTAATTGGATAAAACAGCAGCTTGAAGAGGGTAAATCAAAAGGGGATACCATGCTTGTAATGGGGCATCATCCGCTTCTTGCCCCCGGTCCTTTTTATTCTTATTACTGCAAGGATACTCAGATGTTGGGCGACTGCGATAAAATAGCAGAAATGTTTGCCGATTACGGAGTCAGATTTATGTTCACAGGACATACTCATATGCAGAGCATAAACTATTTTGACACTCCAAAAGGTAACAGAATTTATGATATTAATACCGGAAGTCTTACCGCTTATCCCAGTCCCATAAGAAAAATGGAGTTGACGGATAATTCCTTAGTCGTCAGGACTCTTCATATATCCCATATCGATTATGACCTTAACGGTATGTCTTATATGACGTTTAGCAGGGAGCATTTTGATTTTATGCTTAAGGATATTCTCTACAGCGCCGCCCATGATATAGACCGCTTCTGCGTTGTCTGTGAGTGCTTTAGTTTCCCATCTGAGAAAGCCAGAAAGCTTGCTGTACCGATTCAGATACTCGGTAAGATTTTAGATTCACTTACTTTTAAAAAAGCAGGCACGCTCCTTGGCTGTAAAAGCAAAATAGCCCCAAGAATGTATAATGTGCGGCTTGCCGATTTCTTAATTGAACTTGTGAGGAACATGTATGCCGGTGATGAGCCGTATGCACCGGGAACAGCGGAATATGATTCATTTATGGCTTTGTATCGCCGCATGGCTCCTCTGCTCCATAAATTGATCGGCTCTGACGAAATCGACAGCGCTATAGAAGGCTCGCTTTATAACGACGGTATACCCGATAATGACGCAGTTCTTCCTATATCTGAATATAAAGAATAGTGTTGACTCGCTTTGTTTGGTATGTTACCATATGAAAAACAGGTGATTTTATGAGTAATTCGATTAATAAAATGAACAGACAGATGTATCTTATGCACGGATTTCGCATGGGATTACTTTCTGCTGTTCATCTTTGGTGATATAATAATATTTAATTTTAATTTTTACCACTGATGAGCTGTTGTCAGTGGTATTTTTTATTTGGAGGCAGAATATGCTTGATACCTCAGTAATAGAACAAATCAAAATTGATGATTACGATAAATGCTCAAATATCTGGAATATGAAAAAATGTCCCTTTACTGATGAATTTAGAGAGCAGATAAAAGAAGGCAATCGTTTAGTCTATATATACAAGATTGACGGTGAATTTATAGGCG
This sequence comes from Candidatus Eubacterium faecigallinarum, assembly GCA_019115455.1. Lineage (GTDB taxonomy): Bacteria > Bacillota > Clostridia > Oscillospirales > Acutalibacteraceae > Eubacterium_R > Eubacterium_R faecigallinarum. Next base: position 53,220 of record DXDN01000011.1, read on the forward strand.
AAGGGGATTTAGTAACAGGTATTAATGACAGTGATTATTTTATACCCGGCAAAAGAATTTATTTCTCCAGACTCATTGTTAAGAAAGAATTTCGTAATCACGGGATAGGGTCAGATATCTTGGATTATCTTATTGAAACAGCAAAGCAACTTGGGTATAACGAGGCTGCGCTTGGTGTAGATATTGTAAACAACAGCGCTATTCATATTTATCAAAAAAAGGGTTTTAAATGTATTGCTGAATGTGATGATGATTACGGAAAATTCTATAAAATGTTAAAGACATTTTAGAAAAATAAGGAGAACGAAATGAAACTGGTATTAATAATAGGCGACGCCGCTGTTGGTAAAATGACAGTGGGGCAGGAGCTGATGAAAATAACCGACCTGAGACTTTTTCATAATCATATGGCAATTGAGCCTGTGCTTGATATTTTCGGCTATTTTAACGGCGACGCTATAAGGGCGATAAGAGAGGTCGTTTTCAAAGAATACGCAAAATCAAATAATTACGGCTTGATTTTTACATTTATGTGGGCGTTTGATTGTAAGGAAGACTGGGAGTATGTTGACCATTTGATGAATATTTTCAGCGGCGCAGATATTTACTGCGCAGAACTTGTGGCGCCCCAAGAAATACGGCTGAAAAGAAACGCAACTGAAAACAGACTTAAAAATAAACCGTCAAAGCGTGATATCGAAACGTCAAATCAAAGGCTGATTAAAGACGATAAAAACTATCGCCTGGTGAGCAGGGACGGAGAGATACCCTTTAAAAATTATATTAAAATAGACAATTCCGATATTACTGCAAAAGAAGCTGCCTTGATAATAAAAAATAAATTTAATTTATAAGCATAAGATTTATAAAAAAACGACCTGCTGATTTTCAGCAGGTCATTTTGCATGTTAAATTTATTCTGTTGTAACAGAGGTTGCAGGTACGAACTCGCCGTCGGCGCTTTCGTCAAATTCAACGGTAACTGTATCTCCCTTGGATATCAGCAGAACCTCCATTGCATCCACAACGCTGATATAGTAATACTTGCCGTTAATTTGCAGATAGTATACCGTGTTGCCGTCGTTTACTGACGATTTAATATCAGTAACCTCACCGGTTACGGTGCCCGCATCACCGGTGTCAGAGTTTTGCGTGTTATCAGCCTCAGTATCTGAGGTGTCAGAGTTGCTGTCAGAGCCTGCGATTTTGTCCTCGTCCACAATTACATCTTCTTTTTTTACATCGTCAGCCATTCCTTTTTCCTGGAGAGCGTCAATGTAATTTTCAAGAGCGCTGTTGAGTGCTCCTGCATCGCTCTTAGCCACGTCGAGAAGGCCGGTGCCGACAATTGTTTTGTCTTCAAGGTTAACAAATGCGTATCCCTTTACGGTGTCGCCTTCGCCGTAAAGCGACATGAAATATGTCGGTGTTCCGTCAATACCCAGAAGAATGGGGAAGGTGGCGGCATAATTGTAGTTTTGAACAGCGTCCGTTGCAGATTTCTGAGCGGCGCTTTCCATAGCTCCGGCGTTTGCGTAATATCTTGTTTCTTTAGTACGCTGGTTGCAGAGAATGAAGCCGAAGTTTGATGAGTCGGATTCAGCAGAGGTAACACCGGTGTAAACCCAGATATCATCGTCCATTGCTATGTTTCCGCTGCCTGTTGAAGCCACGTTAACATCTTCCTGGAAGATTATTGAGTTCCAAAAGCCGTTTTGAAGCTTGCCGTAATAGTTGTACTGCTCAATAAGAAGCGACTGGCTGTAAACAACGTCAATCCAGTTAAGAGAACTGTCAGTTTTCACCTGCTCAATGTCGTAGTACTGGCTTTCTCCCGTCAGAGCATCGGTGATGATAGCTCCCTTGACGTCTGTTCCGCCGAAAAGACCGATGGTCTTGTCAAGAACAGCAGTTATCCAGTAGGGGTGCATATTGTCATCAATTTCAAAATTAGGTGTGTCCAAAAGCTCCGTCGGATACTGGAAACGCAGATGACGTATCAGCTTTTCGTTAAACAGCTCTGTGGGGGAGTATTTTATTCCCTCGCCGAATTCATCGATGCAGTTTATCGGTGTAACCTTCTGGCTTACAAGATCAATAATCATATAAGCCGGCAGACCGTCTTTTGTGTTGTTAAACCATTTGAACACGTCCGCATATTCAAGATATGCAACACGAACCGGAGTGTTCTTGTAGTTTATCTGTGTGGAATAATCGGATACCACGTACTGGCTCTTGTATTCGGAAAGAGAACCGAGCTGCTGGTCCGCAAGAGTCAGCGCACGCTGAGCGTCAATTCTTGGAACCTTGTCATAGCTGATGTCTTCAAAATCAGTTTCAAAGTTACCTTCGTTTACCTGAATAAGCTGACTGTATGACTCTGCTCTGAAAAGAGTAATGCCTGTAACATATCCTATTCCCATAACCACAAGTATTACACCTATGATTATAGCAGGAACCAGTGATTTTTTCTTTACATATTCTTTGCGTTCCACCTTTTTGTTTGCCCTGCAAACAAGAGCAAAAGAAAGCATAAACACAACAACCAGCAGTATCAGATAAATATACATCTGTGTATCGTGAATGTTAAGCGCCGGCAGCATCATGTAGTATGCAACTGCTCCTACAACTACGGTTATCAGCAGTGAAAGCAGTATTCTCAGCGGAAGTTTTGAAGGCTTTACGACCGCGTTGACCTCGTTATTTTTGGGCCACTTGATTTTTTCCTTGAATTCATTGAGTACCTCATCGGCATCATAATCCATATTAGGCAGTTTGTTGTCCATTTATAGTCTCCTGTAATTAATTTGCCGTTTCCTCCGTAATACGGCACAGAAACAGTATTTTAATTATACTACATAATATTTTTGTTATCAATATAAAAATTATTAATATTGTTTTGCATAAATAAAAGCCCGGTAAAACCGGGCTTTTGAAATCAGCAATTATTAGCTTAATGGTACTGCTCTTTTTATACCCTTCTTCTCAAGAAGATACTCGTCAGAAGCCGGGAAGTGGTTTGTGTAGGTGATAACAAGTGATGCGCTCTTGTCCTTGATAACTGCAACATTTGCATGGTTTACAGATACGTTTGCAATCATCTTGTAATCAGCTTCAACAATTTCCTTGGTGGCAGTATCAATCTTAACAGTTACAGTACCGCCCTTGTAATCAACAGTAATGTTTTCCTCTGCGGTACCCTGAGCAAATGAAATCATATCAATGCTGGCTACAACGCCGCCGATGTCACCGAGAACTTCGAAGAAACGACCCTGAGAGTCATCACCTCTGGTGCTCATCTGACCTGCTTTAGGCTGAATTACCATTGTGATGGTACCGTCGCCGTTATCAGTTACGTTAGCGTCAAGAATATCCTCAGCTGTTACTGCTGAAGTTCTGAAATCGTGGTCAGCCTTACGAGTTGTGTCTTCCAGGTTGTTGTCAAGGTTGGGGTCTCTGTTGTAGCAAGGAACGAGACCGTATGTGTTAGGAGCAAACAGACCGCCGACAATGCCCGGAACAAGGTTGTTGATCATAGCATTGGAAGAACCGTCGATCATAATTTCGCCAACTTCAAGGTTCTCATCGCCGAGAAGTTTGTAGAATGTCTGCTTGTCGCCGTTTTCGTCAGTATACTCGGCAGTAAGAGTCTTGGTGTAGTTGTAAGCCTCAACGTAGTAGTTAGCTACATCTTCAAGAGAGCTAAACTCAACTCCGCCGTATGTACCAGCAGTAAAAGTGTCGATAACAACAGGATCGCCCTCGGCAGCAGCGCCTTCGCCTTCTGCTTCAGTTTCCTGCCAGCTTCCGTCTTTTATCTTATAGATAGCTTCAACAGCGCTGTTTGTTACATAATTGACTTTTGCACATCCGGCAAAGGAACTGGCAATGAGTCCTGCGGCAAGTGCAATACATAATCCTTTTTTCACATATTTGTTCATTTCAGGATCCCCTTTCAAAATAGTACGAATCGTTGTAAAACAAAACATTACATATAGAATTTATATTAATTTGAACAAAAAGTCAATAGAAAATTAAAAATTCCCGTAATTATTTTAAAAGATTATTAATTTAAACTATATTTTATTGAGATTAGTCGCTTTATGTGCTATAATAGTCATAATATAGAAATATTATATTATGTAATAATCATAATTAGGAGATATCAAATATGAGATGTAAAAACTGCGGAACATATAATGACGACAACAGATATATCTGTGAAACCTGCGGTTCACCCCTTTATGAAGAGGAAGAAATACAGCCTGCTGAGGAAACTACGAAGACGCAGACATTTACTGCTGTTAGCGAAAATCCCCAGCCGACGCCGCAGGAAAATAAAGCAACGCCGCACAAGGAAGAAGGGGAGGCACCCAAGGATAAATCCCCGGCAGAAAAAAAGAGTGTTATAGTTATAGCGATTCTTGTTGTTGTGCTGGTGGCAATAATAGCTTCAGTAATTGCAGTTGCAGTTAACAGGTCAAAGGATGAGGATGAGACTTCCACAACTGTTTCTACAACGCAGTCGACAGAGACGCAATCCCAAAATACAACAGCTTATACAACTCGGCAAACCACAACCGCTGCGCCAACAACCACCACTGCCCCGTCAACTACCACGACGGTGCTTACATGGTACATTAACGCCAACAGCAGCGGCGGCGGAACAGTCAGCGGCGGCGGCGAATATAAAAACGGAGATAAGGTTACGCTTACTGCTGTTGCAGACAACGGATACGGATTTGACGGCTGGTATTCTGACGGAATTAAAGTCAGCAGCTCAGAGAGCTACACCTTTACTGCTAATGAAAACGCAAGTGTTACAGCTGTGTTCAGCGAAATACCAACGGAGCCTGATGTGACAGATGAGGGCGACATGAATTTTGGTGAATAATCATGACAAAAGGTGAAAAGGCGAAAAATCTTTTTCTGTCCGGATGCAACTGTGCTCAGGCAGTTTCGACAGCGTTCAGTGACGAAATCGGAATTGATGAGGAAATATTAAAAAAGCTGATGATTGGCTTTGGCGGCGGTATGGGACGTATGCGTGAGGTATGCGGCGCCGTGTCCGCAATGACCTTTATTATCGGCGCTTATTACGACGATGACAGAGCAGGCACCTATGCGAGAGTGCAGGAGCTCTGCGGTAGGTTTAAAGAAGAAATGGGCTCGGTTGTGTGCCGTGAGCTTTTGGGGTTAAAGAGTGAGGGACCCTCCTCACCTGTGCCTGAAAAACGCACTTCGGATTATTATAAAAAGCGCCCTTGTCCCGAAATAGTTGCCTTTGCAGCGGATCTTTTGGATAGCTATCTTAAAGAAAATCCCAAATAATTTATGGAAAAAGGTATTGCAATTTCAGCAATAATGTGTTATATTAGCTAAGCGCTTGATAAAGGGCGCTTAGCTGAATTTAATATGCGCCGGTAGCTCAGCTGGATAGAGTGACTGGCTACGAACCAGTAGGTCGGGGGTTCGAGTCCCTTCCGGCGCGCCAAAACCCGTGAGTTTTACTCACGGGTTTTATTTTGCTTTCTACAGCTTTTTAAAGCAAAGTCGTTAATCTGCCTTTATAAAATTTTTCCAAATGCGACTTTTTAATTGATATGATGTCGTGTTTATGATAATATCATTTTGGTGATATTTATGATAAGTTTTAGCTGGAACAATGTGGTTTTTGATATGACGGATATAGGCGGCGGACTGCTTGACGACGAAATACCTAACCACGCCCATGCCAAGAGCAGCTATGAGCTTCATTTTATAACAGGCGGGCACGGTGAACTTATTGCTGATTCAAAAAAATTCGAACTGGAAAACGGCGATTTCTTTATTACAGGTCCCGGTGTTTATCACAGTCAGAAATCTGACCCTTCTGACCCACTCAAGGATGTGTTTTTTATGCTCCAGGCGGTGAAAACTAATAAGGCAAATGATGTGGCATCCGCATTTTTATCCGAGAGTTTTTATTATTCCAAGGGCTTTAATACAGCACCGGCATTGGAACTTTTGCGTGAATACAAAACTAAAGCCCCTGATTATCAAAGTGCGGTAATAGGAACGGCGATGGTTATACTCACTAATGTGACGAGATTGTTTTTACCGGAATCCTTTGTGGCAAGCAATCCCTTCGACAGCCTTGACGACAGACGGTTCGTTATTATCGAGCAGGCTTTTCTATATACCGACAATCTTACCCTGACTGAGCTTTCCGGCAGACTCGGATTGTGTGACAGGCAGACTCAACGTCTGCTTAAGAAATATTACGGAAAAAGTTTCAGGGAAAAGAAAAAGGAACGCAGTCAAACCTGCGAAGCTGATTGACAGCGCCGCCCTATATATTTATCGGTATATTTAATGTAATTAATAAAAAATCAAATTGCATAATATTGGAAATTGTTTTTAATATTAATTGAATGTTTTGTCCGGTTATGATACAATATATAATAATTTAATGTATAAATATCAGCGGCTTGTTGCAGGTGTTCAAAAGCCGGCTGATGCAACTTTAATTTAAGGGGTTTAACAAATGAAACTGAAATCTTTTAAAAAAGGAGCACATCCCTATGAGGGGAAAGAGCTCGCCAAGGACAGCCCTATCAGGCGTATACCCGCCCAGGACCTTATGGTGTATCCTCTTTTTCAGCATATAGGTAAGCCGGCAAAGGCAGTTGTAGCTCCCGGGGACAGAGTACTTGTCGGTCAGATTATAGCTGAGGCTGACGGATTTATTTCTTCGCCGGTTTATAGCTCCGTATCGGGAACTGTTAAGTCGATAGAAAAGAAACTTCTCATCGGCGGCGACAGCGGCGACTGTATAATTGTAGAAAATGACGGCAAGGACGAAACCGTCAGCGGTTTCTCAGAAGACCGTGACCCCGGCTCTCTTTCCGGCAAGGAAATAATAGATATTGTTCAAAAAGCGGGAATTGTCGGACTGGGAGGAGCAGGATTCCCCACCAGTGTTAAGATTTCTCCTAAAAACTGCGATGGAATAGATACTCTGATTATAAACGGCTCAGAGTGCGAGCCGTATCTTACTGCGGATTACCGCCTGATGCTGGAAAAGAGCGACGAAATATTAAAAGGTATAAAAACTGTGCTCAAAGCGCTGCCGAATGCAAAGGCTGTTATCGGAATTGAAAATAACAAACCTGACGCAATAAAGCTGTTTGAGCAAAAAGTTTCTTCTGAGGACAGGATAAGCGTTTGTCCGCTTAAGACCAAGTATCCTCAGGGCGGCGAGCGTCAGCTCATATATGCAGTAACCCACAGGAAAATTAATTCAAAGATGCTCCCTGCTGACAAGGGCTGCATAGTTCTGAACACCGCAACCTGCTTTGCCATTTATGAAGCGGTTTACAAGAATATGCCGCTGGTTCACAAGGTTATGACGATAACCGGCGAGGCGGTTAATACACCGTGCAACCTTGATGTTCCTCTGGGTGTCAGCCACAGTTATGTGCTGGAAGCGGCTGGAGGCGCTAAGGAGGATGTGATAAAATTCATTTCCGGCGGTCCTATGATGGGTATTGCTATGAGCACGCTGGAAATACCGGTTACAAAAACCTCCGCGTCAATTCTTGCTTTTTCAAAGGACGACGTTGCCGCTCTGCCGCAGTCAGCATGTATTCATTGCGGCAGATGCGTTACTCACTGTCCCCAGAATCTTGTGGTGCAGATGCTGGCAAAATCAATCCGCTCCGAGAATTTTGAAAAATTTGAAAGTCTCGGTGGTATGGAATGTATTGAATGTGGCTGCTGCTCGTATGTATGCCCTGCAAAAATACCGCTTACTCAGCTTTGTAAGCAGGGCAAAGCAAAAGTACGTGAAATGCGTGCCGCAAAGTAAGGAAAGGAAGTGTGATTTATGTATAATGTTTCAGTTTCTCCCCATGTGAGAGAGCAAAGTACGACAAAAGCGATAATGCGCGACGTGGTAATTGCACTTCTTCCCGTGCTGGCATTCGGTGTGTATCACTTCGGTCTTGACGCTTTGATTGTAATAGCGATAAGCGTTGTGACCTGCGTTTTAAGCGAACTGATTTTTGAGCTTATTGCCAAAAAGCCGATAACCGTTTTTGATTACAGTGCGGTTGTTACAGGACTTATTTTGGCAATTAACCTTCCGTCAACCGTTTCATGGTGGATACCGGTAATAGGCGGAGTGTTCGCCATAATAGCTGTAAAGATGCTTTTCGGCGGACTCGGTCAGAATTTTATGAATCCTGCGCTGGCGGCAAGGTGCTTCCTGCTGATTTCATTTGCGTCAAGGATGAATGATTTTTCCATTGACGGTGTGTCATCTGCTACACCCCTTGCTATGATGAAAGCCGGCGAAACTCCCGACCTCTTGACTCTGTTCTTGGGATTCCACGGCGGATGTATCGGCGAGGTTTCAGCGCTGGCTATACTTATCAGCGGTATTTATCTGATTGTAAAGAAGGTAATTTCCGTAAGGATTCCTTTGACATATATATTGTCAACACTTGTTTTTGTAGTAATTATTAATCTTGTTTTAGGCAACGAGCTTACTGTAAATTATGTTGCAGGTCAGCTCCTTTCCGGCGGACTTTTGGTGGGTGCGTTCTTTATGGCTACTGACTATGTTACAAGCCCGATAACTGCAAAGGGGCAGATCATATATGGTATCCTCCTGGGACTTATGACAGCTCTTTTCAGAATGCTGGGCTCATCCGCAGAGGGCGTTTCATTTGCAATTATTATAGGAAATCTGCTTGTTCCGCTTATAGAAAAGATAACGATTCCTAAGCCTTTCGGCTGTGAAAAAATAGCGAAGGGGGATAAGAGCAATGGCTAAGAAAAAATCAAGCATTCTGGTCAACACCCTGGTTCTTGTAATTGTTACTGTCGTGGCTGTTTTCCTGCTGGCTGTTGTTAATCAGGTCACCAGAGGACCTATAGAAGAAGCTGAGATAAATGCCAGAGCTGAGGTTTATAAGGTGGTATATCCCAACTCGGAATTTTTTGCTGAGGTTGAGGACAGCGAGAACATTATCAGCGGCTCGGAAGAAGCTCTTTCCACAGCAGGCTATGAGGGCTGTTATATAAACGACGTGCTTGCCGTTACAGATGAAAGCAAGCAAAATATAAAGGGCTATGTTATTTCAGCCACCTCACCCAGCGGTTACGGCGGCGATCTTGAGGTCGCAGTCGGTATAACAACCGAGGGTGAGATTACGGGAATGAACGTTGTTTCCAATTCGGAAACAGCAGGTATCGGCTCAAAATGTACCGAACCTGACTTCACTTCCCAGTTTGCCGGCAAAAAAGCAGCCATTCTTGAGTACACCAGCTCAGGCGCTACTGCTGATAACGAAATCGACGCAGTGAGCGGCGCTACTATCACTACAAATGCTGTTACTGAGGCTGTCAACGCGGCAATAGTATTCTATCAGACCAATTTCGGCGGCGGGCTTGAGGCGGAGGAAGCCGAGGACCCGATGCAGAAGGCTTTCCCTGACGCTGATATGTCCACTCTGACACCGTACGAGTTCACACCTGTTTCTACTGACGAATATACTGTTGACGATGTTCAGACAGTGGGCGAAGACGGTTATATAATTACAGTAACTGCTCATAACGCCTATGCAGGCGATCTTAAAATCGCACTCGGCGTTGGTAATGACAGTATGATAAAAGGTTTTTCCGTCTTAGAAAGCAATGAGACCAAGCCTTTGGGCGGTCAGTGCACCAGCGACGAATTCGCACAGCAGTTTGTGGGAATGAAAGCTGAGGAAGTAAAATATGTTCCGTCAGCGGCAACTGTTGAAAATAACGAAATCGACCTGATAGCCGGAGCTACCATAACAACCAACGCAGTGGTAACGGCTGTCAATGGAGCGGTTGATTTCTACAATTCAAATCTGAAAGGAGAGTGAGACATATGAAGGCTATTTTAGAAAGACTTTATAACGGACTTATAAAAGAGAATCCGACTTTCGTTCTTATGCTTGGTATGTGTCCCACTCTTGCAGTAACAACCAATGCTAAAAACGGACTCGGTATGGGACTTGCAACTACCGCTGTTCTTATCATGTCGAATCTTCTGATTTCTCTTTTGCGTAAAGTGATACCAAACGGCGTAAGAGTTCCGGTATATATTATAATTATAGCGTCCTTTGTAACGATAGTTGAGATGCTTATGCACGCCTATGTAACGGCTCTCTATGACAGCCTGGGAATTTTTATTCCGCTTATCGTAGTAAACTGCATCATCCTCGGCAGAGCGGAAACATACGCTTCCAAGCACGGCCCGATACTTTCAATATTTGACGGACTCGGCATCGGTCTTGGATTTACCATAGGACTCACACTTATCGGTATTGTAAGAGAGCTCCTTGGTGCCGGAACACTTTTCGGCTACAAGGTAACGCCGGAGAGTTTTGAGCCGGTTTCAATATTCGTGCTGGCACCCGGAGCGTTCTTCGTTCTCTCAATTCTCTGTGCTCTTATGAATAAGCTTAATCCTAAAGGCGCTGATAAGCGCAAAAAGCACAAGGGCGGCTGCTGCGGCAATTGTGAAGAATGCGGCGCAAATAAAGGAGGTAATGAATAATGGCAAACACTTTGTTTTTAGTTCTCCTGACCACAGCGCTTATTAATAATATCGTTTTGAGCCAGTTTCTCGGCATATGTCCCTTCCTTGGCGTGTCAAAGAATATTAAGACTGCCGCCGGAATGGGCGGAGCGGTAATATTTGTCATCACTATTTCCTCAGCGGTTACAAGCCTGCTGTATGACTATGTGCTTGATAAATTCGACCTAACATATCTTAAAACGATTGTATTCATACTCGTTATAGCTTTTCTTGTTCAGCTTGTGGAGCTGTTCCTTAAAAAAGCGGCGCCGTCATTGTATAAGGCTCTGGGCGTTTATCTTCCGCTGATTACCACCAACTGCGCAGTTCTTGGTACAGCGCTTACAAATGTTCAGCAGTCAAACGACTTTATCACCAGTGTGGTTACCGGTTTCGGCACTGCTGTAGGATTCTGTATCGCCATTATTATTATGGCAGGCGTGCGTGAGAAAACGGAAAACAACGATTTTCCGAAATCATTCAGAGGTACACCGGCTGTTCTTATGACAGCGTGCCTGATGTCTATCGCTTTTTACGGATTTAATGTTTTTGCCTGACGGCAGTGTTCTCATAAGAGGAAAGGATTGTTATGAATATCAATGAAATTATTATAGCCGTGGCGGCTGCCGGAATACTCAGTGTTGTTATCGGAATTATACTGAGTGTTGCGGAAAAAGTATTTCATGTGGAGGAAAACGAGCTTCAGATTGCGGTGCGTGAGGTATTGCCGGGAAGCAACTGCGGTGGCTGCGGATATGCAGGCTGCGACAGCCTTGCCGAAGCAATAGCCAAGGGTGAGGCAGAAGTTTCCGCCTGTCCGGTGGGCGGTAAGCCTGTTGCTGAGAAAATTGCCAAGATTATGGGCAAGGAAGTAGGCGAGTTTGAGAGAAAGGTTGCCTATGTAAAATGCGACGGCACCCGCGAAAAGAAGCATATTGATTATAACTACGTAGGTGTTGACAGCTGCGCATATGCTGCCAAAATGCCCGGCTCAAGCCCGTATTCATGTAAATATGGATGCCTTGGTTACGGTTCTTGTGCCAAGGTCTGCGACGAGCGCGCTATAAGAATAATTGACTCTAAGGCAGTAGTCGACGAGGAGCTTTGCGTAGCTTGCGGCAAATGTGTAAAAGTTTGTCCCCATAATCTTATTGAGCTTATACCTGCAAACGCAAAATACAGGGTTCAGTGTTCGTCACGCTCAAAAGGCAAGGACGTTACAGCAGCTTGCTCAGCAGGATGTATCGCTTGCGGCATATGTGCAAAGAATTGTCCGAGCCAGGCAATAGTATTTGAAAATAATATTGCGAAAATTGACTATACTAAATGTACACGCTGTGGAATCTGCGCTGAAAAATGCCCAAGAAAAATTATTAAAGTTTACTGATAAAAAATTGACAAAAAAATGTCAATAATATTGATAAATTATTGACAATCAGTAACTTTTAATATATTATAATCGTGTACTCTTTAATGTATAATAATTTTATAGGAGAGAAACTTATGACAAAAATGAAAAAAATTCTTGCAGTAGGTCTTGCATCCGTGCTTGCCGTTTCATTTGCAGCTTGCAGCAATGGCGCAGATGACAACGCATCAAACGGTTCCACAGACGCTGCCGCTGCAAAAACAGGTTATGCTGTTGTAAGCTCAATTTCAGAAGTTGAGGCAACAACGCTCACAATTGACTCAGTATGCGCTGCTGTTCTTGTTGACGCTGACGGAAAGATTATTGACTGTAAGATCGACGAAGCTCAGACAAAGCCTGACCTTGCAACAAACAACGGTGATGTAACAGACCTCAGAACAAAGGACGAGAAGCTTGAGGACTACAACATGAAAGGCGCTTCACCAATCGGCAAAGAGTGGTATGAGCAGATCGACGCTTTTGAGGCATTTGCTAAGAACAAGACAGCTGACGAGATCGCCGCAGCAGTAGGCGAGGATGGTTATCCGACAGATGCTGACCTTTCAGCAGGCTGCACAATCAATGTTTCAAGCATTTCAACTGCTGTTGTAAACGCTGTAAACAATGCTCAGAATCTCGGTGCTTCAACAAATGATACCCTTAAGATGGCTATCACAACTGAGAAATATTATGAAAGCAACGAGACAAATCTTCAGTACGACTCAAACTATGCAGTAGTAACTGTTGATTCAGAGGGCAAGATCACATCATGCCTCATCGATGCTTCTCAGGCTAAATGCTCAATTGCTGACGGTGCATTCACTGTTGCAGAAGGTACTTTCGCTACCAAGAAAGAGCTCAAGGAAGATTACAACATGAAGGCTGCTTCACCAATCGGCAAAGAGTGGTACGAGCAGGCAGCTGCTTTTGAGAAGTTTGCAGTTGGCAAGACAGCTGACGAGCTTGCCGCAGCAGTAGGCGAGGACGGTTATCCGACAGATGCTGACCTTTCAGCAGGCTGCACAATTATAGTAAACGCTATCGTTGACAACGTTGTTAAAGCTGTAAACAAATAATATATCGGTTAAATCAAAACGGTGCAGATTATTCTGCACCGTTTTTTTATGTTTTTATTTGTTTTTTGGTTTTGATTTCAGTAGTAGTTTTTATTTGCGGTTAATTTTCCTGCGCATTGTTTCGTTTTTCTATAAGCTTGTCAAGCATCATTTTGTGCTCGCTGTCCGTCATTCCGTAATTCTTAATGGGAATAACAGATAGGAACAGTCCTATGGCTGGGGGTATGGAACAGAGCAGGAACATCATTGCGGCATAAGGTGCAAAGTCGGATTTAAAAGACGCACCGTTTCTCAGTGCCTCGTTGCAGATGTTTACATTGTTGCCGCTGAAACCTACTATTGAATAACCGATTCCCTGAATTATGGAGCTTATTCCTGCGGAAAGCTTTGTGATAAATGACTGACCGGAGAAGAAAACGCCGTCGGGACGAAATCCCTTATGGTATTCCTCATAGTCCACAGCGTCCGCTATCATAACGGATTGCAGCACATTTAACGCGCCCATGCCGGCCCCTGCAATTGCAAATACCACAAACAGTACCGCTATCCATAAAGGTTTGTCTAAATCCTGAGGAGCGATTTTATATATCGGATATATCAGTGCAAATGCAACAGCGCTTATGATTGTTGAAACTGAGTAAAGCTTTGTCTTTTCGTACTTTTCCATAAGCTTCGGAACGACAGCCATTGCCGCAAACTGACCGCCGAAGATTGCCCCGCCAAGTATGACTATATAGATTATATAATTGCCGAAATAGTTACCGTAGTAATAAGACACCAGCGTCATAGCCACAGAAAGAAGCATTTGGATAGGCGCTCTTATTACGCCGCTGATAAGCTGTTTCCTAAAGGGGACATTGCCCCACATAATTTTGAAATTTTCGGCAAATCCAAGATTTTTTTCCTGGGAGGGAACACGCTCGCGCACAAAAATACCCGTCAGCTGGAACAGCCCACACCCGATAAAAGCGAATACAGCCGCAACTATAATGAATCCGTACTGCTGGGATTTGGCGGTGGAACCTACCGTGCTTTCAAGCATTTTACCCACATTTTGGGAAAGGGGAGTGATTGAAAGGAGTACAACTCCTGCGCCAATGCCTCCGGCAATTCTGGCGAGGGAAAGAATGGACGCTCTGTCCTTTTCCACCTCCGTCATGCGTGAGGTTATGCCCCACAGCGGAATATCGCCTACCGTGTAGCTCATTCCCCACAGTATATATGACACAGCCGCCCAGCCCACGATAAGGGCGTTTTCTGCCGCTGAATTTGAATCGCTGTATATCCCGTTGCAAAAAGCCGCTACGGTTATAACAAAAATTATCGGCGGTATTACCATCAGGTAGGGGCGGCATTTGCCGTATTTACTGTTTGTTTTGTCAACAATGGTGCCCATCATCGGGTCATTTATCGCATCCCATACACGTGCCACAGCCATAAAAATGCTTATGGCAATAGCCGGGATAAAAATGACCGACTGAAAGTAAAAGTAAAGTCCGGTACCTATAATGTTGTAGATCATGTTTTGACCTGCCATACCCAGCAGGTACATGTTGCGCTCCTTGGGAGTATAGGTTCTGACAGCGTCGGGCATAGTGCCACCTCCTCAAAAGTTTAAAGATTATTTGCCATATATATTATATCATATGACGCCGCTTTTTTTACAAAAAATGTGAATTTTAATTTGAATCTAATGTATTGCAAGCAGATGTGTTTTCTGTTATAATTTTATTGTTATGAAAAAAATTTTTTGTGTAATGTTGTCTGTAATTCTCGTGGTTCTTTGCTGTTCATGCAGTCAGCTTGGCAGCGGCAAGCAGCGCTTTTCAGCGTCGTTTCTTGATTTGTTTGACACGGCGTCAACGGTTATAGCTTATGATACCAGCGAGAGCGATTTCAACGAGCATTATGAGCAGTTTTATCAAAAGCTTGCGGAATACGATAAACTTTATGATATATACAATTCGTATGACGGAATGAATAACCTCTGCACCCTTAACAGCGAGGCTAAGGACGGTCCGGTAAAGGTGGATGAGAGGATCATTGACCTGCTTGAGTACTGCAAATATGTCTATGAGCTGAGCAACGGTAAAACTAACGTCTGCTTCGGTTCTGTTTTGTCCCTCTGGCATGATTGCAGAGAGCATGCCGAGGCTGACCCTGAAACAGCAACTCTTCCGGATATGAAAGAGCTTGAAGATGCGGCAGAGCATACGTCCTTTGACAGTCTTGTGATTGACAGGGAAAACAGTACAGTATATTTCGCAGACCCTCAGCTTAAGCTGGATGTCGGCGCCGTGGCTAAAGGCTTCGCCGTGCAGGAGGTCTGCGAGTGGGCAAAGAACAATATTTGGACTTCAGCCGCCATAAGCATCGGTGGTAACGTGTGTACGTTCGGCTTCAAGGAGGACGACGGTAAGACCCCTTGGAATATCGGTATCGAAAACCCCGATGAAAAGTCCGACGATTATCTTGTGAATGTCCATATATCAGACCTCAGCGTTGTGACCAGCGGTAATTATCAGCGCTATTTTATGGTGGACGGCAAAAAGTACTGTCATATAATAGACCCCGATACGCTTATGCCTGGGGATTACGTGATCAGTGTTTCCGTAATTTGTGACGATTCGGCGCTGGGCGACGCTCTTTCCACAACTCTCTTTAATATGTCTGTTGAGGACGGTAAAAATATGATTGAGAGTATGGACGGCGTTGAAGCAGTCTGGGTCGATAAAGAGTATAATACAATATACAGCTCAGGATTTGAAAATTATATTGAAGATTAGGAGATATACTTATGAAAAGCAAAGCACATTTCAATCCAAAATCACTTACTTGGCTGATTTCCCTTGTTGTTATGATAGTTTTGTGCGTGGGCGTTATTTTCGGTTCAAAGGCTCTCTATGATTTTGCCAACAGGAAATATAATGAGCCGGTAGATATTGATTTTACCATCGCATCCACAACCGACATTGATATATCCTCAATGAACGCTGACACCTACGGCGTTACATCTGCCAAGGAAGCCTATGATGAGTCGGGCAATCTTGTAGCCTATATCATCGAGGGCACTACCATAGGATATAACACTTCGGTTCCGATTGAGATGAGCACTATCATTTCAGCCGACGGCACTCTTGTGTGCGGAATTGATATTCTCCACCAGGAGGAGACTGAGTATCTCGGCGTCAGAATAGAAGAAAGCAGCTTTAAGGATCAGTTTACCGGAAGATATCTGCCGGTGGTAATCTCCGGCGGCAGTGAAAAGGGCTCAGGCATCGACGCTATTGCCAGGTCCACAGTATCTTCTCAGGCAGTTGTTGACGGAGTAAACAATGCCCAGAACTTTGTTACGGCAAATTTTGCTGTCAGTGAAGACGCAGAGTAATGAAAAAAGCGGATTTTATTATTATAGCCGTTGTTTTGGCAGTTGCAGGAGCGCTTTTGTTCTTTCTCTATGCAGTCAATGACAATTACGGCGCTTGCGTTCAGATTGAGGTTGACGGAAAGGTGACGGAAACACTGCCCCTTGATACCGATACCACAAAGGTAATTGTGTCAGAAAACGGCGGAGAAAATACTCTTGTAATTAAGGACGGCAGCGCTAAAATGACTCAGGCGGATTGCCCGGACGGTATCTGCGTCAGCCATAAGAGCATTAACAGAAACGGCGAGTCAATAATTTGTCTGCCGCATAAGGTCGTTGTAACAGTAATCGACAAAAATGACTCCGACGAAATCGACGCGGTGGCGTAAGGCGGAATAATTTTTATGAATAACAGCAAAGCAAAACGTATAGCATTTTACGGAATGATGGTGGCGCTTGCCTTTACTTTCAGCTATCTTGAAAGTCTTATTCCTTTTAATTTCGGCATCCCCGGCGTAAAGCTCGGACTTGCCAATCTGGTGGTAGTGGTAGCGCTTTACGTTATGAAACCGGGCGAAGCGTTCACAATAGCGCTGATACGCATACTCCTTGCAGGGCTTACCTTCGGCAATGCCTACAGCCTTGCTTACAGTCTGTGCGGCGGAATTCTCAGCTTTATTGTAATGTATTTTGCCCGTAAGACCAAGCTTTCGGTAATCGGAGTCAGCATGCTTGGCGGTATATGCCACAATATCGGTCAGATTGCAGTGGCGGCAGTACTTATGACAGATAAAATCGTTTATTATCTGCCGGTGCTTTTGATTGCCGGGCTCATTACGGGTTTGCTTCTGGGAATTGTTTCAAAACTGATTATTGACCGACTTAATAAAATATCAAAAAAACAAAACAGATGAGCTTTATTGCTCATCTGTTTTTTATAATATTCGTAGTTTTATTCGGCTTTATCCTCCTGTGTTGTGGAGGGCTGAGTGGTGGTAATCACTTCACCGTATACCTGAAGTATTACTTCTTCTCCCACAGCAACTTCCTCGCCGGCAGCAGGCGCCATGCCGTAACTTGATTTTACAGTGTCTTTTGTATGACCGCCGTCGTTATAAATCTCAACAGTAGATACGGTGAATCCAAGCTCTTCAAGCTCTTTCTTGGCATCCTCAAGAGTCATACCGCCAACATCAGGCAGTACCTCGGTCTGTATGCCTCTGCTGACTGTCAGGACGATCTGCGTGCCCTGGTCAACAGTTTCACCCGCTTCTACGCTCTGCTTGAAGATTATGCCTTCCTCAACATCTTCTGAGTAATCCGTGTCAAAGGTGATGGTGAACTGCTCGTTCCATACGCCGTTGTTTTCAACATCGCTCTGTGTGTATCCTGCCGAAACAAAATCAGGCACGGAATAAGTAGATATCGGAGCGGTGGTAGTTGTGTTGTCCTGCTCGTTGCTGAACCCGCCGTTTTTCACAAAATATATTCCTAATGCGACGGCGGCAATAATTAGTACCACAAGAATTGCGATAATAATTTTCGGCGCCTTTGATTTAGGCTTTTGCATGTCGTAGTCAGGATATCCTCTGTAATGCTCTTCTTCTTCGACCGGGTCCTTCTCAACCGGCTTTGGCTGGATTGCCGCTGCGGCAACAACTCCCGGAGTAACGCTGAGCTGTTGGCGGAAAGTCTCTATATCCTGTATTCTCTTCTCGGGATAGATCTGAAGTCCGCCTCCCAGCGCCTTTATTACATGAGTGGGGATTTTTTCAGCTATAGCGTTTGGAATCATGAGCTTGTCGTTAGTTTCCCTGGACTTTGCGTCGGGAGGATTCTGACCCACAAGCGCTCTGAATATGCAGGCGGAAAAAGCGTAAATGTCCGTGGCAGGGCACATTTTATGACTGTTGTCATACTGCTCCAGCGCCGTGTATCCCTCATTTGGCGTGAACTCCAGCTCGGAGGACATCGTGTTTGCCTCGCTTATGCAGAAATTCTTTAGTCTTACCTTGCCGTCACGGCAAAGGACAAGATTGTCGGGGCATATAGCTCCGTGAATAATTGAATTAGAATGAAGCGCTTCAAGCGTGGTGAGCACCGGCATGAACATAAGCCTTGCCTGATCCCATAGGATATTGCCGTCGGGATTCCTGAGCAAAAATTCCCTGAGAGTTATGGATTCCATGTATTCGCTTATGGCATATGCCGTGCCGTTTGCCTCGAACACATCATAAGTGGGTATAACGGAGGAAAGATTTCTCATCTTTATTATAGTGCTCCAGAGATTGAGAAATGACTCCTTGTATTTTTCGTAGCTTGATTTGTAACGCTCTCTGACATGTACATCAAGATTGCCCTCAAGGCGGTTTGCTATCCCCTTGGGAAGAAACTCTCGTATGTTTATAACAGCGTCAAGCTGGCTGTCATATCCCCTGTAAACCACAGCGTCGCTTTCGTGCACGTCAACCGCACCGATAACGTACCTGTCCTCAAGAACTGTTTTCGGCTGAAGGTACATGGTGTCAGTGGGCTTGTCGTTGTCGTAGCCGCAGTTTTCACATACGCTGCCGTTTGTCAGCTCTTTAAAGCAGTTCATGCAGAGATTGTCAATATCCTTCAATATATATCACTCCAATTTAAGAGACCGTGGCGGATAAAATCCGCCTGCGTCTTTATCCGTAAACTAAATTACATACAAAATTATAATACCAATCAACCCCGAATTTGTCAAGGAAATAGCATTGAATATAGATTTAATTTATTGTATAATATTTATTAATAAATAATGTCACA
Source organism: Candidatus Eubacterium faecigallinarum (assembly GCA_019115455.1). Classification (GTDB taxonomy): domain Bacteria; phylum Bacillota; class Clostridia; order Oscillospirales; family Acutalibacteraceae; genus Eubacterium_R; species Eubacterium_R faecigallinarum. Next base: position 72,464 of record DXDN01000011.1, read on the forward strand.
CTGGCTTTGTACGTCATACAGAATTATGCCTGAAAGCCTTGTGAGGAAGAGGAATTGATATGGCTTCATTTGCAATGATAAAGGAGCTTGCCGAAAAAAAGGACAAAAACGGCAACGGCTACCTTGATATAATCGTTATCGGCAGTGATAAAAAGGAATATCCCGCTAAGGTTTGGCGGTTTGAGAATAACGGACTGTATGAAACCGGCGACGTAATTGAAATTGAGTATACGGTGGACAATTATAAGGGCAGACCGCAGCTTAATATTACATCAATAAAGAAAGCGGACAGCCAGCTTGCGTCCCAGTTCGTGCCTTCGTCTGAACATGACGGCAAGTCCGTATTTAGTATGCTCCTTGAAAAGGCAAATAATTTCAGCGACGCTGATTTTAAGAAAATAGTTACTCACATAATGCTGGAGAACAGGGAAAAGCTTGAGGTGTATCCCGCCGCATACAGACTGCATCATGCCATTGTCGGCGGACTTATGCTTCATACCGCATCAATTGTTGAAATGGCGGAAAAAATTTGTCAGATCTATCCCAACGTCAACAGGGAGCTTCTTCTTTCAGGCGCGATTCTTCACGACGTGGCAAAAACCTTTGAGATGGAGACTGGAAAAACAGGACTCTGTACCGGCTACAGCGTGGGAGGTGAGCTGATAGGTCATCTTGTCAAGGGCGCTATGTATATTGAGGATACCGCCGTAAAGCTAGGAGTGGATTATGACAAAGCTGTTCTTCTTGAACATATGGTGCTGTCACATCACGGTGTGCCGGAATACGGCTCTCCTGTCAGACCAATGTTTTTGGAGGCGGAGATTTTGTCAACGCTCGACTCCCTTGATGCCACGATATTTGAAATTAATAACGCCACCGGCAAGGTTGAGGCAGGCAAGTTTACCGACAGGCAGTGGGCGCTTGATAACAGAAAGCTGTATAATCACGGTCTTTCAGAATTTGAACATAAAGTTAATTTAGGAGAATAACAGTGGGAAATACCATTAATGAAAGCTGGACTGAAATTGCTGTTACAGTCAGCACCGCTGACATAGAAACAGCAGGCAATGTTGCCAATATGGTAGTGCCGTACGGCATATATATTGAGGATTATTCCGATTTGGAAAATGAGGTTATGGAGATTGCTCATATTGACCTGATTGAGGAAAGTCTCCTCAAGGCTGACAGGACAAAGGGCATAATCCACATCTATGTAAACCCTCACGAAAACCCCATGGAAGCGGTGTCTTTTATTAAGGAAAGGCTGGATGCTCAGGGGATTGAGTACGAGGTTAAAATCGCCGACTGCGCCATGGAGGACTGGGTGAATAACTGGAAGCAGTATTTTCACCCGATGCCTGTGGGAGAGAAGCTGCTTATCCGCCCCGAGTGGGAGGATGAGTATGACCCACAGGGCAGAAAGGTTTTGAATATCGAGCCGGGACTTGCCTTCGGTACAGGCAGCCACCCCACCACAAAGCTGTGCCTTGAAACACTTGAAAAATATGTTAAAAGCGGCGATAGTGTGCTGGATATCGGTTGCGGAAGCGGTATACTTTCTATAGCCTGCCTGCTTCTGGGCGCAGGGAATGCCTTTGGCGTTGATATCGACTCGCTGGCAGTTAAAACTGCAATGCAAAATGCTGAAAAAAATGGCTTTGGCTCCGACAAATTCATGGCGGTTCAGGGAAATCTGTCCGATAAAGTTAAGGGTAAATATAATATCGTAGTCGCCAATATAGTCGCCGATATAATAATGGAATTCAATAAATCCGTGGGCGATTTTCTTGAGGATTCGGGAGTTTATATTACCGGCGGAATCATTGATACCCGTGAGGACGAGGTGCTCTGCTCCTTTGCCGAAAATGGTTTTGAGGTAATTGAACGCTTTGAGGAAAAGGGCTGGCTTGTTTTCGCGCTGAAAAAAGCCAAGCAAATATAAACGATATTGTGCATAATAAAAAACTCCGGCATTGCGCCGGAGCTTTTTTATTTCCTGCTTTCGTAGTCAAGCGTAATTTTTCTGTTCCAGTCAGGGGACAGCTGGCTGTCGTTTCTGAAATAGGTTACTAAATCATTAAACGTATCATACGCAACCTGTGTGCCAACACTGTCGGCGTTGTAGGTGGCGGCTCTTTCTCTGCCGATACCGAAGTTTTCTGCAGTTTCAAGTACGTCATTTGTTCCGATAAAAATAAATTCCCAGCCGTAATTTTTCTTTTCGTACTCCACCATTTCCCTTACACGGTCAACAGTGAATATTCTGCTGGCATTCTCATACCCGTCTGTTATGATAATAAACATTGTGCGCTGCGGCACGTCTTCACGCCTTGCGTATTTGTGAATATTCGCAATATGCCTTACGGATAAGCCGATAGCGTCCACCAGCGCAGTGCAGCCCCTAGCATAATAATCCCTGTCCGTCAGAGGTTTAATGTTGTCAAGCTTTTCTCTGTCGTGAATCACTTTCTGCTCGTGGTCAAATAAAACAGTGGAAACATAGCATTTGCCGTCAACTTTTTTCTGCTTTTCTATAAGCGAATTAAAACTGCCTATGGTGTCGCCTTCGAGTCCGCTCATAGAGCCTGAACGGTCAATGATAAATACCAGCTCAGTGATGTTGTTTTTAATTTTTTCCATAATAAAAACCTCCGTATAATGATTTTTCGGTGTCTTTCACCTTGCAAGCTCATTATAGGAGGTTTTTTCAGTTATTTGGTCGCCTGTCAGGCGACTTAATTTACGGAGCCTAACAGACTCTGGTCAAAAGCGAATAAAACTTCATTAATTTCAAAAATATTGTAATTCCTGTTTTTTATAAAATATTCCACAATTATATCTAACTTACTGCTGTGGGACAGAGCAAACCCCGCTTTCATCAGCATTTCATTAGTTTCGTCAAGAGAGAGCTCCAGTGCCACGCAAAAAGCGAGAACAGTTGTTTTTGCAGGTCTGTAGCCGGGATTGGAACGTATTTTTGAAAAAAGCCGCTTGTCAATATTTGCCTTTTTGTAGCATTCGCTGTCCTTCATTTGCTTTTCGTCAATCTTTCTGAGAAGCATCTGCGAAAAGCTTTCGTCCAGCATATCGCCTATAATATCTTTTATATCGCTGTTGCTTTGGGAAAAGAATATCGAAATATCGTTAAATTCATACTGATCGGATTGTTCAGACATCTTCGGCTTTTCAAAACTTTTTGCCTTATCCGCAGAAACACCCGGCTTTTGGATTTCTAATATCTGACTGCACTGGGCTTGGCGCATTAACTCGTATTGCTCGTCAGTGTTTTCATCAACGTAATTGTCGTCGATATATGCAGCAATATCGCTGAAAATTCTGCTCCCTGCTCTGAAAGCGTTTTTGCCGTAGATAACCAGATACACGGTCATATCGTTTTTCATAAGAAATTGCGCTATCGTTTCCACCGCAACGTCAAATGCCTCGTCAGCAGGGTAGCCGTACACGCCTGCCGATATAAGCGGAAAAGCAACGCTGCCGCATTTATATTCCTTAGCAAGGACAAGGGAATTTTTGTAGCAGGATTCAAGCATCCTGCGCTCATTGTTGCCGCCGCCCCTCCATACCGGTCCAACCGTATGTATAACGTATTTGCAGGGAAGATTGTATCCTCCTGTGATTTTCGCCTGTCCTGTTTTGCATCCGCCGAGTTTTCTACATTCTTCCAGCAGACCGCTGCCAGCCGCTTTGTGTATTGCGCCGTCGACTCCTCCGCCTCCCAAAAGCGTGTTGTTGGCGGCGTTGACTATGGCGTCACATTCAACTTTCGTAATATCATTTCTGATTATATGTAAAGGCATAATACGCTCCTTTTCCTTTGCCGTGTTATCTTAAAGCATAATCACGGCAGATTAATTGTATCGGATAACTTTTGTCAGTATTGCGTATTTCGGAACATAGCTGTTATTGATTTGCAAAGTCCCTGGTTCTCTGGCAAATCAAGGTTATAATCGCTTTTTAAAATATCAGAAGCGCATTGTTGTGCAAGCCTTAGGATTTCAGTGTCCTCCAGCATATCGGCTATCTTGAGCTTAGGCAGTCCGTGCTGTCTTTCGCCGAAGAAATCGCCGGGACCTCTTGCTCTAAGATCCTCATCGGCAATCTTAAAGCCGTCGCTGTATTTTTTCATTGTAAGCAGACGGTTTCTCGTGTTCTCGCTCTGGCTGTCGGAAATGAGTATGCAGTAGCTTTTTTTATTTCCTCTGCCGATTCTTCCTCTAAGCTGATGGAGCTGCGACAGCCCGAACCTCTCGGCGTTTTCTATAACCATTATTGTAGCATTGGCAACGTCTACCCCTACTTCAACAACGGTGGTTGCCACAAGTATCTGAATATCTCCGCCTGCAAACGCCCTCATTACATTGTCTTTTTCAGCCGCCTTCATTTTGCCGTGAAGAAGCCCTAAATTATAGCCTTTAAACGCTGTTTCTGACAACTCCTTTGCAAGCTGTTCGGCTGATTTGATATTCTGCACTTCCTCGCTTTCCTCCACAAGGGGGCAGATAATGTAAGCCTGCTCGCCTCTATCAACGGCGTCACGCACAAATTTGTATATCCTGCTGTGGTATCTGGAATCTACAACATCTGTGCGTATCTCCTGCCTGCCCGGAGGAAGCTCGTCGAGGATGCTTATGTCAAGATCACCGTAAAGAATAAGTCCGAGAGTACGTGGAATCGGTGTTGCGCTCATAACAAGGGTGTGAACGTCGGTGCCCTTTTGGGCAAGATTGGCACGTTGCTTAACGCCGAACCTGTGCTGCTCGTCCGTTATCACAAGAGCAAGTCGGCAAAACTCAACATCATTCTGAATAATGGCGTGAGTGCCTATCAGCAGGTCGATTTCTCCGTCAATAAGCTGAGCCTTTATCTGCCGTTTTTCCTTTGCCTTAACAGAACCTGTCAGCAGAGCTGTTCTTATTCCCGTGCCACGGAGAATTTTTGATATGCTTTCGTAATGCTGGCTTGCCAGTATTTCGGTGGGCGCCATAAGCGCCGCCTGGTAGCCGTTTTTTATTACGGTATAGATCAAACCCGTCGCCACCGCCGTTTTGCCCGAGCCAACATCTCCCTGCAAAAGCCTGTTCATGGGGTACGCCCCCATCATATCGTCAATGCACTGACGTATTGCTCTTGACTGAGCGTTTGTAAGACGGTAGGGCAGGAGGGACTCATACTCGGCTGTGTAATCGTCATAGATTCTTAGCGCCGTTTCGCTTTTTTTATTTCCCTTGAGTTTGAAAAGTCCCAGCTGAAGTATCAGCAGTTCCTCAAAAATCAGTCTTTTTCTGGCTTTGTATGCATCTTCTTCACTTTGGGGGAAATGGATTTTCCTTATTGCGTCGTCAAGAGAAATAAGATCATATTTTTCTTTTATATCGCTGCTGAGCGTTTCGGGGATTTCCTCAAGATTTTCAAGCGCAGTCTTAATTACCTTGGCAATTGCGTTTGATGTCAGCTTGCCGGCAGCAGGGTATATAGGATGAATTCTTATTCCTGTGTCAAGTTTTTCAATTTTAGGTGAGGATATGGTCGCTGTGGTAAAGGTCTTTTCTATTTTCCCAAACAGCACATAATCCTCGTAAATTCTCAAAGACTGAGCAAGATATTTGTTGTTAAAAATAGTTACCCCGATAACGTCCTCGCCGTCAGAAAAACTACATTTATAAAGCGTTAGACCGCGCCTTATCATATGCTCCTTAACCGGAGTTATCATCGTGGCACGGATTGTGACATTGTCGCCGCTTTGTGCCTGAGAAACGGTTTTCGTTTTTGTCCAGTCCTCATATTTTCTGGGATAAAAATGAATCAGGGAGTCAACGTCAAAGATGCCGAGATTGTAAAACATCTCGGCTCTTTTTTCGCCGACACCCTTGATAAATTTTATATTGCTTGAAAGATTCAGCATGGTCTACTCCACTGCAATAATAAAGTAATAAATAGGCTGGCCGCCGTTTACAACGCTGATTTCAACCTCTGCGCCGTGTTTTTCGGCAAGCTTCTTTTCCACATTTGCCGCATCTTCTTCGCTGACGCCTTCGCCGTAAATAACAGTAATCAGTGAATGTTCATGCTTTTTAAACATTTTTTCAGTTGCTTTGCAGGCAATGTCAACTATATCGTTGCCGATAAATTTAATCTTGCCGTTGCAAAGACCCATTATCTGACCCTCGTGAACTGTCTTTCCGTCAACCTCGCTGTCCCTGGCGGCAAAGGTTACCTGAGCGGTGGATACGGCATCAGCCGCCGCCATCATTGCCATCTGATTTTCCTCAGGATCGAGAGTTTCGTCAAATGCAAGCATTGCGGAGATTCCCTGGGGGATTGTCCTGGTCTGGAGAACGCGCACCTTTCTGTCGGAGGCAAGAGGAATGGTCTGCTCGGCAGCCATGATAATATTTTTGTTGTTCGGCAGTACGTATACCGTTTTTGCCGGTGTGTTCATTATAGCGTTAAGAATATCGTCGGTGGAGGGATTCATTGTCTGTCCGCCGCTGACAATAACGTCTGCGCCGATATCTTTGAATAATTCCTCAAGTCCTTCGCCTGCGCACACCGCTACAAAGCCGTAATCATTTTCCGGCACAGTTACAGTGGGCTCGATAATCTTGTCGCCGTCTTTAACGCCAACCTCTGCATTTGCGTGCTGGTAGCGCATGTTGTCAATTTTAATGTTGATAAGCTGTCCGTATTTAAGAGCGGACTGAATTACATTGCCCGGCTCGTTTGAATGAACGTGAACCTTGATGATGTCGCTGTCGTCAACAACCACAACGCAGTCGCCAATGGATTCAAGATAAGCTCTGAGTTTCAGCGGATCTTTCTCTTTGGCGCTGTCTGATTTTTCAATTAAGAATTCTGAGCAGTAGCCGAATTCGATATCATCATCAGCGCTTGCAACAGCGGATTTTGACGGGGTTGAAACGGGGGTTACGCCTGAGCCTTCCAGCGGCTGAACGATTACGCCGTTGTGCCATACACTTTCCATTCCCTCAAAAATGAGAATGAGTCCCTGTCCGCCTGCGTCAACTACTCCTGCTTTCTTAAGAACCGGCAAAAGCTCTGGTGTCTTTGCAAGAGCATTTTTTGCAGCCTGGAGCGCTGCGAAAGCCACTTCCAGCGGATCGTCCTGAATTTCCGCCATTTCAACGGCGGCGTCCTTAGCCTCGCGAATTACTGTGAGAATTGTTCCCTCTGTGGGCTTCATAACCGCTTTGTATGCGGCGTCAACGCCTTCTTTAAAAGCATTTGCAATATCCTTTGCTCCGGCTTCCTTAAGTCCCTTAAAGCCTTTAGAAAATCCTCTGAAAATAAGGGAAAGAATAACTCCGGAGTTACCTCTGGCGCCTCTTAAAAGCGCTGATGCACAGCGTGCCGATGCTTCCTCCAGCGTGCAGTTGTCGGGCAGGCTTGCCATTTCCTTGGCGGCTGCGCCGATGGTCATGCTCATATTAGTGCCCGTGTCGCCGTCAGGAACCGGGAATACGTTGAGCGCGTCAACAGATTGCCTGCTGTTGGCAATATTGTTGGCGGCAGATATAATTGAATCTCGAAACATTAAACCTGTTATCATAGCTTATCTCCAATCAGTTAAGTGCGTCAATATAGACATTGACCTTTGATACTTTCAAGTCAGTAGCTTCCTCGACGGTGTACCTCACTTTGTTTACAATGCTTTCAACAATAGCGCTTATGTTTACACCGTATGATACCGATATGTGCAGATCAATGACCAGATTACCGTTGACACTCTTAACAGACACGCCCTGATCATAGTTTTCGTGTGAAACTCTGCTTTTGATGGCAGATTTAAGGTTTTGGTACGGGCTGCTCACCATTCCGGTAACACCGAAACAGCTCTGCGCAGCTCTGCCAACAAGATTTGCGAAATAATTATTTGTTATTTCAATGTAGCCGTTTGAATTCTCCAGCTTAATCATAAACATACCTCCAGACCCACAGCTTGCAAAAAACTGCAAGTATTTATATTCATATTATATGTGCAAATAACTCTTAAATCAAGAATTAAAATTCCAGCTTTCGATATTTGAGAAGAAATTGCCGTAATAACCCTGCATGTCGCCGTTCATCGCTTTGCTGTAGCATATCATTCCCTTTTTGTATGCCAGGGGAATGTACGGCATCTCCTCGTTAAAGGCAAGTATAAATTTGCCGAGCTCTTCCTCACCCTCAAGATACTGCCTGTATAAATCGTCGCATGACATGCTCTTAAGATTGATGCCGTATTTTGCGCCGCCGTCTTCGTCAAAAAACGGATAAAGGCACATGTCGTCAGACAGCTTCACTTCGCCGATATAGAGTTGAAAATTAGATTTTCTCACCAGCTGTCTGTATTGTGTTATGCTCTTGCGTTCGATGGTAACCTTGAAACCTACTGCCTCAAGCTGATTTTTCAGCAGGTTGGCGCAAGAAATTTTGTTTTCGTTGGTATCCACCAGAATAGAAATCGAAAGGTCGTCGCTGTCATATCCGCTCATGTTTATCATCTGAACGGCGTTGGCGGTGTCGGCGCTTTCCGGGAATAGGTTGATATCTCCTGCCGCGCTGAAATCCGGGTGAAAAACTGAAGTGGCAACATCGGCATAACCCGAATATGCGCTTTGAGCTATTACCGTTCTGTCAACAGCAGTGGAGATTGCCTGTCTTATATATGCGTTTGACGTTATCCCAATGGTGGAATTTACACCTATGTATATAAGATTATTCATCGCCACAGCTTTTTTAGCACACGAAAGCCTTTTCGACGTGTCACTGCTCATATCTCTGAAGGCGTATGAAATGTTGCCAATATTTACCGCATTGTCAATTGAGTCGGCGGCGGCTATGTTCACCAGCGTTATAGTGCCGATATACGGGTCAAACCCGCTGTCTTTGTTGGCTTTGAGCACAACATCGTCTTCGGAATTTTCATATACATATCTTCCGCTCCCGATAGGGAATCCGTCTTCGCTGCTCCCTTGGCTGGCAATGGGGAATGTCAGCAGATTAACTGCGTAAGGGTTTGCGTAGTTCAAACTTATTATTACCGAATTTCCCTCAGCGTAAACCGAATTTATGCATCCCAGACTGCTGCCGTAGGCAGGGGAGTCCTTCGCCGCGTTTATCGAGTATACAACATCTGAGGTTTCAATGGCACTGCCGTCTGAAAATTTCAGCTGCGGGTTAATGTCAATTCTCAGCGTTGTGTTGTCCGTAAAAGCATAGCCTGTGGCAATGTTCGTTACTGCTTCATAGTTTTCGTCAATATCAAAAAGGGATTCAAACACAAGCGACGCCAGCACCTGATTGTTCTGCGTTTTTGCTTCAAAGGGATTGAGACTGTCCGACTGCGTGTAGCTCAGCTTAAAGGTCGTGTTGTCAATCTCCTTTGCAGTGGTCTGTACCGTAGCCGTGGTCTGCTCCTCGTCTGTATTAGAAGCGCATCCCGAAAAGCAGGAGATAATCAGCGCCGCCGCAAGTATCAGTGTGATTAACTTTTTAAGCATTTTTACCTCCTGATCAAAGCTGTGCTGACGGTTTTGCCGCTTTTTTCGTCAATTTCAAATAAACAGCCCTCCAAAACACACGGACCGTCATCGTTTGTGAACCTCACCGGCAGACCTGTTCTGAATTTTTCAATAACATTTTGAGGACTGACGCCCAGTATACTGTAATACGGTCCCGTCATTCCCAAATCAGTAATGTATCCCGTTCCCTGTGGCAGTATCTGATTGTCGCTGGTCTGAACATGGGTGTGGGTGCCGAATATTGCAGAAACTCTGCCGTCAACATAAAAGCCCATGGCTCTTTTCTCTGACGTTGCCTCTGCGTGAAAATCAATAACGATTATTTTAATACCGTCGCCGTTAATTTTATCAATAATTTTGTCGATTACAGAAAAAGGATTTTCAATAGCGTCCATATATACGCTGCCCTGTAAATTGACAACAGCCACCTGATAGCTGCCCTTGTCGATAATGATGTATCCTCTTCCGGGAGCGCTGGGGTGATAGTTCGCCGGGCGTACAACAGCGCTGTTAGAATCCAGAAAATCATATATTTCTCTTCTTTTAAGGCAGTGATTACCGAGGGTTACGGCGTCTGCACCGCTGTCAAGAATATGGTTTGCGCTCTGCGGCGTTATGCCGTTGCCGCTGGCAGAGTTTTCTCCGTTGACGATAACAATGTCCGCTCCCAGCTCTCTTTTAAGCTTTGGCAGTTCTTTTCTTAAATATCCGCATCCCTGAGTGGATACAACGTCTCCGATAGTTAGTATTTTCAAATTTACACCGGTTTCTATATAATTCTTTTTCATATAATTATACAATAATAAATATCCAAAAACAAGAAATTGACACAAAATTCACACTGTGTTAAAATTATGTCGTCATTTATATATTATAATAAAGCCGATTTAAGACAATAATTCAATTTGCAGGAGTAGTTATGAATATTTGTGTTTTCGGAGCAGCAAGCAATACGATTGATAAAAAATATATGCTGGCAGTGGAGGAAATGGGCACGCAGCTGGCTCAGTCGGGGCATAACCTTGTGTTCGGTGCCGGCGGTCAGGGACTCATGGGCGCAGCTGCAAGAGGTTTCAAAAAAGGCGGCGCAAAAATTACGGGAGTTATACCCGAATTTTTTAAAGAAGCCGGCATTGAGGCGATTTATGATAAATGCGACCGTTTAATATATACTGATTCAATGCGCGAGCGTAAAGCCGAGATGGAAAATCGCGCCGACGCTTTTGTAATCGTTCCGGGCGGAATAGGCACTTTTGAGGAGATGTTCGAGGTCCTTACGCTAAAACAGCTTGGCAGGCATAATAAGACCATAGCCGTGTATAATATAGATGGCTATTACGATTCAATGGAATCTATGCTCGACCATTCAATAGGAGAAAACTTTGTAAAAGAAAGCTGTAAATTGCTTTACGGCATCTTTTCGGACCTTCCGTCATTGATTGATTATGTTGAGGCAGATAAGCATTTTGATTTAGACGTCAGCCAGCTTAAAGATGGTTAATCCAAATAATTTTAAAAAACCTTAAAATAATGCTTGCAATAGTAAATACTTTGTGTTATAATTCTTGCGTGCTCAAAAAGCGCACCACAGAATAAACGCAATATAGAGGTATAGTGTAACGGTAACACTCCGGACTCTGACTCCGTCATTTAAGGTTCGAATCCTTATACCTCTGCCATAAAGCGTTACCAAAAAAGATGTAACGCTGAAAAAGCCCGATTTATCGGGCTTTTTTTATTGCCATTAAGCAGAATATTATTTTACAAAATCATAGATGTTTTTATAACTTTTTCTAAAACTATAAGGACTCGAACTTTAAATTTTAAGTGTTATATAGTTAGTAGTTTTACTGACATATTAAACACCAGAAACATTATCACTGATGTGGGGGAAAAAGTGCCGAATCTCAAGCGTTTCGGCAGACATTCCTCAATAGCTCAGTCGGTAGTGTTACTGACATATTAAACACCAGAAACATTATCACTGATGTGAGGGAAAAAGTGCCGAATCTCAAGCGTTTCGGCAGACATTCCTCAATAGCTCAGTCGGTAGAGCATGCGGCTGTTAACCGCAGGGTCGTTGGTTCGAGTCCAACTTGGGGAGCCACGTAGCCTTACAACAAATTCTGTTGTAAGGCTTTTTTAATACCCAAAACTAACAATTAAATATCAAATCGGGACTGTACTGTTTACTTCAAGCGTTAAGGGCGTGTAATGATTTAAGACAAATCATTGCACGCCCTTTTTTTGTTTTCATTTTTAAATTATCGGAAGGAAGAAACATTATGACAAAATATTTCACAGAATCAGCACTTGAAAAACAGATGATGCAAATACCGAAGAATCCAAGGAAAGCGATTAGAAGATTCGTTTCATCAGCTTTCCGCAACGATGTTCACAAGAGCATTTTTGAAAAAACAGTGAGCGAATATATAAATCGTGGGTATATTCTTTCAAACAGATTTCTCGCTGCTGTTTTTATTCTGTCTTCGGATGCGTTTTTGTGGAAACAGTGCAAATACAAAATTAAACCAAACCATATCGACTTTGATAACATCTCCATAAACGGAGCGAAAACAAGGTCTTATCTTCTGTTTAAAACAGCAGAAGACATGGCTGCCAAATGCACCAATATATCAATATCGGATATATGTGAAAGAGACCTTGTCTCTAACGACTCACTGATAGTGATACTCGGTGCGGTATATATTTCAAGATACGGTTTACACTTTCTTGAAAACAATTAGGACTATTCCGTCAGTCTAGTCTAATGAAGAAAGGAGCTAAACCGTAAGCAACAAGGACAGACGGATTAGAAACACACCGGAAAACTGTATGTCGCAATCCACAGAGTCGCAACTTCCGGTGTGTATATAAAAAAAAGGAGTGAAATTTTATGAATGAATTTGAACGGCTGTCAAGAATAGCCGAACAGTTAAAAGAAGATTATCCAAAGGGTACGAGAATCGTCTTGCTCAGTATGGGTGACGATCCCAGGCCCATAGAAAGCGGAACAAGAGGTACTGTGAAATTTGTTGACGATTTAGCAACAGTTCATTGTAACTTCGATAACGGTCGCTCTCTCGGTCTTGCATACGGTGAGGACAGATACAGAAAACTCACCGAGCAGGAAATCGAAGAAGAAAACAATGCAATATGCACAGAAGAAACAACGGACGATATTATTGATGACCAAAGCGGTCCGTCAATGTCTATGTAGTCAGGAGGCGATAAAAAAGTAACGGGCTGTGAGGCCCTATGTCAATCAAATATCTTGATATGTATTCAGGTATAGGCGGATTCCGCTCGGCACTTGATGAAATCGGCGGATTTGAATGTGTAGGCTATTGCGAAATCGATAAATTCGCAAAGCAAGCCTATGAAACATTGTACGATACGAAAGGAGAGATGTACTTTGAAGATGCAAGAAATATCTGCCCCGACGACCTACCCGATATCGATCTTATCTGCGCAGGATTCCCTTGCCAAAGTTTTTCACTTGCTGGAAAACAGCGAGGATTCGATGACACAAGAGGAACTCTCTTCTTTGAAGTTGCCAGAGTTGCCGCCGCTAAAAGACCTGCGCTTCTATACCTTGAGAACGTCCAAAACCTTCTATCGCATGACAAAGGATGGACATTTGAAACCATCCTCGAAGTCTTGGATGACATCGGGTATGATGTCTCATGGACGGTGCTTAATAGCGCGAATTTCGGCGTCCCCCAATCCCGAAATCGAGTGTTCATTACAGGATTTCTTAGAGGACGATGTGCAGGGGAAATATTTGCTTTCAGCCAAGCAAATCCTAAAACTCTTAAGCAAAGACTGCCCGGACGTGAAGGTAATCGAGTATACGACTCAAACGGACTCGCAATAACTTTAACAAGCAGTGCAGGCGGTTTCGGCGGAAGAACAGGACTGTATATACTTCCTATCAAATCAAAAACCAAAATAGGATATCAATTCGCTCATTCAGGCGACAGTATAAACACTGCTTATGCCAATAATAACACAAGGCGCGGTCGTGTAGGTGAAGGAATAGCACATACAGAAACTACCACGGCGACTTTAGCCGTATACTTAATTGATATGAATCCGAGTCCGCAGCTTACCGAACTTGCAAGGTGCATAACGGCAAGACAGGATTCGGGCATCAGTAACCGCAAGGGTGAGCATTCGGCAGTGCTTGTTATTGTAAAGGAAATAACGCCGGATGAAACCAAAGAATTGAACGGTATAAAGGCAGAAGAAAGCAATACAGATAAGACCGCCGGGGTCATCATTTTATCTGATGAGGAAGATAATCAGTATATAGCATATATACGCAAACTCACACCGAAAGAATGCTGGAGACTTCAGGGGTTTACGGATGAACAATTTAATAAGGTGAAAGCAATCGGTATGTCCGATTCGCAGCTTTACAAAATGGCAGGAAACGCAGTAACCGTTCCTGCCGTTTTTGCTATTAGCAGAGAATTAAAACGAATATTTTACGGAGGTGTTAAATAGTGCCGAACTGGGTACAAATTAATCTTCACTTTAAAGGTGAAGAAAGCAAAATCAAAGAAATGCTTGAAAAATTCAAAGGCGATGAGGCAGGATTCGGTTCAATTGATTTCAACAAAATCGCACCTATGCCCGAATCCCTGAACATTGAGTGCGGAAGCAAAACGGATGAGGGCATAGAGATGGTAAAAGAATATCTCAAAAATGTGCCGAAAGAATTTCAGGAAAAGGAAGGCTCGTATGATGATTTCTTTGGGGATTTGAAAAAGCACGGCGACGAAATTTTAAATCCCGATAAAAAAGAGATTTGGGACCTTGGCGTTAAAGCGGCAAGCAACATAGTTAAATATGACGCTCCGACTTGGTATGAGTGGTGTATAAAAAACTGGGGTACAAAATGGAATGCCTGCGGTTATGATGGATCACCGCCTGAATTTGAAAATAACTGTATCAGTTTTCAAACCGCCTGGGACGCTCCCCTGCCCATAGTCAAGAAGATGTCAGAGATGTATCCCGACCTTGAATTTACAATGGAATACGCTGATGAAGATATCGGACACAATTGCGGAAGATATACTTTTAAAGGCGGTAATTTAACAAATCTCTTTAAACCGAAAGAAGGCAGAGAAGCGTATGAGTTTACAGCAAAAATTTGGGACTATGATTTAAGCGATTACAGTCTTCATTTAAACATCCCCCGCACAGCTTATGTATATACCGGGGATGATGATAAGGAACTTATTGAACTTTTCGGCAAGCCTGCTCTTTATGTTGACGAGAGACTTAAACCGGAAGATATCCCATATGGGCTCAACCTCTATCATATCAGGCGCTCAGATGACGATGACAGATTCGCCGCACTTGAACCCGAAGTAAGAGTCAATCACGGCGGCTCAGTCATCACAACAGATAACATCGACTTTGGAGAGGAAGGATACATCGAGTTTACGGAAGAAACTGAGCCAAATTTCCTCGGGCAGATAATTTCCATAGATGACTATGTGTCTGAAAACTTTACAATCGAAGAATCGGAAGAACAGACAGGAGGTATGAATTTATGCCAGTAAAAGAAATTACAACAGACGAACTGCGCCGTATGAACAAAAAGGAAGGTCTTGTACTTCAAGGCTGCGGCGGCGACCTTCAGGATTGGCTTGACGGTATTAACTCTTTGCTGACAAGCGAAGGCGTTCTGCTCAACGGGTCAAAATTCGATACGATATATTCGTTCAATGTTGACGAACATACAAACTTGCTCTTTCCTTTTGAAAATGTGGAACTTAACATAGGAAAATTTGCATTGTGGAGAATAACAACATATTCGCAGTTTAACGGTACTTGGCTTTCCGATTTCGTACCGAATGAACTCGGAGGCTATCTTCAGGAAGAAACAGAAGGAAAGGCTGAAAAAAGAGACAAACCCGACTGTGAACTGATCGGTCAGGACGGTAACATATTCAACCTTATGGGCATTGCTTCGAGAACACTTAAACGCAATGGTATGAGAGATGAGGCTGAAGAAATGGTTGACCGTATTACAAACGGAGCAAGCAGTTATGATGAAGCGCTCCGCATAATCGGCGAGTATGTCAATATCACAGGTCCAAGTGAGGATGAGATAAGTGAAGATGAAGGGATGGGTATGCAGTTATGAATTTTTTTCAAGATCAGTTAAAAGCAATATTTACTTTAAGTAAGTTTAGTGAAGATGTTCAATACATCGGCAGAGCAGCATATATTCCTCTTGATAACGGAGTGATTGTTAAAGCGAACTTTATCAAAGCAAATATTTATAACCGCTATGACGCATTAAGGCTTAGTGCCATTGCTGATAAAAAAGCAGTAGACACACTCGTTCTTCACTTTTCAGATTACTTTGCTGAAAGCAATGGTTACGATAAATGTCCCGATATTTGGGAAGACGGTGGTGATTATGAATGGTACATACAGCCGGTACAATCCGATTTTGAAAGCCTTGCTGAAGCTGCTGATAAATACATATGTCTGATTGAACAGCAGTTAACCGAAAACAAAGGGATGAATATGAGTTACTGATTTATGGATCGGAAATCAAAGAATAGGAAGTGACGATATGTCAGCAGTATGGTTTGTTGTCGGTCTCTTCGCCGGCAATATTATAACAGTATTCACAATGTGCCTTGCCATAGCGGCAAAACAGGCTGACAAAGCAATGGGCATTGAGGAATAAATAACTTAATAATCTGAGGTGTTTTTGCGTGTAAGAATGCACACAAAGGCACCTCTTTTTTTGTTTGTTGATGCATTTAATACACGCATCCACCTCTCAGGAGGTGATAAAATCAACAGCTTTATCTCATGGATAGGCGGAAAGAAAGCACTGAGAGATGAAATACTCCTTCGTTTCCCCGTTCAGTATACAAGATATATTGAGGTGTTCGGCGGAGGCGGATGGGTGCTCTTTCACAAACTCCCCGGCAGAGATTTTGAAGTCTACAACGATTTCAACGGACTGCTTACCAATCTGTATCAGTGTGTAAGAGATAAACCTGACGAATTAAAAAAAGAACTCAGGTATATGCTCAACTCTCGCCGTGATTTTTTGCACATCAAGGAAACCTTACATTCCGAAAACAGCCTTACGAATGTACAGAAAGCGGCGTACTTTTACGCTCTTGTCAGATACAGTTACGGATCAGGTGCTGACGATTTTGCAAGTCAGCCCCATTCCATATGGAATGATTTTCCGCTGATAGACGCGGCAAGTGCAAGGCTTCAGAAAGTAATTGTTGAAAACAAAGACTTTGAAAAACTCATAACTCAGTACGACAGAGACGAATCGTTCTTTTACTGCGATCCTCCGTATTATAAAACCGAAAACTACTATATGGGCGGCGGATTCGGCAGAGAAGATCATAAACGGCTTGCCGATGTCTTATGCAGTATTAAAGGTAAGTTTTTGCTTTCGTACAATGACTGCGAGGAAATTCGGGAACTGTATAACAGACCTGGAATCCTCGTTGAGGGTATAACAAGACTCTCAAACCTTGCACAGAGATATGAAAGCGGAAAAGAATATCCCGAACTATTAATATCAAATTACGATACATGTGAGTTTTTAAACTCGTGTGTGCAATTATCATTATTTAAAAATTGCACTAACCAAATAATTTCAGAAAGGAAAATAATCTATGACAGACTCAATGAAAATCTTACAAATACCAATTCCTGCTGAAGCCATCGATGCGCTTGGACTTAAGCAGAGCGGCAGATGCAGCGTAACCATAACAGAAGGCAAAATCATTATTGAAAAAGAGGAAGAAACCAGCGAATGCATTTTGGGAGATGATTCACCCGAATGTCGTGACTGCCCTTTCAGCTGCCCTAATTGCGGCGAATGCATTGCTGATATTTGTTTTGAACTTCTTGAAGACTATAACGAAGAAAGGGGTGATGAGGATGACTAAAATGCTCCGTGTTCTCGGAAAAAGAGGCAGAATCACAATTCCTTTTGAAATCAGACAGAAGGTCGGTTTCGAATACAACGATGTGCTTTCTTTTACACAGTCTGACAACAATACAGTTGTTGTTAAGCGTGAAACGATATGCGACTCAAACTGCCCGTTTTACGATGAAGACCTAATGGACAGCGAACCTATTTCATTAACAGACTTCCTTGACGGATTAACGGATGAAGAACAGAAAACCGCTCTCGTTCATCTTTCAGCAAACTGGGCGGCTAAGCAGGGCGGTGATCATAATGTCTGATTATCCGTCACTCTACACATTCTCTCTCGATAACGCAAGACATTGCAATGAGGTAGAACTCTGGCGTGAGAGTCACAGAGCAAATGTTGAGTGTGCAAGAGCTATAGAAGAAACCATCGATAAAGACTTTAATGACTACCATCTGGCAGAGAACTGTGCGCAGTCGGTTATTGATAAGTTCGGTTTTGACCGTGTGAATTATCTTCTCCGCCTTAACCTCAAACATTCTCAGGAAGACGGCAGATACTCGCCTGAAAACAAGGAATGGGGCAAGAACTTTTCAGTACCGTCAAGCAATGACAGAACAGAGTACAGGATCAAATCACACCCTGCCGTGTTAAACGGCTTTATAGACCAGGCGCGCAGAGCGTGGAAAGCACTTAATCTCTGGGACAGTTCACACTGCGAGGATATGAGCGGAGTTGACCTCACAGGTAAACTTCTTGTTCTCCGTCCCGAATGTCTGAAAGACGAATACAAATCACCCGATTATCAGTTGTTCTATGCAACATCAGGTTTCGGGTGTCAGCCTAATGCAAGAGGGCGTTCGGTGTGGGGATATTTCGCAAAGGATGACGAACACACAACCTGGTGGCGTTCAGACTTCATCGGTATCCTTAAAGACGAGCTCGTCCCCGATTGGGTGAAAGAAAAGTATGATATCAAAGAAAGCACCGCTGAGCCTGACGAACACTGCGGTATGGAAATGAGGTGATGAAATGAGAGTCAGGATTTATCAGATGGATAACATCGAAGAAAACAAAAACCACTTTATGGGGTATGACTTCACAATGAAACACGGCGGCATTGATGAAAGCAGATATAAAAATGTGTTCTACGGAGATATCGAAGCAAACAATCTCGAAGACATTTATGAAAAACTTAATGTAGGGAATAAGCCGCCTACATATAAGGGATATTCGCTTTCGGTATCAGATGTAATCGAAGTAATCGAGGGAGCGGATGATAACCTTAACGGAAAAACCTTCTTCTGTGATGATGTCGGTTACAGAACAATTGATTTCGACACATCGAAATGCCAGCCTATGGAAGGAAAAAGGTGCGTATACATCACGCCGGGAAACAAGCCGCTCGAACTCAAACTCAATATCAATGAGTATGATGTTTTGAATAATGCTGTTGGCGGACTCATTGAATTGACGCATCCTTTTGATGACGAGGTCTGCGTTGTGGGAAACGATGAGGCAAAACTCATCGGAATGAAAGGAAACAGGCACATCGGGGAAAGCATATATGCAGGTCCCATCCTTATCGTAGGTGATGACGGCAGTGAAGATTTTGCCGAACTCACACAGGAACAGGCAGACAAATATATGGAAATGTTTGCTGAGCCTGAACAGATATCTGACGAGGAAGTAAAGTCGGATATGGGTATAAGATTTATAGGATTTAATTATTAAACAGGAGGTAAATAAATATGAGACTTGTAGCAAAAATACACAAAATCAATTCAGATGAAAAAAGCAATGTGAAGGCAACAGCATCAGTTGCTTTGGGTGGTCAGTTTGCTGTTCACGATATCACTGTAATGAATGGAAGAAACGGGCTCTTTGTTAAGATGCCGTCAAGAAAGTTCAATGATGAATACAGGGACTACTTCCATCCGATTCAGAAAGAAGCAAGAATGCAGCTCAACAAAGTTGTTCTTGACGAGTACCACCGTGTTCTTTCACAGATGCAGACTTCCGATAACGAGCCGGTTAAAAGCGAAAAGATGACCGACCAGGAATCGGAAAACGAGTCCGAAGAATCGGACTTTGAAGAGATAACAGATGATCAGGAAATGAACATGTAAAAAAATGTCTGGACTTTCTGCAAATAATTTGGTACTGTGAAATCGGGAGGTAAAAGTTATGAAAAACAAGTTAATATATGTCGCTCTTGCGGCGGCCTTGATAGTATGCACTGTTACAGGCTGTACCGCACAGACAGCGAATAAAGAAATCGGTACCGTTACCGATTCGGTATCAGAAAAAAGCGAAACGGTCACAGACAGTGATTCAACATCTGCCGTCTCTGCAGAAGGCGTATCAAAAGTAGATAATCAGGAATCAGATGAAAAAAACGAGTCAGAGCGGAAAGAAGAAGCAACAACTACAAAAAATTCAGCTTCAAACAGCTCTAAGGACTCAAAAACAACGCACGGTAATACCAGTACGACAACTAAAAAATCTTCATCGGCAAAAGAAACAACTACAAAACGGCAGACAACAACTCAAAAGCAAACCACAACGAAGAAACCCACAACCACTCAAAAACCGACCACAACTAAAAAAAGCGGGCTTAGTAAGAGTGATGTAGAGTGGGTACAGTCACAGGCACATACATATATGCGAAACAAAGGTATTATAGTTGATTCAAGCGTAGGAAGTTATTCGGGCAGAATATCTACACTTAATCGAACGAGAGAGCAACTTCTTACAGAAGTAAAAGATTGGATAGATGCAGAGTATAATGACTGCATTGCAAGCGGCTATGGTACAGTATATATGTATTGCAAAATCGAAAACAGAAGTAACGGCAGTTACTTCATATATGTAATGTACGGCTGATAATAGCCGAACCAAAGCACCGATTTATATCGGTGCTTTTTCTATTTTCACAAGGAGGTAATTATGAAAAAGATAAAAAAAATCAAACCAAGAAGGCTGGTTTCAGTATTTCTTGCACTTCTTGTAGTGCTTTCAACCATGATGCCTGCAATGACTTCGTTTGCCTCAGTTGAACAGTGCAAACTCAACATCCGCACAAGTACCAACTACAAATATATGAACAACTGGGCATACCCAAACGCTCGAAACGGAATACATCTTGCTACTGTTGCAGACGGTGAACATAAAGGTGAAGTCGCATACTGTATTGAGTTTGGCAAAGATATGGGTGACACAGGTCAGAAAGAAACTGTTATGGACATTGAAGATGTACCAGCTTGGCAAGATTTTAATGCCACACAGAAAAGAGGAATCACCTACGCTACTATCTATGGTTATCCAAACTTCACTTATGGTGTATCCAATGAAGCTGCTCAGGTAGCAACGCAGTTTGTAGTTTGGGAATATTCACAAGGCTATCGCACATCAGCTGACGGAAACAATCCGACAGCGGGACTTAATGGCACAAGTTCAAAGATTGAGAACGCTATTGAAGCCGCAGGATTTGATGTTCGCAGACAGTACTATGACTCAGGCGTAGTTGTGTATGACGATGTAATGACCGCTTACAAAGGTATCTTAAACGGCATCAAGACACACAGAACAACACCAACCTTTAGAAATGATACTGTTGAACTTAAATGGAGTAACAGCAATAACCGATATGAAGCAAAGGTAACCGATTCAAACGGTGTTCTTGCAAACTTTGCTATTACTTCAGGCAATTCAAACCTCAAGTTTTCAAAATCAGGAAACACATTAACGATTTACTCAGCCTCAGCTATTAATTCAGCAACAACAGTCACTATGATGAAAACCTGCACAACAGTAGGTGCTGATATAGGTTTTGTACCTGATGATCAGGACTACAACCAGTCTCTTGTCGGAAGACTCACCGACCCTGTAACAGCAACATTTAAAGTTAAAACCGCCACAGGCAATGCTCAGATAATCAAAACTTCAGAGGATGGAGAGATTGAAGGTCTCAAGTTCACAATTTCAGGTAATGGTTTGACTTATTCAGGTGTGACTGACAGCAAAGGTGTATTCCTTAAAGAGAATATCCCTGCTGGAACATACACAGTAACCGAAGAATCCATTGATAAGTATGTGCCGCAGAAATCTCAGACTGTAACAGTCAGAGGCGGAGAAACCGCAACGGTGAACTTTGACAATATCCTTAAAAAGTTTAGAGTTAAGGTGATTAAATCAGACATCGAAGAAGGAACAGCACAGGGCGATGCGTCACTCGCAGGCGCTACCTATGGGTTGTTTAAAGGTGATGAACTCATTGACACATATGTCACTGACTCAAACGCCTCATTCACAACTGATTACTATGTTTGTGATACCGACTGGACACTTAGAGAACTTGATGCAAGCGAGGGTTATTTACTTGATTCAACAGTTTACAAGGTCGGTGCTGATCCCAAACTTTACACGATTGAATACAACACCACAAACAACGAGGTAAAGGAACAGGTTATCAAAGGCAATATTGCCATAATCAAACATACAGATGACGGCAGTACACAGATTGAAACACCTGAAAAAGGTGCAGAGTTCCAACTTTACCTTAAGTCAGCAGGTTCGTTTGTTAATGCTGATGAGGACGAAAGGGATACCATTGTTTGCGATGAGGACGGCTTTGCAAGTTCCAAACTTCTCCCTTACGGTGTATATACTGTTCATCAAACTAAAGGCTGGGACGGCAGAGAAAAGATAAAAGACTTTGATGTGTTTATCAACTCAGACGGTAAAACATACAAATTTCTTATCAATAACTCAAACTTTGAGTCTTATGTCAAAGTTGTTAAACTCGATGCCGAAACAGGCAAACAGATAGCTTATTCCGGTGCAGGCTTTGAGATTTACGACAGCGAAGGTCACAGAGTCACAATGCAGTTCACTTATCCCGAAGTAACTTCTATTCACACTTTTTATACGAATTCTGAAGGTTATCTCATAACACCCGAAACACTCCCATATGGCGACTATACTCTTGTTGAAGTTGAAGCTCCATACGGATATGTGCTTGATTCAACGCCTATACCGTTTTCAATCACACAGGAAAACTCATCAACAGATACTGGAGTAACAGTAGTCAAGGTAAAGGCGAAAGATATGCCGCAAAAAGGTACAATCGAAATAGGTAAATCAGGCGAAGTCTTTTATTCTGTTGGTGTGCTCGGCGGCGGTTATGTTGACGAGAACGGCAACGAAGTAACTTTCCCGATCACCTATCAGCCTATATATGAAGTCAAGGGACTTCCTAATACAGTATTTCAGATTTATGCCGCAGAGGACATAACCACTCTTGACGGAACAGTTAGAGCATATCAGGGTGAACTTGTTGATGAAATTACCACCGATAAAGACGGAAAAGCAAAGTCAAAAGAGCTTTATCTCGGCAAGTACACCGTTATTGAAAAGACGGCAACAGAAGGTTTCTACAATCCAAACGAGCAGTACGATGTTGAACTTACCTACGCAGGACAGAATGTAAGCGTTACATCAACAGCGTTATCACTCTACAACGAAAGACAGAAAGTCACAATTTCACTTGCAAAAGAACTTGAACAGGACGAAACCTTCGGCATCGGTATGAATGACGAAATCAAAAATGTTCAATTTGGTATCTATGCAAATGAGGACATCACAGCTCTTGACGGTTCTGTTATTCCTAAAGACGCACTCATTACTTATGCAAGCTGTGACGAAAACGGCAATATCAACTTTAGCTGTGACTTGCCTATAGGGTTCAAGTGGTACGCAAAAGAGATTGCTACCGATGAACACTATGTATTGTCTGACGAAAAAAAAGAGTTCAATACCGAATACCAGGGACAGGAAGTACAGACTATTGAGATTGCAGTTAATGACGGCGAGCCGATAGCAAACGAGCTGATCTACGGCACGGTAAAAGGCATAAAGACAGACAGAGAAACAGGCAAGACCATTGAGGGTGCTGTGTTCGGTTTGTTCCGTTCTGATGAAACCGAATTCACGGAAGAAAATGCTGTTCTGACCGCTGAGTCGGACAAGGACGGCATCTTTACTTTCGATAATGTGCCTTACGGTGAATGGATAGTTAAAGAACTTCACCCTGCCGAAAATTATCTTCCCAGTGATGACATTCACCATATCACAGTAAGCGAAGATGAACAAATCATAGAGATAAATGCTGTTAACGATATGATTCCCGAACTCAAAACAACAGCTTCAATAGACGGCGAAAAAGAAGTTGAGGTACAGGATAAGATTACCATTGATGATATTGTAGAGTACAAACATCTCGTACCCGGCAAAGAATACATCATTAAAGGTGTTCTTATGAACAAGGCAACCAACAAGCCTTTCACCGTAGACGGAAAAGAAATAACTTCTGAAGTTTCATTCGTTCCCGAAAAGCCTAACGGAGAGGTCAAGGTATCCTTTACCTTCGACGCAAGCGGAATAACAGAAAACACAGAAATCGTTGTATTTGAGACGCTTTACCTTGACGGCACAGAACTTGCTGCTCACGCAGATATTGAGGATGAAGGACAGACAGTCACTATCACAGTACCTGTTCCAGAGACTCCCGACACAGGAGATAACCGTAACTATGGTGTATGGATAGGTCTTGCCGCCATTGCCCTCGGCGCTGCAGTATCTGCTGTCATTATCAAAATTCGCATCAAAAAGCAAGAGGACGATGAATGTTAAACGTATATATCTGTGCTCCGCTTAGCGGTGACCTCAAAAAAAATCTGCAAAACGCCATTGCTTTTGCTAAATATGCATTGAAAGAGTGCGGTGCGGCTCCTGTCGTACCGCATTTTTATGCCCAGGTTCTTAATGATGATGATCCCAAAGAAAGGCAGTTGGCAATGGATGCAGATTTAAGCCTGTTGTTTTTATGTGACGAAGTATGGGTGTTTGGAAACGCCTACTCACAAGGCATGAAAGAGGAAATAAAACGTGCTTTGATATACAAGAAAACCATTAAAAATTTTGGTGCGAAAAAAGTAAGAAAAATACTAAGAAAATACGGAGGTAATTATGATTAAATCTAAACTTGGTTTTACGAAAAAGCAGTGGATGATATTTTCCGCTGCTTTAATTCTTCTCGTTGTTTTCAGTGCAACAACAGTGTATGCGGCCGGGGATGTTGCCGGTGCAATTGAAAACACCTGGAAAACGGCACAGGGACAGATTAAAACTGTTGTCAACAATGTAGTCTTCCCTGTAATAGATATGATACTTGCGGTACTTTTTTTTGTTAAGGTAGGCACGGCATATATGGATTACAGAAAGCACGGTCAGTTTGAATTTACTGCTCCTGCTATTCTCTTTGCCTGTCTTATCTTTACTTTAACTGCTCCGCTGTATATTTGGGGTATTGTTGGAATGTAAGACAAAAGGAGCTGTCTGTTTAACAGGCAGCTCCGATAATGAGAGGTGATAAAAATATTTGACTGGTTAGGTGATATAATCTCCGGAATGGGCGATGCAATAGGCGACGCCTTTTCGGCAGTATCAGATAAAATTATTGACGGTATTTTAAACCGCATTATTCAATGGCTGTTTACGGTCATTTATGACGGTATTGCAGACTTTTTCAGTTTGATAAGCGGTATGGGAATTGAGATATTCGATCTTGACTGGGTCAAAGCTGTCGTTCAGCTGTTTTATCTTTTCGGCTGGGTTCTCTTTGTTGTGGGCCTTGTCGTTTCTGCATTTGAACTTGCGGTTGAATATCAAAACGGCAGGGCAAATGTACGCAGTACGGCTTTAGACTGGATCAAGGGTTTTATGGCAGTATCTCTGTTCACTATTACGCCGATCGAGTTATATAAATTCTGCGTATCTCTGCAGAACAATCTGTCAGGAGATCTAACAAGAATTTTTGCCTCACAGCAAGGAACATCGCTTGGTGAGGTTGCAATGTTTGCAATGCAGTCATATTTCAATCCAAACGGTACAATGATACCTATCGGTCTATTTGAGCTGGTAATGCTTATTGCTCTCGGTTTTTGCGTTTTCAAGATATTCTTTGATAACATTAAACGAGGCGGTATTTTACTCATACAGATAGCCGTAGGTTCATTACATATGTTCAGTATTCCGAGAGGATATGATGAAGGCTTCAATCAATGGGTTAAGCAAGTCATAGCGCTATGTCTGACAGCTTTTCTGCAGACTACTCTCCTCTTCCTCGGTCTACTGACATTCCCAAACAACATTCTGCTTGCCATAGGCATTATGATGGCTGCTGCGGAAGTGCCTCGAATTGCACAGCAGTTTGGTCTAGACACAAGCGTGAGAGTAAATGTTATGAGTGCCGTTCATATGGGAACATCAGCTGTTAACCTTGTTAAAGCAGTTGGAAAATAGCATACGCTTGACAACATTTCGGTATACCGATATAATATCCATAGAAGGTGATGTTATGTATATAGATAATATTTTAAGAAAAAGAAACATGACAAAATATCGCTTATCTGTTATATCGGGAGTACCTCATGCTACTCTTAACGATTTATGCAACGGTAAAACAAAGATAGATAAGTGTTCTGCATTAACCGTATATAAATTATCAAAAGCGTTAAACATACCAATGGAAGAAATTGTAGAAAAGTGTTTAAAGGATTCTGAAATTCAAGAAGAAAGAGAAAGATCCTATGAATATGGATTACCGCAATATCTCCAGCACGATTTAGATGCATACAAAGAAGGCTTAAAAAAAGGTTCATTTT
>DXDN01000012.1 GCA_019115455.1 Candidatus Eubacterium faecigallinarum
AGCATATCTTATTGCAAAGAAGAACAATAAAAAATACACCCCGAAGAAATACCGCAAAGACGAGTAATCCTCAAAGTGAACTAAGTCCAATATATGGGACACATAATAGTTTATAATTTATTATAGGGTAAATATCCGATATACTATAATATGGGAGGTGAGCCGGATTGGGGTATTACACTACGGCTGAGATTGTGAAAATCGTAAACAAGCTCATTGACCGCTGCGGTACTCGTGACCCATACAAGGTCGCAAAAGAGCTTGGTATCAATGTCATCTACCGGAATTTTGACAAGCAGCGTGGAGCATACAAGGTTATTCTGAAGAACCGCTTTGTTTTTCTTAAAAACGGTATGCACCCGGTCGTGGAGCAGATAGTGCTATGGCACGAAATCGGGCACGATGTTCTACACAGGCAAGAAGCGGTTGCTGTCGGCGGGTTCAAAGAGTTCAACATCTTTGATATGAGAGAGAACCGTATGGAGTATGAAGCAAATATCTTCGCTTCTCAGGCTTCGCTCCCGGACGACACCATTTTGGAATACATTGAAAACGGCTATGACATTCAGCAGATTGCACGGGCAATGTGTTCCGACATAAACCTAATTGCTCTGAAAGTAGATACGCTGATTGCACAAGGCTATCAACTTCGCAAACAGGAACACCAAAACGATTTTCTTAAATACAGTAAAAAAATATAAGACCGTCAAGTCTCGAATGAGATCTGACGGTCTAATTTTTATCAGTTTTTATTATATCCGAATTGTCTTGTGCAAAGGGTATCTTTCCACCATTTTTCACGACTCAGTATGTAATTATCATCCATTCGTGCGTTATAGTTTTCTAATACTGAATACTGAAAATTTGCTTTTATATAATCAAACCCTTTGGTGTCAACAATATGTTTAAGTTCAACATTCCCACCGTGTCCATTGTCTATATAGTTAGTCCACCTTTGAAGCAACATTCCATACTGAGCAGTTGCCGAGCCAACATACATTTTTCCGTTGCTGGTATCAGTTATAAGATAAACTGCTTTTTGATTTCTCAAAGCATCAAGCCAACCGCTGCGTTTATTCCGAATAATCGTTTCCAGTTGTGAAAAACTCAATCTTATGTTCTCATAACCCGGAAATTCGTCACCATCATAAGCAGTAGAAAGAATTTCTATTACTTCCAGTTCCTCCATCATAGACTCATAGGTTCTTCCCATGCCTTAACCCTGTATGCCATCCTGTTGTCCTCCTGCAAAAAATGAGTGAGGGGATTTCCATCCCTCACCCAGTAGCCCGCAGGATGGCAGGCTGTTTTAGAAGCTATAAAATTTTCCGCAGCTTCTTCCGCAGATGGTCTAACCTCGCATAGATGGCACCAGTCGTCAAATGCACAAGCGGGGCAATCTCCTTTGTGGAATACCCCTGCATTTTCAGCAGGACGATTTTCAAGGTACGCCCGTCCACCGTGACTAATACTTGATAGAGATTTTCGCTCTCAATCTCTTCCAGTAACTCCGCAACCGTACCCACTTCCGCCTGCCGCTCCCTGCCTGCCATGTCCTCAAGATATTCCGCAACGTCATTCGTCCATCGGTAAAACCGCCTGTTGGAATTGAAGTCTGCCCTGTCCGCCATGCGTATCTGCTCAATGGTCGCTTCATCAACGCCGCACTCACGCAGCAGCTTTTCCTCCGCTTCTTTCCAGATACGCCATTTCCTGTCCTCCCGTCCGTGGTTGTATGCCATTCTTACTTCCTCCAATCAGAATTGATTGAGAGGGCAGAGAAAAGCCCCCTCATCTTCCCAAAGGAAAAAACAAGGGGGCTGAACGCCTTAAATTTTAATTTTCTATTATCTTTCTTAGTTTTATTAGGATTCTGGCTTTGCGTTTGTTTACAACGCTCTGGGTTATGCCCAACCTCGCCCCGACTTCACGCTCGGAAAGTCCGTCAAAAAAGATTGCCTGTATCAGCTCCTGTTCACTATCCGACAGCAAAGGCAGGGCGGCTTTCAGCCTGTCCACCATGACCGCATTGACAACGGTTTCTGCAATGTCCACCGCTTCATCAGTGATAAAGTCCAGAGGATTCCCCTCGCTGTCCGTAAATCCGTCGAGAGATAGCAGTCTATTCTTTGTATCTAATTTTTGCAGATAACGCCACCGTTCCTTGTCACGGTAGAAGTCTGTGTATTGCTCCCTCACGACTTCAAGCAGACAGCCTTGAATGGGGATAAACAGCTTGTCCATATAGGTCTGGTCGGATTCCCTGCAACGGCAGAACTCCGTGTAGGATAATTCCACATAGCCGCCACTTTCTCTGATATATACCTTTCTTGGTGCATATTTCACCATAAATACCTCCCATCTGAATTTTTGAAATGTAAAAAATCCAGATGGAGAGGCGGAGAACGACACCGCATATCAGAAACAGCCCTACGGCACTTTCCAACAAAAATCGACAAAAGAAAAACCGCAAAGGCTCTGTGACCTTTACGGTTATAGGAAATAGTAATTCTATTGTATGGAGATTGTACTTCTACTTTCAAGGTGAGAAGTACCGTTGCACTGGCAGAAATTTTTTTAACTGGTTTCCTGCCGTTCTCTGATATGCTATGTATTGATAAATTTTGCTTCGTATGAGCAGATAGATAACTGCCCGAAAAAAGGACATAAAAAAATCCCTCCAAATTTAAAAACAAATTCAGAGGGTAATTTAGGGTATAACAAAATAACCCACCCGAATATCGTTTTTTTTATTTGGTGAGTTTGTTCTTTCAAATACGAAACAAA
>DXDN01000013.1 GCA_019115455.1 Candidatus Eubacterium faecigallinarum
CAGGACATTCCGAGATCTTCAAACATGGCAATTATAGCAGTCGTAGTTACCGGATGTTCCTCATCGGTATGCTGCAAAAGATATTTATATAATATCAATGATTTAAGCTTATTATTAACGTTAGTCATAGATTACACCTCACAGTAATTATACTATATTTTGTCAAGTTTTTCAACAATGGCACGAAATATTGGGCAGCAATCCTCAGATCCGCTTGCTCCGTCCTCACACATAACAACTATTGCATACTTAGGATTGTCATACGGATAAAATCCGGCAAACCAAGTGTTGAGAATTTCTCTGCCGCCGCTATAAATACCGCTCTGAGCTGTCGCTGTCTTCCCTGCACAACTACCCTTATAATCGGCATAGACACCTGTTCCGTCAGATACAACATACCTTAGATACTGCTGAAGTTTTTTAGCTGTCTCATCAGAAATAATTTGATTTTCTTCACAGTCCTTTAGTTCGATAGTCGGGTATGAATAATTGCCGCCGTTTGCTATACAGCACACAGCAGAAGCGAAATGGATGGGACTATCTGTAAGAAGACCTTGCCCAAAGCCGATAAGTGACAGCTGACCGAGTGAGGTTAATTTACTTTTATTTGGAAAGGTTCCAGCCTTTACAGTCCAATCTCCGTAAAGTTCAAAAGCTTTACCAAAACCAAATTTTTCTGCCGTTTCTGATATTTTATCCTTTCCGAGGTTGAGTGCAAGATTTACGAAATAACAATTGCAGGAATTAGCGAGCGCCTGTTTCATATTCTGTCTTCCGTGAGATTTATTGTTCTGACAGTGAAATTCTGTGTCCGAAACTTTTATACTGCTGGTGCAATTGTAAAAAGGATTTACGTCATTCTCAATAGCGCAGGCACAAATAATCATCTTGAATACTGAACCCACAGCATATGGAGAAATTGCTCTGTTTACATAATCATTTCCCCTGCTGACAGAAGCGAGAACAGATGAATTTTCCACATCCATTATTACAACAGCGCCCTTTTTGAGATTTAATGAGGCTTCATCAGCTATTGCCTGAATGTCGTTATCAAGTGATATTGCAATACCCTCCGTACTGTCATAATTATTATTAACAACAGTGCCCTCGTCGCCGCTTAAAAGTCTGCCGAGTGCATCAACGGAAAAATTGACAGAAAGCGAGCCTATTTCACTGCTGACATACTGTTCAAGTCCGCCGTATTCTTTCTTTATCAAATGTTTTGCCGGGATATCTCCGTCACATATTTTTTCATATATTTTAATGTATTTTGTGCTTACCTTTTTATCTACCTCTCTGAGTACCGGATAACCGAGAGAAAGTTCAGAGGTTATCTGAGCCGTTTCATCCTCATCAAACAGCAATTCAAGCTCGCTGAGGCATTTTTCATTAGGTCTGATAACAGCAACATAAGATTTTGAGTTATTATTAATTCTTCTTCCGGCTCGGTCAAAAATATTTGTATAAAGCGTTCCTATATCCAGTGTATAGCTGTTATATCCGTCAGAAATCTGGTATGCTGTACCCAAGGCAATATAGGCGCATCTGCCTGCCAGCGATGTAAACACAAATACAAATAAAACAATAAGTGAAACGAATCTTTTTTTCATTAAAAAGCCCCCTGTGTAAGTTTTCACAGGGGGAAAGTTTTTTATTCAGTTCTGCGTCTGCGAAAAATTGCATCAGGTGATATACTGGCATCACATTTGAACGAGTATGTGTTAGTAGCCTTGTTGGCAACATCAGACTTTACGCCTTCGGTTTCATTAAACAGCTCCGTAACTGTAATTTCATACGGTTTTTTACCGGGCTCAACTACTTCAAGTACATCACCCTGATAAAATCTGTTTCGCTGATCAACCACAAGTTTGCCGTCTTTGTAATCATTATAAAGAGCACAGACATCCCATTTGCGGATATAGCCGCCGTTATCGAGCACCTGACCGTTTTTCAGCGGTCCGAAATTAAAGCCGGTTGTATACTGGCGATGGCTCATTTTCTCCATCTCGTCAAGTATCCACTGAGGTACTTTAAAATCAGGGCTGCCGCTTTTCATATACTCATCAATAGCATTTCTGTAAGCATAAGTAACGATAGCGGTATAATACTCGCTTTTTGCTCTGCCTTCAATCTTAAAGGAGTCAATACCTGCATCAACAAGCTCAGGAATGTGCTCAATCATACAGAGGTCCTTAGAATTAAAGACATAGGTGCCGCTTTCGTCCTGATTAACAGGAAAATACTGTCCGGGTCTTGTTTCCTCAACGAGGCTGTATTTCCACCGGCAGGGCTGGGCACAGTCGCCGCGGTTAGCATCTCTTCCCACCATATAGTCGGAAAGTATGCATCTGCCGGAAAAACTCATACACATAGCGCCATGCACAAAGGTTTCAATTTCAAGATCTTGCGGCGTATTGTCTCTTATTGTTTTGATTTCGTCAAGGGAGAGTTCCCTTGCAGTTACAACACGCTTTGCCCCAAGCTCATAAAGTGAAGTTGCTGTCTGATAATTAACAATCCCCACCTGAGTTGACATATGAATATCGACATCCGGAGCATATTTTTTTGCAAGCATCATAACGCCGATATCCGCAATTATAAAGGCGTCAACTCCGATGTCAGACGCATATTTAAGAAAATCGGGCAGACTCTCCAGCTCGTCATTGCGAGGCAGTGTATTGCAGGTAAGATATATTTTTTTACCAAGTGAATGAGCAAGAATAACAGCATCCCTCAGTTGGTCGGCGTCAAAATTTGACGGGTTAGTACGCATGCCGAATTTTTGACCTGCGAGATAAACCGCATCTGCGCCGAATTTTAGTGCAAGCTTCAGCCGCTCAAAATCGCCGGCAGGCGAAAGCAATTCAATATTTTTCATAATCAATAGTTAAGGTATGGAGCATATGCCGCAACCTTGTCCCTAAATTCAGAATTAGTTTTTGCTGTATAAAGATTTCCTTCAGCATCGTGGAAGAAGAAGTACGCGTCACTGTCATCAGGATTAAGAGCCGCCTCGATAGCGTCGATACCGGGATTACAAATCGGTCCCTGAGGCAGTCCCTCAACTTTTGATGAGGTTGCCGTATTATAGTACTGCATATAGTAATCAGCAGTGTGCGCTGAAGTTGACGACAGCGAAGGCGCTACCTTGTTTGTGATATATGCGCTGGTGGAATCACAGCCAAGGGACGGGAAATTTGTACTGTCAGAAAGTCTGTTATGGATGACAGCGGAAATGGTTTTCATCTGGTCAACATCGCCAGCCTCCATTTGAATGATGGAAGCTATTATAATGATATCGTGCATAGAGTAACCGAGCTCTTCAGCTTTCTTCCTATGCTCCTCGGTAATCTTCGTATCACCGTTTGCTAAGAATTTTTTAATTACAGAAGTAGCACTTTCGCCCACGTAGAAATCATACGTATCGGGGAAAAGATAACCTTCAAGTCGGTAAGGAACTTTTTCGTCTGCTTCAAGTGAGCTAACAAGTGAGTATGAGAAATCAACGGTCTCAATTACAGACAGCAGTGAAGCCTTGTCACACACTTCATTCTCAACAAGCCTGTCCACAATTTCAGGAACAGTAAAGCCCTCAGGGAATGTCAACGTTACTGTCTCAGCAGTGGAGGAATTCCCCTGCATAGCCTGAAGCATTCCCTCGAGTCCCATCTTGCCGTAAAGATAATACACACCCGGTTCGTACGGACCGCCGACATAAAATTCACGGTATTTTGCAAAAATCTTACAGAAATTCTTGCACTTAATAAGTCCGTTGTCAGCTAAAAGGTCAACGGCTTCATCAATGGTTTCAATCTGGTCATTATAGCTGACGGTAACTATTGAGTTTGTTTTTGTAATTGCAAGTACGTCGTTCATGCACATAACGGCATAAACCGAAATAATCATTGAAATAACGATTACAACAATAAAGAAAATGTATGTGCTTGCTACGCTTTTGCCCTTTTTCTTTTTAGGAGCAGATTTTTTTACTGCGGCAGTCTTACCCGCAGACGATGCAGTATTCGTTTCTACATTAGAAAAATAAACGTCCTTATCGCTACCGGCAGTATCAACCGGATTTATGCCGGACTCTTCAAGTTTGAAATCATTGTTATCCATAAGATCCTCCTTACAGCACGCTGTCCTGAGTTATGATAATATCAACAGGAATATCGTATTCATCCGCTGGTAGTTCATCAACAACTAAGTTATTATAACACACACCCACGGATTTGTAAGCATAATTTTTTAAAAATCTGTCATAATATCCTTTTCCGTAACCGAGACGATATTTGCGCTTATCAAAAGCAATCGCAGGCACAACGCACAAGGATGCGGAAAAATCTGTAACTTCCACGCATTTTTCGGTATCCGGCTCTCTTATGCCAAAGCTGCCTGACACCATATCGCCAAAAGAATTTATGTAATAATACTTCATATTGCCGTCCTTGTCAGTGCATACGGGCAAAGCAACTTTTTTGCCGTTTGCCAAAGCGGTTTCAATACAGTAATCAAGATTTACCTCATCGTCAAGCGCGGCATAAAACAAAACAAGTTCGGCATTTTTATATTCAGGAAGCTCAAGTAATCTTTTACAGATCATATTGTCAGCTTCGTTTTTATTACTAATACTTTTTCTTAACTTTTTAAGTAATTTTCTCAACTCGTTTTTCAGCGGCATTGTATAGCCTTTCTCACGTCTTCGGAAACTTTTTCACCGGCAAGAGCCTTTACAATCTCAAGTCCGAATTCAGTTGCGACGCCTGCACCTCTTGCAGTAATAAACTTGCCGTCCCTCACAACATATTCTTCAGAAATAACAGCACCCTCAAGAGCGCTTTCAAATCCGGGATAAGCAATGGCGTTTTTACCTTTAAGAAGACCCTTATGACCTAAAATTGACGGAGCGGCACATATTGCGCAAACAAAAGTTTCGTTTTTCACTGCTGAGTCAATTGCCGACTGAACAGCATCACTGGCTTCAAGATTCAATGTTCCCGGCATTCCGCCCGGCAAAATCACTGCGTCTACGTCCTTATATTCAAAATCTTCAATGGTGATATCGGCATTGACCTCAACTCCACAAGATGCGCAAACAGTTTTGCCTGTTACTCCGACAGTTTTAACATCAATCTTGGCTCGTCTGAGCATATCAACAGGCGCAAGCGCCTCAATAATTTCAAATCCGTCAGCTAAAAACAAATATACCATAATTTATTCTCCTTTGTAAGCCAGTGCAAAAGGCTCCTTTAATGAACAGCCCTCAAAAAGATAATCCTTTATTTCACCGGTCTCATTAAATACAATGTTACATATATTAACTTTATGATTAAAATTTCTTTTATTGTAGTAACTTACAAGGTCCTCGTTAGCGGGAATCAGCAAAACATTGCCGTGCTTTGACTGACAATATTTGAGAAGTTCGGACATAAAGCCGCACTTTCTGCATTCTTTTGCAGTACAAGCGGCATAAATATATTTATAGTTTACTGAGTTTACAGTGCAGTCGACAAGAAAAAGCATTGAACAAAGCTTATTTCCGTCAAAGCGGCAAAGACAGCTTTTATTTACTGCGTTATTCAAAAAAAACAACACGTCTTCCCTGCTGTCGCCGAAAGCCTCCTGCCACAGCGCTATAACATCCTCGCTGTAATTTATTGTTTCAACAATATTATCCATTAAATTTAGCCACACATTTTTCAAGAAAAATTTCGGGATAATAGGACTGCTTTGCTTTTCTGAGCCCTTCAAGTCCCAAATCCTCTTCCCTGTTTACGTACTCATAGCCCATAAGGCAGTTGCGTGTAAACTCCTGGTTAATAATCGGATAAGCTCCCTGGATATCAGCAGGCGCCTTTTCAAAATGAGTGACAAACAGCTTGTCCGAATGTCTCTCCCCCATTGTGTAGGCTATTACTTTTCCTCCTGCTCTGATAAGTCCGCCGCAAAATCCGAGCTTTTCATAATTTTCAAATGCCTTGAGCACCGCTTCAAACTCATATGAGTAGTCTGCCTCATCTTCGTGATTTTTAATCCACTGGGTATGAAGTTCGATACATTCAGGGATATTTTCACTCGATAGAACTTCAAACTTCCAGTCCGGATAATTCTTTTTAAAATTATTTATATGGTTGCGCTTTCCGTGATATTTTTTACCTTTAAGCTCAGCCATCTTCTCAACCGAATATATATAATCGTTAAAACCTTCGTCATATGAGTAAGAAAATCTGCCAGGGAAATACTCATCAAAAAGCTTTTTATAGTTTTCGGTAACGCCGTATATTTGAAGCTCAATCCCATTGCTTTCAGCGTCATCAATAAGCTTTTCAACAGCGTCTCTGAAATCACCGTTTCCAATAGGTACGGAATATTTTATGTCGTTATCCCTGCCCCAGCGGCAAAGCATAAAGCCGTTATACTCACAAATTTTAGTTAAATACGACGTGCTCCAAACAAACAGATTTCCGAATGTATATTCGCAGTTGTAACTTTTAACATATTTAAAACAATCGTCAACCCACTGTTTATCCTCAATTTCGGGTTGTTTAAAATCAAGCATTAAAAATTTCCTCTTTTACGCAATCAACTATTCTGCTATGTATCAGCTCAACAGGAAGCGGAGCTCCTGAATCGGCACAGCTAATAACTGCCCAGCCCTGTTTCTCAGCTGTATACAACGCAGATTTTCTGCATTTCTTTAAAAACTCAACATTTGCCTCATGGACATCCTTTTTGCCCTCGTCGCCGTCATACCTTGATGTCATAAGCTTTTGTGAAACCTCAACAGGCATATCAAGGAATATAACAAGATCCGGTCTTGGTATACCCATCTTGTTATATTCAAAATCCTCTGACCAATTGAGATATTCGTCCCATTTTGAGCCGTCGAGCTTTTCCATTTGATAAATAGAATTAGACGTAGCGTATCTGTCAGCAAGTATAACGTCTCTTTTTACGTAATCTTTTTCCCAATAAAGCTTAAAAGAAGCATATCGGTCAACGGCATAAAAAGCGCCTGCGGCATAAGCGTTTACACAGTCGGGGCTTTTGCCGAAATCACCGGATAGATACATTTTTACGAGCATGCTTGATGGACTGTCATAATCCGGAAGCTTGATTTTTTTATAATCAACAGCTTTTGATTTAAAATACTCCTCAAGCAAAGCGGTCTGCGTTGATTTGCCGCAGCCGTCAAGACCTTCAATTATTATCAGCTTTGCCATTTCTTTTTCTTTCTACCTTTTTCTTATTTCCTTTTACGTCAACGATATACGTATTATCAAGCTGACCGATAAGACTTGCTTTGACGGAATCAATATATTCCCGCCTGAGCGCCGCCTGTTCCTCTTTTTCACTGTCTGTCAGCCCGGTTTCCTTTGACTTACGGGCAAGTTCGTTGATTCGGTTTATCTTCTCTTTATTCATTAGTCCAAAAAGTCCCTCAATTTTTTACTTCTGCTGGGGTGGCGGAGCTTTCTCAGCGCCTTTGCTTCAATCTGACGGATTCGCTCCCTGGTTACGTTGAATTCCTTGCCGACCTCTTCAAGAGTCTTCGGGTTACCGTCATCAAGACCGAAACGAAGAGAAAGAACCTTTTCTTCCCTTGGAGTCAGAGTCTTAAGAACATCCGAAAGCTGCTCTTTAAGAAGGCTCATAGACGCTGCGTCAGCAGGTGCAAGAGCATCGTCGTCAGGTATAAAGTCGCCGAGATGTGAATCCTCTTCCTCGCCGATAGGTGTTTCAAGGGATACCGGCTCCTGTGCAACTCTGAGAATTTCCCTGACCTTATCAACAGGCATGTTCAGATAATCTGCAATTTCATCCGGAGTGGGCTCCCTGCCGTTGGTATGAAGAAGCTGGCTGTTCGCCTTTTTTACCTTATTGATAGTTTCAACCATATGAACGGGAATACGAATGGTTCTTGCCTGATCAGCAATAGCCCTTGTAATTGCCTGTCTTATCCACCATGTAGCATATGTCGAAAACTTAAAGCCCTTTGTGTAATCAAATTTATCAACGGCTTTAATTAGTCCGAGATTACCTTCCTGAATTAAGTCGAGAAACTGCATTCCTCTGCCGACATATCGCTTTGCAATACTTACAACAAGTCTGAGATTTGCTTCTGCAAGGCGTTTTTTTGCATTTGGATCATCGCTGGCAATTCTAATAGCAAGCTCAATTTCCTCCTCAGGTGTAAGAAGCGGAACTCGTCCGATTTCTTTAAGATACACCTTTACAGGGTCATCCATAGCGGCGTTATCATTAACTGCTACTGTGTCAGCGGCGTCGGTCTCCTTGGGGAGATCCACCTCAAGGCTGATACTGTCAAGAGCCTCAGCTGAAAAGTCGTCAATAATATTAATGTTTGCGCCGTCGATCTGCTCGTTAAGTTTTTCAAGCTCGTCAACGTCAAGGTCAAGCTCAACAATCAGGTTATCAATTTCCTGAGTGGTAAGATGACCGACCTGCTTGCCTTTGTCAACAAGCTTTTTAAAAGCCTGCATTTTCTTTTCTTCGCTGACCGGCTGATTTGGTGTAAGATTAATTTCCTTCATAGTAAATCTCCTCTGTATGTACTATTTTCATTTATGTGTTTTTAAACAGCTTTCTGAAATCATCATCGCTCATATCGGCAGATGATTTTGAATGGGCCTTTGAGTATTCTGAGTTGACCGTCTCAAGGCAGTCGGAAAATTCCTGCTTCGCGTCCCCGCTCTTGCACGACTTAGCTATTATGCCTGCCAGCCTGCCAATCTCATCGCTGGTAAGAAACTGACCGAAATCTGCAATGTCAATGCCGAGTCCTGCATCAATCCTTGATATTATTACCTCAAATACACGTTTTATAAAAGAAGACGAAAACTTGCCCGAGTCAAAATCTCCGCAAAGTCTGCGGCAATCGGGGTACATAAGCAAGAGCTCAATTATTCTCTGCTCTGCTTTAAGCTGCCTGATTGCGGCGTTGTTTTCACTCGAAGCCCTGTTGTTCTCCCTTATACTGTTATTTACAATTGCGTTATCGGCGCTTTTCTGACGGCGCCTTGATGACTTTCTTATATAATCCTCAAGCTGCAGCTTAATGCTCGCCTTATCCACTGACAGCTCATTTGAAAGCCTTGTTAAATAAATATCCCTTTCAATCGGAGTAGTGTCCGCCAAAATTCTGACGGCGGAATTAAGGAAGTCTATTTTCCCCTGAGTTGTTGTAAGATTATTTGTATCTCTGAGCTTAAGGAGCTGAAATTCTATTTCATTTGAAGCACCCTCGAGCATTCCTTTGAATTTATCGCGACCCAGTGTCCTGATAATTTCGTCAGGGTCTTTTCCGCCGGTTAAAGCCGGTATTTTTATTTTAACATCTGTTTGTTTAAACATCTGCGCCGCTTTTTTCAGCGCCTTTTGCCCTGCCTCGTCGGCATCATATGCAAGCACCACTTCCCTGGTGTACCTGCTGATAAGGCGAACCTGCTCAGCGGTCAGTGCCGTTCCGCATCCTGCAACAGCGTTTAAAAAACCTGCCTGGTGCATGGCTATGACGTCCATATAACCCTCACAGAGAATCAAGCTGTCACTGCAATGGTCCTTGGCAAGATTCAGCGCAAACAGCTCGTTAGTCTTTTTATACACAAGAGTGTCGGCTGTATTGATATATTTTGGCTTGCTGTCGTCAAGGACTCTGCCGCCGAAAGCAATCACGTTGCCCCGAACATCAATTATCGGAGTCATAACACGGTTTCGGAAAATATCGTAATACCTGTTGTTTTTGCCTATTTTAACAACGCCTGCGTCAACCATTTCGCCAGGCTTGTAACCCTTTGATTTTAGATGCTTTAAAAGCTCGTCCCATGCGTCGGGAGCATAACCGAGTCCGAAACGCTTTATGGTGTTCAAAGAAAGTCCGCGTTTTAAATAATAATCAAGTCCTGTCTTGCCCTGACTGCTCATAAGATAGGAATAATAGAATTTTGCAGTTTCCCTGTTGATTTCAAGTATGCGTCGCCTTTTTTTTGAAAGGCTGTCGTCATAAGAAACATCCTCCGGCATTTGGATACCGGCTCGCTGAGCGAGGAGTTTAACAGCGTCGATATAATCAAGATTTTCAATTTTCTTGATAAAGGTTACGGCATCGCCGCCGGCACCGCATCCAAAGCAGTAAAACGACTGAGTGTCGTTATATACAGTAAAAGAAGGCGTTTTCTCGTTATGAAAAGGACAGAGACCAACTGAAGTGGAGCCGCGCTTTTTCAGCGAAACATAGCCGGAAATAACATCTTCAATATCCGTCTTGAATTTGAGTTCCTGCAAAAATGATTCATTAAGCGGCATTCCCCTGCCTCCTTTCAAGTCACAATTAAAAATTTATATCAATCAAGCCAAAATGACGGCACATAAAGGCTGTTAAATACTTTAAGCGCATAATTATCGCTCATACCTGCAATATAATCGCATACTGCACGCTCTTCGCCGTCCTGCGATGCGATTTTTACAAATTCTTCGGGCATACTCTCAATATGTTTGATATAGTAAGAATATATCATCTCAAGCATATTGACAGCTTTTCCCTCCTCGCCTTTGCATACAGGATTAGTATATACAGCAGTGAACATAAAATCATGAAGATCCATAAAACCCACATAAAAATCATTGCTCATACGTATTTTGTCACTGCTGTTATGTATAACGTCAAGCACCATATTGTTGATACGCTCAGATTTTGTCATTCCGAGCTGCATCCTCAGGCTAAGGGGAATATCCTCTTCCTCCATAACACCGGCACGGATAGCGTCGTCTATGTCATGGTTTATGTAAGCTATTTTATCTGCAATTCTGATTATCTGTCCCTCAAGGGTATAGGCTTCCTCGCCCTTAGTATGGCAGAGAATACCGTTCTTGACCTCATCGGTGAGGTTGAGTCCCCTGCCGTTTTTCTCAAGCTTTTCAACTACTCTGACGCTCTGCTCATAATGACGGAAACCGCAGTCGCAAAGCTTGTCCAATGCTCTTTCACCGGCGTGACCGAAAGGAGTATGCCCCAAATCATGCCCGAGGGAAATTGCCTCAGTAAGATCCTCATTAAGCTGAAGCGCTCTGGCAATGGTTCTTGCAATCTGAGCCACCTCAAGGGTATGGGTAAGACGAGTTCTGTAATGGTCGCCGCTGGGAGCAAGAAAGACCTGAGTCTTATGCTTTAAGCGTCTGAACGACTGGGAGTGGATAATTCTGTCTCTGTCACGCTGAAAGCAGGTTCTTACAGCGTCGGGGGCTTCTTCTCTGGCTCTGCCTTTTGAGTTACATGCAAAGCAGGCTTTATCGCATAAAATGTATTTTTCGTTTTTTTCCGCTAAAAGACGTATTGAATTATCCAAAATTTTCACCCTTTCCTATATACTATACTCAATAATAACATATTATCCTTTAAAAATAATAAGAAATTTTGAATATTGACTAAAATAAATATTAATTATATTATATTGTCAGGTGATGTTGAATGATATGGATTGTTGTTTTTGCCGTTGTAATACTGTTTATAGCTTTTTGCTTTTACCAAAACAACAAGCTTGACCTGACGAAATATGAAATAAAAAGCGAACGTGTTGACCGTGATATAAGAATTGTGCATCTGTCTGATTTTCACTCAAAACCATTTGGGGCAGCGCTAAAAAAGGCCGCCGCCCTCTCTCCTGATTATATCTGCATAACAGGTGATTTTATCAACGACAAAGGCAGAAATAGGAAAAGAATGCTTAATTACGGAAAAAAGCTTACCGAAATTTGCCCCGTAATCTACATCACGGGAAATCACGAAAGAAGGCTCAGTTATTTTTACGAGCTGATGAAAGAACTTGAAAACACTGGTTTTAACGTACTGTTAAACGAAATAAAAAAAACCGAAAATATAACTTTTCTCGGACTTGACGAAAATCAGGCTGATTTTTCAGATTACAAGGCACGAAAAAAAGGAACTTTCAAATACAGGGATATGAGCGAATATTTCGCAAAGTTAGAAAAGGCAGATAATTTCCGCCTTGTGCTCAGCCATTTCCCGGAAAATTTCTGCGGTATCAAGGAAGTAAATTACAGCCAATATGATTTTGAGCTTCAGCTGTCCGGCCACGCTCACGGAGGGCAATGGATAATGCCGTTTATAGGGCCGCTCTTTTCGCCCGGTCAGGGAATCCTGCCAAAGTACGCCAGAGGCACCCACGGCGACAAACCTAAATTAATTATCAGCAGAGGACTGGGAAATTCTGAGTTTCCTTTGAGGCTCTTTAATCATCCTGAAATAGTTATAGTTGATATTAAAAAAATCCCGGATTAACTCCGGGATTTTTTATTTGGGTTCTTTTAGAAGTTTTTCACGCTGTTTGTAATCCGGCATATAGCGGCGTATAAGTGAATAAAATTCCGCTGAATGATTGTGGTGTCTTATATGAGCCAGCTCGTGCACCACAACATAATCCACCGCTTCCAGCGGATACTGCATAAGAAAACAGGAAAAACACAGCGAATTTTTCTGATTACAGGAACCAAAGCGCTTTTTTGCTTTAGTTATTTTTATGCCTGTGGGATAGATATTCATTATTGATGAAAAATAATCAACCCTTTTAGGAATAATGTCCTTTGCCTGACGGATAAGGGATTCTACCTCATTATCAGCAATATTTACCCTGCCGAGATAAGCCTTCTTGCGCTCGATCGCTTTAGAAATCCACTGGCTGTTTTTTGAAACAAAATCATTTATCAGCGCATCATTGGTATTATAAGGGGCTCTGACAACAACATTCAGCTCATCATCAACAGATAATGACAGGCTTTTTCTGCCTGAGCGAATAATTTTAATTGCCATTTGATTTCTCCGGTGATTTCATTGTCAGACCTATTCTTTTCTTAGCAACATCCACGGACAAAACCCAGACTGTAACAATATCGCCGACCTTAAGCACATCGCCGGGATGCTTGATAAATTTATTAGTTATTTGAGAAATATGAACAAGTCCGTCCTGATGCACGCCAACGTCCACAAACGCACCGAAATCAATTACATTTCTGACAGTTCCCTTAAGCTGCATTCCGGGCTTCAAATCCTCGATACTCATAACGTCCGTTCTGAGAAGAGGCGCAGGAAGCTCATCTCTCGGGTCCCTGCCGGGTTTGGCGATTTCCTTGGCAATATCAATCAACGTAGGTTCGCCGATGCCAAGTTCAGCGGCAAGTGCAGATGAACCCTGAGTCTTGATATAAGTTTGTACAGCGCCGACCCTGCCGTTTCTTACATCGTCGTCAGTTACTCCACAAATATTAAGCAGTTTTCTTGCGGCGTCATAGCTTTCAGGATGAACGGCTGTATTGTCAAGCACATTGTCGCTTTCAGTAATACGCAGGAAACCTGCACACTGCTCAAATGCCTTAGGTCCTAACTTGGGCACTTTTTTTATCTGTTGCCTGGAGGAAAACATACCGTTGTCCTGCCTGAATTTTACGATATTTCCAGCAACGGTTGTGGATATTCCGGCAACTCTGTTAAGAAGCTGAGCCGAAGCCGTATTAAGATCAACACCCACGGAGTTAACGCAGTCCTCCACAACGCCGTCAAGAGCTTTTGACAACTGATTCTGAGGCATATCGTGTTGATACTGCCCTACTCCTATGGCTTTAGGGTCAATTTTAACCAGCTCCGCCAGCGGGTCCTGAAGCCTTCTGGCAATGGACACGGCGCTTCTGAGCGACACATCATATTCGGGGAATTCCTGGGCGGCTAATTTTGAAGCAGAATATACTGAAGCTCCTGCCTCACTTACCACCATATAAGTTACTCCGCAGTCAAGCTCCTTAATTACTTCAGCAGCAAAGACCTCCGTTTCGTGAGAAGCCGTACCGTTTCCTATGGCGAGAACCTGAACTGAGTGTTTTTTGATAAGACCCTTTACAATCTTTTTTGCCTCTTCGATTTTATTATGAGGAGGGACGGGATAGATAACACCCGTATCAAGTACCTTGCCGGTTGCGTCAACAACAGCGACCTTGCACCCTGTTCTGTATCCCGGGTCAAGACCCATTGTTACTTTATTTTTAACAGGCGGCTGCATTAAAAGTTGTCTTGTATTCTTGGCAAAAACGGCAATAGCGCTTTCGTCCGCTTTTTCAGTCAGAGAATTTCTGATCTCCCTTTCAATAGACGGGAAAATCAGGCGTGTATAAGCATCCTCAACCGCACGTTCAACAAGCTCAGTAAACTGAGAATTGTTTTTTATATGCAGGTTCTTTAATATTCCGATACCA
Source organism: Candidatus Eubacterium faecigallinarum (assembly GCA_019115455.1). Taxonomy (GTDB): domain Bacteria; phylum Bacillota; class Clostridia; order Oscillospirales; family Acutalibacteraceae; genus Eubacterium_R; species Eubacterium_R faecigallinarum. The sequence goes on from DXDN01000013.1 coordinate 14,281, forward strand.
ACGGTTTTGTCGAATTCAACAGCTACCTTGAGATAAGCTTCCTTTTCTCCCCTGTTCACTGCCAAAACCCTATGGTCGGCAACTGATTTTACAGGTTCCGAATAGTCAGCGTACATTTCGTACACTCCCAGGTCTTCCTGAGCAGCTTTTGAAACAAGCATTGCGTTATTTTTACAGGAATATCTTATCATCTTCCTTCCGGCAGGATCATCAGATATCATTTCAGCTATAATATCACAGGCTCCGTTGACTGCGTCTTCTGTATCAGTCACTTCATCATTGAGATATTCACGTGCAATTTCCTCTGTTGTTTTTCCTATATCAGACTGGGCGTATATAATATCAGCCAAGCCCTGAAGCCCCTTTGCCTTAGCAACTGAGGCTCTTGTTTTTCTCTTGGGTCTGAACGGTCTGTATATATCCTCAAGCTCTGTAAGCGTTGACGCGTTTTCTATAGCGGCGCTGATTTCGTCGGTCATTAATTCCTGCTCGGTGATTGACTCGATTATTTTATTTTTCTGCCCCTGCATGTTTCTAAGATAATCAAGTCGGTCGGACAAGGCACGCAGCAGCTGGTCGTCAAGGGAGCCTGTAGCTTCCTTTCTGTATCTGGCAATAAAGGGAATGGTGTTGCCTTCGTCGGAGAGCTTAATGAAATTTTCAACCTGCCATGTCTTAAGTGAAAATTCAGATGTAAGCTTTGAAATAATATCCATAATAATCCTTTCTGTGTTGAACATAAAATGTAGCAGTAACATTCTACCAAAAAACCGATAAAAAGAAAAGCATATCTTTATTGTATTTTTAAATAATATTTGTTATCATATAAACATAAAATTACGGAGGTAATAAAAATGACTTTTTCTGAACTTGCAAAAGAAAGATTCTCCTGCAGAAAATTCAGCACAAAAGCTGTTGAGCAGGATAAAATAGATATTATATTAAATGCCGCTCTGGCAGCTCCCACCGCTGTAAACAAGCAGCCGCAGCGCATACTCGTTATAAACGACAGCGAAAAACTTGAAAAGCTCAAGGAATGCACAAAATACACCTTTGACGCTCCGCTTTGCTTCATTGTCTGCTGTGACAGCTCAAAGGCATACACACGCGGCTATGACGGTAAAAACTCGGCTGAAATTGACGCCAGTATCGTTACAACTCACATGATGCTCCAGGCTCAGGATATCGGTCTCGGCACCACTTGGGTAATGGCTTTTAATCCGACGAAAGTACGTGAATGTTTTTCAATTGCCGATAATCTTGACATAATCGCACTTTTGCCCACAGGCTATCCTGCCGAGGACGTCACAGTAAGTCCGCTTCACGAAAAATCAATTGACATCACTGAAATGGCAAGTTACAACGAGTTTTAATTTTAAATTTTGACAGGTATGATTAAAGAAAAAGATTGTGAAAGATTCCTTGAAAACGTACTGGAACTTGGACGGCAGTATGTTGCAACAGGTGCTGAAATCAAACGTGTTGAAGACACTCTTTACAGGATTTGCAACGCCTATGAATTTAAAGGCATCGAAGTTTATGCCGTAACAAGCCTTATAGTAATAACAGTAAAGTCAAAGGAAAACCACCATTACACTCAAAGCGTGCGAGTTACCGAAGGCTCAACAGACCTCGGTAGGCTTGAGGAAATCAACGCCCAGTGCAGATACATATGCAGGGAAAAACCGGATGTTGAAGAACTTGACAAAATGATAATGCATTATCAAAAGCCAAAGGGCAAGCCTGTTTTGAAATGCTTGGGCTACATGCTTGCCGCCGGCGGTTTTGCCGTTTTCTTCGGCGGAACGCTGTTTGACGGCTTTGCGGCGGCTCTTGTGGCAATAGTTATCTATCTTATGGATTATCATTTTAAGCTTAAAAAGATGAATAACGTGGTGTACACGTTAGTTGCCAGCTTTATTTCAGGCACCGTTGCGCTTCTTATCGCACATTTCGGTATCGGCGACAGCGTCGACAAAATAATGATCGGCGACATTATGCTGTTTATTCCCGGTCTTCTTCTCGTGAATTCCATAAAAGAAATGTTTAACAGGGACATAGTAACAGGACTTTACAGATTTATTGAGGCAATTTTCGTTGCCGTTGCCATTGCCGGCGGATATGCGCTTTCCGTTGTATGCTTCGGAGGTGTATTATGATTAAGGAATCAATTTTGCAGGTAATAATGGCGGGCATCGGTACTCTCGGCTTTTCAATATACTTCAGAGTTCGTGAAAAAAATGTCGCCGCTTCTACTGCTGCCGGCATTATCGGATGGGCAATTTATCTGCTCATTTTTCACTTTACTGAACAGCTTTTTCTCTCTAATTTTGTTGCGGCATTTCTTGTTTACCTTTATGCCGAAATAATGGCGCGAATATTAAAAGCTCCTTCAAACATATTCCTTATACCGGGAATTATCCCTCTGCTGCCGGGTGGCACACTATATTACACAATGCAGGCTATAGTTGAGGGCGACAGAGACACAGCCGTTTTACAAGGCACCCAGACAGCCATTATAACGGTGGGCATCGCCGCAGGAATTGTTGTGGGGACAGTGCTGTTTTATTACATAGTCCGCAGGTCTACTGAAAAAAAATCAAAATAAAGAAAAATCTGCACAAAAGGAAACGCCTCCGTCTTGGGGAAACGGAGGCGCCCTTGTGGATGGAGTATTTTTAAAAACAGACAGAGAAATGAAAAAAGTATTTTATGAATTGAATGAGGAGAAACTCTGACTCCGAAAACTGTTTTCCACCTGAGGAATGAAAAAATTATGAAACTAAGCAATCAGTTGTCATTGCTTGTTTAAATAGTAACAGCACAACATTTCAAAAATGTTAAAGCAAAATGAACTTTATATAATTTTTTTATTGATAATTTGTTAATGAGGGATTTGATGGGAAACATTACACAATATGTTGAAGAATATAAAGATAAAGATTTCAGCGAAGCAGAGTTTAACGAAGTGGATGCACTGGTGCTTTCCCAGCTCAGCTACATTGATTTTTCTGCAATTGTGTGCAAATTTGACAGCGAGGTGGAAATCAGTCTTAAAGACGCTTCTTATCAGTATTTTGCCCTGCGCAACGAAGATGAACTTAAGGAAAACATCTCGATAGTTTACAAGGCGGGGCTTCTTCTTAATCAGTGTGCGCACACAAGAAGATACGCAAATATAAAACTGCTCAAATATGTAAACAGCGTGAATGAAAAAATTGACAAGCAATTTTCCGCTGTTACTTTTTACATAACTGACGATCTGGCGGTCATTGCGTTCAGGGGTACTGACACAAGCGTTACCGGAGTTAAGGAATCGGCTATGCTAAGCTATATGTTCCCCGTTCCGGCGCAGATTGAAAGCCTTTTTTATCTTGAGGAGTGCGGAACCCTTGCCAACAGGAATTTAATTGTATGCGGCCATTCAAAAGGCGGCAATCTTGCTACTTTCTCCGGAGTAAGCTGTTCAAATTCGCTGAAGAAGAGAATTCTCGGTATTTATGAATTTGACGCACCGGGATTCCCTCTTCAAATGGTAGAGAGATACGATTTTGTAGAAATGAAAAATAAAATTTTCTCCTACATTCCTCAGTCGTCTATAATCGGCTGCATGCTTTATCACAACGAGTCAAGGAAAGTTGTAAAAAGCACCAGCGAGAACATAAAACAGCATCAGGCGTCATCCTGGGTAATTGACGGCAACAGCTTTGTGCTTACGGATGAGACTGACGAAACAAGTAAATTCATCGACAAATACATTAAAAAGCTCACCGAGGAAATCGGTCAGGATAATATAGAAGAGGTTTTTGAAACAGTATTTGATTTCATTGAAAATTCAGGAATCAGCGATTATGACGATCTGAAAGAATTTGAGCCAACCAGGCTAATCAGAGCAATTAAGTCGATAAAAAATATTAATGAGGAACAAAAAGAGCTTATTGAAAACACGATAAAGCAGGCTTTCAGAGAATTTTCACGCCTGATATATAAGGAACGCATAGAATCATTTGTCAAAAAAATAAATTTTGAAGACAGAAAAAATCAACCGTAACGGAGTGCAATATGAATCAAAGCGAAAAATATTTTGTAACTCTAATATCATCATATCTCAATCAATCGACTCCTCCCCTGCCAAACGAAGTTGACTGGCAAAAAATATACAGGCTGGCGTGTATTCACAATGTTTGTGCAATTGTGGCAGATCGAATAATGGCGCTTTCAGAAGATACAGGCATTGACAGTGAACTGATGTCAAAATTCCGCCAACAGCTGGGATACACTCTTATTGACAGCGGTGAAAAAGAAGAAGCGCAAAGTTTCATAAAAGAACTGCTTGAAAGCAGTAATACAGACCATATATTCATTAAAGGAGCTGTGCTTAAAAATTATTATCCTGTGCCGGAACTTCGCACATCCAGCGACACCGACGTTATAATAAGGCACACGGATATGGAGAAAGTCCGCAGTATCATTGCAAAAAAAGCAACCGACATTTCGGACAACAACAGCAATGTAATAACCGCCCTTTATAATAACCAGCACATAGAAATTCACAGTGAGCGTGACAGCGACCATTCGTACTTCGATGGCATATTCGACATGTGCGAAAAAGACGGAAACAAATACATAATCAGCGACGAGCTTCACCTGATATACGTACTCTGTCACATGATAAAGCATTTTAAAATGTGCGGTGCCGGCATCAAAATGTTTATGGACATAGATGTGCTTCTGAGGCGCTTGGGCTCTTTTGATTACAAATCATTTATTGATAAATGCTCACAGTTAAATATCGACGTTTTTGCGTCTGCATGCTTTTCTCTTTGCAAGAAGTGGTTTGACACACCGATATGTAAAGATGCTGATTTATCCGCCGACAAAAAAGTCATTGCACTTTTTGAAGAGGAAATATTAAACAGCGGGAACTTCGGTTTTAACGTTCGGGATCTTGGAAATTACTATATTAACAAGGGAACTAAATCGAACCAAAAGAATTCTTTAATTACTAAAATCAGGGCGATGGCGGCTCTTTTCTTTCCAAAAAAAGAATATCTTATGCGCCAATATAAATATGCCAGAAAGTGTCCGTTTCTTCTTCCGATTGCATGGGCAAACCGGATTGCCGCCGCTGTTTTCAAACGCTCTGAGCATTCAAAAAACACAATAAAATCTATTTTCACGTCGGGCAAAGATTCTCAGCAATATATAAATCTGCTTCGTGAGCTGGCTATTCGGGACTGATTACATGAACAAACCGAGAAATAAAATTAAATACGCCCTGTTTGTTGTCACCTATGTGCTGTCCTGCCTGTCTATCTCCTCAGACAGATTTGATGGATACCTGGGTTATTCAAGCACGGAATATCTGCTGCTGAAATTCGGTCTGGTGATCATCTTCGTTTTAGTGATGACGCTTATAAACAAAAACCAACTGGAAAAAATAACAGAATTTTCATCTATATTTCTTAATGTATTGCTTGCGTTTTTCCTGTTTGATTATTTTGTAACGCACATCAGCGGAAATTATACTTATTACAGAATGTGGTGGCTAAGCATAATATTTATGGCAAACGCAGGGCTCTACATTGGTATTTCTTTAGGGACAAAAACAGATTTTCAGCGATTATCCAAAAGATTTTGGCTTGCGTTTTTACCGACGTATATAACTACTTTTCTTTTAGTATTCGCACGAAAACCTAACACCTATTTTGAAGTGAACACAAAATTCGGAAACGGGCTATTGAGCTATTTTGACTATTTAGTAAATCATTTTCATTTTAATTCGTGGCCGCTTTTCAACTTTGTTGGAAATGTAGTATTTTTCATACCTATTGCATTTCTTTTAAACGCAACATTCAAAAAAATAAAACCATATCAAATCTTTATTGTGGGACTTTGTATACCTTTTATTGTTGAAGGTTATCAGTATATATTCAAATGCGGAAGCGTTGACATTGACGATATTGTTTTTAACACCGCAGGATTTCTTTTAGGCTTTGCAGCACTGGCAATCGAAAAGAAAATTTACAAATCCAAAGCATTATAATAGGCATAAAAAAAGCAGGACAAAAGTCCTGCTTTTTAATTATTCAATTACTCACCGAAAAGAATATCAGTATTGTTGAATGAGAGCGGCTTATACTCGCCGTTATCGTAATGATAAGCAGCTGAAAGCTTAACTGCAACTGCATAAGTTTCGCCCTGACATGTGAACATGTAGCAATCAGCGCCGTTGATGTTCTCAATTCTGTTATTGTAAGAAATTGAGCTGTTTGACGGATCGCTGCTGTATCCAAGATTGCCCCAGTTATCCTTAAGCGTCTGCTTGAGGTAAAGTTTTGCCTCAGCTATGCTGTAATCAGGTGTTGTTGTAATCTCGTGCGGATTTGAATATGTTTCATATTCAGCAGGAGCACCTTCTTCGGATACTGTTGTTGTCTCGCCCTGGTCAGGCATATAATTGTATGTAACAAACATAACAAGGAAATATACAAGAAATGCAATAAGGATAATGAGAATTGCTGTAAGAACAATTCTTCCGGCGTTATTGCCAGTCATTGCTGTAGCGGCAAATTCCTCTTCTGTTGGTATTGCAACAGGTACAAAAGGTTTACCCTTCTTGGCACATTTCTTTTCTTCTATTGCGTTTTTCTTTTCGAGCTTCTTTACGTAGGAAGCATAGGCTTTTTTAGTTGCCTTTTCAGCTTTAATTTCACTCTTTGACTGATATTCTTCAATTGCAGGAATAGCAATCGGAGTGAAGTTTTTGCCGTCCTTAGCAGCCTTAGCCTGTAATTTCTGATTCTTTTTGTCAGTTTCTTTTACGAATTTAGCATAATCCTTAGCATGCTTCTTTTCAGCAGCAGCCTTAGCTTTAGCTGCCATTGCTTCGGCTTTTAAATTCTTTTTTTCTTGTTTAGCTTCCTTCTTGGCAAGCTTATTTGCGTTTTTATCTTCTTTACTCAAGGCATTAACCCCCTTATAAGTCTGTTACTAATATAACATAATAAATATAAAATTTCAATAAAAATTTTTTCATAATTCAGGGTATTTTATGAACAAATTGTAAACATTACCTCAATATAGTGTATATATCAGCATTTTTATTGGAATAATTTATTAATAAATTATTATTTCCTGCTTTTTTCGGCAATATTTTTAACTTCATTTAAGGTAATGTCATTTTCGTCGGCAACTCGTTTTAAATCCTCATACTCATATTTGTATTTATCAACTGAATATCCGTTTGATTTTTTTACTCTGATATTTCCAAGGGGAGTTTTCCGTTCCTCGATATACCTGTCCATCACATATCTATTACAGAATTTCCTGCGTATCCCGGTAGTTGTTGTGTGACGAAAGATACAAGTCACAAGCTCGTCCATTTTCTCCTTTTGACATAAGACAGTAATCATAATACCGGGTCTTGATTTTTTCATATATATCGGCTGGGTGAAGACATCAAGCGCTCCTGATTGAAACAGCTTTTCACAGACAAAGCCGATTTCCTCGCCGGTCATATCATCAATATTGCACACAAGCTCCCATACGTCGTTGTTGTTCGCACTGTCAGCACAGCCGTAAAATGCCCTGACGCAGTTTGCCTGGGCAAATTCTTTTTCACCTGCACCGTACCCGATTTTCTCCGTTTTTATCACAGGCATTGAGGTAAAATCATCAGAATAATATTTTAATATTGCCGCTCCTGTAGGTGTGCAAAGCTCCCCTTCTGTTTGTGAACTGTAGCACGAAACACCCCTAAGTATCTCGGCTGTTGCCGGTGCCGGAACAGGCATAATCCCATGAGCGCATTTAACTGTGCCTTTACCGACATTTATTGGAGAAGAGATTATCTTGTCAGGATTGATTTTATCAATAAGAAACGCACAGACGGTTATATCGGCAACAGCATCCATCATTCCCAGCTCATGAAAATGCACCTGGGAAACTTCCCTTCCGTGAACTTTTGCTTCTGCCGCGGCAAGAATGCCGTATATTTCCTTAGCATTATTTTTGACACGCTCTGAAACATTAAGGCTGTTAATTATCTTCTCGACATCTGAAAGTGTTCTGTGAGAATGTTTGTGGACATGATTTTCGCCCTGCTTTTCCTCTTCGCCGTTATAGACAACATGCGCCTTTGTGCAAGTAATTGCGCAGGTAGTTCTTTTTTCAAAGGAAATTTCGGTATTAGGCAAACCTATGGAATTAATTTCTTCAAGGACTTTTTCCTTGTCGTCGACAAGTTCCCACAGAGCTGCCATAAGCATGTCCCCTGCCGCTCCCATGTTACATTCAAAATAAAGTATATTCATAGCTGTCACCACTAAAGTAAGATTACATCTTATTTATCATATTGGCAAGATATCCGGCGCCGAAACCGTTATCAATATTAACAACGCTTACACCGCTTGCGCAGGAATTGAGCATAGAAAGCAATGCGGATAATCCGCCGAAATTAGCGCCGTAACCGACGGATGTAGGCACGGCAATAACAGGACAGTCAGCCATGCCGCCGATTACGCTTGCAAGCGCTCCCTCCATTCCGGCAACAGCAACAATAACTCTTGCCGAAGCAATATCGTCAACCTTATCCATTAACCTATGGATTCCAGAAACGCCGACGTCATATAACCTTACAACCTTGCTGCCGTAAAATTCCGCAGTCAGCGCCGCTTCCTCCGCCACAGGAATGTCGCTGGTACCGCCGGTTGCAACTACGATTTTTCCGACAGTCTTCTGGTTGATATTTCTGTCACCGGCTATTCCTATTTTTGAGTTTTCGTCATAGAAAACAGGAAACTTGCCGCTAATATATTCATACGCTTCCCTGCTCATTCTGGTTATAAGCACTGATTTTTCACCGTGCTCAAGCATAGAGCGTACAATTTCGTAAATCTGCTCTTTTGTTTTTCCTGCTCCGTATATTACTTCTGCCGCGCCCTGTCTGACGCTTCTGTGATAATCAATTTTTGCAAAGCCGAGATCCTGATACGGCTCAGTTTTAATTCTTACAGCGGCGTCCTGTGCCGAGATCTCTCCGCCTGCAACTTTATTAAGCAATATTTCAAGTTCTGTTTTATCCATTACTTTCTCTTCCTTTTAAATCAAGCATTATATCCGAATAGTAATCACTGAGTTTTGAAAGAATTTCTTTTCTGTTTAAAATCAGCTTTTGATAATCCTTATCATTAATTTGAATTAATGCCGCACCGCTTCTGTATCTTATTCTAAAATCAGAAAAGCCTTTATTTAAAAGTATATTCTCCGCTTTTTCTGTTTTAGTGAGAATGTCAGCGGTAATTCTCTCACCTGTCGGCACTCGTGTTGCTAAGCAGGCATATGACGGCTTTTGAGAAACCGACAAATCCATTTTACGTGCTGTTTCTCTGATATCGGATTTTGTCATTTCACAAATCCTCAGCGGCGACAAAATACCAAGCTCCTTCAGCGCTTTATAACCTGGTCTTGATTCAACGTCGTCGGAGACATTTGTACCCTCAAGCACCGTGTCAGATCCTGCGTCCTTTGCAAATGCAAGTATTTTTTCAAACATCAGCTTTTTGCAATAATAGCATCTGTTTTGGTTGTTTAACACAATATCGTCATTCTTAATAACATCCGCTTCAAGACTATTCAGTTTTATATTTAACTTCGAACAGATTTCGGCAGCATCTTTTAATTCAAATTCAGGCTGAAAAGCCGTCTTAACAAAACAGGCATGCACCTCTTGTGCGTACTCAGCCGCTAAAGCAAGCAAAACCGCTGAATCCACACCACCCGAGACTGCAACTACTACATTGCTATGTTCCTTGAAAAATTCTTTTATTTTCATATTCATCATCACACAAAATTATCTATTAATAAATAATATATCAAAAAAACATATAAAAATAAAGAGATAAAGCAAGATATTATTTTATAACACCCAAATAATAATGATAAACTTAAACAAAATAAAAAGCCGCCGATTCGGCGGCATAAATGTTACTATTTAGTCCGGAACATCTACATTACTGTTAAATTTGTCAAGAACAAGAGCTACTATGATACCGCCTACTAGACAAACGATGTTTATCACGGCTTCCTTAACTCCTAAAGTAAAGCTCTTAAACGGTATAATTACTATCGTAGCTGCAATTACAATTCCGATAATTCCGTGAAATACTACAGAATAATGCCTATCCATAAGAGTGGTTACAGCCTTGGCAAGCAGAATGACGGTAAGCAGTGCGCCAATTCCTGCAGGGATGATTACTTTAAAATCAAGGTTTCCTATGCCTTCAACAAGTGGCGTATAAAGACCCAGCGGCATAAGAAGGGTTGAAAAGCTCATTCCCGGAGCTATAACGCTCAAAGCAATACAAAAGCCGCAGAAAATATACCAGCCGAAATTCGGCTCAATGGTAATATTAATAGCATTAAGTCCAAGCAGGATAGCCAGCACAACAGCAAAGCAAACGGCAAGTGAAATAAACGAACCCTTTGATCTGCCTTTTTCGCCTGCTTCCCTGAAGAGAGACGGCAGCATACCTGCAATAAGTCCGACAAAGGCACACACAGACGGGTCAGGGTATTTGTTGAGGAGAAATCCAAGCAATTTTGAAATTGCTAAGAATCCTACGCCGATTCCTATAACAACAGGTATCAGCAGTCTTGCGTGTTTTTTTATCGCCTTAAACGGATGTGAAAGCAATTCCATTATCGGCATATAAACACCGAAGACCACGCAGAGCACACCGCCCGAAATACCGGGTAAAACGGCTCCGAGTCCAATAAGCGCACCATGGATAAGGCGCATAAAGCTGTCGCCCCATTTGGTCTTCTTTTTGGAGTTTTGCGAGTTATCGTTAAAATTTTCAATTTGATTACCGTTATCGTTCATAATGACAAACTCCCGTAACTAAATTCCAATTACTAATAGTGTAATATATGATTATGATAATATTACAGAAGATATTATATATGCATTAATCATTATTGTAAAGAAAAATTTTTATAGAAAAGCTGAAACAAAATGCAGGCTTATGAATAATATATATTAATCCTCTAAGAAAGCGGCGCAGTCATGGATATTAGAAACATCAGCCAACAAGGATATAACTGCTACACACCTGAAAGCTGCAAATATTGCTGTCTTAAAGGAGCCACAGGCGCAACCGGTGCCGCGGGTGCTACCGGTCCTACAGGACCCACAGGAAACACCGGCGCTACAGGAGCGACAGGAGCTACCGGTCCGGCAGGAAGCGGCTCGGGTGTTACGGGTCCGACCGGTCCGACTGGTGTCACAGGCGCAACCGGTGTTACCGGAGCCACAGGTTCTACAGGTGCGACCGGTGCTACAGGCGCTATCGGCGCCACGGGTGCTACAGGTCCTACAGGACCCACAGGAAACACCGGCGCTACAGGTGCTGCCGGAAACGACGGAGCTACCGGTCCGACAGGTGCTACTGGTGCTACCGGTGCTACCGGGGCTGACGGAACAATTCCCGACCAGTCATTTGCTTCATACTTCGCTTTTCAGCTAAGATTAATTCCGGGCAACCTGATAACTCTTTTCCCAGACGTTACCGACACTACGGGCAATATCGTTGAGCAAAACGATTTACAGAGAATAACGCTCCAGCCCGGGTACTATCTTGTGTCATACAAAGTTTCGGCAACATTTCAAAATCCGAACTATATGCAGGTTACTCCATCATACAATTCAACCCCTCATATCGAAAACGGAATTTATTTTGCAACAACTGCTAACGGCTCCAGCGCCTGCGGCTCGGCTTTTTTCATAATAGACGCTCCGCAAGAAACTCAGTTTACGCTCAATTACTCAGGCTCTGCCAGTGCTAATAACGGAGAAGTAAACTTGACATTTCTTAAACTTTTCAGAGATGAGCAGTAATCCTATAATAAAGATTAAAACAATATATGCCGCTGTTTTCATATAAATACAGCGGCATATTTTATTATTGTATAAATATGAACTGAAGGGAAAATAATCCAAACAAATCATCCGAGATTCATTTTCAAAATATACCGATTTTATAATTATAATCTTTATCTTGAAAATTCAACCTTTTAACTGATATAATCAAATTGGTGATTTGAATGACAAAGGAAGAATACTTAATACAAATTGACAAGGTAATTGAAAGCGGAAAATACAAGCCAGACTGGCAGTCCCTTTCGCACCACAAAACCCCTGAATGGTACAGAAACGGAAAGCTCGGTATTTTCATTCATTGGGGAATTTACAGCGTGCCTGCGTTTGGAAGCGAGTGGTACTCACGCTCAATGTACGACAAAAATCACAGAGAGTTTGAGCATCATATAAAAACATACGGCACTCATAATAAATTCGGTTATAAGGATTTTATTCCTATGTTTACTGCCGAAAAATTCGATGCAGAAGCTTGGACACAGCTTTTCAAGGAAAGCGGTGCAAAATTTGTTATGCCCGTATGCGAGCACCACGACGGTTTTGCTATGTATGACACACAGTTTAACAAATGGAATGCAAAGAATATGGGACCTAAAAGAGATGTGACAGGTGAAATTAAAAACGCCTGTGAAAAGGATGGTCTTGTATTTTGTGCGTCAAGTCACCGTGCCGAGCACTATTTCTTTATGAATATGGGAAGAACATTTAACAGCGATGTAAACGACGAAAATTACATAGATTTTTACGGTCCTGCGGTATATTGTCCTGAATTTGACAGCGATGAAATTCACAAGACAACATCAGATACATATTCCCTTGGTGCAAGCAGAGAGTGGCTTGAGGACTGGCTTGTGAGAACCTGTGAACTTATCGATAATTATCAGCCATGTATTCTTTACTTTGACTGGTGGATACACAATCATTCTTTTAAGCCGTATCTCAAAAAGCTGTGCGCTTACTACTATAACCGAGCAGAAGAATGGAACAAGGAAGTTACTATTAACTATAAGCACGAAGCTTTTCCGCCGACTGTTGCAACCTTTGATGTGGAGCGTGGAGCGCTTACTGACATATCCCTCGTACCATGGCAAACGGATACGGCAATCGGAAAGTATTCCTGGGGCTACCGAAAAGATAACGAATATAAATCATCAAGACAGATTATCACAGACCTTATTGACATTGTAAGCAAAAACGGTATGCTTCTTTTAAATATCGGGCCTAAGCCTGACGGTACTATTACTGACGAAGAAACCACCGTGTTAAAAGAACTTGGTGCGTGGCTTAAGGAAAACGGTGAAGGAATATATGAAACCACGTTTTGGAAAACCTTTGGCGAGGGTGAGATAAACAGCGAAGAAGGCTTTTTCAAAGACGGCGACGAAAAGCAATACACAGAAAAAGATTTCAGATTTACATATAAAAACGGGTTTATCTACGCATTTCAAATGCGTCCAAACGGTAATAACGCAGTAATTAAAACGCTGAAAAAACACAGCCGCCACGATTACATAATCAATAATATTAAACTTCTTTCAACAGGTGAAAAGCTTGAATATGAAAGAAACGAAGACGGGCTTTTAATAAGACTACTCGGTAAAATATCCGGTGATTTACCTGTTTGCTTTAAAATAGAGCTGGCATAAAATGCTTCATGCTTTTTAACTGAATATTAATTTAACATTGAGTGCAAAAAGCCTCCCAAAATTTGGGCGGCTTTTTCTTTTAAGATTATTTACTTTTCAATGCCCCAGCTATACTGAGCAGTTAAAGTACCGCTCTTATAGTTATACTTATAAAATGTTGATGTAAGAGTATTTTCTGTCACCGTTATGACGGAATAACCGGCATTGTAATCCTCAATAGGCTGAGCGGTGACATACAATGACGGATCGTAAGTGTCCACCACTTCCCTGTTCTGACTGCCGCCTGCCGCTGACATAAGATATATCGGAGCATCAGGGGCAATAAAATATTCGGCGGTGGCTGAGTTATACTCTCTGGTATCAGTCTCAAAAGCTATAGGCTGGCTGTTTTCATCAATAGGCTTAGTCAAAGCAAAAGCGTGATCATGTCCCTCAAGCACCAGGTCAACGTTATACTCGTTAAAGATACTTCCAAGCTTTTTTTGTAAAGACCGCGCAACCTGGTTTCGGTCGCTTGACGAGCCGTATTTGCCCGGAGAATACAGGGGATTATGAATTGCAACTATCTTCCACTTTTTGTCTGTAGAAGCCAGGTCGTTTTCAAGCCACTCACGCTGCTTGGAGCCAACTCCCGTGCGTGAGGAATCCCCTGACGACAATACAGTAAAATGCACATCACCATAATTAAAGGAATAGTATATTCCGTTTTCAGTATCCTGCTCGGGAAGGTTTACTGTGGTGTGGTTATATTCAATAGACGAAGCGCCGTTCGTATAATCGGACCAGTATGAATGATTGCCCGAAGTCAGCATTGTCGGAACGCTTGAGACATAATTTTCAACATTTCCGAGCATCTGCTGCCACAGCTTTTCGTCCCCGCCGTACTGAACCATATCCCCTGTATGGAGTATAAAATCAGGGCTATCGCCGGAAGAATACATATAGTCCATAAGCTGTTTCCAGACTTCTCCGTTATATTCCTCATCCTGTGTATCCGAAATATGCATAAACGTAATCTCATTCGGATTTTCTTCTTTGGTCGAGAAAGTGGCGGAATAATTCTCACTGCCGTCGGAATTCAATATCGTATATTTATATTCACATCCATACTTAAGTTCATAAAAAACGGCACGGTTTACGTAATCATCGTTACCTTTGTCACAGTACGGCGTTATCTCTCTTTTTTCAGAATCATTCAGGCATTCCAGCAAAACGTCTGAATTATTCTTTTCACCGGTGTGCCATGTAACGCTGTAGGAATTTGTGCCGCTGTCATACAGGGACAGTAATACAGGCGATATCTTCGTTTCACCTTTGCTTATCTCTATATCATCAGCCTCAATAACAATCTTTTCGGGCTGATTTTCATTAGGGATGGCATACTTGCCGTCGGAGAGCCACACACGACGACCATCAACCGTTATATCATCAATCTGCATATTATCAGGACACGATACATACAAAACTGAGTTTTCAACTCTGGCGGAGATTTCGTCGTCGGCAACAATTTTCACACCAGAGGCATCAGTCGATGCACTTGTACATCCTGCAAGTGAAATCACCAAAACGATTGCCATAAGAAAAGAAAGTATTTTTTTCATTTTATTCCCCTTAATATAGAAACTGCACAAAATGCAGAAGTAATAACATCCGTCAACTTTTAATTATGACTCAGCGGCATCATTAACACACTTAATAGCATTAAGGCTTCTTGGATAACCTACATACGGCAGACAATTAAGAACTATTTTTAATAACAGTTCCTTGTCGTTTCCTATATTCATATTGCCTTTTGCGTGAGCTGTAAGCTGCGGCTCACATCCGCCCTGAGCCATTAAAAAGCAGAAAGTAGCAATTTCGCGCTGTGAAAGGTCAAGTCCCTTACGGGTATAGTAATCACCAAAGCAGTTGGCTGCAAGAAAGCGGTTAATAATTCCCTGTTTCCAGGCTTTCCTCATATGCTCGCCGAATATTTCAGCCTGTGCCGCCGCACCCATTTCAAGCCGGTTTTCCATTGTGGTGACGCCTCTGTTGTCATCAGGCATCTTTATTCCTAAATCACTAATAACCTCATTAGCCGCATACAAAAACGGTAGCATTTTGCCATATCCAAGATAGTCAGTTGCCTGATACACAATTTCCTTAACAGCCTCAGGAGGAAATCCGTCCTTTAAAGCACGGATTAACATTTCTTTAAAAGCGTCAACGCCTCCGCAGCCCATAAGCGCTGACAAAACAGCAATATACCGGATATTTTCATCAATTTTTATACTTTCATCCTTGGCGACTTCTTCAAAAGCAAAATAATTAAATCTTTCAAAAAACTCACCGTCAGTTTTGGTAAAATTCATAGTTTCTCCTTTAAAAGTTCAGCAGCAGGCAGTTATTAACTGTCTTCTTTATTCAAATTAATTTCTTTAATTGTTCTGAGCCATTACCCCCACTAGCTGGTGTGGAACATAGGGCTCTTCCAGATACTTTATCTCATCATCGCTCAGTTTCAGATCAACTGCTTTAACAGCACCCTCGATATGAGAAATCTTAGTTGCCCCCACAACAGGCGAAGCGACCTTTGTCATAAGCCAAGAAAGCGAAATTTCCGTCATTGAAGCATTATGTTTGCACGCAAGTTCGTAAACTCTGCTGATAATTTCGCTGTCCTGTTCTGCTGTGGAATCATATTTCAGCTTAGCATAGCTGTCCTCACGCAGGCGCTTTGACGTCTCGCCCGGCATTTTAGACAGTCTGCCGCCTGCCAAAGCACTGTAAGGCGTCATAGCAATATTATCTTCGTGGCAGAGACGTGCCATTTCACGCTCCTCCTCACGAAATATCAGATTATAATGCCCCTGAACGGAAATGAATTTTTCAAATGAGTATCTCTCCGCCAAAGCATTTGCCTTTGCAAGCTGATAAGCGAAACAGTTTGAAATGCCGATATATCTTGCCTTTCCTGCTTTTACAATATTATTCAGTCCTTCCATAATATCATAAAGCTCGGCGGAGTAGTCCCACATATGATATATGTAAAGATCCACATAATCAGTTGAAAGATTCTTCAAACTTTCATTAATCGAGGATTCAATGTGCTTTTGCGGCGTAATCCCCTGCTCTATCTCCTGTGCTAAACGGGGCAAAAATTTAGTGGCTATAACCACGTCATCACGTTTTGCAAAATTTTTTATTGCACCTGCAAGGTACTGCTCGCTGGTACCGTTTTGATAAGCGATTGCCGTATCAAAAAAATTAACTCCAAGCTCCAGGGCTCTCTTAATTATCTCTCTTGAGTGGGCTTCGTCCACGGTCCAGCTATGCTGACCGTTTCCTGCCTGTCCAAATCCCATACAGCCAAGGCAGATGCGTGACACATTCAATTGTGATGTGCCTAATTTAATATAATCCATAAATTCATAACCTTTTATTTATTAATTATCTCATTAATCCAGTTTTCAATTTCTTTGTCTGACAGATGATTCATCAGTTTTCCCTGCTCAAACTCGGCAGAGGGGCAGACTGTTTTTAACACATCTACGGTTTTACCCAGTCCGCTGCTGCCGGATGTGGCAAAAGGAACAATGGTTTTGCCGGAAAAATCATAGCTTTCAAGAAACGTGCTGATAATTGTCGGCGCAACATACCACCAAATCGGAAAGCCCAAAAATATTGTATCATAATCATCCAAAGACGTCAATTTTTCCACTATCTCAGGTCTTGAAGAGGAATTTTTCATTTCAACAGAACTTCGGCTGTTTTTATCCATCCAGTTAAGGTCAGCCGGTGTGTACGGGATTGCCGGCTTAATCTCAAACAAATCTCCGCCCGATGCGGCGGCAATTTTCTTCGCGACAGCGGCAGTTACTCCGCTTGCTGAAAAATAAGCTACTAAAATTTTCTTCATCATTACCCCTCCAGTTTCAAATATTCCTCATCGCTGACTGGCTCGCACCATTCGTTAGACGTATTTTCACCAGGGACCTCAACCGCTATGTGAGAAAACCAGCTGTCTTTTTTTGCTCCGTGCCAATGCTTTACTTCCGGCGCAATTGTAATAACCATACCCTCAGTAAGAGATACAGGGGGCTTGTTTTCCTCCTGATACCAACCCTCGCCTGCAACGCAAATCAATATCTGACCGCCGCCTTTTTCAGCGTGGTGAATATGCCAGTTATTTCTGCATCCGGGTTCAAAGGTTACGTTAGCTAGAAATAATGTCGTTTCATTTAAATCCGTAAGCGGCTTAAGATATGATTTACCGATAAAATACTGAGCATATGCGTCGTTAGCCTGACCTGTGGGGAATTTTTTGATTTTGTCAAATTCTTCGTAATTTAAATATTTCATAATATCCAATTTCCTCCTAAAATTAGCTAATTTTCAATTTTAGTAATGAAAAATAATTTTGTAATTCCGATTTCAATGACTATTGAAAAAAGCATAACTATCACAGTTACTCCAAATTCAATACCGATTTTAAAAATTACGGTATACGCAATCAATCCGACAGCTAAAAGAGCTGTAAATATTGATATGATTTTAGGTACAAGCCGCAAAAAATCAGCGCCCTTGTAGGACAAGTCTTTTTTTAGCGCTTTAGAAATTATCAGAGATACAGCAAAAAAGAAAAATTCATATAAAAGCGCAATAATAAGCTGAAAATCAAGAATCTCCTCGGTTATATAACTTCCGGCAGGATTTGAACCTAAAATCGTATACACCGAAAAGCATATTAACAACGCTATGTTAATAATTAAAAGCAGCAGATTTATAAATTTAAAACACTTTTTCATACCGACCGCCTTTGTAAATGCATTGTTAGATTCATGCAAAAAAACCTAAAATTTAATACCATTAATCTAATTTATATAATATCATACAGATATTATATAATCAACTGTTGGAATTAAAGTAATACTTACACAGAAGTTTGTGACAAAATAACAGCCGTGTCAATCAAAGACACACCCCCGACTGACACAGCTTTACATGATTGGTTTATTTTAAATTTAGGTTAAATAAATCAGGTTTATCGCCTATTGATTCTTTAATCTCAGATTTTAGTTTTGCACCTCAATATAAGAACTCAAGTTACCCGACTTAGCGTAAAGGCTAAAAGCTGATTCTTTGCTTGCTTTTACTATTACAAGCGCTTTTCCGTGAAAAGCATTGATTTTGCTTTTATATGAATACTTGTTCTTGTGAATATCTGATGAATTACCGTTATCAACTCCGATTATTTGTGCATTTCCTTCAATGCTTAACTCAATATTACCATCATATGTATCTGCAATAAGATCGTTTTCATCCTTAATATCCACATTGATATAATAAAGGTTGTAGTCATTAGATGATACAGCTAAATTATTTTTATACTGATATTTTGAAAGCGATATTTTATACGCCTCTCCGGCTTTTCTCAGTTCATTACATCCGGTTGCATTCTCAAACCGAATATCAACTGAACCGTCTTCATTTAACGGCACAGCATAAATAATGTAATTCTTATACTCTTCATACGGAACATTCCATTCAAGAGCCATTTTGTATATTGCATTCTCGTCGGAATTTACATTATATTCTCTGAGTCCGGCGCTTGATTTAAGCGTATTAAATTTTTTTGGTGCCTAATGATATATAATCACTGTCATCTACGCTCTTTTTGGCTCTAAGCTTAACAGATTTTGCGTTTGTATAGCAAACCACAAGTGCGTTACCTTTGCTGTCAAGCTGGTCTTCGTTAAGATTCCATGTTGGCAAAAGATGAAGTACAGGCTGATCATCAGCACTGCGCCACTGGCTCTGATAGAAATAATATATATCCTTTTCATAACCCGCAGTATCAGTAATTCCAAAATACGATGAAGTAGGATAAAAAGAGGAAGAATTATCAGTAAAAGGTGTAGGCTCACCGAGATAATCAAATCCTGTCCACACAAACTCACCCAGCACGTAATCCAGAGAGATGTCGTACTGCCAGTCAAACATAGCACTGTTCGCCCAGCTTGCTACTTTGTTATCATAAGAGGACATCTGGCTGTTTTCAGTCGCAAGGGTATCGGTGTTGTAATCATTGTTAATTGTATACGGATGAAAATATTCCCCTCTGCTTCTTAATGCTGAAGACGATTCTGTTGAAAACATGAATATATCCGGATACTCATTATGGGCCTTTTCAAAGGTGCCGGGGTCAACATAGTTTACGCCTGCTACTGATATATTGCTTCCATCGCCATCGTTCTCGCTGAAACCGCGGATAAATTTTGCCCAATCATCATCTATACCTGTTCTAATATTGTCTTCAGCGTAAATTTTCTTTCTGCCGCTAAGTTCAAACGGGTCCAATTCCTCAACGTAAGATGAAAGCTTTCGTGAATTTTTCGCACTGTT
>DXDN01000014.1 GCA_019115455.1 Candidatus Eubacterium faecigallinarum
CTTTATTGTTTCTATCAATATCTATGCTGGGCAAATTGGTTATATTACGATAAAAAGAAAAAACTGCAGGATATCCTGCAGTTTTTATGTTTCGTTTTTGACTTTTTCAATTTTAAATATGCTTCGCAGCAGCGGCGCAAGAAATTTCGGACTTTTGATAAGAACAATTTTCATATCTATCCCCCATTACTTTTTACAGCACATTATACCGAGGATGATTACTACTATGGCGAGAAGTCTGGTTATCCAAACTGTCGGAAGGCAGCATGCAATTACTAAACCTACGCCGAAAGCTATCCACAAATAATCGCGTCGGCACATTTTCTTCATGCAGTAACACCTCTTCTTTACGCTGTTTTACTACATTCTATGAAAAAGCCTGCTAATCGTTACAAAGAATCAAAATAATTTTTCCGCCCACGGCGTTGATTACAACTTTATCGTCCTTAAATGCGTTACTTTGAGTAAGCTGGGAAGATGGCTCAAGAACATATCCGTCAAGCTCATACTGCGCCCCGGTTATTGTTACCGTACATTTATCAAACAGGGAGAAAAGCGAGAAATATTTATACTCACCCTTTTCAATCACAACTTCTCCCTGTACAATAAAAATCCTGTTTAAGCCGTTGATAAGCTCACATTTTATTCCTTTGTCAAAGCAATAGTTTACAGCCAAAATATTTGAATAGGTGTGGTCCACACGGCTTCCTATTCCGCCGAGTATTACAATATCGTTATACCCACGACTGATTGCCTCATTTACACAATGAAAAGTATCCGTATCATCTTTCCTTACCTGAAGGTCAATAATTTCGCAGTCTACGTCAGGTCTGAGGCTGGAATCAAAATCACCAATTATAAGGTCGGGAGCAAGTCCTGCCTTTAAACATTTTTTGTATCCGCTGTCAGCGCAAATTATGTACCTGCCCTGAGCATATCTGCCGTAATAAGAAATATCATTTTCCGGCGCACCTGAAATAACGACGCATTTTTTTATTTCATCTGCCATTGCTTAATATCCTTTACCTCGTTATAAAGCTGTACATAGCTGTCATGCCTTTCACTTGATATTGCTCCGTCATTAACTGCCCGAACAACAGCGCAGCCCTTATCATTGATATGGGAACAGTTTGTGGAAAATTTGCATGAATCAATATACGGCAAAAATTCCCTAAAACAGTAAGGGAGGTCCTCTTTCATAATTCTTTCGCATCTTTCAAAATCAAGGGAGGAAAAGCCCGGCGTGTCCGCAACATAACCGCCTGCTACGTTATAAAGCTGACACTGCCTTGTGGTGTGCCTGCCTCTTCCGAGCTTTTTGCTTGTCTCACCTGTCTCAATCAGGAGATTGCTGTCAACAGCGTTTAAAAGCGATGATTTGCCAACGCCTGTATTACCTGTAAAAGCGCTGATTTTATCCTTTAGCATTGGCTTTATCTGCTCTGCTCCGCTGCCCTTTAAATTATCACAGAGTATTACTTTGAAGCCGGCTTTAAAATAAATGTCATAATACTTTTTATATGAGCTGTCAAGGTCAATTTTAGTTATTACAACAACCGGCTCTATCTTTTTATACTCAGCAATGGCAATTATCCTGTCAACCACTGTGTTGTTGAATTTAGGGTCAATTACTGATGACACCACGAAAAGCTGGTCAAGATTGGCAAGTGGAGGCCTTACAAGAGAATTTTTACGCTCATAAATCTCGTCAATGGTGTTCTCGGCATTTTCATTCAATGATATTGAAACGACATCGCCAACCAGCGGAGTAATCTTCTTCTTTCTGAAAATTCCGCGTGCCTTGCATTCATAAGCACCATCAGCGGTTTCCACATAGTAGAAACCGCCGATACCTTTAATTAATCTTCCTTTAATCATAAAACACACCGTTATTCGGCTAAACCGCTGTTTTCCTCTTCTTCATTAGTATTTCCTGTTGAGTGATCATAGGAAAATCCGCTGAAGTTTACTGAGAGCTTCTTACTTTCAGGTGCCTGAGTAATAGACCTTACCTCAACAGCTCCTGTATTTTTCAGAGAAACTCTTACCTGTACGTCCGGGCTGTCCTCAATGGTAATGCTTACATTGGCATTTTTGCCGTTTAGCGTAACATTCTGGCTAAGGTAAACCTCGCCGTCAAGCTCAACTACAAGATTGTCTTTAATGAACTCGCCGTTTTCGTCAATACACTCAGGCAAGGCAACAGTAAGAGAAACCTTGGAAGAAGCCTTAGTTGTGGTAGTTGTAACACCTGAAGAAATTGTAATTGTAATTTTATCGTCCTCTGTGATGAGAGTACCGGCCGCCGGGTTCTGAGAAATAACTACTCCCTTTGGAAGCTCGCTGTCCTTAGTGGAGAAGTTGATATTCTTAAAGCCTGATTTTTCAAGAAATGCCCTTGCACCCTCCTGGCTCAAGCCGCTGACATCAGGAATGTTAATCTGCTTGATTTCTTCAGTAGTTGGTCCTGAGCTGACAAAAACTGTTATCTGAGTATCAGCAGAAACCACTGTTCCAGCTTTGGGATTGGAATAAACGACCTTATTTTCCTCAACGGTATCACTTGCCACTGAGGTAATAGTATAATTGTTGAGTCCTTCCTGAGCCAAAGCGTTCTTTGCCATTTCTACATCCAGGTCATACAAATTCGGCACAGTGATATCGTCGGCAGAAATTGCTACAACCAAAGTTACCTGGCTGTCAGGCAGAACCTTTGTTCCGGCTTCAGGAGCCTGAGAAATAATTACTCCGGGTTCGGATTCCTCAGTCTTTTCCTGTTGCATGACAAATTCATAGTCATACTGCTGGGAGCTAATCAGCTCATCGTAAGACATACCTACAAAGTTTTCCAGAGTGCGAGTTGTTTTAAAAGCTGTTCCCGTAAGACTTAATACCAGCAAAACTATTGCCGCTATCAATACAACAACACCGATAACAACCGCGGTAATCACCTTTTTCTTGTGATTCGGGTCGTAATATTCAACATCATCGTCAGGCTGATAATATTCTTCTTCATTTACCACAGACTTTTCCTCAGTGTTGATAACATACTTTGTCGGCTCTTTATCAACAAAACACGTATAATCAAACACTGTATTCGGGTTTTTAATAACCTCTTCAATATCAAGAAGCATTTCGGTTGCTGTCTGATATCTGTCGGCAGGATTTTTCTGCATAGCGTGCATACAGATCTGCTCAAGTCCCTTTGGTATATCGGGATTAATCTGAGTAAGCCGCTCTGCGTCATCCTGAAGCTGCATCAAAGCTACTGACACAGCGCTGTCAGCCTCAAACGGAACTTTACCGGCAAGCATTTCGTAGAGAACTACTCCCACGGAATATATATCTGCTCTCTCGTCGGTAAATTCACCCTTAGCCTGTTCGGGGCTGATATAATGCACGGAGCCGATTGCTGTATCGGTAAGGGTTCTTGTTTCACTTCTTGAGAATCTTGCTATTCCGAAATCCGCAACCTTAATATTGCCGTTTGACAGCAGGATAATATTCTGCGGCTTAATATCCCTGTGAACAATTCCCTTGTCATGTGCGTGCTGGAGTGCTCTGAGAATTTGTGTTGTGAAAAACAGTGCGTCGTTCCAGGTGATTGATTTTTGCTTTTGTATATACTCCTTAAGAGTTATGCCGTCGACATACTCCATTACAATATACTGAAGCTTCTCACCGAAGCTGACGTCGTACACCTTAACAATATTAGGATGAGAAAGCAGGGCTATAGCCTTGCTCTCGTTCTTAAATCTTCTTACGAAGTCATCGTTAGTAAGAAATTCGTCCTTAAGTATTTTTACTGCGACAATTCTGTCATCAACGTTGTCGTATGCCTTGTAAACAACGGACATTCCGCCAACACCGATAATTTCCTGAATTTCATATCTGCCGTCAAGGCGTTTGCCAACATAATTATCCATTTAATAAATCTCTCCGATTATTTTGATATGATAACAACGGTGATATTGTCTCCGCCGCCGTTTTTATTAGCTCTGTTTACAAGACGGTCGGCAAACGCATACTGCTTGCCGTCGCTCATAATTTCAATCATTTCATCATTTGAAACGTAATTGGAAAGCCCGTCGGTACAAAGCAGCAAAACATCGTCCTCATTAAGGTCAATCTGGGAAAAATCAATGTTTATGCTTTTGTCAACACCGACAGCCCTGGTAATGATATTTTTATTGGGATGATGCTCAGCCTCTTCATTTGTTATTTTGCCGCGGTCCAAAAGGTCCTGCACCATGCTGTGGTCAGTTGTAACCTGATGAATGTTGCCTTTGTTGATAACATAGGCGCGGCTGTCGCCGGCATGAGCAATATATGCCTGGTTGTCACGGACAATGGCGCATACCACTGTGGTACCCATACCCTTAAGGTCAGGGCGTGTCTCAGCAAAGTCATAAACCTCGATATTAGCAGCGGTAAGTGCGGAGTCGAGCATATTGCGTATGGATGAATCACGCATCTTATCTCTGTAAGAGGCATTTATTTTGTCGCTGATAACCTTAACAGCAAGCGCGGATGCGATATTACCGCCTGCAACTCCGCCCATTCCGTCGCAAACCACCGACCATACAACCTCGTCGGAAAATTCGCCTACGGCATAAGCGTCCTGATTGGAATCCCTGACAATGCCCTTGTCCGTTTTGGCAACTATTCTCATCAGCTTCACCCCATTTTCATAATGTTTGCTGAATTTAACTTTCTTCACTGAGCCTAACAGCTCTGAGCTGACCGCAGGACGCATTTATATCTGCGCCCAGTGTTCTTCTTATTGTAGCATTTATTCCGTTACTTTTCAACATATTGCAGAATTTTAAAACGGATTCGTGAGTTGAACGCATATTGCCACGCTCTGCAACATCATTAACAGGTATAAGATTAACGTGGCTCAGACTGCCTTTTAACCTGTCTGCAAGTTCCTTTGCGTTTTCCTCACTGTCGTTTACGCCTTTTATCAGAGTGTATTCAAAACTTACTCTTCTGCCGGTCTTGTCGGCGTAATCCCTGCAAGCTTTCATAAGCTGGTCTATGGGATAACGCTTATTTATCGGCATGGTTTTAGAGCGTATATTATCATTCGGCGCATGAAGTGACACAGTAAGCGTAAGCTGGAGGTCTCTCTCCATTAAATCATATATCTTGTCAACAATACCGCAAGTGGAAACAGTAATATTTCTCATGCCGATATTCAGTCCGTTTTCGTTATTGACGTTTTCAAGAAAACCAAGAACATTATCGTAATTATCAAGCGGTTCGCCGATCCCCATCATAACGATATGAGAAATTCTTATATTCAAATCCTGCTGAGCGATGTGAATCTGTGACTCGATTTCGCCTGATGTGAGATTGCGCTTAAATCCGGCAAGAGTTGAGGCGCAGAAAGTACAGCCCATTTTACAGCCCACCTGTGACGAAACGCAGATAGTGTAGCCGTATTTATATTTCATTATTACAGACTCGATAAACTCGCCGTCATACAGCCTAAAAAGATATTTAACTGTACCGTCAATGGAAGACACAAACTTTTTTTCTATTTCACAGGAAGGAATAAAGAAATTATCGTTCAGGTCCTTCCTGAGCTGTTTGCTTAGGTCTGTCATCTCGTCAAAGCTGCGGCAACCCTCACGGTGCAGCCATTTAAAAATCTGCTTTGCTCTGAATGACTGAAGCGACATCCCGCTTATTACATTTTCAAGTTGATTATAAGTTAATGATTTTATATCAGTTTTCATTTTTTCTTAAAACCGCATAATAGAAGCCGTCGCCGCCGTCAGCAGACGGGAAAGACGTTTTTTCCTCAATCAAAGCAAAATTGTTATTGCTTTCTAAAAACGCTCTGACGACCTTCTCATTTTCTTTTTTATTAAGTGTACAGGTGGAATAAACAATTGTTCCGCCGCTTTTTAAGTATGACGATGAGGTCTGCAAAATCTCAAGCTGCTTTTTCGGAAGAGCCGAAACACTGTCAAGCTCCTTATATCTTATCTCAGGCTTACGACGAATTATGCCGAATCCTGAGCAAACAACATCGCAGAGTATTCTATCTACCGCCGGAATATTCGGATTATAAACAGAAGCGTCGTTTATGCCTGTTTCAATAATTGATATGCCAAGCCTCTGAGCTCCGTCAGATATCTGCTTTACTCTTTTCTCATGTATATCAAAAGCATAGATTTTGCCTTTATTATTCATTTTTTCGGCGATTGTAAAGGCTTTTCCGCCGGGGGCGCTGCACATATCAAGAACAGTATCCCCTTCTTTTGCTCCTAATGCCAGCGCACATTCATAGCTTGACAAATCCTCAATATGAAAAAGTCCTTTATTAAATGCCGAACAATTATTCAAGTCAAAGGAAGATGTGATTTCAACACAGTCACCGACAATTTTGCCGCTTATACTCTCCTCGGATAAAGCTTTTAAAAGGCTTTCGCTGTCACAGAAAAGAGAATTAGGCACTGCGAAAACAGGCGGTTTTTCATTAACGCACGGCAAAAAAGACTCAGTTTTCTCCCTGCCATACTGCTTTATCCACATATTAACCAGATTCTTGCCTACGGAATATTTAAGCGACAAATCATCATCCGGCAAAACTCTGTCATTATCAATTTTATGTAGCACGGCATTAACAAAGGAGGAATAAAAATCTTGCTTAATCAGCCGTGTAAGCTCAACAGATTCGTTGATAGCGGCACTGCTCGGTACTTTATCCATAAAAAGCAGCTGATATGCACCCATTCTCAAAATAGTCATTATCTTGGGCTTAGGTTTTGACGTGGCATACTTTTTTATAAAATAGTCAAGAGTCAGCTTTCTTTCAACGACGCCGTAAACCAGCGCATATACAAACGCCTTATCGCCGTCGATATTATCCACGGCTTTATCAAGGACTATATTTGAATATGCGTTGTTATAAAAAATCTTATATAAAGTTTCAAATGCGACAAGCCGCGGATTTTTCATCAGTCTCTGTTTCCTCTGTTAAGAATAAGAAATAGTCTGAGTAAAGTAGCAAGCGCAGAAGCAAGAGCGGCAACATAAGTTAAAGCCGCCGCAGTCAGAACTTTCTTTGCTCCGTTATACTCCTCGCCCTCAAGAAAGCCGTTTGTTTCTATAGTCTGCAAAGCTCTTTTTGAAGCGTTAAATTCAACCGGCAGCGTAACAAGCTGGAAGAATGCTACCGCGGCATAAAGAATAATGCCGGCATAAATCAGCGGATCGCTGTAGAGAAACATTCCTATAAGCGCCAGCGGAACACCGAGAAAAGAGCCTATTCTGGTTACCGGGATAACAGCGTTTCTGATTTTAAGCGGAGCGTATCCCTGAGCATGCTGGCAGGCATGACCTGCTTCGTGGCAGGCAACGCCGATTGCCGCAACGCTTCGTGAATCAAACACGTCCTGGGAAAGACATATTTCCTTTGCTCTGGGGTCATAATAATCAGTAAGAGAGCCGCTTATTTTTTTTATTCTGACATCTGTTATGCCGTTTAATCGAAGAAGCTGATAAGCCGCGTCAGCGCCTGTCATGCCTCTCTTGTTGGCAACTTTTGAATATTTTGAAAAAGAACTTTTAACTTTAGCCTGACAAAACAGTGCAAACAGAAATACCGGAATCATAATAAACCCGGTGAGATAATAAGCAAAATAAGTACCCATAAAATCTCCTCTTATATACCTAAAACAGTTGAAATTTCAATTTTATTACCGGCTAAGTACGATTTAATATCCATACGCTTTTTGCCCTCTGGCTGTAGCTCAAGGATATCAACGCATTTGCCGTCGCCGCAGCATACCGTAAGAACATTTTTATTATCTGCAACAGCTCCGGGTTTATTACCGGTAAGTGCTGATAAGGAAGTTTTGTGAATTTTTACATTTTTGCCGTTAATTTTTGTTTCGGCGCAGGGCCAAGTCTGTAATCCCCTGACCTTGTTGTGTACCTCAAAAGCCGATTTGCTCCAGTCAATGGGAGAAAGGTCTTTGGTTATTTTTTCAGTGTGTGATGCGGCTGATTCATCCTGCTTTACAGGCACGATTTCTCCTTTTTCAAGTATCTCAAGGCATTCAGCCAAAGCATCGGCGCCTATAACTGACAGTCTGTCAAATAACTGTTCTGAAGTTTCATTGATATCAATTTCGGTCTTCTTAACAAGAAGCATATCCCCTGTGTCGACGCCCTCGTCCATCTGCATAATTGTTACGCCTGTTTCTCTGTCACCGTTTAATACGGCATACTGAATCGGTGCGGCTCCCCTGTATTTAGGAAGCAGTGACGCATGAACATTAATACATCCGTATTTTGCGGCATTAAGAATATCCGGCGGAAGTATCTTACCATAAGCAACAACGATAATAGCGTCGGGATTATGGCTTTTTATTATTTCAAGCGCATCTGAGTTTTTCAGCGATTCAGGCTGGTAAACCCTGATATTCTTTTCCATGGCAAACTGCTTTACCGGCGGAGCGGTGAGCACATGCTTTCTGCCCACAGGTTTGTCAGGCTGAGAAAAGACTTCGCACACATAGTGACCGCATTCAATCAGCTTGCTAAGGCACGGTACGGAGAAATCCGGTGTGCCCATAAATATAAGTTTCACTCAATCACCTTTTTATTATCCGTGTAGTGTTTCTCCCTCAACTAAGTGGGAGGTAAATAAAATGCCCTCAAGATGGTCAATTTCGTGGCAGAAAGCCTTGGCTTTTAAATCCTCGCCGGTAAATATCTGCCATTTGCCGTTTCTGTCCTGGGCTTTAACCTGAACTTTTTTCGGGCGCTTTGTATTACCCCATTTGTTCGGGAGTGAAAGACAGCCCTCCTGAGAAATTTGCTCGCCCTCTTCAAAAATTATTTCCGGATTGACAAGTTCCATCAAACCGTCACCCACGTCAATAACGATAACTCTTTTGAGTATGCCGACCTGCACTGCCGCAAGTCCCACTCCGTTGCCGTTATACATGGTTTCCGTCATGTCATCAATAAGAGTGGCAAGCTTTTCATCAAATTTGTCAACTACCCTGCTTTTTTTATAAAGTATAGGATCGCCCAACTTTACAATATTTCTTAGTGCCATTTTATTCTCCTAATTAAGGTCATAAGGATTCAAATCTATACTTACAGAAATTTCCTTATACTCCTTTATTTTACTGATTTTATTTAAAATTTCGTTAAACAGGCTGCGAACATTTTTTGAATTTTTGCACTTAACGCAAAGCCTGTAACGGTATCTGTTATTAAGTTTATGTATCTTGGCAGGACTAGGTCCGAGTACAATCAGCTTCTGCGGGTTTTGGCTGTTAAGCTCCTTCAGAATGTCAAGAAACGACTTAGCGCACATTGCGGCTGTGTTATCATTTTCGCCTGTAAAAGATACAGATATGATATCGCAAAACGGAGGGTAAACAAGCGCCTTTCTAACCATTATCTCATTAGAATAAAAGCCCTTGTAATCCTGATTTGCCGCAAACTCAATACATTCATTATAGGGATTAACAGTCTGGATAACCGCCATTCCCTGGCAGTCACGTCTGCCGCTCCTGCCAACGACTTGAGTAATAAGGTCAAAGCACCTCTCACTGCTGTTATAATTCTCATCATAAAGAGAATTATCAGCATTGACCACGCCCACCAGCGTAACATCGGGAAAATCAAGTCCTTTTGCAACCATTTGGGTTCCTACCAGTATGTCATATTTATGCTGGGCAAAATCAGAGAACATCCTGTCATGACTGAACTTTGCCGAGGTGGTATCTGCATCCATTCTCAAAAGTCTTGCCTGTGGAAAAAGAACCTCCAGCGTGTCCTCGATTTTCTGCGTACCGTATCCACTGTATCTGATATTCTCACTTGAACATTCCGGACACTTTGTGTCAAGGCTTTTTGTATAGCCACAGTAGTGGCAAACAAGCTTGTTGCTGTAGCTGTGATAAGTCAGCGATATCGAGCAGCTTGGACAAGTGATAACATGTCCGCAGTCATTGCAGGCAATAAACGTGTTGTATCCCCTTCTGTTAATAAGCAGAATTGCCTGCTTATTATTATCCAGCGTTTCCTGCAAAAGTTCACGCAGCTTTGCAGAAATAGGTGTATGATTGCCGCTTTTCATTTCGGCCTTCATATCAACAGTAATAACCTGAGGAAGCTGAGCGTCGCCGTAACGTTTAGTAAGCTCGCACAGCACGTACTTGCCGGCCAATGCGTTTGAATAACTTTCTATGCTCGGAGTAGCGGACGCCATCAAAAAAAGTGCGTTATTATATCTGCATCTGAAATTTGCCACGTCCGCCGCATGATACCTGGGCGTTCTCTCGCTTTTATAAGTATGCTCCTGTTCCTCGTCCATTATAATCAGTCCGAGATTACGCAGCGGCGCAAAGACCGCACTGCGTGTGCCGACAACTATTTTAGCCAAACCTTTGCTGGTTCGTTTATATTCGTCATTTCTCTCACCGAGGGAAAGTCCGCTGTGAAGCACAGCCACCAAATCGCCGTATCTTCTCCTGAAAATAGAAATCACCTGCGGTGTCAAACCGATTTCCGGCACCAAGACTATAACGTCCTTGCCTTTTTCAACGGCTTTATCTATCAGTTTCAGATACACCTGCGTCTTACCGCTCCCGGTGATTCCGAAAAGAAGTCCAGTACCGCCTTTATCGAGCATAGGAAGATAAGTTTCATAGGCTTTCTTCTGCTCGTCTGTAAGAGTAATTTCTCCGCACTCGGTATCAGCGGATATATTGGCATAAGGATTGCGGTATGTCTCTTTTTTATAAATTCTGAGAACGCCGTATTTTTCAAGATTCTTAATAACCGACTGACCGACGCTGCAAAATTCGCAAAGCTCATCAACCGCCGCCGTACCTACGTCAAAAAGAAGATCGGTAACGCTTCTCTGCTTTGACGTTAATTTAGGAAGCTGTGTCTCATCGGTTATGACAAGCTCAGCCATTTTTTCGCCGGCGTCCTTTATTCTGCCATACCCTCTTGGCAGCATTTGCCAAAGGCAGTCATAGGTGGAGCAAAAGCAGCGTTCTTTAAGCCAAACAGCCAGCGAAACAAGCTCTTCGCTAAGCACTGGGACGTCAGAAATTAAACTGTCGATTTCCTTAAGGTCTGAATTGATTGCGGCATATAATTTAATTACAATACCGTTTCTCAGTCGATTTCCTTTGCCAAACGGTACCCTAACTGCCGTGCCGAGTTTTACATTATCGCACAAATCTGCCGGGACATAATAATCATAATCACATCCGGGGCTGAAAAATGTTTTTTCTACGGCTACAGTGGCAACGGTTCTGTTAATATTTTCACTCAATTCTTGTTGTCTGACTTAAGCTCATCCGGCTCTTCGATAACATATTTACCTTCAAGTATCTCATCAATTGCGGTAGATACAGTCTTTACGTCGATATGCTGTTCGTTCTTTATTGCTTCGTCACGAATTTCTCTGGCTCTTTTTGCAGTACCAACAACAAGACTGTAGCGGCTGTTGCAGCCCTTTAATAATTTCTTAAGATCAGGATTAAACATAATAATATCTCCTTAAAGTAATAATTTATGAATTGCGTTTTTTATATTCTTCGCAAAGAATTTTATCAATTGTATCAACACAGACTTCTAAATCATCGTTGACAACATTGTATGTATATTTATCCTTGAAAGCCATTTCAACCTTTGCAATATCAAGGCGATTTTCAATCATCTGAGCGCTGTCGGTATGTCTGCCGTACAGGCGTTTTCTCAATACCTCCTCACTGGGGGGGAGAAGAAAAATTGAAACACAGTCGGGAAACAGTTTCATTACTTTCTGCGCTCCCTGAACCTCAATAATCAAAAAACATATCTTTCCGTTTTTTATGGCTTCCTTAACGGCACGAACAGGAGTTCCGTAATAATTCCCGTTATATTTAGCATATTCCAGCAGACCGTTATTCTCAATCATGTGATGAAATTCATCCTCAGATAAAAAGAAATAGTCAATGCCGTTTACCTCGCCCTTTCTCGGCTTTCTGGTGGTGGCGGAAACAGACTCAATAATATTATCATGCCTTTTGCACAATTCGTTAAACACCGTGTCCTTGCCGCATCCGCTGGGCGCAGAAAAGACAACAAGCATACCGTTATTCATCAGCTTCCACCTCCGTTGAAAATTTTATGGCAATCTGTTTAAGGTCAAGATAAGAAAGCACCACATTATCGCTGTCAGTAATTATAACGCTCATGGTTTTTCTGCCGTGGGTGGCGTCAATCAGTGAGCCGTTTGATTTACTTTCACGGATAATTTTTTTTACAGGCGCAGATTCGGGCGACAGAACAGCGACTACCCTGTCTGAATTTATCAAATTGCCAAAACCTATATTAACTAAATTCATTGGCATCACCTTACTCTATATTCTGTATCTGTTCTCTTATCTTCTCAATCTCGGCTTTCATGTCAACAACCTTGCGTGCAATGTCAACATCGTTGCATTTAGAACCGATTGTATTTGTCTCACGATTGATTTCCTGCACAAGAAAATCCATTTTCCTGCCGATTGCCTCTTCGCTGTTAAGAAATCCTCTGAGCTGGTCGATATGTGAACGAAGTCTGACAGTCTCCTCCGCAACAGCTACCTTATCTGCATAAACAGCCACTTCCTGGATAATTCTGTTTTCATCAAGTGCAACATCACCAATCAGCTCATGAACACGCTCAACAAGTTTATCATTGTACTCACGCACCGTTTCAGGTGAACGCTGTTCAATATAAGCCACGCTGTCAAGGATAAGGGAGGTTCTCGAATAAACATCATCGTATAGTTTTTCTCCCTCAGCACTACGCATCGCCACAAATTTTTCAAGCGCTTCATCCGTAACGCTGCGAACAAGCTGCCAAATGCGTTCCTCGTCCTCCTCTGCTTTCTTTACCACAAGGACATCAGGAAATCTGCTAATAAAAGAAGTTCCGTAATCCTTAGTAAGTCCGTAACTTTCAGCAATTGAATCAAGTGCCTTAACATATGCCGATGCCAGAGAATTATTCACAACGACGTCGGCTGCCTCGCAATTAAGAGCCTCGATTGAAATATAGCATTCAACCTTTCCCCTGGAAATATGCGAGCCTATATACGACTTTATTTTATCATCAATAAACCCATACTGCCTGGGACAGCGGCAGTTAAATTCAAAATACCTGTGATTAACAGACTTAAGCTCTACGGTGATAACATAACCGTCTATTTCTTTAACGGCTCTGCCAAAACCAGTCATTGACTTAACCATATGCAACCTCTTCCCTATATTTATATTAAAATATTATATAGCTTTAAAATTACAGGTCAATAGTTTGTTAATATTTTATTTACAATATTAACATTTATTTTACATTTGAAAATAAAAAAACAGCCGCAAAGCGGCTGTTTTAATAATTATGATTATTGAGCTTTCACAGAATCCATAACAGATTTTGAATAAACCGTTTTAATTGCTCCGTTTGAATCGCTGACTATGGCGTAAGCACAGAATTTAAATTCTATGTCGCTTCCGTCAGACGGCATTCTTACATTAATAGCAAACTGATTTCCGCATGTATGTGCAGATGCTTTCATTCTGGCTACACCGTTAGTGCCTACATTTTCAATGGTAAGATCCGCTGAAATATCAGATGAGAACAGAATTCCGTATTCCTGAACCTTGTATCCATCCGGAACAGCGAAAGAACCAATCATTGAGAATTTAGTGCATGTTCCGTCAGCGGAATATACCGGGAATACCTCTTCAACTGCACTAACCGTTACCACGTCATTATAAACAGGGTTATTATCAGAATCGTATGAAACCTCAATAAGATTTCCTGATCCGTCAAGCAAACGATAAGCTTTTGAATTTATCTCGCCGTCATTGATGATTCTCTGATATTCTTCCTGAGTAAGCGCCACAAGTCCCCTGCCGTTTGTGTAAGAAGAGCATACATAGAATGAATACGTGCTGCCGTAAGCTACAAGAGTAAGGTCGGCATTACCGTAATCATCAACTGACTCTGCCTCAACCCAGCAATACGCATTGTCGCTTGTTACTTCTGTGCGTTCATTGTACTTGTAAGTGCCCTGAGAAGTAGGCTCCTTATTCTGCCAAGCTTCAAGAGTGCTGTAAGCATCTATATCAAAGGTTCTGCTGGTATCAGCTTCGTAATTAGCAATAATGGTTGTGTTCTTTGATACAGTAATCTCATCACCGGCATTATATCCGCCGTCATAACCAGCAAAGGTGTAGAACGGATACTCGGGAGCAGACGGAACGGTAACTGAACCGTCGACTGTGTACTGAACATCAAACACTTTTCCACCGTCTGTTACAAACTTAACAACATAACCTTCATCGTCAGAAACGGCGCTTTCATACGTTAAGTAAGTATCGCCTTTGACAACAAGTCCGACAGATTTAGCGGTAAGCATATACTTAGGTGTTGTCTGAACATAATCACGGGACGGAGCCGCATAGCTATATGACCATGCAACCAGTTTCTCGCCGTCGTACTGCGAGGAATCAAGGTCATTAACACCTACAGTAAGATAACCGTCACTGCTTACAATAACTGATTCACCGTATTCGGCAGTACCAACGCTGGCACCGTTGAGATAAACAGTATAAACCTGCTTTTTGATACTTGCCAAGTAATCTGAAATAGCTCGGTCAAGTTCCGTCTGTGAAGGATAGATAAATCCGACAACAGTTTTTCCGCCGACACTAACATTAGATGTATAAGCAAATTCAGGCGAAGACTCAGAAACAACGTAAACATCCGGGTCCTTAGCTGATTTAGAGAATTCAACAGCCGCCTGAGCTGCTGATACATCATCGTATTCAACTGCTTTAAGTCCGGCAACAAGAGCATTTATCTGGCTTGCCTCTTCATTAATTGCATTCTGCTGATTTTCATAAACTGTTTCTTTATCATCATCAGTCATTGAGAAATAAGTCATTGCACTGATAGCATCTTCTATTGACTGAAGATCTGAAACAGAGTATTTCTCATCAGTCAGAGCATTCATGAGTTCAGCTTTTGCGATATCATATTCTGTGAAATCGGCAATTCTCTCAAGCTCACCGATGGCAGCAGAAAGAGTGCTCTCTCCGTTTTCATAGAGATATGAATCAAAATTATTGCCTGATGCTTCAGGGTCGTTGGTACGCTCATAATCTGTTGTCAAAACTGTATAGTTATTCAGATACTCCTGATATACCTTGAGAGCATCACTGAATTTATCCCAAGAGGCGCTTGTAAACCATGTGGATTTTACAACTGAGGAAACAGCCTTTTCATACTCGTTTCTCTCGTTTGTTTTATCACACATTTTTACCTCA
>DXDN01000015.1 GCA_019115455.1 Candidatus Eubacterium faecigallinarum
AATGTATTATTTGACTTTTCAACTACATTTTCTTTATCAAATCCATAGGAGACTTTAGCAAGTGTTACAAGCTCTTTTACCGAAAGAGTTCGGTCTTTTAACTCTAAAAGAATTTCAAGAAAAAACAAATAATTTAATTGAAACAATGGTAATAAGGACAAAATATCATAACTTTCTAACCAAGAATCTCCCAAATCAGTTACAGCGTAAGATGTATTCGTTCTACGTTCAATAAGTCCCATTGCAGAAATTGTATTTAAAGCACTTCGCGTCGAAGAAGCCTTTATATTATATTTTTTTAGGGCAAAATCATTTATTGATTCAATTTTACTGTCATAATTTATTTGAGTTAAAAAGTCAAATAATACATTTTCAAATTCATTTGCTTTTCCTGGGAAGTATCCTAATCCCACTTTTCTTACCGAATTTTTGTTTTCTTTAAAGTATGTAATAAATTTACCATTGATAACCAATTCTTTTTCGTTCAAGGTGTCATCTTCACTATGAGCTATATCTTCTGGCATAATAGGACTTACTGTTTTCAAAAACTCTTTTCCCTTATCAGTAATGCT
This sequence comes from Candidatus Eubacterium faecigallinarum, assembly GCA_019115455.1. Taxonomy (GTDB): domain Bacteria; phylum Bacillota; class Clostridia; order Oscillospirales; family Acutalibacteraceae; genus Eubacterium_R; species Eubacterium_R faecigallinarum. Next base: position 573 of record DXDN01000015.1, read on the forward strand.
ATAAAGTAACGAAAATTCCTGAAATTCAATTAAGCCAAATTGCCTCAACCATACTAAACGATTATTAATAGTAGTGGTTAATTTCCACGCCATATCGTATTCGTTAACAGCAATGTTAAACAACTCTCGTGACGTTTTAGGAGAGTCAAGATAAAATAAAATTTCTGCGAAAAATTTAACATTAGCGCAAAAATAAGCGGCAAGATATAAGATGTCTTCAGAATCAAGCCATAGGGTTGCCTCTTTTGTTAATACCCACTTACCTTCACTTGCTCTTTCAACAAAGTTCATTGCACTTAATTGATGAATACATAACTGGTTCAATGTGCTTTTGCTATTGCTTTCTTCTAATTGTGGAACTTGGTCTAAAGGCGAATTGTTTTGAATGGCAAGCAGTAATTCTTTAAGGTTAGAGACTATAACATTCTTTCCACCAGGGATGCTTGGTGTGGAATTTATTTTATCATTCCAGTCTTTAGCTTTTGGATATTCAGATGCGGGTACAGTATACATTTTATGTCTCCTTTTTGTTTCCTGATATTATCTTACATACGCTTACATTTTGATATATGGTATTATATAACATATATAGGTTTTAATCAATATACTTGTTGAAACAATATTAAACGTTATAATCAAATTATCACTTTTGCACTAAAAAATGAGAAGAGCGGCGAGGATTTCTCTCTGCTGCCGCTCTGTTGATGTTTGTATATATTATTCTGACATTTGCCAAATTATTCACACAATCTTATACTTCTTATTTCATTAAAGCAAATATTTAACAGTTTTAAGGCAATTTTCGGTATAAGCTATCAGTTGTAAGCCTGTAAGCGTTGATTGTTTCTCAAACGAGAATTTCATTTGTAGTTTTCACCTGATATATTTTTAGATTTTTCTGTAATATGTGGTACCTATTGCCTTTATAAGCTGTTTTCAAAATTATTATTTACGAATCTTGTTTTAAACGAGTCCGTTTTTTTGTTTCGGATTAATTTAAAGCTCAACTGTTGTAACGATTTTATCGTCACTGAAAGATATCCATTCTGATACCTCAATTTCAACAGGTGTTGTTGTATCTCTTAATACATATGCTTTTCTGACTTCCTTTGTTACTCCCGGCTTGATGTCAACATCTACCCAAAGGTCTGTGTCCTCATCCAATATTGCTGTTTCAAGACCGATACCGTCCTGATAAGCTCTTGCATCAAGAGCAACGTCAAAGCTTATTGCGTCGCTGGAATTGTTTGTAAATTCATAAGTAATGAGAACTGCGTCCTCACCGGTCCAGTCCTTGGTAACTGTGGCGCTTTTAACAACGCATCCGTAATCGCCTAAAGTATTATCGTTTGCATTGTCGCTTTCAGCCTGAACTGAGTTATCATCGTTTTGAGTTGTTGTTTGCGTTTCGTCAACGGTTTGGGTATAAGCTGAATCGCTGGTGGTTGCCGGTGCATTGGTCGCAACATCGTTGTTGCCTGAAATCGCAAAAGACACTATTCCAAGTATAAAACTTACCAGGGCGCAAATTCCGCTTACTTTTGCTGTTTTCGGTCTTTTCTTTCTGTATGAAAGGAAAATGATAAGACCTGCAATGGGAATTATGAAAGATAAAATTGCAAGTCCTACGCTTGCCTTTTCCTCCTGCGGCGCCATCGGTGCTCCCGGGTTAGGAACTTGGTTATAGTACTGGGGTTGGTTTTGCTGGGGATCTGGGTTTTGATAGTATTGATTTTGTCCGTTTTGCTGATAATTGTTTTCTGACATACAGCAATCCTCCTCATTGTTAGTAACTAAATAATAACACATAAGTGTTCATATTGTCAACATATGTATTCATACATGTAAGCTGTTTAGAATAAACTACATATGGGTGATAAATATGTTTATACCGACTCTTGATTCTAAAATTGTTGGCGAAGTAATAGCGGAAGCCAGAAAACGAAAGGGAATTTCACAGGAGGTAATAAGCGGGCTTGCCGATATCGGGAGAACTCATCTTTCGGCAATAGAAAGAGGGGAACGAAAGCCGACACTCGAAACCCTTTATCGTATATCCTGTGCCCTTGATATTAAAATGAGCGATATAATAATTGAAATAGAAAAAAGGCTGGATAAATAGCACCGTCTGCACCGTGGTTTATTTGCTTTCAGCAAAGCAAAAGTCTGTAAATTTTTAACACTATTATTTTTACAATGAAAAACGACCCCGTATAAACGAGGTCGTTTGTTTTTTATTGGGTTATTTAAGCAGAGAACGATACATTTTAATGTATTCATTAGCGCTCTTGCCCCAGCTCATATCACATTCAAGCGCACGCTTAACAAGGGTGTTCCATCCCTCTGAGTAATATGCGTCGTGTGCACGGTAAATTGCGCCCAGCATATCATATGCGTTATATGTTTTGAATGTAAAGCCGTTGCCTTCTCCGTCGCCGCAGTCTGTGATAGAGTCCTTGAGTCCTCCTGTTTCACGTACAATGGGAAGCGTACCGTATCTGAGAGCTACCATTTGTGAAAGTCCGCAGGGCTCAGATTTACTCGGCATCAGGAACATATCAGCACCGGCATAGATCTTCCTTGCAAGATCCGGTACAAAGCCGATGGTAACGCCTACTTTGTCAGGATACTTGTCGTGGAGATAGCGGAAGAAGTTTTCATACTGCCACTCGCCGCTGCCAAGTACAACATACTGCACGTTGCGCTCGTAAAGGCTCTTTTCCAAAACTTCTTTCATAAGGTCAACGCCTTTATGACCTACAAGTCTTGAAACGATACCGATAAGAGGTACATCAGGGTCAACATTAAGCCCCATTATCTTCTGAAGCTCAGCTTTGTTCTTTGCCTTGTTGGAGAAATCCTCGGCATTGTAGTTAGCCCAGATATCCTTGTCTGTTTCGGGGTTATAGTTATCCACGTCAATGCCGTTTAAGATACCGCACAGTTTCCAGCTTCTCTGATTGAGAATCGGGTCGAGTCCGTGGCTGAACCACGGGTCAAGTATCTCTTTGGCATAGGTGGGGGAAACAGTCGTAACTTTGTTGGCACATTCAATACCGGCTTTCATAAAGTTTACGAGTCCGTCGTAAAGAATGAGGTTGTTGTATTCCGGAGCTATTCCGAGAACGTCGTTAAGCAGCTCGTCGCCGTACTTGCCTTGATACTGGATGTTGTGGATAGTAAAAACAGTCTTGATGTTTTCATATCCCATTCTGTTTGCGTAGTAACAGCTGTAATAAAGGGGAGTCAGCGCGCTCTGCCAGTCGTTGCAGTGGATGATATCCGGCTTCCAGTCAATGGCGGGAATAATCTCCAGCGCGGCTCTTGCGAAGAATGCAAATCTCTCGGCGTCGTCATAGTGACCGTAGATACCGTCACGCTTGAAATAATACTGATTGTCAAGCAGATAGTAGATTACTCCGTTGGCTTTTGCTTCAAATATTCCGCAGTACTGTCTTCTCCAGGATACAGGAACGGAAATGGAAGTGATAAACTTCATTTTGTCCTTGTATTCCTGCTTTATGCTGTCGTAAAGCGGCATTACCACACGGCAGCCGATAAGCCTTTTTCTAAGCGCGGCAGGAAGAGAGCCTGCCACATCACCCAGACCTCCTGACGCCATAAAGGGCAGCGCTTCTGAGGCAACGTATAATACTTTCATATTCTACCTCCTAAACCCTTGTGTTCTTTGTCAGGCAAACCGGGAATGAGTTAGCACCTGATAGCTCAACGCCGTCTCTGATAGTTACGTTCTTGTCGGCGATGACGCAGTTTATTTTAGCCTTGCTTCCTATAACGGTGTCCTGCATAAGTATGGAGTCCTTAACAACGGTATCCTTACCTATTTTTACACCCTTAAAGATAATGCAGTTTTCAACCTTTCCTTCTATTATGCAGCCGTCTGCAACCAGTGAATTTTTGAGACAGGAGTCAGGCCCGTACAGAGTCGGCATATCGTCGCGTTCTTTTGTAAGGATAGGGGAATTGAACAATTTTTTTCTGTTTTCCTTTTCCAGCAGTGACATGGAAATGTCATAGTAGCTCTGAATAGAATCAATTGTTCCCACAAAGCAGTCCGTGGCGTCAAAAGCGTGTATCTTAAGACTTTTTGTATTAGCCATAATGATATTGCGCTGGAATGAAATTTCATTCTTGGAATGAGCGGTGGAAACAAGGGTTTCCAGCAGATATTTTTTCATCAGCATGATGTTGCAGGAGTAGAATACTTCTTCGTCCGTGTCTCGGTCAAGACTCATTTCAGTTATTCTTCCGCTTTCGTCCACCTTGTCAAAAGTAAGCACAGAGCCGATATTTTTCGGCATTTTGCCTTTAACGCCGAGAATTGTTATGTCGGCGCCGCTTTTTTCGTGGGCTTCAAACAGTTTGCTGTAATCTGCTGACAGTATGTTGTTGCAGTCGCTCATCAGCACGTATGACTGATTTGACTGATTTAAGAAATGCATGTTGCCGTAAATTGCGTCTATCCTGTTGCCCCACATGTTGGCGCTTCCTACTGAAAACGGCGGCAGCAGGAAGAGTCCGTCCGTTTTTCTGCTGAGGTCCCAGGGCTTTCCTGTGCCCACATGGTCCATAAGGGACTGGAAATTAGCGTTTGTAACAACGCCTATTTTTGTAATTCCGCTTTCTACCATATTGGAGAGAGGAAAATCTATAAGACGAAAGCGTGAGCAAAACGGAACGGAACCCATAGTTCTCATTGCAGTAAGTGAATCAAGCGCTTCCTCATGAATGTTGGCAAAAACAATGCCTAATACTTTTTTTCCGTTCACTGCTTAAACCTCCTCCATTGATTTTATCATTACTCCCGGAGCAACGTATTTGCCCTTTGTTATCCTGGCGCCTGCTCCGATTACCGGGATGCCCCAGTCCTCCGGATTTTCAAGCTGTTCCGGAATTTCGCCTATTTTTGCGTCCTCCTCGATAACTGCGTTTTCAGCAACTATGGAGTAGTAAACCTTCGCACCCTTTTTGATGACTGCGCCCGGCATTATTACGCTGTATCTTACGTCTGCGTTTTCTTCGATAACAACATTTGATGATACAACGCTGTAGTCAACGTCTCCCTCAATCTCGCATCCTTCGCTGATCGAGCTGTTTTCAACCACGGCGTTTTTGCCGATATAGTGCGGCGGAGCCATGGGATTTCTTGAGTAAATTCTCCAGCTCTTGTCGCTGAGGTCAAGATCTACGTTCGGGTTGATTATGTCAAGGTTTGCTTCCCAGAGAGAGTCGATGGTTCCGACGTCCTTCCAGTAGCCCTTGAATTCAAATGCAAACATTCTCTCACCGGCGTCAAGCATGGTGGGGATTATGTTTTTACCGAAATCGTTTGAGGAGCCCTCGGTGTTCTCGTCCTGAATAAGATATTTCTTAAGCTTATCCCAGCTGAAAACGTATACGCCCATGGAAGCCTTGTTGCTCTTTGGCTGAGCGGGCTTTTCGGCAAATTCGTATATTCTGTCGTTCTCGTCGGTTGCCAGAATTCCGAAACGCGGAGCCTCCTCCCACGGAACTTCAATTACTGCGATGGTGCAGTCGGCGTTGTTTTTCTTGTGGAAATCCACCATTTTGGCGTAATTCATTTTGTAGATATGGTCGCCTGAGAGAATAACCACATATTCGGGATCGTATTTTTCAATAAAGTTTATGTTCTGATATATAGCGTTTGCAGTACCCTTATACCACTCAGCGCCGCCGATCGCCTCATAAGGCGAGAGTATGTGGATACCGCCGTTCTGACGGTCAAGATCCCACGGCTGACCGTTTCCAAGATAATCGTTAAGCTCCAGCGGCTGATACTGTGTCAGCACGCCGACGGTGTAAATGCCGCTGTTTACGCAGTTTGAAAGCGGAAAATCAATAATCCTGTAATTTCCTCCGTACGGGACGGCGGGCTTTGCGATGCTCTTTGTCAGCACACCGAGACGGCTTCCCTGACCACCTGCCAAAAGCATGGCTACTACATCGGTTTTATGTGCCATTCTATTGTCTCCTTTACTTTTTCTTTTTTATTTCTTTTTTCTCAAGAAACAGTGCCGAAAGTCCGTTAAGCTTGAGTCCTATGCTCTGGTCAAGACCGTGCATCGGTTGTTTCTTGGCTTTATACGTGCCTGACATACGCGGCTTAGTGCCGCCGTATTTTTCAAGAGAGGTGTCCATAACCACGCTGTAAGTAGCATATTCGGGAACGCCAATTCTGTATTCGTCAAAACTGTTGGGAGTAAAGTTAAATACAGCGATAAGCTCTTTTCCGCTCTTGTCAATTCGCCTGAATGCAATAACGGAATTTGCGTTGTCGTCGCTGGATATCCACTGGAATCCCTCCCAGTCATAGTCGATTTCCCACAGCGCCGGATGCGCTTTGTAAAAACGGTTAAGCTCCTTTGAGAAGCCAAGCATCTTGCGATGCTTTTCGTAATCTAAAAGCAGCCAGTCAAGCCCCTGCTTGTAATTCCACTCGATAAACTGACCGAACTCGCTGCCCATAAACAGCAGCTTTTTGCCGGGATGAGCGAACATGTAAGCCAGAAACAGCCTGAGTCCGTCAAATTTCATATCGTAATCGCCCGGCATTTTGTTTATCAGACTTGCCTTGCCGTGAACCACCTCGTCGTGGCTGATAGGCAATATGAAATTCTCACTGAAGGCATAGAAGAAACTAAAGGTTATGCAATTGTGATTGCCTTTTCTGAACAGAGGATCAAGGGAGGTGTAGCGGAGCATGTCGTTCATCCAGCCCATGTTCCATTTGAAATTGAATCCCAGCCCTCCGATATCCGGCGGCATGGTTATCATAGGCCATGCCGTGGATTCCTCGGCAATCATCATTACCTCAGGATGCTCCCTGAACATTGAGCTGTTTAGCTCCTTGAAAAATTCAATTGCCTCGAGATTTTCGTTTCCACCGTATTTGTTCGGAGTCCATTCACCGTCATTTCTGCCGTAATCGAGATACAGCATTGACGCAACGGCGTCCACTCTGAGTCCGTCAAAATGGAATTTGTCGACCCAGTACATTGCCGATGATATGAGAAATGATTTTACCTCGTTTTTCTCATAGTCAAAGACCCGTGTGCCCCACTCCTTGTGTTCGCCTTTTTTTAAATCAGAATATTCGTAAGTGCACTCGCCGTCAAATTCGTAAAGACCGTAAGCGTCCTTCGGGAAATGAGCCGGCACCCAGTCCAGTATAACTCCTATATCGGCACGGTGGCATGAGTCAATAAAATACATCAGGTCCTCAGGCGTTCCGTAGCGGGAGGTAGGGGCAAAATAGCTTGTTACCTGATATCCCCATGAACCGTCAAACGGATATTCCATAATGGGCATCATCTCAATGTGAGTGTAGCCCATATCCTTAACGTAGGGAACCAGCTCCTTTGCCATTTGTCTGTAGGACAGGAAGTCACCGTTTTCATGCTGTTTCCAAGAACCGAAGTGGATTTCGTAAATGTTTACAGGCTGCTCCAGTATGTTTTGGGAGCGGACCTTTTCATACCACTTTGAGTCCTTCCATTTGTACTCAATATCGCCGTATACCTTGGATGCTGTACCCGGTCTTGTTTCAGCGTGAAACGCATATGGGTCGGCTTTCATGTTAATGTTGCCGCTCTTGGTGTGGATAGCGTATTTGTAGCAGTCGAAAACCGACACGCCGTCTATCTCTGCCTCCCATATGCCGGGAGATATCTGATACATTTCGTCTGCGCTGTCATTCCAGCCGTTGAAGTCGCCTGTTACGAAAATCTTAACTGCGTGAGGCGCCCAAACTCTGAAGACAAATTTGTTCCCTTTAATCTTATGACAGCCGAAAAATTCGTATGATTTATAATTTTTTCCGCTGTTAAAAAGATAGATGGGGAATTCATATTCTTTCTTTAGCTTATTCATTTTACATCTCCTTTTAAGCCGTAAAACGGCGCCGGATACAATTGATTGTGCTCAAATGCTTCTATATGATTTTATAATAACACTATTGCAAACAATAATCAAGCTGTTTTTGTTTAGTTTGTTACAAAAAAAAGTAAAATTTGCGGAAAAAATGTGTAATTTGTCATAGAGAGCTTACAAAAATTAGTTGATTATCATATATTTTGGTATTGAATATATATATATACATATGATATAATAAGGCGTAAAAGACGGACACCGGAAAGGAAAATGTAATGAAGGATATTATCGTTGCGTACCCTGTTAAAAGCACGGCTTTGCAGATTCGCGGCATGCTTGAGAGCGAGGGCTTTCATGTGTCCTTTGTCTGTGCCACCGGCGCAAGTGTTCTGAATATTGCCCAGAATCTGCGCGAGGGCGTAATAGTCTGTGCTTCAATAATGAGCGATATGGGCGCAGGAGTTTTGGCGGAGAATCTTCCTGTGGGATTTGACGTTGTTGCGCTGTCAAAGAACGGCAGGGAAGAATATATGGGCAACCTAATCAATCTTCCGCTTCCGGTTTCCAAAGATGAATTTTTACAGACTGTCAGCGTTCTTGTGAGCACACGCTCTTCCTTTACACATCACGGCAGTGATGACGGCGAGTTGATATATAATGCCAAGCTGATTCTTATGAACAATAGGGATATAAGCGAGAGTCAGGCTCACCGTTATCTTCAAAAAGAGAGTATGCGTACCGGCAAAAAAATTGCCGATATTGCGAAAATGATCGTAAACGATTTTACTGAATAAAGGGCTGATGATATTATGAAGTTTACCAAAATGCACGGTTGCGGCAATGACTATATATACATTGATTGCTTTAAAGAAAATGTCGAAGATGAAAAGAAGGCGGCAATTTTTTTATCCGACCGTCATTTCGGCGTCGGCGGTGACGGAATAATACTCATAAAAAAAGGCACCAAAGCCGACTTTGAAATGGTTATGTATAACGCCGACGGCTCCAGGGGTGCAATGTGCGGCAACGGCATACGCTGCGTCGCAAAATATGTGTACGATAATAAACTTACCGACAGCAAGTCTATTTCCATCGAATCAATGGGCGCAGTCAAATATATAGACGTTAAGACCGAGGATGATAAGGTTGTCAGTGCCAGAGTGGATATGGGAGCGCCGATTCTTGATGCGTCACGTATCCCCGTCAATACAAAGAAAGAGAAAGTTATTAACGAGGACATAACCTTAGGCGGCAGGGACTTTAAGATGACCTGCGTTTCAATGGGCAACCCCCATGCCGTTATGTTTATTGACGAAAGCCCCAGGGACTCTGATTTGAATTATTACGGCGCTTTGTTTGAAAGCAATACGGATGTTTTTCCTGACAGGGTGAACGCAGAATTTGCCAGAATCATAGACAGAAAAAATATAGAAATGCGTGTTTATGAGCGAGGCACCGGCGAAACGCTTGCCTGCGGAACGGGAACTTGTGCAACTGTTGTTGCCGCTATTCTCAACGGACTTACGGATAATGACGTTACGGTACATCTTCTGGGCGGCGACCTCGAAATAAGCTGGAGCGGCAATGAAAACGACAGCGTGTTTATGACGGGTCCGGCAACCTACGTGTTCACCGGCGAAATAGATATCTGATAAAACAAAAATTATGTGGAGGTTTAAAATATATGAAGATTAATGAAAACTTTCTTAAGATTGAGTCAAGCTATCTTTTCTCAACAGTTGCCAAAAAGCAGAGAGAGTATCAGGCAGCGCATCCTGACGCTGATGTGATTCGTCTTTCTATCGGCGACGTTACCAAGCCACTGGCGGCGGCGGTTATCGAAGCTATGCACAAGGCAGTTGACGATATGGCGTCAGAAGCTACTTTTAAGGGTTATCCGCCTGAGTACGGATATGATTTTATCCTTGACGCTATATGCAAGCACGATTATACAGACAGAGGCGTCGATATCTCCAAGGACGAGATATTCCTTTCAGACGGTGCTAAGTCCGACTGCGGAAATATCGGTGATATCCTTTCTGTGGATAATAAAATCGCAATATGCGACCCGGTTTATCCTGTTTATGTTGACACAAACATTATGGCAGGCAGAAGCGGCGACAAGGACGAGAACGGCTTGTGGTCAAACATAATCTATATGCCCTGCACCGCTGAAAATAATTTCACACCGGATATTCCGGATGAGGTGCCGGACGTTATCTATCTCTGCTTCCCGAATAACCCCACCGGTATGGTTGCAACTAAGCAGCAGCTTAAAAAGTGGGTGGATTACGCAAACGAGCATAATTCCCTCATCCTTTTTGACTCGGCATATGAGGCTTTCATAACCGAGGATGATATACCTAAATCAATTTATGAGATAGAGGGCGCCAAGACCTGCGCTATCGAATTCCGTTCATTCTCAAAAACAGCAGGCTTTACAGGTATGCGCTGCGGCTATACCGTAGTTCCTAAGGACCTTAAATTTAACGGTACAAGCCTTAATCCTCTTTGGGCACGCCGTCAGGCAACAAAGTTCAACGGCGTTTCATATATCACCCAGAGAGCGGCAGAGGCTGTTTATACTCCCGAGGGACAGGAGCAGATTAAGGAAACCCTTGCTTATTACAAGAAAAACGCAAGAGTTATTTATGACGGACTTTGCGATGCAGGTTTTGAATGCTACGGCGGCGTGAATTCACCGTACATCTGGCTCAGAGTTCCTGAGGGATACACTTCATGGGAATTTTTTGACGAGCTTCTGGACAAGTGCCAGGTAGTCGGCACACCGGGTTCAGGCTTCGGTCCTGCCGGTGAGGGATATTTCCGCCTGACAGCTTTCGGCAATGCAGAAAAGACTGTTGAGGCAGTTGAAAGAATTAAAGCAGCATACAAAAAGTAATTTTAAGATAAGGAGATAAAACCTATGGAAAAGACTACACAGCTCTATGAGGGCAAGGCAAAAAAAGTATGGGCAACAGATGATCCCGATATCGTAATTGTTGACTATAAGGACGACGCAACTGCTTTTAACGGACTTAAAAAAGGCACAATTGTAGGCAAAGGCGTTGTAAATAACAAAATGACTAACTATCTTATGCAGATCCTTGAGAAAAAGGGCGTTCCAACTCATTTTGTTAAAGAGCTTTCCGACAGGGAAACCGCTGTTAAGAAGGTTACCATCGTTCCGCTTGAGGTAATAATCCGTAACCGTGCAGCAGGTTCTATCTGCAAGAGACTCGGACTTGAGGAAGGCATGGATTTCGTATGTCCGTCCATCGAGTTCTCATATAAGGACGACGATCTCGGCGATCCGCTTATCAACAGCTATCATGCTATTTCCTGCGGTTTTGCCACTCCTGAGGAGATAGACACAATTAAGAAAATGGCATTTACCGTTAATGATGTTTTAAAAGAGTATTTTGCATCAATCGGTGTTGAGCTTATCGACTTCAAGCTTGAGTTTGGCAAGACTTCCGATGGTACAATTGTTCTTGCTGACGAGATCAGCCCCGACACCTGCCGCTTCTGGGATATCAAAACTCATGAGAAGCTGGACAAGGACCGCTTCCGCAGAGACATGGGCGGCGTTGAGGACGCTTATGCAGAAATGATGAAGAGAGTAGGTCTTGACTAATGCCTAACGATACATATAACTCGCCGTTTAATGCCCGCTATGCATCCCGTGAGATGCAGTATATCTATTCCCCGGATTTTAAATTTAAAACCTGGAGGAAGCTGTGGATTGCGCTTGCTGAGGCGGAGAAAGAGCTTGGGCTGAGCATAACTCAGGAGCAGATAGATGAGCTCAAAGCCCATGCAGATGATATCAACTATGATGTTGCGCGTGAGTATGAGAAGAAGTTTCGCCACGATGTAATGAGCCATGTTCATGCTTACGGCGAACAGTGCCCTCACGCTAAGCCGATTATTCATCTCGGCGCCACAAGCTGTTATGTCGGAGATAATACCGATGTTATCACCATGCGTGAAGCACTGCTTCTTATCAAGAAAAAGCTTGTAAACGCCATTGCCGGCGTTGCAAAATTTGCTGATGAATATAAGGATATGCCGTGCCTCGGCTTCACCCATTTTCAGCCTGCACAGCCCACAACAGTGGGCAAGAGAGCGACTCTCTGGCTCATGGATCTTGTAATGGATTATCATGAGATATGCCATGTTATCGACACTCTTATGCTGCTGGGCTCAAAGGGTACAACGGGAACACAGGCATCTTTCCTGGAGCTTTTTGACGGCGATCACGAAAAATGCAAGGAGCTTGACAGAAAAATTGCGGAGAAAATGGGCTTTAAAGCTTGCTTCCCTGTGAGCGGTCAGACCTATGCCAGAAAGCTGGACACAATTGTGTGCAACTGTCTTGCGCTGATTGCTCAGTCTTGCTGTAAGTTTTCAAACGACCTGAGACTTCTCCAGAACCTTAAGGAAATTGAGGAACCCTTTGAGAAGAATCAGATCGGTTCGTCCGCTATGGCATATAAGCGTAATCCTATGAGAAGCGAGCGTATTGCCTCTCTTTCAAGATACGTTATGATTGACGCTCTTAATCCTGCGTGGACAGCGTCTGCCCAGTGGTTTGAGAGAACGCTGGACGATTCCGCTAACAAGAGAGTGTCAGTTGCAGAAGCTTTCCTTGCCACTGATGGCATACTCGACCTTTATATCAATGTAACCTCCGGGCTTGTTGTTTATCCCAAGGTTATTGAGGCAAGATTGATGAGCGAGCTCCCGTTTATGGCGACGGAAAACATTATGATGGACGCTGTAAAGAAAGGCGGCGACCGTCAGGAACTTCATGAGAAAATTCGCCAGCATTCAATGGCGGCAGGAAATGTTGTAAAGGCAGAGGGCGGCAAAAATGACCTTGTGGACCGTATTGCCGGCGACCCTGCGTTTATGACCACCAAGGAGGAGATTTTGGCAATTCTCAAACCGTCAAATTTTGTCGGCAGAGCGCCTGAGCAGACCGCAGATTTCTTAAAGGAAACCATTGCCCCGATTCTTGAAAAGGAAAAGGACCTGCTTGGTATAAATGTGGAAATAAATGTATAATTATAATGTATAGTATTGTATAGTTGCGCCGTATTGGCAACTTGCTGAAATACATAAAACCCCCTGAGGTCTTGCACCTCAGGGGGTTTGTTAATACTCACATTTTTATTAAATATAGATATTATTATAGCTAAATCCGAGTCTATGATTCTGTTTTCTATGGCAGTCTGTAAGTTTGATTTTAAATTTCGATAAGCTCATATTCACGCGAGCCGATTCCAAGCTCCGCCGCCGCTTCAATGGTGTGAATACCGTTTCTGCTGTTCACACGATCCATAAAATGCTCTCTGCCCGGATCGTTGGAGTTTACTACCAAGTCAATACAAGCTTGGTCGATTGCCACAGGGTCAAGAGAAGCCAGCATGCCGATATCTGCCATGCACGGATCCTCAGCCACAGCACAGCAGTCACAGTCAACTGACAGATTTTTCATTACATTGATAAAAGCGATTTTTGATTTAAAATGATTTACAATGCTTGACGCCGCGTCAGCCATTGCCTCAGGGAATTCCACGTTGGTGGCGTGCTGTTCCCAAGTCTTGAAACGGTCGTCAGTTTTGCCTGCCGAATGTATGAGCGCTTTGCCGGCACGTGAGGCGCAGCCTATGGCAAGCTGCTTAAGCGCTCCGCCGTATCCGCCCATAGGATGACCCTTAAAATGCGCTAAAACAAGCATGGAATCGTAGTTTTCAATATTTTTCCCAACGCGATTTTCGCTGAGTATTTTTCCTTTCGGAATCTCCCATATTAAATCCGGTCCCTCAGCGTCCATAATATCCACGTCGAAATATTTTGTCCAGCCGTGTTCTTCCATTAATTTCATATGAGCCTCAGTATGGTCACGCACTCCCACTGAAGCGTCGCCGTAAGCTGTGTTGCATTCCACAATTGTTCCGCCGACTTTATCAACCATCGGTTTCCAAAAATCAGGGTGCAGGAAATTCTGATTTCCCTTTTCACCTGAATGTACCTTGACAGCCACCTTGCCGGGCAGTTCAATGCCAAGCATGTCGTAAAGCTTTACAACAGCTTCGGGTGTAATTTCCTTAGTAAAATAAACCTTTGATTTCATAATATTACTCCTTTTGCGTAGCTTTTGAACCAACGGTTACAGAAACATAGTTTAAAAATTTTCCATTAATTATGTTTTATTGCAAATATTTTCTTTGTTAATTTACTATATCATTGTTGTAAAAAAGTGTCAATAAGCAAAGTCAAGGCTGAATTTTTTCTATTTGCTTGCATAATTATAAACAAAATATAAAATGTTAATTTTATGTTAAGTGAAAGTTAAAAAAATATTGTTTTTTTGTTAAAAGGATGTTATAATTATACGAAAAATATAAACGGAAAAGGGGTCTTTTTATGGCACGTAGCAAAGCCGCCGATACTGCTGAAAAAAGCAGTTCGTCGACGGGAAAGAAGTACATGAAGCCATCCGAAATTGTTACTTTCGGTATAGGACTTTTCGGCGTTGCCCTCCTTACGGGATGGATGCCGGACTATACCACAACATTTTTCGCTGACTTCGCATTCAAAGGTAAGGGCTTTGACGCCGCCTCCTTTGCAAACACAGTTTCACTCGTATTCGGTGTCGCAGGATTTGTAGGCGCTATATGCGAGCTTGTTATCGGTATTCTTGTTGACCGAACCAAGACAAGACTCGGTAAGGTTAAACCTTGGATTGGTTTCGGAGCCGTACCGCTTGCCATCGTTGCACTGCTTGTTTTCGTAGCGCCTGATACGTCAAGCCTCACAATTGCTTCGGTATGGATGTTTATTATTTATGCGCTTTACACAGCGGTTTCTTGTGCAGTGGAATCTCCTGCAAACTGCTTCGGCGCATTATGTTCACCTAATCCCTCTGAGAGAAGTGACGCAATTTCAATTGCATCCTTCCTCCGCTCAGTCGGACAGTCAGGCGGTCAGGTAGTTATTATTGTTGTTGGCGCGCTTATGAAAGCACTTATGGGTCAGCAGCAGTTCAAGAATGCAGAGGGTCAGGGTATTGACCTTATTATCTCCACTGCCGTATGCGCTCTGGGCATGGTTATTTTTGTAATGATTTTCTTTGCAAATAACAAAGAGCGTGTTCCTTATACCTCAGAAAAGGTATCTCTTGCTGAATCAATCAAGCTCGTTTTCACAAACAAAAACCTGCTTATGGTTTCCCTTACTAAGCTTACCGGCTTTGGCAGAGGCGTTTACGGTACCGTTTCTCTTTACATAGCAATATATCTTCTTGGCTCAAAGGGGCTCAAGCTTGCGTTGATGCTTCCTATGGGTATAGGCACAGCGGTAGGTATGCTTCTTGTTAAGCAGGTGCTAAAGAAATTCTCCACCAAAAAGACTTTCATTATATTCTGCCTTTACGGTGCATCCTCACTTGCTATCCTGTTTATCGTATCAAAAACGGTTGGATTTAATTCAAATCTTGTTGTTCCGTTCCTGATTCTCAATTTCTTCTGCGGTCTTCAGCACGGTAATACAAATGTTACACCTAATATTATGATTGCCGACTGCGTTGACGAGATGGAATACAAAACCGGTAAACGCCAGGAGGGTCTTGCGTATGCAGGCTACGGACTCTTCTCAAAAATTGCTGCGGCGTTTACAAAATATCTCGGACCATTCCTTGTGTACACATGGTCGGGCTATCAGTTCTCCACCGATCCGAATGTAGCGTATACAGTTCAGGATGACGCCACTCTTTCAAAATTCCTTGCAATTTACACAATTATACCTGCGATTTTCGTAATTTTACAGGGTGTGCCGATCCTCTTCTATGACATGGTCGGTGAGAAGAAGGAAAGAATTACAGCCGCTCTTGCTGAAAAGAGAGCCGCTCAGGAAGCCGCATCAGGCGACGCACCTGATGCCGTAGCGGAGTAAGGAGGGGTAGTAATGGTAAAGAATAAAGAATTTAAGGCAGGACTTTATGCCGTTGTAGCAGGCGTTGTTGTAGCAGCTGCTCTGGTGGCTATAACCATCTTTGCTTTTACACAAAGGTATACCGCTTTCTCTCCTGAAAAGGTTGCCCAGGTATATGTTGATACCATTGCCCAGACGGGCGACGGCTATAATGCTTACAAGAACACTCTTGTTTCCAAAAATCAGAAATTCGGTGATTTCATAATCGACGCATATATGAAGCCGTATATTAATGACGGCGATGAGGTTGAGCAGGCTGAATTTGTAGGCACAGGCAGCGATGAAGAAAGCGCCGCTCTCGACAATGTATATAATACAATGTATGATTATTATGTTAAGCTGGTAAATACATACGGACTTGATGATTACGACAGCGTATTTTCAAATTATTTCGCTAAGCTCAGCGAGGTAAGAAAAGAAGTTTACGGCGACGAATATATGGACAGCGATTATATGTTCGGAGCATTTGAATCAAATGTATCAAAATATGGTCAGTCCCTTACCGGAACGCAGAGAACATTTGCTTCTGATGACAAGACGATAATTCAGGAGGAGTCCACAGGACTTTATCAGACAATGTTCGGCACAGAGCAGGACGTTGAGGTTGAGGCTCTTGTTGACGGCAAGAAAAAGACTGTAACCGAAAAACAGCTGGTTTATAAATTTACCACTACGGTCAAGGAATGCACAGAGCTTTCCGAGGACGAGGTAAAGGCGTACGTTTCGGAATATGAGAAACGAATTAAGCCGGTGGCTGAATCAGGCGAAGCAAAAGCTGATTCCTTCGGTCTTCAGGATACCACAAAGGAAAAGAAGATCCTTTTCTTCACAAAGACGGAAGAGATTAACAACAAGTCTGCAATGATAAGCGCTTTCGAACAGCTTGATTGCTCACAGGATATCACCGCCGTTGATAAATGCACGGTGGAGGTTGCTTTGAGCGATTCAACGGTTATTGCCACCCAGGAGGTTTACGTGGTAAGAATCGGCAACAGCTGGTATGTTGACAACACTAATGTTGACACTTCAGCCCTTTATTTTGCGAAATAAATATGCTTTTTGAACAAATAAAACCCGCCGGGTTAACCCGGCGGGTTTTTGTTTTGACAAAATAATAATGATTATTGATTTTGTTCGTGGGATTTGAGCATGTTGTGCATAAGACGGAAAAGTTCTTCTTTGTTAAATACAGGAAGAGGCTCTATAATTGCATCTATGCAACCTGCAACCGCAAAAGTTATGGCGGAAATCTCATAATAATTATGTTCGATGTCGAATCCGTTGCTTTCCGCAATACAGCTTACAAGATTCTCCTTGAGTACTTTTATAGCCGGACCGCAGATGCTGCTTGCCTTAAATTTATAGAGGTAATCAACCTTTTTTTCTACCTCGTCCAAAAGTATGGTTACGGCTCTTGTGGGATCATTTTTTATATCATTGTATTTTATTCTTTTCGAAAAATTAATGACTCCGTCCATTATTGTCTGAAAACAGGATTGCAGACAGTCGTCCATGCTTTTGTAATGAAGATAAAAAGTGCTTTTGTTTATGTCGGCTCGTTTGCAAAGCTCAAGGACGGTTATTTTGGAAGCGTCTTTTTCAACCATAAGGTCAAGTATTGCGTTAAAAACCGCGGTCCTTGTCCTTTTAATTCTTCTGTCCATAATCGCATTCTCCAAATAACGTTTTTAACTGTTTTTGTATTAATTGTATTAGATATTTTAGCACATTAAATTGTACAAATCAACAAACTGAAAAATATTCGGCATAACGTATAAAATAATATGTAGATTTTTGTATAAAAATGCAAATATACATTGATTAAAAAAACAAAAAACCATAAAAAAGTTTTTCTATTTTATGCAAATAAATTGTTGTAAAGTTAAAATTTGTATTGTATAATAAAACAAATAGTATATAAAATCCAAAATTTAGGGGGATAAAAAATGACTGATATTAAAAATTGTGTCGGCAGCGACTGGCTCAGCGGAAAGACGGTAATTGTAACCGGAGCTTCAGGCGGCATGGGCGCCGGCATAGCTGCTACTCTCATTAAAAAGCATGGCTGCCATGTAATCGGTGTAGCAAGAAATGAAGCTAAAATGCTGAAGTTTATTGATGAACTTGGACCTACATATGCCGAGCAGTTCTCATATAAGCTTTTCGACGTGTCTGACAAAGAGCACTGGGAGGACTTTGCCAAGGAACTTGAGGAAGCTGGTATAAGACCGTCCGTTCTTATCAATAACGCCGGAATTCTTCCGAAATTCAAGAGATTTGACAGATATTCATACGATGAGATTGAAAAAGCAATGAACATCAATTTCTATTCCTGCGTTTACGGAGTAAAGACATTCCTTCCGGTTCTGCTCCAGCAGGATGATCCGGCAATCATCAATGTTGATTCATCTGCCGCTCTTATGACTCTTGCAGGAACATCAATGTACAGTGCTTCCAAGGCTGCTCTTAAGAGCTTTACCGAAGCTCTCAGAGTTGAGTTTAAAGGCAGAATGTATGTTGGACTTGTTTGCCCCGGCTTTACAAAAACTGATATCTTCCGTGATCAGAAGAACGACGGCGGCAAGGGCCAGAAGGTTATGGATATGATTTCTACTGACTGTGACCGTATGGTTAAGATGATTATGTTCGGTATTGAGCATAAGAGACCGAGAATGGTTCACGGCTTTGACGCTCATGCGATGTCAGTGTTTAACAGACTCCTTCCTGTAAGCGGTTCTGAGCTTTTCTCCATGATTATGAAGGCTGCTGACATTGATTTGTTTGACGAGGTTTTTAAGAACTGATTAAAATGTAAGGGGACGGCTGGTACGCCGTTTCCTAAAGGGACGGGACTGCCAACGGCGGCGGTTTCGCCCCTTTATGTTTGTTTATAGACACAGGAGGAATAGTGATGACAGAAGATATTACCAAACAAAAGCATATGAAATTCAAAGAGATTGCCGCATATTCACTGGGACTCTTTGGATTTCAGGCGATCGTCGGACTTTTGAATTCATATCAGGCGGAGTTTGACGGTTCCATTCTCGGCGGCTATAGCGGAATGGCTATCGACGTGGGAATTGTCGGTGTGCTTATCCTTATTGCAAAAATTGTTTCCGCCGTTTTTGACCCCATAGTGGGTAATATGATTGACCGTTCAAAAAGCAAGAGGGGCAAGTTTAAATCAATGATTCTTTATTCTCTGCTTCCGCTTCTTGTTATGACCGCCATTGTATTTTTACCCCTGGATTTTAAGGGTAACAATATCCTTTGCTATGTTTGGATATTTGTTACATACTTGATTTGGTCGCTGGCAATGACAATGGGCGACGTTCCGTCA
Organism: Candidatus Eubacterium faecigallinarum; assembly: GCA_019115455.1. GTDB lineage: Bacteria > Bacillota > Clostridia > Oscillospirales > Acutalibacteraceae > Eubacterium_R > Eubacterium_R faecigallinarum. Next base: position 19,825 of record DXDN01000015.1, read on the forward strand.
CAGGGTATAGCTTCCGTGCTTACTCCTAACCCGACGGAGAGAACTAACGTGGTTTCTATCTCAAACACTTTCAAGCAGATCGGATTTTCCGCCTGCGTTGTAATTGTTCCGATAGTTTGCCTTATAATTCCCGGCGGATCACAGGTGTTTGGATTTGAAGGGGAGACGGATACCCCGATGATAGGCACTGAGTATCTCGGCACGGCAATCCTTACCGCTGTTCTCGGGTGTGCGCTGTTTGCGCTTATCCCGATGCTTAATAAGGAGCGCGTTCCTTATGTTGCCGGCGAAAAGACAACATTTAAGGATATGGTTGCGGCGCTTAAGAATAATAAGCCGTTTATGCTGGTTATTGTTTCATATTTCCTCGGCTTTGGCCGTCAAATGGCAATGGGAATTCAGGTCCAGGCAGCAACCGTGCTTCTGGGCTCACAGAACCTTGTGGCAGTGCTCGGTATTGTGACTGCTATCGGCTCTATGATAAGCATGGCTCTCTGTCCGCTTCTTATCAAAAAGCTTAATGAGAAGAATGCGTATCTCCTGCTTTCAATTTACGGCTTTGCCGCATCAATTTTTTCATTCATTATTGGTCACTTCTGGTTCCAGAATCCGGAAAATATGGTGCTTACCGTACTGTTTTATGCATCGCTCTTCCTTATCGGTCTTCAGTTTGGTGCAGTAACCCTTATGCCGATGATTATGACAGCCGACTGCGTGGACTATTACGAGTATGAAACAGGCAAACGCATGGAGGGCGCAGCGTATTCAATACTTACTCTTACAATCAAGGTTTGCCTTGCACTTGGTACCGCAGTAGGACTTATTTTCGTTCAGCAGTCAGGATACTATTCATCTCTGTCAGCAGGCACATTTACTACTCAGACAAAGGATATAATCTTCTTTGCTTATACCGCTCTTCCCGGTATACTGGCGCTTCTTTCAATTTTCCCAATCTTTAAATATGATCTTGTGGGCAAAAAGAAAGAAACTATCACTGCCGCTTTGGCACAGAGAAGAACAAACAAATAAAAACATATTGTGAAGAAATTGTAAAAAGTCAGGACATTTTATTTGCCCTGGCTTTTTTTCTGCTATAATAGCGGTACATAACAAGGAGTGGTTTTATGAAAAAAATAATTTCTTTATTTTTAGCTGCTGCAATGATGTTTTCTGTGTTGGGCAGCGTTACCTTCGTTCAGGCGTCGGAATGGAGCGCCGGAGATAATGTCACCGTGTCGGTGAGCGGAAACGTTATCACCGTAAGCGGAAACGGAGATATGAATGACTATTCTGCGTCAAATCTTCCCGACTGGCATGATAATAACGGAGATATTACCAAGATAGTTATTGAAAGCGGAGTTACGAGCATAGGCGATTTTGCCTTTTCAAGCTTCATGAGCGTTACAGGCGTTGATATAGCAAATACTGTTACACGCATAGGCGAAAGAGCATTCTCAGGCTGTATGATGCTCAAAGCAATAAACATTCCCGCTTCAGTCAGTGAAATAGGCGAGTGTGCTTTCAGCACGAATATCGGGAGCCTTTCCAATCTTTCTGAAATAACAGTCGATAGCTCAAACAAATATTTTACAGTTGTTGACGGTATTCTCTATAACAGCGCAAAAACTATTATGTATAAGATACCTTCAAAGGCAAATATAACCAGTCTACAGGTGCCTGAGAGCACTATATCTATAAGAAAGGAAGCGGCAGCTGCCTGTTCGTCACTTGAGGAGGTCAATCTGCCTGAGTCTGTAGCTTCTGTGGGTGCCAAAGCATTTGCAGATTGTTCTAACCTTTCAAAAGTAGTTGTAAATAACCGCGATTGCATGCTGTCTTTAGGCTCTGTTCCTGACAATGAAGGACTCCAGCTTTTCGGCTATAAGGGCACCAACGTTGAACTTTACAAGCAGAATAACGGCTGCAAAAATATTGAGTTTGTACCGCTGGATAGCGAGAGTGAAACCCTCACCGCAACTCTATCAAAAACATCATACACATATGACGGAAATGAAAAGAACCCGACAGTAACAGTAAAGGATTCCCAGGGTAACACCCTTGTAAAGGGAACGGATTATACAGTAACATATGATGATGATAGAACAAATGTAGGTACATATAATGTGACTGTAACATATATCGGCGA
>DXDN01000016.1 GCA_019115455.1 Candidatus Eubacterium faecigallinarum
TACTACGTCAACGATTGTTACAGTCGGGGTCTTTTCGCTTCCGTCGTACTTATATGTTGTCTCTGAAAGATTCGGTGTGCACCTTTCAGGTATCTGCTCGATTACTGTGAAGCTTACTGTATCAGTACCGCTGTAGTTACCCTTATACGTTATTGTTACGTTATACGTACCTACGTTTGTTCTGTCGGCGTCGTATGTCAGAGTATAGTCAGTACCATTAACCAGCACGTTATTTACAACGTCCTTTATTGTTACTGTTGGGTTCTTCTCATTACCGTCATATGTGTATGATGTTTTGGAAAGTTTAGCAGATGATATTTTAGCTATCGTTTCTGTCTTTATATCGCCGCAGCTGCATGTATATGTTATTGTTCCTGCCGATGAAGTGGTTGCAGGTTTTGTAACTGTACCGTTTCCGTAATCGTGGCTGCCGGTAACAGTTATAACCTTGCTTTGGGCAATCAGTCCGAGCTTAAGATTGATATTTGAATTACCGTGGCCGACACCTGTAACAAGTCCGTTTTTATTAACAGTCGCAACTCTGGTGTTACTGCTGCTCCACTGGCATCCGGTATTATCCACCTTTATTTTGCAGTTAAATCCGGGATTTATAAGACTTACTGATGCCTGGGAAGTGCCTGACGGCTTTATTGACGAAGATGTAAGGTCAACGGCAAATTTAATTTCGTATGTTTCAACAGAGCCGAATATAGTGCCTGTTAATATAGTACCTTCACTAAATTCATCAATAGCAACGGTTACAGTCTTGCTTACATTTTTGTCTGAAGGTTTAGAAACTTCTGCTGCGTTCGCATCCGTACCGAACACCTGCACCCAGAAATAAATACCATTGATTTTAAAGCAGCCTATTCCTATTGTTTTATAGTCTTCATTCAGAATGTTTTCCATGTGTCCCTGCGAATTCATCCAGCTTGTCATGACATCTGCCGCCGAAGTCTGTCCTGCGGCAATATTTTCACCGCTGATTTTTGAATTCATTTCAAAGACTGTGGAACCGTCCGGTCTGGTATGGGCAAAACATACGGCTGTTTCAGCCGCCCTCTGCATTGCAGAATCAAGAAGTGACTCATCCATAACAAGCTTACCGACACCTGCCTCTGCCCTTCTGCTGTTTACAAGCTCAAGCACCTTGTAAGCCTGGGTATAGTTTTCACTGCCGGTTATGCTGATATCCGAAAGCTTTGCCAGTCCATTGTAGCCAAACTTACTGAGATCAGGATTTTTGCATGTCAGTTCAGTAGTCTGCATAAACGCAATATTATGAACATACTGCGTAGTGGCAGGCAGAGTGACTTTTGCAAGTTTTCTGCAGCCGTAAAAAGCTGCACGGTAAATGTTTTCAATATTGTTGAGATTTAACGACGTCAGAGAAGTGCAGTTTAAAAACGCCTGGAACGGTATATTCTTTAAACCGTTTGTTGTTACGCTGGTAAGAGCAGTACATTCGCCGAAGCATCCGTTTCCTATTGAGGTTACGGTTGACGGAAGATTTACCGTCTCAAGTGAAGAGCAGTAAGCGAATGTTCTGGAATAAAGAGCAAGCTCTGTATTCGGGAAATTAATTGTTGTGAGATTTTCACATTTCTCGAACATTTCATAAGATGTTTCTTTAATTCCTGTTCCGAATGTTACCGTCCTAACGTCTGATTGATAGAACGTAAAATTGCCCACTGTGGTAACACTGTCAGGGATCTTAACAGAGGTAATACCGCACCCCTGGAAAGCGGATTCGTCAAGTGTTGTTACAGATGTCGGGATAGTAACAGTTTTCAGATTAGTTGCATAGGTAAATGCACATTTTGCAATTTTTGTAACGGTTGACGGAATTGTAAAAGCAGATGCTGTTTTACCCGCCGGGTACGCAAAAAGCGTTTTGCCTGAATCTGTATAAAGGATGCCGTTTGACGCACTAAAAATTTTGTTAGAGCTATCAACGGTAAATGAAGCAAGTTTTGACATTTTGAAAAATGCAAGATTTGATATACCGCTTACATCTTTGCCAACCTTGAAAGTAGTCAGAGCCGTTGACTGAAACGCATAATCACCTATTGCAGTAATGCCTGTTGCGGTAATTGAAGAAAGCTTTGTGCAGTCGCCGAATAAGGCATAAGAAATCTCCTTGACTGAGCTTGGAAGAGTAATTGATGTCAGCGACGAACACATGGCAAAAGCCATCCTTCCGATTTCAGTAACGGTACTTGGTATAGTTACATTCGTCAAATATCTTGCGTTGTAAAACGCATAGTCTGAGATTGAAGTTACACCGGAGTTTATGCGCACGGTCTCTACAGAGCTGATATAATTATACCAGGGTACTGAAGTATAACTAGAAAAAGCGTCCATTTTACCGCTTCCGCTGATAACAAGTTCACCGTCAGTTGACAGGGACCAAGTTAGATTGTCGCCGCAGCTACCGGATACAGTAGCATTGGAAACCGCTTGTGCTGAGCTAAACACTCTTGCGCCTTCAAAATGAACTGTAGCAGAATTGCCGGCAGAGGCAGAATAGCCTTGCGGAGCACCCGTGCCGTCTTCATCTGACAGTGTAGTGTCCGTAGTATCATTCATTACAAGAGCCGAATCATCAATCGAACTATCGTTGTTTTCATAGCTGCCTGCCATTAATGAAAAGTCCAAACCGGAAGTAATACTTAAGAGCATTACAGCCGACAGCAGAAAACTCAATACTTTTTTCATTTTTCAATCTCCTTTACAATTATTGTTTATAATAAAATTATATTACTTTATGTGTAATTGTCAACAACCCCCGGCGCCCCTGTCATAGAAAGAAAATAAAAAATGACAGGCATAAAGCCTGTCATTTAGTAAATTATTTTGCCAAAGCGCCTACAAGCATCATAAAGTCGCCTATCTGAACACCAAATTCAGGAGCGCCCTCCATGATAAGCTGCTTGTCAGCAGTCATCTGGAACATATCGCCGGTACCCATAAGAATCTTCAGCGCTGAGGTAGCGCAGTCAAATTTCATGCAGAAGAACGGCTTGGCGCGCTTGTACTCGCCTCTGCCGGCTCTGGATTTGCCTGCCTTTACTCTCATATATGCGGTGCATTCCGGGTGACCTTCAACCGCCCACTGATAGCAGCGGTCAGGACTCTTGAGCGCCCATTCATGTACCGTAGGATGACCCATTTTGTTAAGCTGAGAAATTCCGGACGAAAGAAGATAGAAATAAAGCTTGCAAAGCAGAAGCGACAATTCCTCATCATTCTCCGGTGGTTCGGCAATATTGAGAAGCGAAGACATCTTAAGCAGTACCATCATAAATTTGATGAATTTGCCGAAAGATTTTATCTTCATTTTCGGAAGCTTGCTCATATCGCCCTTCATAAAGGCGTTCATCTTCTCCATTGAGGAGAAAGCCAGTTCACCGTCAATTTTTTCCTGACCGAGATACTCGCCGAGCTTAACGGTCCATTCACCGTTTTCTATTATAAAATGCACTGCTTCTTTATCCTCGGCGTTCACCTTTGCGGACACCTGATAAATAGCGTTTACACCTTCAAACTTTTTCTTAAGCTCAGGTACATCGGTGGCAATAGTTTTAAGAAGCGGCAGAGCCGCAGCCATAAACACTTTGTTAGTATAACGTGTCTCATCACTTGCCATAGTAATACACTCCTTTCATAACAGCATAATGACGTAAAACAGAATTTAGAACTCGTCGTCCCAAGCGTCATCAGCCTCAAAGTCGGCGTGCATCATTTCGGCAATTGCCTCGTTGATACCGTTAGCGTCAATTTTAGCCATAGCAAGAAGGTCTTCCTGAAGACCGATTGTTGAAAATGCATTCTGATGACCAAGCATCTTAAATGCGCAAGCCTTACCTGACTTAGCCACAACTTCGGCAACGGCAGAGCCAAGACCGCCCATAACCTCGTGGTCCTCAGCGGTGATGATTCTGCGTGTATCCATAATTGCGGACATGATAGCCTCTTCGTCAATAGGCTTGATAGTGTGCATATTAAGAACACGAACCTTAAGTCCTGCGTCAGCCTCAGCCATACGTGCAGCCTGCATAGCCTCGAAAACGCATGAACCGCAGGCAATAACGGTAATATCCGTACCGTCGTTCATCATTGTTGCTTTTTTGTAATCGAACTTGCACTCGTCAATATTCTTATAGATTACCTGGTCAAAGCCACGGTTAATTCTGATGTATACAGGACCCGGGATATCGTAAGCCGCTTTAACAGCATGATAAGTCTCAGTACCGTCGCAGGGGCAGATAACCGTCATATTCGGAAGCGCTCTCATACAAGCCATATCAATAAGGGAATGGTGTGTTGAGCCAGCCTGACCGAATGAAGTACCGGCATGGGTAGCAATAATCTTAACAGGAACGTTCTGATAGCAGATATCTGTATGAATCTGGTCAAGTGAACGTGCGGCTGTGAAAATAGCAAATGTGGAAGCAAACGGTACAAGTCCGTTTTTAGCCATACCGGCTGCAACGCCGAAAAGGTTCTGCTCAGCAATACCCACGTTAAAGAATCTTTCCGGGAAATGCTGTCCGAACATACCAATCTTTGTTGATTTTGCAAGGTCAGCCGTAAGAGCAACTACGTCCTTGTGCTCCTCGCCGAGCTCGCACAGAGCGATACCATAACACTCAGCAGTTGACAGCTTGGTGGTATCTGTCATCGTATATGTCATTCCGCCCATAATTACGCCTCCTTCTCTGCGCGTTCACAGCGCTCTTTGTAATATTTGTCAAGGCTTTCATTAGCTCTCTTTTCCATATCCTCGTCAAGAGAACCATAGTGCCACAGGTAATTGTCCTTCATGAAGTCAACGCCTTCGCCCTTATATGTATCCATAATAATAGCTGTCGGCTTGTCTCCGCCGTCCTGATGATTCTTGATAGCGGCTTCAATCGCGTCGTTAAGCTCTTTCATATTATGGCCATCAATTCTGATAACGTTGAAACCGAAAGCCTCAAACTTCTTGTCAACAGGCTCAACCTTCATCTCATCATCAACTCTGCCGTCAATCATGCACTTATTCATATCAGCAAGAACAACTACGTTTGAAAGCTTGAACTGAGCCGCGCTCATTGCTGCTTCCCAGTTGGAGCCCTCGTTCAGCTCGCCGTCACCGGTAAGACAGTAGCACATATAGTCAATGTTCTTAACTCTGCCGGCAAGGGCAAAGCCCACAGCAAGAGAAAGTCCGTGACCAAGTGAACCTGTGGAGCAGTCAGCGCCCTTTACCTTGTTACAGTCAAGGTGCATACCGATTTTGGCGCCGGTGAGGTTGAATATTTTAAGCTCGTCAACGGGCATATAACCAAGGTCGCAAAGAATAGGCGCATAACCTACTGCACAGTGACCCTTGGAAAGGATAAATCTGTCCCTGTCTTCCATATTAGGATCAGAAGTATCAATCTTCATAAAACGGTAATAAAGCGCAACCATAGCGTCCATTGCGCTGAGAGAACCTCCGATATGTCCGGAGCCGCCCCAGATTGCTGTCTGGATAGCCATTCTTCTCATTTCGTCAGCCTTTTTTTCAAGGCGAAGCCATTCCGCCTTGTCAAATGGTTTGTAATCAGCCGGCATTAAATTTTCCCCCTTAATATATATTTAAAAATAATTTACATTATTTAAGACCGTTGATTTCAGGATGTCTTGCCGCAACAACGCCGAATGCATCCTCTGCAATATCAATTGCAAGCTTGATATCCTCGTCAGTTATTGCCGCATTGATGAAGTGGTTGTGGTGAGAAGCCAGGAAAAGACCTCTTGATACACATTCAGCAACCCACTCCTGATGAAGCATAAGGCTGTCATCATTTGCAATTCTAAGATAGAACAGTGCCGGTTCACCTGAAACAACAAGGTTGAAGCCGTGCTCCTTACCCGCAGCCTTCAATCCATCTGTAAGCTTGATACCTTTTTCTCTGAACATAGTAGGAATATCAAGCTTTTTCATCTTAGGAATACATGCAAGACAAGCAGCAAACGGCTCGGCACTCATCCAGTAAGAACCTGTATATACTACTGATGAAGCAGTATTCTTCATATGCTCCTGACCGCATACGGCTGACATATTATAGCCGTTAGCAAGTGCTTTACAGAAGCAGATAAGGTCAGCCTTAAATCCGTAATAATGGTCAGAACCTGCAAGGTCAAGTCTGAATCCTGTACGAACGTCGTCAATGATAAGTACCATTCCGTGATCGTCACAGAACTTGCGAACCTTTGCCCACTGCTCTTTAGTAGCGCATTCGTTATCCTTAAAGTTACCATGGTCGTAAGGCTGAGCAATAAGACCTGCAACATCGCCACCGCAAGCATCATAAGCCTCCTGCATAGCATCCATGTCAAACCACGGAATAACAATATTGTTAGCAACGTCCTCAGGAAGAATTCCCGGATAGTCAACCTTCTGAGCCCACTGGAAATCACCGTGATAATATCCCTTGAAGAACATCATCTTTTTCTTTCCTGTATGAGCACGGGCGCACATTACGCTGAAAGTTGTGGCGTCGGAACCGTTCTTCATAAAGAAAGCCCAGTCAGCGGAAGCAACGGTATCCTTAAGAAGCTCGGCGCACTCAACCATCTTGTATGAAGGAGAGGTCGTGCAGTTGCCGATTTTAAGCTGTTCTATAGCCGCTGCGTCAACATCATCGTCACAGTAACCGAGAACATTGGGACCGTATGCGCACATAAGGTCAAGATATTTGTTTCCATCAACGTCCCAGAAATATGTACCTTTTGCTTTCTGAGACATAAGCGGCCATTTTGTAATGGGAAGGAAAAGTCCTTCGGACGGACCGAGATGTCCGTACACACCGGACGGTATAGCGTTTAACGCTCTCTGGAACCATTCGGCACTTTTTTCGTGTGTGTATTCAGGAAATTTACTCATAAGTCAGCTCCTCCTTATCCTAAATAGACAGCAACTCTGTCAAGAATACGGTTAATGTTATCAACCATTGAGATCATTCCGGACATGTAAATATTGCCTGCGCAAAGTTCTGCCATAGTTGAGGCGGTGCCGGTGAAAAGACCGTAGGCAAGGTCAATGGAATTGAATTCCATAATTGCTCTCGGTGTGTCAGGCTTTTCTTTAATGGTTTCAAAATGATGATTGCGTACCCTAAGGGTGGCATAGCAAACATCGGTAATACCCATCTGAACATCGCCGTCAACAGTATAAAGAGCGGACTGCTTTGAGATGGAATCCGAATTTGCCAGCGCTGAAAGAGCGCCTGCGATGGTGTAAAATGTAAGAACAGTTGATTCTTCAAAGAACTCTCTGTTCTTCAAGTCTTCCTCGCTGGGTCTGAGAAGTTTAGTAAGCCTGTCTGTCAGCTTGGTAAACGGTCCCAGCAGGAAAGACAATACCTGAGGTATGTTTTTAACAGGTATTCCCGGCTTGCTCTCGTCAATAAGCGCATTAAATTTTTCAGGTGATGAAAAATTCATTTTACAGGTGCAGCCGTAACTTCCCTCACTCACCATACATCCGTCTTTTGAAAAATGGAACGTGCAGCATGGTCCGCCGCTGACATCAAAGCACAGTGATACAGGCTTTTTAAGAGCGGCGCAAACGGCTTTGGCTTCCTTATCAATCTCACAGAGATTTTCCAAAGTTGCCAGAACGCCGTACATATTTACATATGCCATTGCCTTTGCTTCTTTCAAAATAATTCCCCCTTTGAAATTTATTATCAGACGTTGATAAATGATTACAACAAATTTAATGTCATTATATCATACAAACCAGTCAATAGCAACTAAACTCAGGCAAATTATGATTAATTTTCTGTAAAAAAAAGACAAAGACATATGTCTTTGTCTTTAATAGTGATTATTTTTTGGCTTCATTAAGCTGATTCCAGTGAATCTTGCAGTAGCGCTCACCGTCTATTGCAGGATAGTCGTCCTCCAGTCTGGCGGCATTATAGCAGTCGTATTCGCCGTTATAAGCGCATCTGACGGTATCCTCTCCGCCCTCTGAAAGCGATGGGATAAAGGCATAAAGGAATATTCCCAAAACAGCTATGCAGATAACCGCCGCAGCGACTTTGCCCCTCGACTTTTCACTCATTTTTGAAAACAGCTTACCGGCGTCAATATTGCCGAGCTTTGTTTTGTCAAACAGCAGCATAACGGCTTTCATCAGGAAATAACCGGCAACTGCCGCAACTGTACCGACAATAATTCCGCCGATAACATCCGTAGGATAATGCACCATAAGGTAAATACGGCTTCCTGCAGTACAAAGTGCTATAACCGGGAATACCCAGGCAATTTTCTTTTTATCCTGCCTAAAGCAGATGAAAAGCGCCATAGCCGTTTCAACAGCGGCGGTTGTGTGTCCCGACGGGAAAGAATAGTCACCCTCTGACAGAGCCCCTGCCCCAACGTACCACTGCCAGTAATCAGCCACGCCCTGAAGCGTATTATAAGGACGAATGCGTAGCACCGTAGGCTTAACGATAACGTTTGTGATTATAGTACCGACCGCAATGGCGAACAACAGCGTAAAGCCGTATTTGCGTGTTTTCTTAAAAAAGCAGAGCACAACGGCGAGAATTACAATCGGAATGGTAAAAGCCTCATCACCGAAAGTAGTGAAAAATTTTGCAAGATATGTAAAAAACGTATTTTGTATCGAGCCGAAAAATTCAAATATCGCCATATCAAAGCCGTAAAAGATTTTGTCGATACTGTCGCCCAAAGTCAAAAGAACAGGATTCATGCCCGCACCTCCGTTACTATTTGTATTTATATTAACAAACCTTTTAATTTATTTCAATAAAAATATTAAAGTGTTGTACTATATTTATTAATATTGTGGTAAAAATTTCATGATAGTATTAATGCCACTTTAATTTAATAAGGAAATTTTATGATAACTAATCCATATAAAATATTAGGCGTGCCCGACGGTGCCAGCGAAGAGGAATGCACCAGGGCATACAAAAAACTTGCTAAAAAGTATCATCCGGATTTGAATCCGAACGACAAAAAAGCTGCCGAAAAGATGGCAGAGATAAATGCTGCTTATGACCAGATAAAAAACGGAGGCAGCACCTCAAGCGCATATGAACCGAGAGGTTACGGCAGACAACGCTACGGCGGTGCAGAATCGTCGGCGCCGGATTACCTGTCGTCCGCCGCAAGGTTCATAAAAAGCGGTCAGTACCGTCAGGCACTTAATCTTTTAAACAACATTGAAGACCGCGACGGCAGATGGTATTATCTCAGCGCATTGGCAAATATGTCACTGGGAAACAGAGCCGTTGCAGAAGACCATATAAGAACCGCCTATGCCAAAGACCCGTCAAACAGCGAATACCGTCAGGCATACGAGAGCATAACTCAAGGGATAAATCCCCTGGACTACAATCCGTTTTCTTCATTCTTTGATTTCAGCGACTTTACGCAGTATGAAAATAACGAAAACTACCATCGTGAATACAGTTCCGGACGCCGTCCGAGAAGCTGCCTTGGCAGAATACTGCGTATAATATTAATTATAATCGTAATAAGACTTGTTTTAAGACTGATTTTCTCAGTCAGCGACGGTAGGTTAAATTACAGAAACTACAGACAAAGCAATCCATCGTACAGTTATTCACAGCAGTACGACTACACACAGGACTCAGCCGATATATTAGGTGAGGACAACGGAGAAAGGCAGGATATGTAATATGAAGAAATTTTTTACTGATGCGGCTTATAAATTCCAGCGATTTATGACAGGCAGATACGGAATAGACCAACTTTGGAGAGCGCTTTTGGTATTCTACTTTGCTGCAATAATTATAGCTAATATTTTGTACCGTTTCTCAAGAATAGCATACTGGGCATTTTTCGTATTGTCGATTGCGATTTTAATTTTCGCAGTGTTCAGAGTATTTTCAAAAAATATTGAAGCAAGGCGAGCTGAAAACGCATCATGGCTGAAATTTACCGGCGGAGTAAAACAGCAATTTGCATTTCAGAAGAACAAATTTTCTCAGAGAAAGACCCACAAATTCGTTAAATGCAAAAAATGCAAAAAGGTGCTGAGACTTCCTCGTCACAAGGGCAAGATAAACGTCATCTGTCCGCACTGTCAAAACTCATTTATAATTAACACAGGCAAAAAGCAATAACCGAAAAATCAATATAAAACGCACAAAAAATCAGGCAGTTCATAATAAACTGCCTGATTTTTATTTTACTATTATGCCTCAGCCTCTGCTTCTACTTCTGCTTCAGCTAAATCAAGATTTCGCTTTGCTTCCTCGTAGCGTTCCTTGATTTCCTCAAAGTGAGTATAGTTTTCAGCCTGTCGAAGAATCTTCTGAGCATCAAGAAGCGGCTTTGCAGAACGTGTGTATGACAATCTGCGGTTCTGCTCTTCGTTTATTTGCTTATTAAGCTTCTTGAATTTTTCCTTTAATTCTTTTATCTGACGCTTAATATTGGCAATTTCATGTTTGTCTTTATTTTCCTCAGCCTCAAAGAGCTTTTTGTAAAGGATATCCTCTTTCTCATCGTATCTTGCTTCCTTGTTATACAGTTCGTTAAGCACTGTATCATCAGGAGTTTCAAATGCATTTCCTGCGCCGTAGTATTTGTTATAATACTTTTTGGCGGTTATCCTTGTTCTGCAGAAGTTAATCTTATACTTGCGAAGTTCTTTTTCTTCATCAGTGTTTGAGGGAAGAGCCTTTGCTGCTTTCATATCTGCCTTAAGGTCTTTAAGGCTTACGTCAGCAAGACCGTAAAGCCCTGCGTTGGATATTGCCGTAGCGTCTTCAATCTGAATTCTGCCTATTTCACTTTCAAAGCGGTTCATCTCGTTTACAACATACGGAGCAAGCTTGATTTCAACATTTCTCCTGGTTGCCGCCTTGTATTCTTCCTTAGCCTCTTTAAGCGCCTGCTTATCCTTTGAGACACGTGCCGCCTTAATAGCGTCCTTTGATACGGGGGATTCTTTTTCGCCGATGAGCTCGTTTGCGGTATTCACCATATCAATAACCTCTACAAGATCGCTGTCGCTGAGGGTATTGTTACCGAAGTCCTCAAAGAATGCTCTGATTTTAAGTACCTTAACCATACCCTGCTGCTTAAGCTCTGTCAGGTCATAGAAAAAATAAGGTATTACGTTAATTACAGCTCCGGCAATTGACGCAACTATCAGCACACTGCACACGGTCTTAAGAATATTCGGGTCATACAGTGAAAAATATGCCGAACTTGCCGTATCCGAAGCAGAAGCAATTGCCTCGCTTACAACAGAGCCGTTTCTCAGTTGCCTGTTCATAACATCGGGATTACTGATAACCTGCTGAGCAGTAGCCTCGTTGATACCGAATTTATCATAAAGCAGATTTACGATACCGCTGCTGGCAACTGTAACAAGTCCGCCAACGGCAGTAATTGTCGAGAACATACCGTCGATTCTCTCACCGGTGACATACTGCTGATAATCTCTGATATCAGCATTTACAGACGGGGTAAGTATCTGCATAAACGCATTCATCAGGTTGTTCATCCAGAAACACAGTACAAGAAGAATAAGCGGTATCCATGTGTTTACCGGATTGGTGCTCTCACCGGTCATATCAATAAGTTTAACAACCGGGAACATAAGCGCTATGAATACGATATTGAGAACGTTTGTTGAGATAAGCACGAATCTCTTGCCCCATTTTCTGATAGCAAAGGGAGCCAAGAGCATTCCCACAAGACCTGCGTTCTGGCAGACAAGCGTTATTAAAGAATAAACTTTGCCGTCACAAATTCCGCCGTAACTGTAAAGCCAACCGAGAATAACCATCATTGAGGTTTCGAGGAAACCGAGCCAGGTTGCCATAGCGATAACCCAGAAATATTTATTTTTGAGAACCTCACGCAGTGAGTCCATAAATTTAATCTGGATAACGTGAGTTTTCGCCTGAACAATCTTTTCCTTAGTAGTTACATAAACAACGATACTGAGAATTACAGATAAAATTGAAAGCGGAGGATAAATGTATCTGTAAAGTCTGATATCGTAGAGGTTGTTGTTTGTAAAGAGCTGAGCGAAAATAGGCATCGCAAGGCTGAGAATTGACGGTGCCAGTGAATAAACAACACCCTTGATGGTGGAAACGTCAGCCCTCTCCTGGGTATTCGGTGAAAGAACGTGAATCAGGTTATCGTACGCTTCTGAGAAGAAGTAGTAGAAAAACATTTGAATGAAATTGAGTATAAGTACAACGGCACAGGTAACGACATATGCCCTCTCCCTGCCGAAAAGCGTACCCTCTCCGAAAAGAGCGCCGAACTGATTGTACGGGAACCACACGAAAAGTATTGTAACGATTGCGCTGGGGATACCCATTTTAACTATGTACGGTCTGTATTTACCCTCTTTGCTTCTGGTATTGTCAATAATATTTGCTCTGATACCGGAAAGCGGAATATTTACAAGTACCGAAATAAGATAAAGAATGTACATATCAATAGGCTGAACGCCAAGGGTGTTGCCTATAAGCACATTCGTTGCGGAAAGTATCATGTTTGTTGCCATTACAGCAAGGAATTTAACACCGATACCGCCGCCGGCATATCCGATAATTTCCTTATATGGCATATACCTGCCCTCAGGGGCTTCGTTCCAATGAGCGCGAGCGTTTGTAAACAACTGCTTCGCCTGTGCTCCTAAATTAGTTTTCTGATTTGCCACTTTGGTTTATCCTTTCATAATTTAATTATGGTTTAGTTTTCGTTTCCTTTTATCCAGTCAACGGAAAATTTCGCAAACAAAATTTCCCTGCATTTTGTATCAGGCTCAAATAACGCTCCGATATTGCCGTCAGGCAGGCACGTCATACAGCTGTATACAAAATCGTCGGGTTTTATAACCCTGCTGTACGGGAAGGTTTCGCCGCCGTCCTCCGACAAGCGGACTGTTCCGCATTTTCTGCTGTTTTTATCGGCAGGATTAAGAAACACCGTGTACTCCCTGCCTTTGTGTTTTACATTAAGTATTGAGCTTTGGCAGACAGGCTGAGGCAAATTTTCATCAAGTCTGAAATCCTCCCAGCTTTCGCCGCCGTTTCGGCTGTATGCCACGGCTACGCACCGCTTTTTGTCATGATTGCGGATAAAATACTTAAGCGTTCCGTCCGACTGCTCAATAACCTGCGACTCGGTCAGCATGTCATCGTTTTTGACGGTCATGCAATTAGCTTTTTTACCGTTTATCATGCGGGTATTGTTAGGAGTCTCGCCGAGTTTCCATGTTTTGCCGCTGTCGTCGCTGTATATAACACAGCAGGAAAGCCTCAGCGGAAACGTTCTTGTTCCGTAATATATCGGAACAACGATTCTGCCCCTGTATTTGCCGTTTTTGATTTCGATACCGTTACCGGGACCTGGACCGATAAAGCTCATATAATCTTTTTTAAGCTGATGATTAAGGCACTGGGGCTTTGACCAGGTTTTGCCGTCGTCGTCGCTGTAGCACATCATAAGATAAGAGGTATGCTCTTCCTTAAATCTGCCGCCGGTATAGATATTGCCGACTTTTGAGTTGCCCTTAAATACGTCGCCGTTGTTTTTGACTTTATAGTGCGTTATTTTGCCGTCAGTCGTATAAAGCTTGCCTTTTTTCAGCACATATCTTTTAAAAAGGCCCTTTATTATCTTGTTTCCGTCTTCGTCAACGCCTCTTGAGCACCGACTGTTTCTTATTCCTACTCCGGCAGGCGTGTGGCTGTAATGGAGATATATTCTGCCCGTTTGACTCACATAAGTCATTACCGGGTCGATAGCCGCTGAGGAATGCATCTGTTTCGTGCCGTGTTCCTTAACGGCGGTTATGTACTTGCCCCAGGTTTCTCCCGAATCCGTACTTCTCCTAACCACTTTATCTATCCTATTGGGATTGTCCATACCCGAGCAATACCTGGCATCGGCGCAGGCAACGGTCACTCCGTTATCAGTAGTTATCACAGACGGTATTCTGTAATACTCTGACGGTCCTCCCGTTGAGGGAGCGAAAACCGCTTTAAAATCCAAACTCATCACCACCTGAATAACTATCTGTAAATTATCATACTATAACATTATAATAAAATAATGATAATAACGCAAGAAATTTTATTTATTTTGACAATAAAATATTCACGGCATTAAAAAAAGCCTTTAAATACCGTGAAATAATAACAAAAGCACTGCGTAAATATACGCAGTGCCATGGATTAACCCTCGTCTATAGGATTTTTACTGTTTGCTTTTGATTCTCTGCCGTATTTTGCTTCGTATCCGGGATTGATATAATCCTCAACCACCTTGCCGTCGCGGATTCGTATAACACGCTCAGCCTCCTCGGCAATCTCGTTATCATGCGTTATAACTATGACCGTACGTCCCTCGTCCTTGAGCTCATGCAAAATTGCCATAACCTCTTTTGTGGACTTGGTGTCAAGGTTTCCTGTAGGCTCATCGGCAAGAATAACCGGCGGCCTTGCGGCAATCGCTCTTGCTACAGCCACTCTCTGCTGCTGACCGCCTGACATCTCGGCAGGCAGATGGTGCATACGGCTGCCGAGTCCTACACGCTCCAAAGCGTTCTTGGATATTTCACGGCGTTCGTCCTTTTTCATACCACGATAAACCAGCGGAAGCTCTACATTTTCAAGCGCTGTCAGCGACGCAATAAGATTAAAGCCCTGGAAGATAAAACCTATCTCCTCGTTTCTGATAACGCTCATCTGGTCGTCGGTAAGGTCGTCAACCAGCTTGCCGTTGATATAATACTCACCTTGGGTAGGCGTATCAAGAAGTCCCAGCATATTCATCAGCGTGGATTTGCCTGAACCTGACTGACCGATTATTGCTACGAACTCGCCCTCGTCAATAGTAATTGACACACCGTCCAGTGCGTTTACTTGATTTTCACCAGGATTATATATTTTATAAACATCTCTGACTTCGATAAGATGCATGCTTATGCCTCCGATTACAATTAGTATATTATGATATTACAAGATAGAATCATAAAAGTCAAGGGTATAATTATTATGATATTGTAAACAATATACGTGGGAGTGATAATATGAGCATAAGCAAGGACGATTACAGTAAAATGACGGACAAGGCAAGTCCTAATTCCCCGATATTTTTAAACTGCGTCAAAGCATTTGTCTTCGGCGGACTGATATGCACCTTGGGACAGGTTATAACGGAGCTTTTGCAGAGTGCCGGACTGGGAGAAAAGGACGTCCAGGCAGGAACATCAGGTATTTTGATAATTCTGACAGCCGTGCTCACGGGTATCGGCGTTTTTGACAAGATAGCAAGGCACGCAGGGGCAGGAACAATCGTGCCGATAACGGGCTTTGCCAATTCAGTAGTGTCCCCCGCTCTTGAATTTAAGCACGAGGGCTTCATACTCGGTACTGCGGCACAAATGTTTACTATCGCAGGCCCTGTTATTGTATACGGCATAGGCTCATCTTTCCTTTACGGACTGATAATATATATTTTCAAACTTTACTGATTAGTCTTAAAACAGTCTCCTTCGGGAGGCTGTTTTATTTTGCAAAAAATCAACTTAACATACTTGGCTCAAAGCTAAAGAAATCCGACTAACTAATATATAATAAGTTAAAATAGACAAATAAAACGCCTCTATATTAATTTACAATTATAATCCGTTATGATATTATATATAAAAATGTTTAAAGCGGGGTGAAAAGATGAAAAAGATAGTTGTCGGTATACTTGCCCACGTAGATTCAGGCAAAACCACTCTGTCAGAAGCGTTATTATATCGCTGCGGCAGTATCAATAAACTCGGCAGAGTTGACCACGGCGACTCTTATCTTGACACCTTTTCACTTGAACGTGACAGAGGCATAACAATTTTTTCAAAGCAGGCAGTCCTAAATTACAGCGACACGGAATTTACCCTGCTGGACACACCGGGGCACGTAGATTTTTCAGCAGAAACGGAGCGCACGCTACAGGTGCTTGATTATGCGGTGCTGGTTATAAGCGCCACTCACGGTGTGCAAAGCCACACCCGCACACTCTGGAAACTGCTGTCAAAATATAATGTGCCCTGTTTTATCTTTGTAAACAAAATGGACCTTGACGGCGCTGACAGCAGCGTCGTAATGAACCAGCTAAAGCAAAAACTCAGCGACGGCTGCATTGATTTTAGTAACGGCGACAAAAACAGTATTTTTGAGGACGTTGCTCTTTGCGATGAAAAACTGCTTAACAGCTACTACGAAAACGGGAGCATCAGCGAGGACGACATCGCCCTTGCCGTTAGTGAAAGAAAGATATTCCCCTGCCTTTTCGGCTCAGCGCTTAAAATCAGCGGTATTGACGAATTTTTGCAGACGCTGGACAAATACACCCGAATGCCTGTATATGATGACGAATTTTCCGCCAGGGTATACAAGATATCCGAGGATAAGGGGCAGAGGCTGACTCACCTCAAAATTACCGGAGGCTGTCTTAACGTCAAAGACATTCCGAAAAGCGAAAAGAATATAAACTCAGAAAAAGTTAATCAGATAAGAATTTACTCCGGTGAAAAATTCACCACGACTCAGAGCGTAACAGCCGGCAGTGTGTGCGCCGTTACGGGACTGAGCTTTACTCTTCCGGGGGACGGACTGGGAGCCGCAACAGAAGCAGCCATGCCAATTCTTGAGCCGGTATTTACATACAGTCTTATTCTCGACAACGGCACTGACCCTCATACTGCGTACAGGCAGCTTAAAGTTCTCGAAAGCGAAGATCCCCTGCTAAAAATCAAATGGAACGAACGTCAGAGCAAAATTCAGATTCAGCTTATGGGCGACATCCAGCTGGAGATACTGCGCTCAATTCTCAGCGATCGGTTTGGTATAAACGCTGAATTTTCCCAGGGCAGTATAATCTATAAAGAAACCATTGAAGATACTGTTGAAGGTATCGGGCATTTTGAGCCGCTTCGCCACTATGCGGAGGTTCACTTGATTATGAAACCCGGAAAAAGGAACAGCGGACTTGTGTTTAAGACCGACTGCAAGGAAGACATACTTGACAAAAACTGGCAGCGACTTATTCTTACCCATTTATACGAAAAAACTCATCTGGGAGTACTGACAGGCTCGTCGATAACTGATATGGAAATAACCCTTGTGTCAGGAAGAGCACACCCAAAGCACACGGAGGGCGGCGATTTTCGCCAAGCTACATACCGTGCCGTAAGGCAGGGACTTCGCAGTGCAAAAAGCGTTCTGCTGGAGCCGGTTTACGAATTTACGCTTGAGGTTCCCACGGAAAATATCGGCAGAGCAATGGCAGACATTCAGCGGATGTCAGGCAGTTTTGAGCCGCCTAAAACTTACGGCGACAGCTCAGTTATCAGCGGAACTGCCCCGGTATCAACAATGCACGACTACGCCAGAGACGTTATGCAGTACACCCACGGCAACGGCAGGCTCACTTGCAGTCTTAAGGGCTATGAGCCGTGCCACAACAGCGACGAGGTGATCAGCGAAATCGGATACGACTGCGACGCTGACACAGATAATCCCTGCGATTCTGTATTTTGCTCCCACGGCTCGGGTTACATAGTTAAATGGGATGAAGTCAAAAGCCATATGCACTTGCCGTGCGCTCTTTCAGCTAAAAAAAGCAATATTGTTACTAACGCCGCACCAATGCTGTCGTCTTACAGTAAAAGCAAGGACTTGTTTGCTCTTGACAAGGAGCTTATGCAGATATTTGAGCAGACATACGGACCGATAAAAAACCGTTCATCTTCAGGCGCTAAAGCTCATTTCACCTTTACCGAGAGTACTGAAAAAAAGAAGATGAAACCGCTGACGCCGCAAAAATATGACGGCACTGAATATCTGCTGGTTGACGGTTATAATGTAATATTTTCCTGGGAGGCGCTCAAGGAGCTGGCTCAGGACAATATCGACAGCGCAAGAAATGCCCTTATCAATATTCTGTGCAATTACCAGGGATATAAAAAATGCGAAGTCATACTTGTGTTTGACGCATACAAGGTCAAGGGAAACGCCAGAGAGGTTGAAAAAGTAAACAATATCACCATAGTCTATACAAAAGAGGCGGAAACCGCCGATATGTACATAGAAAAAGCGTCATACAAACTGGCAAAAAACAATAAAGTAAGAGTCGTTACCTCCGATGCTCTTGAACAGCTTATCATTCTTGCAGGCGGCGCTTTGCGTGTGTCGTCAAGAGAATTTCTGCATGAGGTACAGCAGGCTGAGGAGGATATCCGCAATATCATCTCAGAAACATTTTAGTATTCGGAAAAGGCGGCGAATGGTTTGAATCAAGGAAATTTTACAACAAACACGGATATACACTCTACGCACCTGATAAAATGAAAAAGTTGTTAAAGCAATAAAATAAGGAAGGTATCCTATGACCGAAAAATACATATTAAACGAGCACATAATACCTGACGGCATAATGCACGACCAGGAGCTGAATAATATTTCCTTTGACGGCGATACGCTTACCCTGTCCTTTGACATACATTATTATCCGCAAAACTATACTGACACAACCCTTGTGGAGAAATATAAGGATTTTAAAATCTGCCGAGTAAAATGTAAAATTAACGATGATTTTTTCAGTGAAGTTTTAATTTCTACCAGCCCTGATAAAAAACGCATTTACCAAGTTAAAGAAATGCCTATCGAGGAATTTATAGGACTTGCAAATGCAGAAATCAAAAAGAGAAAAGAAAAAGGATATTTTGCTTGGAGCTACAACAACATCGTTCTCTCGCCTAACACTAATTTCGTTACAATTGAGCTGAGTATTTGGCTTAAACTTAAGCGCAAAATCTACACCACATGCCAAATTATTTTGGATACAAATGAAATCGAATATATATGGGAATGATTCTAAAACTAAGACCTCCTTGACGGAGGTCTTTTCGTTTATATTTTCTTTTTGTTTTCGGCTATCATCAGAATAGCCTGTAAAATTATCAGCCCAAACGCAAAAATTTTTATTGCGCCGGATATTATTTCAAGTGCGTTTGAAATCTGTCTAAAAGATGAAATAAGCTTTATATTGTTAAAATATTTCATTTTACACCTCCAGCAAAACAGCGTGGGCAATACCGGGAATTGTATTTCCCTGCTTGCTTGACGTGGGCGACATCAACGCTCCCGTGGCAACGAACAAAACTTTTTTCAGTCTGTTTTTCTCCATTTTTTTCATTATGTGGGAGCAAAGAACGCTTGCGCTGCACCCGCATCCGGAACCGCCGGAATTAACGTCCTGCTTTTTTAAGTCGAATATCATCATTCCGCAGTCGTTGTGATAACCCTCGAGCTTTATTCTGTATTCGTCACGCATCAGCTCATAAAGGAGCTGAGTTCCTGTGTAACCAAGATCCCCTGTCAGTATCAGATCATAATTCTGCGGGTTTGTGCCTGTATCGCGTAAAAAATCGTGTATAGTCCTTGCTGCGGCAGGTGCCATTGTCAAGGGTAGACTATTATAATTTTCATGAAATAAAAAATGCGCCGAAATCCCCTCGACGCATTAGTAATTAATTATTTTTATGTTCAAATGCCAGTTTAAGCACAGGCTTGTAAATCATGTTTACAACATCCAAAACCGCAATACATATAAACATCATACCTATAAAAATGAATATAGGACATTATTGTTCTGCACAAAATCTCAAAGGCAAACAATAATAAATAAAAAAATTTTTTATAATTCAACTCCATTTGCGCTTACACAGAAATATGTAGCAAATTTATTTTTTAGATTAGGAAAAACCTTCAAATATTTATATTCAACCTGTTGTGCTATTTTTTCTTCAAAGGAAGGATCAATCAACGCTGTGCAGCAGCCTTTAAAGCCGGCTCCCGAAAATCTTCCACCGTAAATTCCATCAGTATTCAGCATTATTTCATATAATGTTTTCAATTCTTCAGATCCGGTTTCATAGTTATGGATGCTGCTATAACCACTTTCAAATGAGAGCTTTCCAAAAGTCTCTATATCCCCATTTCTCCAAGCTTTAACACCTTTTTGAACTCTGTCAAACTCAGTGTACCAATGCTCAGCTCTTTTTGACCAATTATCAGGAAGCTTGTACTTGTATTTGTCAAAAACCTCTAACGGAACCTCACGCAGGTGAGTTTCGTCAAAAGTTCCATACTCCATTTTGGAAAATGCTTTAAGTGCATATGCTGCTGCGCGACACTCGTCTACTCTAACATTAAATTTACTGCCTGCCAAATTGCGCTCAATTCCGGAAAAAAACACAG
>DXDN01000001.1 GCA_019115455.1 Candidatus Eubacterium faecigallinarum
GGCTCAACATTGTTCAAGAGCATTATGAAGTACACTATATCGTTTTAAGGGCAAGTAAAGACGAAACTATGAAGCGAGCTATCGAACGCTCAAAGTTAGACAGAGAAACAAATATTGAATTAGTTGAAACAATGTGGAAGCAATTTTCCAATTTAGGAATCTATGAATTAAATGTTATAGATACAACTACGCATTCAATCAAAGATACTGTTTCAGCAGTAAAAGAAAAAATAGTAAGCGGTACGGCTTTACTATTTTAGACAATTCCAGTTTTTAGAACTGGAGAAATTCCAGTTTGACGGAGTGATGGATATGAAAATTAGAGAAGTGGATAAGAATAAAAAGCAGTTTATATCATTATTGTTATTAGCTGATGAGCAGGAGAATATGATTGACCGTTATATTGAAAAAGGTACTATGTATGTACTTGAAGATGGTAATGTAAAAGCTGAATGTGTTGTCACTGATGAAGATAATGGAATACTTGAAATTAAAAATATTGCAGTCGATCCTCAAAATCAAGGAAAGGGCTATGGGAAAGCTCTAATTGATTTTCTTGCCAGTAAATATGCAGATGAATATTCTGTTTTGCAGGTTGGAACAGGTGATAGTCCATTGACGATACCATTTTATGAAAAATGTGGATTTGTTCGATCTCACAAGATTCCGAATTTCTTTACTGACAATTATGACCACCCAATTTATGAGGGCGGTGTACAACTAATAGATATGGTATATTTGCAAAGACATATATAACTTCCAGTTTGTCGAATAAACTTACAATAATCAAAGACCGCTTACATCAATAGGCGGTCTCTTTTTGTATTCAGATATATTTGATTTTGAACTTTCTTTTCTTGGCTGAAATCATCTCGCAGAGAATATCATCAACTCCATCGGTGTATCTGCCTTGTGCTATCAGGCTGTTCTTCAAACGGATAAGTGATTGTATCAATCTGCTGTATTCGTCATCGGAAAGATATAAATGATATTTCTGTTCTTTCAAAACAACCACCTCCTGTTACCGCAATCATATAATAGGAAAGAACATAGAGGTAGTGTGCGATTGTCGCTTGACCACCCCTAAATGAACAAATTAACAGGGTAACAACCGCCTCGTTCATTAGCAAGAATTTTGCTCGTTTTTTTGTCCCATTAGCAGAGAGGGCATTTTCATTAGCAAAATGGCGAAAATCCTGCTAATTTTTATTAGCAAGCCGTACACCTGAAAGGCGGACGACATTAGTCCTAATTTCCATTAGCTGACGGAGAATTTGCTAATGAAAATCTATGAATTTTACGATTTTACTCTTTTTCGATAAAAAAGAAAAAACGCCGGAAACCCTTGATTTTACTGGGTTTTCCGGCGGAGTTTTTGGCGTTCCCGAGGTGATTCGAACACCCGACCTACCGCTTAGGAGGCGGTCGCTCTATCCAGCTGAGCTACGGAAACATCTTTGAAATCTATTCAATTTTAGGCTTAGATTAACTCATTGTCAATCACTTTTCCTCAAAAGGCGGTCGTTATAACATATTCTTAGGAGGCGGTCGCTCTATCCTACTGAGCTACAAGCGCATATATTTTTAATTTATTTATCCTGAGTAAAAAAGGCACCTGAAAAGGTGCCTTAGTGGTGACCCGGACGGGAATTGAACCCGTGTTACCGCCGTGAAAGGGCGGTGTCTTAACCTCTTGACCACCGGGCCGTTGGTGGCTTTAACTGGATTCGAACCAGTGACACTGCGGGTATGAACCGCATGCTCTAGCCAACTGAGCTATAAAGCCATACAGATTTTGTGCAAGCAAAATTATATCTTATTAATCATTATTTGTCAACACTTTTTTTATATTCACATGGATATTATCTTCTTTTGGATAAAAAATATCTCTTTTTCCGTCTGAAAATAAACAAATCAAGGAAAACTGCACATATGTTTGACATGCTTTTTTTATAATGGTATTATAAGCATATAAGCGTTTCGGAGGGTGTTATGGAAAAACTCAATGACAAACAAAAAGAAATTTTTGAATACATAAAGGAAATAATATCACAAAGAGGAATTGCTCCGTCGGTAAGGGAGATTGGCTCCGCCGTAGGACTCAGCTCAACCTCCTCCGTTCAGTACAATCTCAACGCTCTTGAGGAGGCAGGGTATATAACAAGAGAGTCTAACCTCAAAAGGACAATTCGCATATGCGGCAGCGCCGCTACTGTTAACCACATTCCGCTGCTGGGCACTGTCACGGCAGGAGTTCCGATACTCGCCACTCAGCAGATAGAGGATTATATTGCCCTGTCGGGAGTCAGCGGCGCAAACCTTTTTGCGCTTCACGTCAAGGGCGACTCCATGATAAACGCCGGTATTTTCGACGGCGATATCGTAGTAGTGGAGCAGACGCCCGTGGCGGAAAACGGCGATATCGTGGTGGCATTAATTAACGACGAGGCAACGGTAAAGCGATTTTACAAAGAAAACGGACAGTTCAGGCTACAGCCGGAAAACGACAAATACGAGCCCATAATTGTTGACGAATGCGCCGTTCTCGGCAAAGTTAAAACGCTGATACGCTCCTATTGATATTTTAAATATATTATGCTAAAATTTGTTGATATATACTAATTTACTTAATCTACGGATGGTGAAAAAAATGAGCGAATGCACACATGACTGTTCAAGCTGCAAGGAAAACTGCTCCTCAGGAAAAATGAGCAAAGAGGATTTCCTTAAGCCTATGAATAAATACTCAAAAATCAAAAAGGTAATCGGTGTTGTAAGCGGAAAGGGCGGAGTCGGAAAAAGTCTCGTCACATGTCTGCTGGCATCAAAATGCGCAAAAGCCGGACTTAAGGTTGGCATACTTGACGCCGATATTACCGGCCCGTCAATACCGAAATCTTTCGGCGTAACTTCACGTGCTATGCAGGATGACGAATGTCTGCTTCCCACAGTTACTGACGGTGGAATCAAGATAATGAGCATAAATCTTCTTTTGGAGGACGCCGAGTCCCCCGTTGTTTGGAGAGGTCCCGTTATCAGCGGCGTTATAGAGCAGTTCTGGAGCGATGTGCGCTGGGGCGAGCTTGACTATCTTTTTGTGGATATGCCGCCCGGAACCGGTGACGTTGCCCTGACAGTATTCCAGAGTCTTCCTGTTGACGGAATTGTAATCGTTTCCACTCCTCAGGATCTTGTAAAGATGATAGTAAACAAGGCTTACAATATGGCTAAGATGATGAGCGTGCCCGTGCTGGGACTTATTGAGAACATGAGCTATTATGTTTGCGAAGGCTGCGGCAAAAAAATAAATATATTCGGCAAATCACAGATAGATGAAACCGCCGCTCAGCTTGGAGTACCCGTAATCGCTAAGCTGCCGATTAATCCCTGCATAAACGAGCTTGTAGACAAGGGAAGAATTTTTGATGTTGAGTGCAAGGAGCTTGACGAATTCATCAGCGCTCTTAAATAAAGGAGAACAAAGATGGCTAAAAGAGAAGGATATATCAACTGGGACGAATATTTTATGGGCGTAGCGATCCTTGCCTCACAGCGAAGCAAGGACCCAAACACCCAGGTTGGAGCCTGTATCGTTAATGATGAAAACAAAATAATGTCCGTTGGATACAACGGATTTCCCAGGGGATGCAGTGACGATGAATTCCCGTGGGAGCGCAGCGGCGAAAAGGACAGCGAGACGAAGTATCCCTATGTTTGCCATGCAGAATTAAACGCAATTTTAAATGCCGGCGGCAACAACCTCAGCGGCTGCCGCATATATGTGGCACTTTTCCCATGCAACGAATGTGCCAAGGCTATTATCCAGTGCGGCATCAAAGAGGTAATTTACATAAGCGACAAATACCGCGACACGGATCTGGTACAGGCAAGCAAAAGAATGCTAAACTGTGCCGGCGTAAAGCTTACGCACTTTAACTCGGATAAATCAATAACCATAGATTTTAACGCAGAGGGTATTTGAGCTGATGGATATAGATATATATGATTTCGACAAGACCATCGTGCCTTTTGACAGCGGTTCCCTGTTTTGCGGTTACTGCCTGCTGCACTATCCGTATCTTATTCTGCTTTTGCCTATAGGGATTCCGATACTGGCAGTGGCGGCGATACTGATGCTTGCCAAGCTGATAAGTTTCACTGACTTTAAGAAAATCTGCTTTATGTTTGTACCGCTGATTCCGCTTGACAAGGCGGTAAAGGGGTTTTGGGACAAGCACGAAAAAGAAGTGCACAAGTGGTTTTACCAAAGAAAAAGATACACAGTTGTAATCAGCGCCTCGCCGGATTTTCTTTTAAACGACATTTCTGAGCGGCTTGGTTTTGACAAACTTATATGCACCAGGCACAACAGAAAGACCGGTATGATTATCGGCGAAAACTGCCGGGATGAGGAGAAAGTAAAACGCCTTTACGCAGAATTTGACAAAAATGAGATAAATGTTATAGACGTTTACTCCGATTCATTGAGACATGACAGACCGATTTTTTCCCTTGGGAAAAACTGCTATCAAATCGTTGACGGAAAAATAGTACCGTTTGAATATAACAAAGTATACGTGGACTGAAATTGAGGGACAGCTAATGAAAAAAACCATTATAATCATAGCTTTGCTTATTGCCGTAATCGGCGTATTTGTTTACTCATATCAATACAGAAGCGAAAAAATAGCCTCCGAGCCCTCTGTTTCGGCAACAATTCAGACGACTGCCGCTGATACCACGGCAAGCAATCAGGAGGATGAGCAGGGAAAGCGCCTTGTGGCAGAAGACAAGAAAAATGACTGGCAGATTTACTACGACGGCACAAATGCCGAGATTATCCACGGCGATTACAAGCGCGTAATCACTTCATGGTCATATTCCTTTGACTGTGAAGACCCAACCATGTACTGCAAGGACTATGACGGTGACGGTGAAATAGAAATGATGCTCAGAATCGTCAGCGGCAAGCTTGAGGAACAGTATGATCCCGACATGTCCCCATACACCTATTCCCTTTACATGTTCGAGCCGTATACCTCATCAACAGGTGAAAAAACACTTTCTTCCATAGTTGCCTCCGACGACACGTGGAAAAACCCGTTTGCAGAGGCAATTAATTGTGAAATGACTCAGCTCAAAAGCTGTAAAAAATTCCTACAGTTTACAATGAACGATGCTGAAGAAACTATAACGTACAACGAAAAAACAGGAATTACCACTAACAAATATGTGGGATACGGACTTGCGCTTTGCTCCAACAGCAAGACATATTACACTCTTGACAGATGGAACAAAGGCGCAGGAATTTATAATCTTGACAAAAACGGAAATATATCCCTTGATATTCAGGTGTTAGTTAATTACAAGGAAATATCCGACACGCAGTACATCGGCAACATTCACTGCGGTATGGAGATAGTTGACGGCGCATTTATCTTGAAGCCTAACACGATAGTTTTCAACTCCGTTGACCCGTACAAAGTATCCGACCCAAGGGATACTGCGAAAAAGAAATGGAACTATACAATCAAAAACGCCAGCTCCGGCACGACATTTAAAAGCACGACTATTGACTGGATTGAGGCGGATTTTGACTTAGAAGGAACTGCAAAACAAATCACACAGCCCTTTGACAGCATGGCAAGCAAAATCAAATGCGTTGATTCTGTAAAATTTACTGAAAAAAGCGTGGTTCTTACTGCCAAGGACGGCTACTCTTTTTCGAATGTAATTACAGGAAGCGGTAATTTCTCAGTACTTATCAACAGCGGCACAGACGACGAATACGATATCTCATATGACTGCGCGGTAAAAAACGAAGGAAATACCAGCACCCTGACAATAAACTTTGACAAAACTTATGACAGGGAAGATTTGGACAACGTTACAATAAACTTCGGTGTATAAAAATATTTACAGAAGAATAAAATATAAATAAAAACTAAAGATTTTGTTTATAAGTTGATTACACGAATCAAGTATGATATCATACTTGACAACAGCAAAAAATGTATATTATTAAAGGAACAGGAGGCGGAGCTAAACAATGAAAGAGGTTATAATTACAGCGGATTCCACATGCGACCTGCCTGCTGATTTAATTGAAAAAAACCAAATTAAAATTCTGCCTCTTTCCGTTCTTTTGGGTGACAAGTCTTATTATGACGGAGTAGACATATTCCCGCAGGATATTTACTCATATGTGAGCAAAACAGGTATCCTGCCAAAAACATCTGCCGTTACTCCCGCCCAGTATTACGAGGTTTTTGAAAAGGCTAATGATGAGGGAAAGGCGGTTGTTCATATCGGACTGTCCTCTGCAATCTCATCAAGCTATCAAAATGCCTGCATTGCGGCATCTGAATTTGATGACGTTTACTGTGTTGACTCAAAAAGTCTGTGCACGGCAATGGGACTTCTTGTGCTCAAGGCATGCGATTTCAGAGCAAAGGGATTTGACGCAAAAAAAATAGCTAACCGTGTAACGTCCCTTGTACCAAAGGTTAGCACAACTTTTGTGCTGGACAATCTCGAATACCTGCACAAGGGCGGAAGATGCTCGGCTGTTACAAAATTCAGCGCCAACATACTCGGAATTAAGCCCAGCATTGCGGTTGACCCACAGACAGGAACTCTGGATGTGGCAAAAAAATACAGAGGCAAAATAGATGCAGTGTATAAACAGTATGTCAACGACTGCCTCAGAGATATAAACAAAATTGACACCTCACGCATTGTAATCGCAAACAGCGGCGGAATAAGTCCTGATATCATCAGCTTTGCCAAGGGTGTGATTGAGGGGAAAGCTAAATTTGGCGAAGTAATATTGGCTGACGCCAAATGCACAATATCCTCCCACTGCGGCCCCAAGACCCTTGCTGTATTTTATATAAAGAAATAAAAAAGCCGGCAGAACATAGTTTATAAAACTTGTTCTGCTTACTTTTTATGAATATTGTAAACCATGTTATGAAAGAAGGTATACAATGTCACTGAAAGACGACATACTTAAAGAGCTGATAAACAGCGGAGATTATATAAGCGGACAAGCACTGGCTGAAAAATTTGAAAAGAGCAGAGCCGCCGTATGGAAAGCTGTTAAAAGTCTGATAAGCGACGGTTACAGCATTGACGCCGTTACCAACAAGGGCTACATTCTCACCTCGGGCAATAATGTTTTGAGCGCCCGTAGTGTGAAAGCTTATATGGAGAAAGAAACAGACGTAATATATTTACCCAGCATTGACTCAACAAACAACTACTGCAAAAAACTCCTTGCCCAGGGGAAAGAGGGGACATTTCTTGTGGTCAGCGACTGCCAGACAAGCGGAAGGGGCAGGCAGGGAAAAAGCTTTTACTCCCCGCCCGGTTCAGGCGTATACTTCAGTCTGGTAATCCGTCCGCACACAACGCTGCAAAATTCCGTAACAGCAACTACTGCCGCAGCAGTGGCGGTATGCAAAGCAATAGAAAAGCTGACAAACAAAGCGCCCAAAATAAAATGGGTAAACGACGTGTATCTTGATGGTAAAAAAATCTGCGGAATACTTACCGAAGCGATAACAAATTTTGAAGATTCAACAGTTGACAGTGTTATAATCGGCATAGGCATAAACATTTCCACCTCGTCATTCCCTTCAGAAATCACGAACGCAGGCTGTCTTGACGCGGACGTAAACAAGAATAAGCTGGTGGCGCTGACCGCTGACTATCTGTTGACAACCGCTGTAAGCGGATACAACGATTTTATTGACTACTATCGCAGTCACTCAATTATTATCGGCGAAAAAATTAAATTTATTAAAGACTCTCAGGTAACATATGCCACGGCAACCGCCATAGATGAAACGGGAGGGCTTGAAGTGGAGCTGGAAGACAATAGCCGCATAGTCCTAAGAAGCGGAGAAATCACCATAAGAAAAATCGACTGAAACTATAATTCACATAAAAAAGAGCTGTGAAAAATCACAGCTCTTTTTTTATGCTCAGTTTTTATTTCTCATAAATATTTACATTTGCCGTATAGCTGCCGTAAATCCAGCAGGTATCTGAATTACTCAGTGCGGTAGTAAGTTTATATGACGATGTGCCGGTCTTAATATCTTCTGTATCAAGTCCTGAAAGGTCAACGACAAGACTCACGCTTGAGGAGGAGATATTTTCAAGATTTTCCTCCGTTCCTATTACAGTTACCTCGTCCGTACTCAAATTCACGATATCGGCATTGTAGCCCTGCGGAGCGTTAATTACACGGATATTGTCCGAGCTTACGGACACCGTCTTTTTAGTATAATCTGACGGAACATTTACTGTAACACGTATCTCATGAATATTGTCAAGAATTACGAAACCGTCCAAAGAATCAACATTAAATGTAAATTGGTTCTCCCCCGTGTTAAGTTTGGAGAAATCAATGCTTCCTATAACAGCCTGAGATATATCCGCATCCTCCAAAACGCCGGCATTTACCCGGTCGACGCTGTAGGAAATGTCAAAATCACTCATATCAAGATTACTGGGCTTACCGGCAAAATTAGCCACTACGTCCAGCTGCATCTCCCTTAACACAGGAATAGTTATGGTGAGGTTCTCGCCGCCGGTCTCAATGGTTATATAGTTTACATCTGAGCCGTTGCTGTCAAGAGCATTTGCCGTCAAATCCATTGATGTAGTGGAGGTAAGGGGCTTTTCAATATTCACTATTGCCGTGACTGACGCCACCTGAGATACATAGGTACGCGGACCCTTGACGGTTACTGTACTTTCGCTCAAAAGCGGTTCGCCCATAGCATATCCCTCTGCAATGAAATCTTCGTTTGCGTATTGAATATTGACATCCATCGTCTTTTCGTCCTCGACGTCAAAATACGCTCTGTATGCGGTGGGGTAGTAGCTGGTTACGGCAAATTCGGCATTATCCTCAGTCCCCACCCTGATGGGAACGTCATATGTTCCGCTGGAGGTAACAGCATTAGACTGAAGATAAACGTTAAGGTCATCCGCCGTAATGTCTTTTGCCAAATATTTCTTGCAGCTTATGGTTACCTCTATGTCTATTTTCTCATCGCCGTAGCACTTTAAACCAAGCTGTTCCACCGCCGTATCGGAAAAATCGGGAGTAAAGGATACATTTACCGTTTTGGTAGTTTCAGGCGAAAGGTTTATGGAAGTAACCACCCATATGATAAGAGCGAGGAGAATTGATATTATTATAAGGTACTTATCGTTATAGATAAGCTTTCTCAGTGAAAATTTGCCTTTTTTGCTTTCATTTTCTGCCATTATTTTTTCAACCTCCTTACAAGCTTTGTTATTATCTTGTCATCAGAGGATGAGCCTGTGGGCACAAATTCCGTCATAAGTATATCTCTGAGGTCACCGTCGGAGATATCCCTTTGAAGCACGCCCTTATGAACAACCGATATAAAACCGGTCTCCTCACTTACGATAACCACTATAGCGTCGCTCTGCTCGGTTATACCGATACCTGCACGATGCCTTGTTCCCAGGGCAGAGGACACTGTTTTCTTTGTAAGGGGCAGAATACATCCGGCGGCATAAATTTTGCCGTCACGAATGACCATAGCGCCGTCGTGCAGAGGAGATTTCGGGAAAAAGATATTCTCCACCAATTCCTTTGACACCTTGGCGTGAATTTCCGTTCCAGTGGCTATAACGTCGCCCAGAAGCGTATTATTCTCAAAGCAGATGAGAGCGCCGACTTTTTGGTCGCTCATATCGGAGCAAGCCTTGCACACCGCCTCGATAGCATCCGAGATTTCGGCAATTTCCATCGCCACTCCCGAATGAATTATCGTTCTCAGATTTTTGGCTGTGGCGCCGTGACCCACCTGCTCGAGTATCTTCCTGACCTCAGGTGCAAAGAGGACAACCAGGATAATCAGGATATTTGAGAACACCGCCCGGAAAATAAAGCTTGCGGCTTCCATATTAAGAAGGTTTACCACGCCGTAAATAACGGCAAGATAAATAAGACCCTTGACAAGCTGAATGGCTCTTGATTCCCTGATAATACGAATACATATATATATTAGGATAGATACCATTACGATGTCTAAAAAGTCCGTTATCGTGAAAGTGGAAAACACACTTATTATTCTGTTAAAAACATCAGTAATTTGATCTGGCATATTATACTTCCTTGATGGCAACAATTTACTTTCGGTAATATTTTAACACAGAGAAAATGAGAAATAAAGGGAATATCAAAGTTTTTTCAAAGAGTTTATAAAAATTTCACATTCACGCTGTGTGGTAAACACCGACGGACTTATTCTTACAGTTCCGCGTGACTCGGTATGATATGCCGCATGTGCCAGCGGTGAGCAATGAAGCCCGGCACGAACGGCAATTCCATCAGCGGCAAGAAGAGATGCAGTCTTTTCAGACGGATAATCGTCATAATTAAAAGACAATATCGGCGCCCAGTTATCTTTTTGAGGATAAGGGGTATAAAGTTGTACTTTATCATTTTTGCTCAGGGCTTTATACATCATCTGAACAAGTTTAAGCTCGTGACGATAAATATTATCGGTGCCTCTTTTTTTAACAAAATCCACACCTGCACCCAAGCCTATTATTCCGCTGTTATTCAGGGTTCCCGACTCAAATCTGTCCGGCATAAAATCCGGTTGCTGAGAATTTGCGGAGGCAGAGCCTGTGCCGCCCTCTATTATCGTATCAAGCTTTATGCCGTCCCTCAATGCCATAAAGCCTGTGCCCATCGGTCCGTAAAGTCCCTTATGACCGGGAGCACATAAAATATCTATATTTTGGTTTTTGCCGTCCACCGGCAAAACGCCGACGCTCTGAGCCGCGTCCACGATAAACCTGATACCCTTCTTCCGGCAGAGCTCGCCTATTTCTTTTATGGGGAAAACATAACCGAAA
This sequence comes from Candidatus Eubacterium faecigallinarum, assembly GCA_019115455.1. Taxonomy (GTDB): domain Bacteria; phylum Bacillota; class Clostridia; order Oscillospirales; family Acutalibacteraceae; genus Eubacterium_R; species Eubacterium_R faecigallinarum. The sequence goes on from DXDN01000001.1 coordinate 10,915, forward strand.
ACGTTTGAAGCATGCATGCACACAATCAGCGACGTATTGCTTTTAATAAGTCTGCTGAAATTCTCCACCGTTTGGGCGGTGTCCATGCCCGGCACAGCGATATCATACGCAGCTATGCCCTTTTTTGCCAGAGCGTAAACAGGTCTTGACACCGCATTGTGCTCAAGGGCGGAAATGATTATGTGATCCCCAGGCTTTACGCTGCCCTTAACGGCATAATTAACTGCGGTTGTACAGTTCTGGGTAAAAGCGATATTCTCAGGATCGAAAGAAACAAGACCGCCTAATTTTTCTCTTACGTCATAGATTTTTCCCGCCGTCTCAACGGATTTTGCATATCCTCCCCTGCCGCTGTTATAGCTGTAATTTTTCATGGCATAGCCTGCCGAATACAGCACCGTGTTGGGCTTGGGATTGGTGGTGGCGCTGTTGTCAAGATATATCATGTTCGCTCAACACCCAGTATCTTTATCCTGCTGCGGCGCAGTATCTCCAAAGGTCTCTCATCATCCGCCTGCACTACCAGTGCATAACCGCAGCCCTCTGAATTAGACGGATTTTCCGCTTTTTTGATAAATGCTGAATAGCCCTCAATTTTAAGGATCCTGCGCCCACGCTGGGCATTCGTTATCGAACCTACTCTTATATATAAATTCATAGTAATATTACCTCATTTCATAGCATACTTCATTGTATGCAGAAATCAGGCTTTCGGGAATAAGCAAAGCGGCAGAGTACATAAGCACCCTGCCGCAAAACATTTTTCAAATAAATTATCAAACAAATTAAATATTATTATTCAAAACTAAGTTCCATTTCACCTTGTCCGTCAGAACATGTCACATTTACGGTATCTCCGTCGACTGTGTATGATACTGAATATGCAAGCTTTTCAAAAGATTCGCCGCCTTGGATATCAACAGGCTCGCCGTCGGTATAATTAAAGCTACCCAAGCCGCCCCTGTCAGAGCCCATGGCAAACCCTGTAAGCGCTTTGCCGCCGTTATTTTCAATATCGGCAGCAGGGTCAAAATAATACCAGCCGTCCTTAAACTCCGCCGCTGACATTATTTTCTGCCCGTCAGCCGCACTTATAACATGGCTGGCTTTGCCGCCGCCCTGAAGCACAAGATATTCAAAGGCAGAACATACTGCCGCCGAATATCCCTTGCCCTGCATAATAGCGTCATACGCCGTAACAACGGAACTGTCAGACTGCATATTTGAGGTAATATAGGTATAAACATTAAAAATATATCTGTCGGTGCTGACCTTGCCGTATTCACACGCCTGCATTATCTCGTCAACCTTATCGTAAAAAGCATTGACAAGCTCAAGATGCTCCTCGGCGGTATTTTTATATGTAATAGTAACGCCTGTGGAATCGCCCATTAAGTCTATGCTTTCAACAAGAGGATAAAGAGGAAAGCAAGTATAAAACAGCTGATTGACGTCATCTAAAAGCGAAGTATTGAATTTTACCTCGCTGTCACCGTTTACAACAGCTGTACAAAGCTTTTCATAAGCCCGCACGGAACTCTCGTCGATATTCTCATAATGGGAATCGACGGTGATATTAATCTCGCTGTCCTGAACCGAATCATCTTTTGCGGCATCGGAGCACGCTGTAAAAATGCTCATCATGAATACAAGCAGAAGAATGACCGAAAGAAATTTTTTCATATTCCGTTACCTCTTAATTTGTTTTAATTTATACTCACAGGAGTCAAAAAACGCCCTATAGGAATCGCAGTAATCCATATCACGACGCAGTCGCTTACAGCCTCCGCCTCGGCAGAGATAAAAATACTGACATTTACCGCATTTTTCATCAAGCTTAAAGGATTCCTTAAGAAATTCCACCGCTTTTTGAGAATGGTACATTTCATTGAAATCAGAATCATTTATATTGCCAAGATACCACTCGTCAGTGCAGTAAAAATCGCAGGGATAAACGCTGCCGTCGCCCTCCACCACAAACTGGGTTGAGCAGCATCCGTTCATTCCGCACTGCTCAGCGTTCCTGCCCTGATTCAGCAAAACGTAATTGTCAAACATACGTATGGACACAAAATCGGAGCGCATCAGGCTGTTATAGTAGATATTAAAAGCGCCTGAAAGAAATTTGGCGTAATCGTCGCAGTCCATATACAAGCTCTCATCACAATCGCCGTCAAGAGGTCTTAAGCAGGGAATAAACTGCATATACCTCCATCCGCTGCCTTTAAAAAAGCGGTAAGCCTTGCGAAAATCAGCGGCGGTTCTTTTGGTAAGAACACTGATAACATTAAAATCCACCGCATATTTCTCCAGCAGTTTTATGCCCCTTACCGTATCTTCAAAGGAGTCCGAGCCGTCGGTAAATTTCCTGTATGAATTAAGCTCGGCGTCCCCGTCCAGCGAGGCGCCCACAAGAAAGCCGTTTTCCTTGAAAAACTCGGCATAGGCGTCGTCAATAAGAGTTGCGTTTGTTTGCAGGCAGAAGCTGACTTGACAGCCCTGCGTATTTTTCTTTTTCACATACGAAACAAAATCTTCATAAAAGCCGAGCCCTCTCAAAAGCGGCTCGCCGCCCTGAAAAGTAAAATAAACATTGCCGCCGTCCGCAAATTCCAGCGCCCTGTCAACGACCTTTTGCGCTGTTTCGGTACTCATCATACCCTTTGTAAACTCCTGCCTTTGCTCAGACAGCGAGCGATAAAAGCAATATTCGCAACTAAGGTTGCAGTTGCTGGAAGCAGGCTTGAGCATAACAGAAATATCCATAACGACCTCCGTACTTTCCTGAGCGAAAAACACCGTTTAAAGAACTGCAGTTCTTCAAGCGGTGCATTATTTACTGCGTCTCAAATTTTTAAAAAACTCGGTCAGCAGATTAGAACACTCATCCGCCATCACACCGGACACTATTTCCGGCTTGTGATTATAGGGTATATTGTTAAAATCCGCTACCGAACCGAAGGAACCTGCCTTTTTATCAAAAGCGCCGAAATAAACGCGCTTTATCCTGGAATTGATAATTGCGCCGGCGCACATGGGACACGGCTCAAGCGTTACATAAAGCTCGCACTGCCACAGCCGCCAGCCGCCAAGCTTCCTGCATGCGCTGTCAATAGCTTCAATCTCAGCATGATAAAGGGCGTTTTTTCCGTATTCACGGCGGTTTCTGCCCTCGCCGACAATCTCGCCGTCCCTGACGATAACAGCTCCCACGGGTACTTCACCTTCAAGGGCGCTGAGCTTTGCCAGCTCAACTGCCCTCTTCATAAAATCAATATTCATTTTCAGACCTTTGCGACAGTTGTTGCCGTAAGCCCTATAAGAATAAGGAACGGAACAATCATCCACGGGAATAAAAACGCCGTAAATTTCTGACCTGTTGTCAAAACGCTGCGGCTCTTGCTTTTTTTAATAAGTTCTTTTTTGAGAGCAAGATACACTGCGCTGATTATACCGGCAGCTATCCATACGATATATATGGCGGTTATCGTATTGCTTGACGCGTCCTCGCCGATATATTTATTAAGTATCAGCTGAACTACCGACATACTGTTATTCAAAGCGTGAATAAATACCGCGGGAACAATACTGTCTGTCGTCACAGTAATATAGCCCAGAATAAGACCCACTGAAAAAGCAAAAATAAACTGAACAACATTGCCGTGAAGCAGACCAAACACGATGCTGACCGCCACGACGCTGAAGCCCTTGCCGTATTTTTTCAAAAGCTGGAGCGAGCAGCAGCGCATTGCAAACTCCTCACAAAGCGCCGGAATGATTGCCAGTGAAATCAGGCACATAACGCTTGAGAACACAGAGTCCGGCTCGGTAACTTCACTTGACTGAAGCTCAAGCCCCAGGAAAGTCTGGAAAAACGTAACAATGAACGAAACGACTACCTGGCTTATGCAGCAGCACAGCATTCCGAAGCAAATCCACGCCAGCACTTTTTGCGGTTTGAGCACCTTATTCGGAATAAGAGGCGATGTGTATTTCTTTTTATTAATCAGCGCCATTACTCCGAAAGGCACTGCCACCGCCGCAAACGATACTCCGATAATCGAAAAGCTGTATTGAAACAGCGCATTGTTAAGATAAAGGTCATACAAGTCAAACGTTAAAAGAGCGCCTGACACAACAGCCTGAATGATGATATAAGCAACGATGGCGCACCCCATTGTCAGGCTTATCATCCTAATCTCGTGCTTTTCGTTCTTTATCATCTGCTGTTTTTGTAATTCCCTATGCATCGCCTCATTTACACCACTGCCTGAGCCAAACGGATTATAATAGTATTGAGACATTCAACAAATCAGTCCTTTTCATTTTCCTGCAAAAACAATTCCTCAAAATAAGGCAGTCCTCTTATCCAGTCACAGTATGTATGCCACTCGGCAAGCTTGTGGTTGCGCCTTGCATAATAAATATTAACAAGGTTCTCATAATTGAGCGTACAAGTTCGCATCTGATTATACGAACTCGGAAGAAGCTGTATTATGGTATACCACAAGGTTTTGTCCTTTGTTTCAATAAATTTGAGCCGGAGTTTTTCAAGGGTTTCAATAACCTTTTCCATCGCTTTGATGCCCTCTTCGTTCATATGGTCAACGGAGAAATCCGAAAGCTCAAACGGTTTTGACGTTATCTTATGCATAGTGGACGTAGAATTCGCCACGGTGCCGACCTTGTATGTATCATACTCTTTCCACCAGTAAAGGGGAGCGGTAACATCAACACTGACGAAAATCATCCTGACAAATTTCCTGTGGTCGGTGCCGGCAGAACACAGCCTTTTGGCAAGGCTGAGATCATTTTCGCCGAACACGAAATTCCCTTTCTCATCATAGGAAGAGTCGTATCTTGCCCAGGAGTTTAAAGGATTTCTCGCACCCCGCATGGCGTTTTCAAAATTCATAACGTCCGTGCGTTCGATTTTAATCATAATTTAGTCTAAATCCTTTGCAATTTTCTTTATGTAAGCCTTGAGCTCATCCTTTGTTTCCGGATGATTAAGACCAACCTCGATATTAGCCTGAAGAATACCGAATTTGTTACCCATATCGTATCTTGTTCCGTCATAATCAACGGCTACAACGCCCTTTGTCTGAGCAAGGGTTCTCATAGCGTCGGTAAGCTGAAGCTCGTTTCCTGCACCCAGCGGAGTATTCTCAAGAATTGAGAAAATCTCAGGAGGCAGTACAACTCTGCCGAGAATTGAGAAGTTAGACATAATTTCTTCCGGTGACGGCTTCTCAATCATATCGGTGCAGTTATAGCAGTTGCCCTCAAGCTTATCAACAGCAAGGGAGCAGTATTTTGTGATAGCCATGCCGGGTACTTCCTTAACGCCGACAACGCCCTTGCCGTACTTTTCGTAAGCGTCGCAAAGCTGCTTTGTAACCGGGTTTTCGGAAATGATAACGTCGTCGCCGTACAGTACAGCAAACGGCTCGTCACCAACAAAGCTCTTGGCGCACAGTACTGCGTGACCGAGTCCCTTGGTCTCCTTCTGACGGATAAAATAAATGTTTCCGAAATTGGAGCACTGCATTACGTCGTCATAGATTTTCTTCTTGCTTTCATTCCCCTCAAGCTTTGCCTCAAGCTCAAAAGCGTGGTCGAAATGGTCTTCAATAGCGCCCTTGCCTCTGTTTGTTATGATAAGCACATCCTCAATTCCTGAAGCAAAAGCCTCCTCAACAATGTACTGGATAGCAGGCTTATCAACAATATTGAGCATTTCCTTCGGTACTGCCTTGGAAGCCGGAAGCACACGTGTGCCCATACCGGCAGCTGGGATAATCGCCTTTTTAACTTTCATAAAATGTTCCTCCTTATAGACGTGAAATAATGTCTGTTATTATATTAAGGACACAATAGGCTACGACCGGCGAGAAGAAGCTGGTTCCGCCCATTTTGCCCAAGTAAAGCTTTTTCATATCCTTTTGAGAAAGGTTTGAGCCGTCAAGCATCGGCGCCATATTAAACGTGGCGCCCTCTTCAAGATTTTTTTCAACCTTGTTTAATACATTAATCACCTTTGACCTGTAAAACGCATCTGCAAAAAGCGCAATAATCAGGTGAATAACAAAGGTTGCCGCCGCCGACAGCAAAAGAAACGGCATAATCTTACTGTTTGCCTGAGCAACGTTTGACATAAATTCCTGAGTAGGGTTGTAAAACGAATCAATATTTGACGAAATGAACGACATATACTCGACAATCTCCTTGCTGAAGACTCCGTTTAGCACAAGCGTAGCCGCCAAATTCAACGCCATAAAGATGATTCCCTGCTCATACATTTTTCTGAAAAACAGATAATACGGACCGAATATAAACGCGCTCCAGTTCCAGGAAATCTTCTTGTTTTTAAGAAATTTCGGAATAAATCTATCCGCATTGGAATTTACAACAGCGGCGACCTCCTCAAGGTTCTTGCCGCCGACTGTGCGGGTGTCGTTGGCGTATTTAGCGCTGTACTGCATATTCGGAAAATTCGGAATATACGTTTCGTAAAATTTCTTTTCTGTGTTTTGTTCTTTTTTATTCTCCTCTCTGGCGTCCTGATTTTCTTGGCGTGCATTTTCAGACGGATGATCAGGCGACTGAGGCGGCACGTAATACTGACCCTCCTGAGTACCTGAGGCAAAATCACCTTGGCTTTGCTTTGGCTCGTCAGCACCTTGGGGAGCATATTCAAAATCAGTACCGTGTTTGTCGGAATTTATGCAGTGCCCCAGTGAGTTATAGCATTCCCTGTGATGAGGCGTTCCGCAGATGGGACAGATAACAATATCGTCCTCCTGAGTAAACTGCCTGCCGCAAACAGGGCATTTTTCATTTGAGTTTAAATACATGATTCAGTCCTTTCTTCTTCAGACAATCTATTATACATTATAATAACACAATAAATCAATCATTTCATTAAAATATTATTAATTGTTTTTTAAGTAAAATTGACATTAAGCGGCAGCCCTTGACAAAGCGGCGGCGCACCGCAACTTACACTTGAAAAAAATTCCGGAATTGTTTATAATATAATAATCTATAATACTTATGAATACATTTAATTTAGAATGATTTACGGAGAGAAAAATGATAGAATATGAAGAACTCAAACTCAGACTCCTGGAGTCCGAAAAAACTGTTAAAAATTTAAAGGAAGCGCTCGCTATTGACCTTCTCAAGAAAGATATAGCAGAGCTTGAAGAAAAGAGCAGTCAGCCGGGATTTTGGGACAACATGGAAGAAAGCCAAAAAATCATGCAGAAGATCGGCTCGCTTAAAGCAAAGATATCCTCTTATGAAAGTGTAAAAAATGATTACGAGGACGCTATTGTTATGATAGAACTTGCCAACGAAGAGGAGGACGCCGACCTGCTGGACGACTGCACAAAATCAGTTGAGGAGATAGAAAAAAGGCTGGAGGAGCTGACTCTTTCAACACTTCTCAGCGGTGAGTACGACAGCAAGAACGCCCTGCTAACTTTCCACGCAGGAGCCGGCGGAACAGAGGCTCAGGACTGGGCGGAAATGCTCTTCAGAATGTATAACAGATGGGGCGAGAGACACGGCTACAAGGTGTCCACGCTGGACTACCTTGACGGCGACGTGGCGGGAATAAAAAGCGCTACGATACTCATCGAGGGCGAAAACGCATACGGCTATCTCAAGGGAGAAATGGGAATACACCGTCTTGTCAGGGTATCGCCCTTTGACTCCTCGGGCAGACGCCACACCTCTTTTGCCTCGCTTGAAGTAATGCCTGAAATCGACGACGACGTAAATGTCGAGATACGTGAGGAAGACATTAAAATGGACGTGTACAGAGCATCAGGCGCAGGCGGACAGAAAGTAAACAAAACCTCCTCCGCAGTAAGACTCACCCACATACCCACGGGAATAGTAGTTTCATGTCAGATTGAGCGAAGCCAGCACCAAAACAGAGAAGTTGCAATGAGAATGCTCAAGTCAAAGCTCGTGGAAATAAAGGAAAGAGAAAACCTCGAAAAAATCGAGGACATCAAGGGCGACCAGAAGGAAATCGCCTGGGGAAGCCAGATACGCTCATACGTTTTCATGCCGTACACGATGGTCAAGGACCACAGAACCGGCTACGAGGTCGGCAACATAAACTCGGTAATGGACGGAGAAATCGACGGCTTTATTAACGCATATCTTAAAATGAAATCTGTTGAAGGGGCTGAGAATCAATAATGGCTGAGTTTCTGGATATTACCACCATTATGGGATTTACATTAAGACTGCTTCTTGCCGTGCTTTTGGGCTTCTTTGTGGGGCTTGAACGGCAGTGGACGAAGCATCAGGCAGGCATCCTCACCAACGTAATTGTTTGCGTCGGAGCGTATGCTTATACTGCATTTTCATACATTTCCGAAGACGGTTATGTGGATGTAACCCGTATTGCTGCTCAGGTAGTAAGCGGCGTCGGTTTCCTTGGTGCCGGTCTTATTCTGCGTGACGGAATCAACGTCAGAGGTCTTTCCACCGCCGCTACCATATGGACAACAGCCGCAGTCGGCATACTCTGCACTCTGCCAAATATATTCTTCTCCGTTATTGTAGCCGCGGCGATAGTTGTGCTTCATCTTGTGCTGCACCCATTTTCCGATTTTGTTGACAAAAGAAAAAATTACAAAAAACAGGGCGACAGAATTTCGGAATATTTTTATAAAATTTCCATTAAATGCACAGAGGAGAGTGAAACAGACATCCGCTCCCACCTTGTCAAGACTATTAGAAATAAAGACAATGTACTGCTTCACAATTTGGAAAGTGTTTCCACAGATGACGGAAACGTAAAGATCCGCGCGTACATAACCACCAACAAAAAAAGCGACGAGGTGGTAGAGAATCTTCTGATACATATCGGCAAGGACGAGGGAATAATAACAGCAGGCTGGAAAATCGAAAATTAATTAACAAATTTTTCCTGAATAAATATAATTAACCGGCGGCTGAATTAATTACCACAAATATTAAATTACCCCCTGACAAAAATAAGTTAGGGGGATTTTTTATGAAAAAAATTATAACGGCGATGCTTTGCGTAGCACTGCTGGCAGGATGTACGGCAAAAAACGCCGAGGATCCTCAGAGCACTGTAAGCAGCACTCAAAGCACCCAAAGTACTCAAGCTACGAATACCACGCAAACCACAACAAACGTGGCTCAGACCACTGTTGAAATAACAGGCGTTGACACGGCAAATTACAGCGGTGAAAAGGTCGTCTGGGGTCCCGGCAGAGCCGAGGATCATCAGCGCCCCGCAGACCCTGTATCGCTCCAGAAAGAATACGGAGATCTCGGCGCAACTTTCATTATGGAGGACGAAAGTTATATATGCCTCACCTTTGACGAGGGTTATGAAAACGGATACACGCCCGCCATACTTGATACGTTAAAAGAAAAGAATGTCAAGGCGATATTTTTTGTGACGTATGATTTTGCCAGGGACAACCCCGATTTAATCGAGCGAATGATTGACGAGGGGCACGTAATAGGCAACCATTCCTACAGGCACTACACCATGGACGAGGTGTCGCAGGAGGAAGCTACCGAAGAGATTGTCTTTCTCGATAATTATATGAAAGATACTTTTAAGTATAGGATGACGCTCTTCAGATTCCCTAAAGGCGAATTCAGCGAGAAAACGCTGGCTCTGGCAGACAGTCTCGGATACAGCAGCGTGTTCTGGTCCTTTGCTTACGAGGACTGGGATTCACAAAACCCGACTGATCCCGAAGAGGCTCTTAAAACGATAACAGACCACACTCACAATGGTGAAATTATGCTTCTTCACGCCGTAAGCCAAACAAATGCCGAGATACTTGGCGACGTTATTGACGAGGCAAGAAATCAGGGTTACGAATTCACAGTGGAAATATAGCTTAAAAGACACGGCGGATTTTTTACACCGCCGGTCTTTTTATATACAGTTGATATTATTTGAAATATTAATACGGTACATACAGCGGCGTGAGATTTTACAATTTTGTAAATTTTCATATTTGCTATTGTTATAAATAATACTCTATTATATAATATACATACTGTTAAAATTACAATGGAAATTTTATAAAGTTTTATGAATTGCCATTTTTGAAAGTGAGAGAAATATATGCTGTTTTCAAGGGATATCGGTATTGACCTGGGCACGTCAAACACGATAATCAGCGACAAGAAGGGTCGCATCATTATTCGTGAGCCCAGCGTTGTTGCCGTTGACGTAAAATCAAAAAGAGTTCTTGCCACCGGGGATGAGGCTAAAGCGATGATCGGCAGGACTCCCGGCTCAATAATCGCAGTACGTCCGCTTCAGGACGGCGTTATTGCGGATTTCGACATGACGTCCGACATGCTCAGGAGTTTTATCTACCGTTCCAGCAAGAGAAGCCTTTTTACCAGGACAAGGGTAGTAGTAAGCATACCCAGCGGTGTTACCGAGGTTGAGCGAAGAGCGGTAGAAGACGCCGTTCGTTCTGCAGGAGCTCAGGACGTTGAGCTTATCGAAGAGCCGATGGCGGCGGCGCTGGGAGTAGGTCTTCCTGTATACGACGCCACGGGTTCCATGGTTGTGGACATCGGCGGCGGCACCTGCGACATTGCGGTTATCAGCCTTGGCGGAATTGCCGCATGCAAGAGTATTAAGGTCGGCGGTGACGCTCTTGACAACGCAATAATAAATCACCTTAAGAAAGAGCATGATCTTCTTATCGGACCTAACACGGCTGAGGATATCAAACTCAAGATAGGCTCTGCCGCACCGTACGACGGCGAGGGCGCTATGGAAGTACGCGGCAGAAATCTCATTAACGGTCTGCCGAAAAACACCGAAATAACCTCTGAGGAAGTGCGTTCAATTTTATCGGAACCGATTTCTCAGATCATTGCGGCTATAAAGGAAACTCTTGAAATCACTCTGCCGGAGCTTGCCGCAGATATCATCGACAAGGGAATCTACATGACCGGCGGATCATGCCAGCTCAGGGGGCTTTCACAGCTTATCTCACAGGAAACGGGTATAGACGTACATATCCCGGAAAACCCCTTGGACTGTGTAGCTAAAGGAACATCAATCAAACTCAGAAGGGCTATATAACAGATGAAAAATCTTTTTAAAAGCAGCAGGTTTAAGTTAATCGCCTGCGTTATAGCGCTGCTGCTGGCAGGTATGCTGCTGTGTGCAGCCAACGGCACCGGCGAAACCGCTCAATCCGGGATTATTTCGACCGTGTTCGCCCCGGCGCACTGGGTGGCTTCAAAGCTTTCGGACGGCATTGACAGAATTGCCGGAAACGCATCAGGCGACGCCCAGTACCAGCAGGAAATAGACGATCTTCGCCGTCAGGTGGGCGATCTTCAAAGCAAGCTTGCCGATTATAACAGCCTCAAGGCGCAAAACGAACTCTACAAGGACGCTCTTGAGCTTAAGGAGGATAATCCCGATTTCAACTATCTTCAGGCATCGGTAATAGGACGTGACAGCGCAGACCCGTTCTGTGCCTTTTCCGTAAACAAGGGAACGCTTGACGGAGTTAAGGACGGCGACGCTGTGCTTTACGGCAAATATCTGGTGGGAATAGTTAAAAAAGCTTATCCAAAATACAGTGTAATCAGCTCAGTTACCGACCCTGATTTCAGCGTGTCGGCATACGATATAGACACGGGAGAGCTCAGTTATGTGACCGGCGACGCTCAGCTGGCACAGGACGGATACTGCAAATTTGAAAATCTGGATTCCACTACCAAGGTATCCTACGGTTCAATAATTGCCACTGCCGGAATAAGCTCAACCATGCCGAAAAACATTATAATCGGCACAGTGCGTGACATAAACGATGAAGTGACGGACATATCCACCTACGCAGTTATCGAACCAGGCACAGATATAAACAAAATCGACGAATGCCTTATACTCACCGGCTTTGAAGCTGAAAGCGAGGCAGAATAATGTATCTAACAACAAAGCAAAAAACTATAAAATACGTGTGCTACTGCCTTATTTTGATTGCGGCGGACCTTTTGCAGAATACTCAGGGACTGTTTCCGCAGATTTTCGGAGCAAGATGCTTCCTGCTTCTGCCGCTGGCAATCACCATTGCCATGGGTGAGGAAATAATCGCGGCGTCATTTCTCGGACTTTTCGCAGGACTGCTGTGGGACATAACCGCTCCGGTTCATTTAGGCTTTAACTGTATTTTCATCGCCGTGGTATGCTTTTTGTCCTCGGCGCTGGCGACATATATTGTGCGCGATATTTTCGTTACCAACATGATATGCTGTGCGGTAGTCACCGTGCTTTACTGCCTGCTGTACTGGCTCTTCTTTATAGTTATAAGAGGGGTTGACGGCGGCGAATATACACTGTACTCATTCTATCTGCCGTGTGCGGTATACACGCTTGTGATATCACCGCTGATTTGGCTGATAATGAGACCCGTTAAAAGAAAACTCAACTTTGAAAAAAGCGTAGAAATATAATTTAAAATCAAAACGGAGGTCAGCAAAGTGAAATCAAGATACAAAAGCGCAAGAAGCACTATTGCAATTATCTTAATAATAGCGGTAATCTTGGGCTTTGCTTTTGACCTGTACATAATTCAGATACGTGACAATGAGTACTACGCACAGCAAAACAACACTGTTGACACTTACGTGGTGCCCATTGAGGCCGCAAGAGGCGAAATAGTTGACAGAAACGGTAACTCCCTTGTTACCAACCGTCAGGGCAACTCCATTATTCTTAATGCGGTATACTTCCCGTCATCCCAGGACAATGCTCGCAGAAACGAAATCATCTATAACCTCATCAAGCTGTTTGAATCAAACGGCGAGGAGTATGCCGGCAACCTCCCTCTGGAATTTGACAGTAACGGAAACATAAGGTTCACCAGCGGCAAGGACGCCGAACAGGATATTGAAACGATGAAAAGCCCTGATATGCTGAATCTTCAGCCCTACGCAACTGCTCAAAACTGCTACGACGCAGTGATGGAGAAGTACGAGATCGAGGGATATGACCCGCAAACAGCCCTTAAGATCGGCAACATCAGGTATGAACTTACCCGTCTTCTTTTCTCCTATGAAAATCCTGTCACCATAGCCGACGACGTAAGCGACGAGACGGTGGCTAAGATAAAAGAGGACCAGGACTCATATCTCGGCGCTGATGTAAAAGTAGTGGCTTACAGAGAATATGTCGATTCAACCATCGCTCCCCACATTCTCGGCACTGTCAGAAAAATCAATGCAGAGGAATATGAGGAAAGAAAAGATGACGGATACGGAATTGACGACCAGATAGGTGAATCGGGAATAGAACAGGCGATGGAAAGCGAGCTGAGAGGAACTCCCGGAGAGCTTACCATAACTGTTGACAAGGACGGCAACGTCACGGAAGAGGTTACCAAGAAACCGATTCAGGGAAACACCGTTGTTCTGACCATAGACAGGGACCTTCAAGTGCTGGCACAAAAGAATCTTGAAAAGGTGTGCAACGAGGTTGACGCCTCTTCCTCAGCCGGCGCTGTTGTGGTAGAGGACTGCCGAAACGGAGAAATCCTTGCGGCGGCTTCATATCCCACCTTTGACCTGAATGACTACTATGACAAATATGACGAGCTTTCCTCAAACCCCAGAAATCCCCTGTGGAGCAGGTTTGCGCTGGGCACATATGCTCCCGGCTCAACCTTTAAGCCTGTTACCGCAGTTGCAGGTCTTGAAACGGGCTCTATAACTCCTGACACCACCTACGTCTGCGTAGGACAGCAGGAATTTTACGGACAACCGTTCCAGTGCCTTAACGGAAACGCCCACGGCACAGAAGATGTAAAAGAAGCGCTGAGGGATTCCTGTAACATGTTCTTCTATAACACGGCGCTGGATACCGGAATAGAGGCTATTGACGAATATGCCGAAGCGTTCGGTCTCGGTCAGAGCACAGGAATCGAAATAGCCGAGGCTACGGGAAACATCTCCTCCCCCGAAAACAGGGAAAATGCAGGCGGCATATGGCGAATCGGTGACACGATGCTTACCGCAATTGGACAGAGTGACAACCTTTTCACTCCCCTTCAGCTTGCCAACTACTGCTCTACGCTGGCAAACGGCGGCACAAGATACGAGCTTCACCTTGTAAAATCCATAATCGACACCTCCAGCGGAATAGTCAACGAAAAAAGCATTGTTGAGGCGGAAACCCTCGACATAAGCGAAACCACTCTTGACAACGTATACGAGGGAATGAGAATGGTTGCCACAAGCGGCGGACCGGGATATATTTTCAACAATCTCGATACTGAAGTAGCATGTAAAACCGGTACGTCTGAAGTAAAAGTAAACGGAGTTAAGAGAAACAACGGTTTCCTCATTACCTACGCTCCGTACAAAAATCCGGAAATATCAGTATCCTCGGTAGTTGAGCTTGCCGGCTCCGGTTCTGAAACCGCAGAGATGACAGCCGCAATAATTGACTACTGGTATCAGAACAACACCGACGCAAAAACTAATCAGCAGGTAGGAACACTGCTTTAAACAAGACTTATCACTACTTACTGTTATATTAATTTTAAATTAATGTTGAACAGTTGTAAAAATTGTGATAATATACTTAATATTGGAGAAAAAAGAAACATAAATAACTTTAATTTGGTTTGACTATTACTTGGAGGTAAATTAATGAACATTGCTCTCATTGCTCACGACGCAAAAAAAGAACTACTTGTTCAGTTTTGCATTGCTTACTGCGGCATTATCAGCCGCCACGAAGTTTGCGCCACAGGCACCACGGGTAAACTGGTGTCAGAAGCGACAGGGCTTAAAATCAACTGCTTTCTTGCAGGCAGTCAGGGCGGCGGCCAGCAGATTGCCAGCCGTATTGCATATAACGAAATAGATCTTCTCATATTTTTCCGTGACCCGCTTTCACCAAAGCCTCACGAGCCAAACGACAACGATCTCTTAAGGCTGTGCGATGTGCACAACATCCCCTATGCCACCAACATTGCCACTGCTGAAGCACTCATCAGGGGCGTGGAGCGGGGCGATTTTGAATGGAGAGAAATCGTTAATCCGAAATATAATCCATCTAAATAAACAGCAGGTATCCGCAAGGCTTTTGCGGATACTGACGCGTTTAATGACTTTTCGGGTGAGCCGGGCGATAAGCTCACCCACTTTTATTACAAATTAAAGAGGTGTGAATCACATGGCACTTATAACAAAAGCAATAAAAGGTACAAAGGACGTTCTGCCCAAAGATATACACAAGAATCAATATGTTGAGGCGGTTATGTCCGACGTTGCGCAGCGTTTCGGCTACAGGGAGATACGTACTCCCACATTTGAATACACCCAGCTTTTCCAAAGAGGCGTGGGTGACACCACCGACGTTGTGCAGAAAGAAATGTACACCTTTGACGACAAGGGCGGACGCTCCATAACACTTCGCCCTGAGGTCACCGCAGGTGCTGTGCGCTCTTATCTGGAAAACGGACTGTGCAACGAAGCACTGCCCCAGAAGGTCTGCTATCTCGGTCCGTGCTTCAGGTATGAAAAGCCCCAGGCAGGCAGGCTCAGAGAATTTCACCAGTTCGGTGCGGAATGTTTCGGCACGTCGTCGCCGCTGGCTGACGCTGAGCTTATCGCTTTTGCAAAGCAGATTTTTGACGAACTGGGTGTAAGCGGTCTTTCGCTGGAGATTAATTCAATAGGCTGCCCCACCTGCCGCGCTGAATATCACAAGGCGCTTAAAGAGTATTTTTCGTCAAAAAGCGATGAGCTTTGCGACACATGTCGTGACAGGCTGGACAGAAATCCCATGCGTATTCTGGACTGCAAGAGTCCCGTTTGCTCAGAAATAGCAAGCGGCGCTCCCGTTGTTACAGATTATCTGTGTGACGAGTGCAGGGAGCACTTTGAAAAAGTACGTGAATATCTGTCCATAATGAACATAGAATACACCGTTAATCCCAAGATTGTGCGCGGTCTTGACTATTATACGAAAACCGTGTTTGAATTTATTTCAAACGAAATCGGCGCTCAGGGCACAGTCTGCGGAGGCGGACGCTACGACGGGCTTGTTAAAGAGCTGGGCGGTCAGGATACTCCTGCGCTGGGCTTTGGTATGGGAATCGAAAGGCTTATGCTTCTTATGGAAGCGCAAAATGCTGAGTTCCCCCCTGCTCCTGTACCCGACCTTTTTGTGGTGGCAATGGGTGACAAGGCGACAGCAAAGGCAATTGATATTGTAAAAGATATGAGAGCTGAGGGCTTTTCGGCAATTATGGATACAAACCAGCGCTCC
Source organism: Candidatus Eubacterium faecigallinarum (assembly GCA_019115455.1). Taxonomy (GTDB): domain Bacteria; phylum Bacillota; class Clostridia; order Oscillospirales; family Acutalibacteraceae; genus Eubacterium_R; species Eubacterium_R faecigallinarum. The sequence continues at coordinate 27,242 of DXDN01000001.1, forward strand.
CTCAGAGCTCAGCTTAAATATGCGGACAAGCTCGGCGCCAAATACAGCGTCATTATAGGCGACAACGAAGTGGACAACGGCGTTACACAGCTTAAAAACATGGAAACAGGCGAGCAACAGGAAATAGAGCTTAACATGTTTGTAAGCGGTTTTTACAACATAACGCTTTCCGACCAGCTTGAAGATATCGAGATTAACGGAGAAGAGCTTGATTTTGCGTCACTCTTCGGACTGAACAAAAATGAGCAGCAAGGAGAAGAATAATGGCTGAATCTATAAAAGGCTTAAAAAGAACCCATTACTGCGGCGAGCTCAGGCTTTCCGACAGCGGAAAGGAGGTCACTCTTTTCGGCTGGTGCCAAAAACAGCGTGACCTTGGAAATCTTATTTTTATTGACCTGAGGGACAGAACGGGAATCGTTCAGCTCTCTTTTAACGACACCACTGACAGAGAAGTTTTTGAAAAGGCTCAGTCTGTTAGGGCTGAATTTGTCGTTGCGGCGGTAGGCACTGTTTGCGAGCGTGAAAGCAAAAACAAAGAGCTTCCCACCGGCGACATTGAAATCAACGTTAAAGAATTTCGCATTATTGCAAAATCTGAAACTCCGCCCTTTGAAATTGCTAATTCAGAAAAAGTCGGCGACGAAACAACCCTTAAATACCGCTATCTGAACCTCAGAAATCAGAAGCTTACACAAAATATAATAATGAGGCACAAAATCGCCAAGATTGCCAGGGAGTATTTTTATGACAACGATTTCATCGAGATTGAGACCCCGATGATGATCAAGTCAACTCCTGAGGGTGCCAGGGACTATGTAGTGCCGTCACGTGTTCACAACGGCAAGTTCTACGCTCTGCCCCAGTCCCCCCAGATTTACAAGCAGCTTTGCATGGTTGCAGGATTTGACAGATATATTCAGCTTGCCCGCTGCTTCAGGGACGAGGACCTCAGAGCTGACAGGCAGCCGGAATTTACTCAGATAGATCTTGAGATGTCCTTTGTTGACACTGACGATATTATGGAAATGGCAGAGGGCTTCATCACAAAGCTGATGAAAGAAACCGTGGGTGTTGATATCCCCATGCCGCTTCCGAGAATGACATTTGCTCAGGCTATGGAAAAGTACGGCACCGACAAGCCGGACACCCGCTTTGAAATGCTGATAAATGATATAACCGAATGGGCGGACAAGACTGATTTCGGCGTATTTAAAAACGCAATTGCCGACGGCGGAAGCGTAAGAGCTATCGTTGCCGAGAATGCCGCATCAGTATACACAAGAAAGAAGATTGACAAGCTGACTGAGCACGCCAGAGGAATCGGCGCCAAGGGACTTGCTTATATACGCTGGGCAGACGAGGAGCCTAACTGCTCCTTTGCTAAGTTTTTAAAGGAGAACCAGCTTCAGGAGCTTATTGCTCAGCTTGGTGCAAAGAAGGGCGACTGCATATTTATCGTATCTGACAAAACGCCGCTGGCTCTTTCTATTCTGGGTGCTATCAGGCTGATAATCGCCAAAGAGCTTGACATCATACCCGATGACAAATGGAATTATCTCTGGATTACGGAGATGCCGTTCTTTGAATACGACGAGGAAAGCGGCGAGTGGCTGGCAATGCACCACCCGTTCACAATGCCTATGGAAGAGTGCATAGAATACCTCGATACCGACAAAGGCAGGGTAAGAGCAAAGGCATTTGACCTTGTATTAAACGGAACCGAGCTTTCCTCAGGCTCAATGAGAATTACCGACTGCGCTCTGCAAAACAAGATGTTTGAGCTGCTGGGAATGAGCCAGGAGGAAATCGACGCAAAATTCGGATTCCTGGTAGAGGCTTACCACTATGCCTCACCTCCTCACGGCGGAATGGGAATCGGTCTTGACAGACTTGCTATGATTATCTGCAAGGCTGACAGCTTAAGGGACGTAACCGCATTCCCGAAAGTTCAGAATGCCAGCGAGCTTATGAGCGGCGCACCCAGCACCATAGACGAAGTGCAGCTTGACGAGCTTGGCATATGCATTGCCAAGGCGGAGGAGTAAAATGGACAGCAATTTCTTCGCAATGGTCAACAGAATGAAGCTCATTGACAGATGGGCGCTGATGCGAAACACGGCTAAGGAAAACATCGCCGAGCACAGCCATTCCGTTGCCGTTATTGCTCACGCTCTGGCGCTTATCGGCAACAAAAAATTCGGCAAAAATTACGATGAACAGCGTGTTTGCCTTCTTGCCTTGTACCATGACACGACAGAGGTCATCACAGGCGATATGCCCACCCCTGTAAAATATTATAACGACGAAATAAGAGACGTTTACAAAGAGGTGGAGCACAGCGCCGCCCAAAGGCTGCTTGCAATGCTTCCTGAGGAATTCAGGGAGGATTATGAGCCGCTGTTTGAAAAGCGTGATGAGGACAAGGAACTTTGGGTACTTGTAAAAGCGGCTGACAGAATCAGCGCTCTTATAAAGTGCATCGAGGAAAGCCGTATGGGTAATCTTGAATTCAGCAAAGCGCTGGAAGCTCAGGAAAAGCTCATTGACGATATAAAGCTTGACGAGGTAAAATATTTCAGAGAAAACTTCCTTAACGCTTATTATCTTACCCTTGATGAGCACACCAAATAAAGACATACAAAAAGCCGTCAGGTCATTAAAGACCTGACGGCTTTATTTTTATGTTATTTTATAAATGCAATATTTACTGCCAAAGCGATTTTATTTTACAACGACAGTTACAACGGACATTGCAGGAACTGAGATATCCGCGTCGCCTGCCGCACCTTCAGCGGTCTTTTCCAAATCATACTTATCGCTGGTAGTATAAACTGAATAATCGCCGGTTGCAGTAAGTTTTGTTACCTCGTCGGTATCCGTATTGTTCACGTAAACGATAACGGTGCTGTTATCCTGATTTACAAAGGCACAGCTTGAAAGAGAATCTACACCACCTGAGCAGGCAACTCTCACGGCACCTTCCTCAATAAATCTTGAGAAATTACCGAGGCACCAAAGCCTTTTTGAAAGCTGGATGTCGCTGTGGTCGTCAGGATTAAGATAAACCAGTCCGTCCGGATAAACTCCGTATGAGCATCCAAGCCACCAATCCCATTCCTTGGCATTGAGGATAGTGAGATCGTCCACAATCACCTTAGCCATGGCAACGCCGTATTCGATGGTCATACCGTTGGTGCCGTTTTCCTCCTGAGATATCAGGTCAAAAACTCCTGAGTTCTCGTCGTTAGTCATCTGGCAGTACTCGGTGCAAACCACGTCATAATTTGAATATTTTTCAGCGATATAATCCGCCGCCTGCTGCTTTGTCTCGGCAGAAGACCAATAAGAATGGAAGCTGACTGTGTCAAAATAATCTCTTAATTTCTTATTTTTGAAAACATATTTCGGTCCTTTTCCGATAATGCAGTCAAGATAAGCGGCGCAAGAGGAATCATCGCCCTCCGCTGAACCGGATTCAAACATTGATATTTTGCAGCCGTTATACTCGACATCCGAGCCTGCAAATTTATCAATCATTGCGTTATAAAGAGCAGTGGCTTCCGTCTTGGAATAATAGCAGCCCTCCTGATTAACGGAATATGTGCCGTCGTCATTATACCAGGCACGCCAATTGTACTGAGGCTCGTTTATCGGCGAAACATCAGTGACCCTATAACCGTTATCAAGGAAATATTCGGCACTGTTATAGCAGAAATCGGCAAACTCGTCATAATTCGACTCGTCAAGATTTGTAACCCAAGGAGCGTTTTCATCCTCTTCCGCCGAGCAATATCCTGCGCCATTTTTAGTCAGGCTTACCGGAGCGCTGTTACAAAACAGGGTGACCCTGAGGTCGTCGCCTGCAAACTCCCTGGCAGCGGCAAGACAGTTCTGAGCCGCACGGTCCTTGCTGAAATCATATGAACCGTCCGCCTGAAGGAAGCATTCAGTGCTCCTGTTTTCTGTCAGTATATGTTCGTCGCCCTTTGAGCCTGCGCCGAGATTATATCTGTATATATTGAGTCCGATGCCCTTTTCGCTGTCATATAGATATGAAATAATATCCTCATAATTCTCCCATTCGCCGACATCCTGGCTCCACCAGCATGCGGATGCGCCAAATCCGTTCATGGTCTGATACGTGACTGAATCGTCGATAACCGTTATTCCGGTGCCGCTGTTATTAGCAACGCTCTCGCTTTGGTCATACGTCCTCTTAGAGTCAATCCCGACAACGCCTAAAAAGATATACAAAAGCACGCCGACAATTACCACAATCAGTGCCAGAACTATGCCAATAATAAGCTTGTTGCTCTTTAACATATTTTCACCTCTGATAGCACAGACGGCGCAAGCCGTCAGTTAATACGGTTAAACGCCTGAATAAGCGTTGAATCCGCCGTCAACGGGGATATTGACACCGGTTATAAATCCGGAATACTCCTCGTCGCAGAGGAAGAGCAGTGTGCCTGAAAGTTCCTCCGGCTCGCCAAACCTGTCCATAGGAGTAGCCGCAAGAATTTTGCCGGTTCTGGCAGTTGGGGTTCCGTCTTCGTTCCAAAGCAGAGTTTTATTCTGCTTTGTGGAGAAAAATCCGGGAGCAATGGCATTTACCCTGATACCCAGCGGCGCAAAATGAACTGCCATCCACTCGGTGAAATTCTTTACCGCTGCTTTTGCGGCACTGTATGCCGGAATACGGGTAAGCGGACGAAAAGCGTTCATAGAAGTTATCATGATAATTGTGCCTTTCTCCTTCTCCGCCATATCCTTGGCAAAAACCTGAGTAGGAATCAAAGTGCCCAGGAAATTAAGATTGAACACAAAGCTGATACCATTTGGATCAAGATCAAAAAATGTTTTGATATTTTCATCCTTTTGAACAAGGTCAATCTTTTCAAGAGTGTCCTTAGTGGTAGAACCTTTCGGATTGTTTCCGCCGGCTCCGTTAAGCAGGATATCACAGGTTCCTAACTTTTCATTTATCACATCTCTTGCCTGATTCATAGAATCCAAGTCAAGCACGTTGCAGCCCACGGCGATAGCCTGTCCGCCAGCAGCGTTTATTTCATCGGCGCATTTTTGAGCAGCCTCCTCGTTGAGGTCAAGAACTGCAACCTTGCAGCCCTGCTGGGCAAGAGTCTTGGCAAAAGCGGCGCAAAGTACTCCGCCGCCGCCGGTAACAACCGCTACTCTGCCCTTTAAATTATCATGTTTAAACATCTTGTTTTACTTTTCCTTTCTGCTTTTTTCTACTGCTTCCCACAAACCGTTGAGATAGCATACTCCCAGCGCTCTGTCATAGAGTCCGTAACCTGGACGGGCAACCTCGCCCCATATCATTCTGCCGTGGTCGGGGCGAACATATCCGTCGAATCCGACCTCCTGCAAAGCCTTAACTATCTCATACATATCCAGTGAGCCTGCGGCGCTTTCGTGAGCAGTTTCGTTAAACCACTGGTTATTTATGGAAACATTGCGCAGATGAGCAAAATATATGCGGTCTGATGCGGCTTTTATAATATCCACTATATCATTGTCAGGGCTTGCGCCGAGGGAACCAGTGCAAAGCGTAATGCCGTTATACTTGCTGGGCACCATATTAAGAAGCTTTTCAATAGCTTCTTTTCCTGTAATAATTCTCGGCAGTCCGAAAATCGGCCAGGGCGGATCATCGGGATGTATCGCCATTTTAACGTCACATTCCTCGCACACCGGCATAATAGCGTCAAGAAAATATTTAAGATTTTCCCAAAGGTCATCAGCGGTAATGCCCTTGTATTTTTCAAACAGCTCCTTGATCTCGCCCATGCGCTCGGTTTCCCAGCCCGGCATAGCGTAACCGTTTGAATTGTCGTCTATCTCCCTGAACATATCCTCAGGTGACTTGCCCTCCACCTGCTTACCGTCATAGCAAAGGCAGGTTGAGCCGTCGGGCAACGGCATATAAAGGTCCGTTCTTGTCCAGTCGAAAACCGGCATAAAGTTATAACAAATTACCTTTACGCCAACTTTGGCAAGATTTCTGATTGATGTTTTGTAATTCTCAATCAGCCTGTCGCGGGACGGCAGGCCGAGCTTGATATCTTCGTGCACATTTACACTTTCTATACACTCCATAGTAAGCCCGGCGGCAGTAATTTCATCATACATTTTCTGCACGTCGTCCATCTCCCAGGCTTCGCCTGCCGGAAGATAGTGAAGCGCCGGAACAACGCCGGTAACTCCGGGTATCTGCTTAATCTGGCTAAGGGTAACGGTATCCTTGTCGCTGCCAAACCAGCGGAATGTCATCTGCATGTTTTTCAGCCTCCTTGTTTTTTTTATTTAACAAATTTATTTTATCATATCGCATAATCCCTTTCAAGGCAAATTATGATTTTCTTCTTACGATATATGAGGCACTGAGGACGCATTTGTCCGCATCCATTTCGTGACTTTCGGTCTTATTGATTATTTCAAACCCGTCAAATTCGCTTTCTTCACTATAGGTCATTTTCTTCTGTGCCAGCTCAAGGAGCTCACTGTCGCTGAGCATCCTCGCTGTTGACTGAAGATACTGCTCACGCGTGGTGGTGATGCCGATGGGAAGTTTTGTATCCTTAACAGTCAGCCAGGTTTCGCTCTCCTGGGATATATCGCCGGTTTTCTTGTTAAAATAAAGCGGTATATCGGCATTGAAAAAGTGAATACGGCTATAATCCTTAACGCCCTTAACGGTTATGTCTTTCTGCTCTCTGTATGCCACCACCTGGAGCTCTTTTCTGAAAACGTTTATGCCCTTGAGCTTATCCTCGTCGCCGTCCTTGTCGGCGGTACGCACCTCATTTATTTCCACACGTGCCGTTGAGCCGTTCTTATTTATGTGCACCCACGATATTTCCTCAAAATCGCTCATCATATTCCAGCACACATCGTCCCTGCTGACGCTGCTCCACATCACGCCGGGGCTTATATTGTTGTCCTCAAGCCAGGCATACATAGTGGTATCGCTGATTTGCTCATTGCCGACTATCTCAACATTCCAGATAAAACAGCTGAGAAATGAAACGATAACGGTAAACGCCAGCATGCCCACAAAAAATCCGATACGATTCTTCAGCGGAAGCAGTAAAAAGGGCAGACCTTTTCTTTTGATTACCCTGACTTTTCCGCCGTGGCGAAAAGCGTAATGATGAAGCTTCTTATAAGTTCTAAGGTTACAGCAGGCGTCAAAGCCGTCGGAATCAGCCGCAACGTCACGTATCTGTATACCGTCGGAAAAACACTCCGTAAGAAAATTCTCGGCAAAGCCGCCTCTAAACGAAAAGCGAACATAGCCGAAAATCCATCTAAACAACCAGGTCAAGACGAAAACTCCATTGAAATAATATTGCCTTCCACTACTGCTCCCTCTCTGGTAAATGAATTTATGTGAAGGTCATCGCCGAAAAACGTGATTATCTGCGAGCCGAGGCTGAGGGTTATTTTGTCGTTTGAGTATTCCACTATGCTTTGCAGTCCGTCCACAAGACATTCGCTGCCGTTCATTTCAATCCTTGGCTTTCCGAAATAATAATCACAGGACTGGGGCACAATTTTTTCCTTAAGCTTTACCTTTTTCATTTTATCACCAGTAAATTCTATGCAGCCGAGCGTGATAAAAGAATAGATCAGGTCAGAATATTCCGACCTGATCCTGATATTTTATATTTACTATATAGACGATAAATATTTGAGTTATAAAATCATTGGGGCATATCCGACTGATTCTGCTCCTTAATATACTGCTTTGCCTGCCTCATAAGCTTAAGGGTTTCCCTGAGTGTTTCAATATTTGACTCCTCAGCTGTCAGTTTGACCGCAATATACGGCTTTTTGCCGGCGGAAAGAGTAACTCTGCCCTTCATAAAGGCATTGAGCATAGCAACTGTTTTAAGCTCCACATCCGGCGAATAGAAAAGAAGTGAGCCGTTTCTCTGCACCACGTCGGTAATATTGAGCTCAACCGCCGTATTCCTAAGCAGCGCAATCTCGATAAGTCCCCACACCGCCCCGGGCGGAGAGCCGAAACGGTCTGTAAGCTCATTATATACGTCATTGGCGTCATCATCATTTCTGATATTGGCTATGCGCTTATACATTTCAAGCCGCTGGGCCGTGGACGAAATATATTCCTGAGGGATATGAGCGTCGATAGCAACGTCGATAAGGCACTCTTTTTCCTCGGTCTCCTCTTCCTTAATCTCGCCCTTTTCCATAGCCACAGCCTCGCCGAGGAGCTTAAGATACATATCGTATCCGACAGCCTCCATATGCCCGTGCTGTCTGTTGCCAAGAAGAGAGCCTGCGCCTCTTATTTCAAGGTCACGCATAGCAATCTTAAATCCTGAACCGAATTCCGTATATTCCCTGATAGCCTCTAATCGCTTAGTGGCAATGTCGGAAAGCTCACGTCCCCTGGTAAAGGTGAAATATGCATATGCCCTCCTTGATGACCTGCCTACCCTGCCCCTAATTTGATGCAGCTGAGCAAGCCCCATTCTGTCGGCTTTTTCTATTATGAGGGTGTTGCAGTTTGGCACGTCAACACCTGTTTCAATAATGGTGGTGCACACAAGGATGTCAATCTCGCCGTTTAAAAGCTGGTTCCACACGTTGGAAAGCTGTTCTTCGGTCATTCTGCCGTGGGCGATACCGACTCTTGCCTGAGGCAGGGATTTCTTGATATGCATTGCCTTGTGCTCAATGGTGTCGATACTGTTATGAAGATAATAGCACTGGCCGCCCCTGTTTATCTCCCGCTCCATTGCTTCCATGAGGATATCGTTGTCGTATTCGATAACATACGTCTGAACAGGCTGTCTTTCGCCGGGGGCTTCCTCCAGCAGGCTCATATCACGTATGCCGCTCATCGCCATATTAAGGGTTCTCGGAATAGGTGTGGCAGACAGTGTAAGAACATCTACACGGGGGAATTTTTCCTTGATTTTTTCTTTCTGTGCCACTCCGAACCGCTGTTCCTCGTCAACTATAAGCAGTCCCAAATCCTTAAAGCTGATATTCCTGCCCAGGAGTTTGTGCGTTCCTATAAGAACATCCACATTTCCGTCGGCAAGACGCTTTAGTATTTCCTTTTGCTTTGACGGTTTAACGAATCTTGATATCATTTCCACATTAAGGGCATATGGCTCAAACCGCTTTAACGCCGTCTGAAAATGCTGCATCGCAAGCACCGTTGTGGGCACAAGAATGGCGCACTGCTTACCGTCCGTTACGCATTTGAACACGGCTCTCAGGGCAACCTCCGTTTTGCCGAATCCAACATCGCCGCAAAGCAGTCTGTCCATAGGCGCCGATTTTTCCATATCGCCCTTGATTTCCTCACTGCATCTGAGCTGATCGTCGGTTTCCTCATACTCAAACCTAAGCTCGAAGTCACGCTGAAGGTCGCCGTCAGGGGAAAAGGCAAAGCCCTTGGTGCTCATTCTCTTGGCATAAAGGGCAATAAGCTCCTTCGCCATATCCTTAACTGAGGAGCGGACTCTCGATTTTGTCTTTTTCCAGTCAGCTGAGCCCAGGCGGTTGATTTTAACACGGCTGTCCTCGCCCGGTCCTATATACTTTGACACCAGGTCAAGCTGTGTTACAGGCACGTAAAGCGTGTCGCCCTTGGCGTAACTGATTTTAATGTAATCTTTTTTTACCTTGTTTATTTCCAGAGCGTTTATGCCCTCAAACACTCCGATACCGTGAACATTGTGTACAATATAATCTCCCACGTGAAGCTCGTCAAGGGAATGAAAAGCATTCTTGGCAGGAGCTTTTTTCTTTTTCTTTGAGCTTTGATTAGACCTTGAATGGGTCATCAAAGCAAATTTTATCTGGGAGAACTGAAATCCGGCAGGCATTGTGCCCGTTATTACGTTTATCGCCTTTTGCCGGAACTCCGACGGATATTTGTCAAAAAATACCGAGTCATATCCCATATCCCTGATATCCTCGGCAAGGGCTCTTGCGGCTCGAACTGTGCCAGCCATAATACAAATAGTATATCCGCCCTTGACAAGTCCGAACAACTCGTCCTTAAGCTGTGAAAGCGTACCGTTCCAGGGATTGAAGCTCTGCAAAGTAAAGTTTGCAAGATATTTAACCGGGGTGTCAAAGCTGCCCCTGGGAAGCGAGTCCATATATACGGCGTTATCTTTTTCATAAACAGCCGTAAGTTCGTCAAAATTCAGCGAGAATTTATCAAGCCCCTTACAAAGGGTACCGTCCTCCACAAACCATTTCAAATCCTCGGTATTCAGGCGTTCCTGCTTAAGGCATCGCTCTTTTACCCTGGCGCTTTCCACCACAAAAAGTTTGCCCTGAAAATAGTCAAACACACCCTTTGACTCATAGCAAAGCGGCAGATATTTGTCAAGGCAGTTAATCTGCTGAGCGTTTCTGAGTTTATCGCAGTCGGCATAAAGCTTCTCGCGAGCCTTGATTGCTTTGCCCTTAAGCGACGAAGCAACTTTTTCAATTTTCATTGCCAAGTCTTCGGCGCTGTCGAAAAGCACCTCATTTGCAGGTGTTATACTGATAAGGTCAAGGCTTTTGTTTCTACGCTGAGTATAAATATCGAAGGAAGATATGGTATCAATACTGTCTCCCCAAAGCTCAATTCTCACCGGCTCATCAAGATATGCCGGGAAAATATCAATGATTCCGCCTCTTACGGCGAACTGACTTGTGCCGTCCACCTGGTCATATCTGACGTACCCAGCGCTGACCAGCATTTCTTCCAGCGCAGTCACATTGATTTCATCGCCCACGGACAGCGTGAAGCTTCTTTTCTTCAGCTCCTCAGGGGGCATGGTGTACTGGCACGCTGCGTTTGCAGACATTACTACGGCGGAAAAATCTCCGCTAAGTAAGCGGGAAAGAACGCCGAGCCTTATATGCTCGAATTCACGGCTGACTCCGGCAACCTCAACAAATGTAAACTCCCTTGACGGATAGAGCAGCACCCCATCCTGAAGCTGGGAAAGGCTCTCCTGCATACGAACGGCAGTTGCCTCGTCAGGAGTTATAACAAATGCTTTTGAGCCTTCCTCGCATATCGAGTGGATAACCATACATTTTGCAATATCTGGAAGACCTATAGCCCCGACGGGAGAATTGAGGGTATCAATACTCCTGCCGAGGCCTGCAAAATCTTTACTCTTATTAAATTCTTTTGAAAAACAGGACATACCGTCTGCCCCTTTACGAATTATATAAATTCATCGCCTTGTCAATCTCGTCACTGACAATAAGGCGAACTGCTTTCGTACTGTTTTCAAGGGCGGTTTTAAGGTCTTTTTCAAGCTCTGCCGGAAATCTTCCCAGCACCCACGCCGCCAAATCATATTCAGGATTAGGCTTTTTGCCCACACCTATTTTAACTCTTGGAAAATTCTCGCTTCCTAAATGGCTGATTATACTTTTTATGCCGTTGTGACCCCCTGCCGAGCCCTTGCGGCGTATGCGTGTCTTGCCCACGTCCAGCGAGATATCATCATACACTACAATAATTTTTTCAGGCGGCACCTTATAAAATTTTGCCGCTTCTCCCACCGCTTCGCCGCTGGCATTCATCATAGTCTGAGGCTTCATAACAAGACACCTTTTGCCGCCTATGTTCACATCGCTGACAAGAGCATGGTGCTTGAGCCGCTTGATATCAAAGCCCTCTTCAATTGCCAGTAAATCCATTGCCAAAAAACCGGCGTTATGGCGTGTCATCTCATAACGTGCGCCGGGATTGCCGAGCCCCACTATAATATAATCGTATGAGGCACTGTTAAATTGTTTCTTCCTGGTCAGAAACATTTTCTTTCTCCGTTCTTTTTACAGTACAAAAAAGCGTGCAATAGCATTCAGCCGGTGCACGCCGTTTGTAAAATCAACAAACAGATTACTCTGTTTTTTCAAATTCGCTGAAGAGTCTTTCCTCATCAGGAATTTCAAAATTATACATATTTTCGTCCTTGATATGGTTCTTGATGAACTTATCCCTGTCAAAGAGCTCATCTGCCTTAACTTTCCATGCCTTAGCGGCTGCTATAGTTTTGTCAAACAGCTCGTTGGCACTTTCCGGATTTTCCATCTCAGTTGAATAAGCGCCGGTTTCGCTGACCATTTTACTGATAGCTCCCGGATTATCGAGCACCGGACAAGGGCGAAGCATATTGTTGTTAAACGGCTGATTTTTCTTATAAGCCATAAACAGCGGACTCTTAAGAGCGTCAAGAACAGAACAGTTCTTGATATTAACATTTGAATAGTGAACAAAGGCACAAGGCTCGCAGTCGCCGTTTGCATTAATATGGAAATAATGTCTGCCGCCGGCAATACAGCCCTGTACATATTCGCCGTCATTCCAGAAATCAAGGGCAAAAATCGGCTTAGTATGTCTCCACTCATGCATTTTCTTATACATAGTGGCACGCTGCTCGGGTGATACCATAAGATCGGTAACAGCGCCGTTACCTGTGGGCATATAGGTAAAGAACCATGCAAACATTACGCCCTGGTCGATAAGCCAATCCATATATTCGTCAGAAGCAAGCACGTCGGTATTCTTGCTGGTATAGCAAAGTGACGCACCGAAGGGGATACCCCTGTCTTTAAGGCGCTTCATTGCAGCGGTACATTTTTTGAATGTGCCCTCGCCGCGTCTGAAATCGTTTTCCTCCTCGTAGCCCTCAATTGAGAATGCCGGAAGGAAGTTACCTACTTCGCCAATCTCATCGGCAAAGCTGTCGTCAATAAGAGTTCCGTTTGTAAAGCTCATAAAGATACAATCCGGATTCTCTCTGCAAAGGCGCATAATATCGTTTCTTCTGATAGTGGGCTCGCCGCCTGTGTAAAGATACATATATGTGCCAAGCTCTTTACCCTCACGGATAATTTTAGCCAGTTCATCATAAGAAAGCTGACTGTTCTTGCCGTACTCGGCAGCCCAGCAGCCCGTGCAATGAAGATTGCAGGCAGCGGTGGGATCCATAAGAATAGCCCAAGGCACGTTGCAGCCATGCTCTTCGATAGCCTTCATTCTTTTTGAATAGCTGTTTATTGCAACATTGAGGGCAGGGGGAACAAGTTTTTCCACCACGTGCTCGTTTGTATCGCAGATAAGCTTCTTTGCAAATATCATCCAGTTATTGTTCGGATCGTCCAGCACCTTATGAAGTCCTGCGTATGTACTTCTGTTTACCTTCTTCACATCAGCCATTTCAAGCAGGCTTAAGATTTTAGGTGCATTATTAAAGAAGTCCTTACGCGCATACTTAATAGCATTTTTAATTGCAATAGTCATTGCGGTTTCTTTTAATGATTTCATACAAAATCCTCTCTTATCATTACTGCGCCGGGGCATAAGTTCACAGGGCGCTGCAAACATCTATACGATTACTATTAAGAAATATATTCCTTTTAAATAAAAATGTCAAGTTAAAAATTCCTTTAGAGATACTCCTTCAGACAACACCGTTAGAATCTTATCTGGAATTTGAGCCTGTATGTTCTGTCTGTTTTGTTCTTATAAATTTCACTGCAGTGAGCGCCCCAACTGTCACGACCGCCGACTCCCTGCTGTCTTGAAATCAGTCGGAGAACGGTCTTGTTATATTCGGGGAGCTCCTTCTTGTGCCAAGCTTCCTCAACCTCTTTAGGCAGATAATGGCATACGTTCATTTCCATCTGCGGCTCGGCAATTACTGAAAATACTTTTTTCTTTCCGACTATGGTAGCATACCTGACGCCGGTGCGGTTGCCGCACTCCTGAGGCTTAAGATAATCAACCCACATATCATTTACGGTGGTTGTGTAAAGACCTATCTTTGAGCCGTTGCAGCGGTCAATATAATTTTCCTCAGGACCTCTTCCGAGATATGTAACGTCCTCAAAATCCTTTGGCAGTTCAAACAATACTGATACCTCAGGAATCTCCGGCAGAGTATCGTCGGGAGTAAACTGAAGATCAACCTCGATGCCTTTTGAAGTTATTGTGAAAATAACCTGTGCCTTGCTTTCCGGCTGGGTGCATACTGTTGCTGTGCAGGTTACTACGACTTTTTTGCCGCCCTCAAGTATCTTATAATTGTAGATAGACCATTTTGTATTATTGAAAATTCCCGGAGTATCTCCTGCATCTCTCCAGCAGCCGAGTCTCGAACCTGCACGGTTACCCCTGTCGTTATCCGTTAGGGCTCTCCAGAAATTAAGTCTCATAGGAGCCTGGAGCAGTTCTTCGCCGCCCACTTTGATGGATGCAAGCTGATTTCTCTCTCTTCTTTCAAATCGGATATTTACATCGTCTGAAATTATTCTCAGAGAACCGTATGTATCATTGACAACAAGCGGAGCTTCCGTTTCAAGCTCATCATATGTGTTTTCAAACTCATTTATTACAAACTGCTCCCAGGCAACAACGTGACCTTCGCCGCACCAGGAGGTGTCGCTCTTGGTTCTGAATTCCAAATCGAGGTAGCACTCTGTACCGTTAACTCTGCTAAGCTCAAGGTCAACAACCGTCTTTTCGCCGGGAGCGGCTTCAACCGTGGCGGTACCGTCACACATTATGCCCTTGTCGGAGCTGAGCTTCCAATAAAGCTCATACTGGCTGAGATTAGTAAACATAAATTTGTTCTTTATCTCGATAATGCCCTTTTGAGCATCAACGGCATTGAAATCCACGTTCTGATAAAGTTTCTTGATCTCGGTAAGCTTAGGAGTAACTTTTCTGTCACCGAAAAGAAGTCCGTTGCCGCAGAAATGACCGTCATGGGGATTCTCACCGAAATCTCCGCCGTATGCAAGATACTCAGTGCCGTTTTCGTCAGTGGTGAGGATACTCTGGTCCACCCAGTCCCAAACGAATCCGCCCTGTAAGCAGGGATATTTGTCCCAAAGCTTAGTATACTCGTCAGTAGAACCGCAGGAGTTACCCATTGCGTGGGTATATTCGCAGAGAATAAACGGTCTGCCGTCGCGTTGAGTCAAAGCATACTCTTCCAGTTCCTCAGCGTAAGGATACATTCTTGACTTAACGTCGGAAAGTTCATCCTCGTCAGGCGCTCTCCAGCATTCATAGTGAACAAATCGTGTGGGGTCCGTCTGCTTGATGTACTTGTACATTTTCTTTGGAATTTCTCCGCCAAGGGATTCGTTGCCGAGAGACCAGCAGACTACGCTTGTAATATTCTTGTCACGGTTATATGTTGCCTTAATACGCTCCATACACGCCTTTTCCCATTCGGGACGTGATGCAGGAAGCTGAGGACAGCCGATTATGGTTGACCATCCGGTGCCGTGAGTTTCCATATTATTCTCGTCTATTACATAAAGTCCGTATTCATCACAAAGCTCAAGGAATCTCGGACAATTGGGATAATGTGAGGTACGGACAGCGTTCATATTGGATTTCTTCATCAACTCAATATCATAGCGCATAACTTCTTCCGTCATATATCTACCGGTTTTGCAGTCAAATTCATGCCTGTTCGTGCCCTTGAACACAACCCTCTGACCGTTTATACGGATGATACCCTCTTTAATTTCGACGCTTCTGAAGCCAATTTTCTGGCTGATATACTCAATCGGTACTCCGTCATTCTTAAGAGTCAGCACCAATGTGTAAAGATACGGACTCTCTGACGACCATGGCTTTACATTGGTAACAATTGCCTTGAGAGCGGTATTATGGTCCTCGTCGGCATACTGGGTGTCAAGCGCAACTGTTTCGCCGGAGGCATCAATTATACTCATATCAATGCTTAGGCTTTCATACGTGCCGTTTGTCTTTACATTCACATTAACATATCCGTCGCTGAGCGTAACATCAGGCTGGGCGACAACTGTAAAGTCCCTTATGTATTCCTTTTCGGTGGTGTAGATATAAACGTCACGGAAGATACCGCCAAGGCGCCACATATCCTGGCACTCAAGCCATGAGCCGGTACACCATCTGTAAACCTCTACACCGATAGTGTTAGAGCCCTCTTTAAGATATTTCGTTATATCAAACTCACTGCGGTGGAAAGTGGATTCTGAATATCCGATTCTTTCGCCGTTTATGTAAAGATAAAATGCAGATTCAACACCCTCAAAACAGATAACAACTCTTTTTGAAAGCAGGGTGCGGTTAACGTGTATTTTCTTAAGATAGCAGCCCACGGGGTTATGCTTTGTGGGAGCATTTGGCGGGCAGATATCCTCGCTTCCCTCCCATGGATAGCGGACATTGCAGTACTGGCTCTGGTCATATCCCTGCATCTGCCATGAACACGGAACTATAACCGTATCCCAGTTATGAGAATCGTAATGCGGCTGAGCAAAATCAGTAGGCTTGTAAGCGTAATTTTTATAAAGTTTGAATCTCCATTTGCCGTTAAGCAGCTTGCAGCGTGAAGACGCATAGCGGTCCGCCTTTTTAGCCTCCTCAAAGGTATCGTAAGGCATAAAGGTGGCGTGCTGCGGCAATTTGTTGACTCCCACTATTTCAGGATTTGACTGCCATTCAGTGTATCCGTCAATAAAATTTCTTTCCATAGTTTATTCTCCGTATTAATATAATCCGTATAAATTATAGTATTTATTATCTTCTGTGAATTTTGCCTTCTTGGTACCCCTCCTGCTTAAGAGCGACAGTGATACTTCGCAGCATGATTACCATGTCAAGCTTAAGCGACCAGTTATCGCAGTAAAGCTTGTCATATCTTATTTTTTTCATCAGCGATATTTCGTCCCTGCCGTTTATTTGAGCCATTCCGGTAAGTCCCGGTCTGAAACGGTAGATTCCGTATTCGAGCCTGAGCCTGTGCGCCCTCATCTCTGATGAGATAAGCGGCCTCGGTCCCACAAAGCTCATATCGCCTTTAAAAATATTCCAAAGCTGTGGCAATTCGTCAAGACTTGTTTTCCTGAGAATCTTGCCAACTTTTGTAATATACTGTTCAGGATTTTCCAGCTGCCCGGTAGCAACATTGGGCGTATCATTCTTCATCGTCTGAAATTTATATATTTTGAACGGTTTTCCTCGTCTGCCCCGGCGCTCGTGTGAAAAAAACACGCTGCAATTAGGAGTGAGTATATTGGCTATACATATCAAAAGGAACAGCGGTGATAAAACTATCATACCAAAAAGCGACATGACAATATCAAACAGCCTCTTGAATTTTGTAGGGCCGAAATATTTTTTAAAAAAATCTTTCATTGCAACTTCCTTGTAAAGCGGCGTTAAATTCATCTTCCGTGCCGCCTGTACCCTGTAAAATATATACCCGGCAGGCAGGACCGGCGCCTGACTAAGCCGAGATTAAAAATCATCGAATTCAACATAATGTGCTTAATTTTGTTGATTATACCACATATAATTAAAATATGCAATTTTTTTATAATAATTTTAATTAGTATTGCCAAAATTATTTTTATTATATATAATTAGTTGGTAAAATTTTTAAAGGAGCTTTTAGTATGAAAAAAACCTTATCCTTGGTCCTTGCGCTGATACTGTGTCTAAGCTTTACTGCCTGCTCAGGACCAAATGCAGAAATGACAGAAGAAAACATCACCGAAACGGTTGCAACGGTTGAGACCGCTCTCAAGGAATTTGACACCGAAGCCCTTGACAAATACGTGGACTCAGCTACTCTTTCGGTAATTATAAAATATGCTGATGAGCACGAGCAGTTTTCACAGCTGGGAAAGGCAATATTTGAAAATCTCGAATTAGAAGTTAAGGAAATAGACATTGATAACAAGACAGTAACCGTTACTGTAAAGAACAAGGATCTTTCCGAGGCAACCAGCGAATTTGCTGAAAAACTTCAGAGCAATTATTCAAATTTCGCTCTGCTCAAAAAGCTCAACGACGACGCGTTCCTTGACGAAAAGCTCACCGAGCTTCAGGATAAAATCAACGCCTGCCAGATGATGGATTCGGGTGTTGACATAGTTTTAAATATCGAGCAGGACAGCAAGAATCTTGTTTTAAGCTTTGACGAGAATGCCGAGGACACCGTATCCGGAGGAGCTCTGTCCGCCATTAAAAGTATTTACGGTATTGCATAATATCTTATAATATTAATATAAAAAAATAGTGACATTAATTACCATTTGTGGTAGAATGTTAGTTGGTATTATTTTCCGAGGTGTAATTATATGGCAAATAAATTATTAACGGCTCTTTTCGGCGACTATTCAAAAAAAGAGGTCAAAAGAGTAAAAAAAATATCAAACAAAGTGCTTGCGCTTGAAGATAAATACCAGGCAATGAGCGACAGCGAGCTTACGGCGCAGACAGCCGCTCTTAAACAGAGGCTTGCTGACGGGGAAACTCTTGACGATATTCTCCCCGACGCCTTTGCGGTATGCCGTGAGGCTGCGTGGCGTGTTCTCGGTATGAAGCACTTTGAGGTTCAGATAATCGGCGGCATCGTCCTCCACCAGGGCAGAATCGCAGAGATGAAGACCGGTGAAGGCAAGACGCTGGTTGCGACCCTTCCTGCTTATCTTAACGCCCTTACAGGCGAGGGAGTTCACATAGTAACCGTTAACGATTACCTGGCAAAGCGCGACTCTGAATGGATGGGCAAGCTGTACCGTTTTCTCGGTCTTGACGTTGGTCTTATTATCCATGATAAAAATAACAGCGAGCGCAGAGCTGCCTATAACGCCGACATAACCTACGGCACAAATAACGAAATGGGCTTTGATTACCTGCGTGACAATATGGTTCAGTACAAGGAACAAAAGGTTCAGAGAGGTCACAAATTCGCCATCGTGGACGAGGTTGACTCAATCCTTATTGATGAGGCACGTACGCCCCTTATCATAAGCGGTAAGGGCGAGCAGTCCACCGACCTTTACAGACAGGCAAACGCTTTTGCAAAAACGCTAAAAATGGTCAAGGTTGCCAAAATGGACGAAAAGCAGGATACCGAATCAACCTACGACGGCGATTACGTTGTTGACGAAAAGGCAAAGACGGCTACTCTTACACAGGACGGTGTAAAGAAAGCAGAGGCTTATTTCAACGTAGAGAACCTGATGGAGATGGAAAACTCCACCCTGCTTCACCACATCAACCAGGCTATCAAGGCAAACGGTGTTATGAGGCGTGATATCGACTACGTTGTAACCGACGGTCAGGTTAAAATCGTTGATGAATTCACCGGACGTATTATGGAAGGCAGAAGATATAACGAAGGTCTGCACCAGGCAATTGAGGCTAAGGAAGGCGTTAAGGTTGAGCACGAGAGCAAGACTCTTGCAACAATCACTTTCCAGAATTACTTCAGACTCTACGGCAAGCTTTCCGGTATGACAGGTACTGCGTCCACCGAGGCTCCCGAATTCTCCGAAATCTATAAGCTTGACGTTGTGGAGATACCCACCAACAAGCCGCTTATCAGAATAGATCATCCGGACGTTATTTTCCAGACGGAAAGAGCAAAATTCAATCACGTAATCGAGCAGATTAAAATATGCCACGAAAAGGGACAGCCTGTGCTGGTAGGTACAATCAGCATCGAAAAGAGCGAACTGCTTTCCAAGATGCTCAAGAAAGCAAAAATTCCTCACAACGTGCTCAACGCAAAGAATCACGAGCGTGAGGCTGAAATAATCGCTCAGGCAGGTAAGCTCGGAGCCGTAACCATCGCCACCAACATGGCAGGACGTGGTACGGATATCATGCTGGGCGGTAACGCTGAGTATCTGGCAAAGTCAGAAATGAAGCGCATGCAGTATACCGACGAGCTGATTGCAGAAGCAACCGGCTTTGCCGAAACTGATAACGAGGAAATTCTGGAAGCGAGAAAGACTTTCCAGGAGCTCGAGGCAAAATATAAGGACGAAATCAAGGAAGAGGCGGACAAGGTAAGAGAAGCAGGCGGACTGTTTATTCTCGGTACCGAACGCCACGATTCACGCCGAATTGATAACCAGCTGCGCGGTCGTTCAGGCCGTCAGGGTGATCCCGGTGAAAGTCAGTTCTATCTTTCCTGCGAGGACGACCTTATGCGTCTGTTCGGCGGCGAAAGAATGCAGCTTATGATGGGCAGACTTGCCGATGACGAGAATATGCCTATTGAATCCAAGATGATTTCAAAGACTGTTGAATCATCACAGAAAAAGGTAGAGGGCAAGAACTTCGGCATACGTAAAAACACGCTTCAGTACGACGACGTTATGAACCGTCAGAGACAGCTTATCTATAAGCAGAGAGACCAGGTTCTTGACGGAATAGACCTTACTGATAAGATAGTTGCAATGCTCGACACCAACATTGAGGAAAATGTAAAGAACTATCTTGCAGGCGACCACAAGTCTGACTGGAATGTTGCCGGACTTAAAGAAAAATACAAGGGCTGGCTGACTACAGACGATGATTTTGAGGACGTTGACGCTCTTTCTATCGACGAAACAATCGAAACACTTCAGGAACGCGGACACAAAATTCTCGATGAGAAACGCGAAATGCTCGGCGACGAGATGTTCCAGGATTTTGAAAGAATGGTTCTTCTCAGAAACGTTGATACGCTGTGGATGGATCATATCGACGCTATGGACGACCTGAAACAGGGTATCGGACTCAGAGCGTACGCACAGCAGGATCCGGTTGTTGCATTCCGTATGGAATCATATGATATGTTTGATGAAATGACCGCTACCATCCGTGAAAACACCGTGCGCATGATGCTCACCATTATGCCGAGAAGGCGTGAGGACGTTGAGCGCAAGGCAGTTGCAAAGGTAACCGCTACCTCTTCAGGCGGCGATGACACCGTCAAAAAAGAACCAGTGAGAAAAGGACAAAAAATAGGACCTAACGATCCGTGTCCCTGCGGCTCAGGCAAAAAATACAAGAAGTGCTGCGGAGCTCCCGGAAAAGAAAAATAAATGATATCTTAATGATATGAAAAAAGCCGCTGCGGTTATCCGCAGCGGCTTTTATTATGTTTACTTATTTTTATTTTGTGATACTATCAGTAGTAATAAGGGTTACACCGCTTGCCACAAGTTTATCCAGAAGCTCGGTGTCATTTATCGTCCAAGCGCCCACATCAAGCCCGCTGTCGATACATTTTTCTATCATACCGTTTTCAAAATTTTCTTCCTTTTCGCCGTTAAAATCAATACCGCAATTTTCCAGCGTTTTGGCAAACTCGATATCCTCATCCTCAATCTCCTGAACAAGATAGTAAACCGGAGCGTCGGTAAGCTCACGAATCTTTTCAAGATTTTCAAAATGGAAAGAGATATAAACAGCGTCCACGCCGTACTTTTCCACAAGGTCTGTAACGTCACTGTAATATTCCGTATTATTCTTGCCCTTAAGCTCAATAACAGCGGTCATACCGTACTCTTTGCAAATCTGCAAATATTCTTCAAGAGTACAGATTTTGAGATCAGGATAATTTTCAATATTTGAGCCGTTGTCAACGGTTTCCTCCATCAGCTCATCATAGGTCTTTTTCTCAACCCATGACATTTTATCCATCATACGGTAAGTATTAACGTCGTGAGTTACCACCCATACGCCGTCCTTCGTTCTGTAAATATCACACTCTGCGCCCCAGAAACCTGCCTTGCCCGCCTCTTCAAAAGCGGCGGACGTATTCTCCGGCGCTACCGCACGGTATCCCCTGTGAGCCACAAGAGTAACCTGCTGCTGAGTTTTAGCAAGCTCAAAGTCAGGCGTTTTGCAGTACCAGTTTAAAACGCACACACCGGCAATGACCACAAGGATAATCAGCGCCAGCAATACTGACAGAACTATTACCGCAATTTTTTTCTTTTTGGACCATTTTTTCTTTACCTTAACAGCCTCACTCATTTTCATTCTCTCCTTTATTTTCAGGGAATTTGATAAGCTTTGCATCCTCGGTGCAGAACCTGCCGGTAAAATCCCATTCGCCCTTAACGCCCTTTGCCGCCGCTCCGAGGCAAAAATGCAGCTGAGCTATTCCGAACTCCATACTCTTGTCTGAATACGGCTCGTCAACATAGGCGGAAATCACCTTGTTCTCATATTTGAAATGAACAGGTCTGCTGTTGGTGCTTGACGGCGCTTTTTCC
Source organism: Candidatus Eubacterium faecigallinarum (assembly GCA_019115455.1). GTDB lineage: Bacteria > Bacillota > Clostridia > Oscillospirales > Acutalibacteraceae > Eubacterium_R > Eubacterium_R faecigallinarum. The sequence goes on from DXDN01000001.1 coordinate 49,337, forward strand.
ACCAGTTTCATTGCGTACTCATAGTACGGCGGCAGCTTTTCGTCGCACACAACAAACATTTTCTGATAAGGCTTATTGTTCTTGTGCATCACATTATGCATCATTTTTTCCTTATAGCTCAGTTTTTCCTTAACATTACCGATAACTATAAGACCGTAAAGTCTGGTAAACTTCGGAAGATGGAGCAAAGCAAGGATTTTGTTTTCATCATAGGTTCCCGTAACCCAGCAGGTGCCAAGCCCGTGGTAAACGCACTGAAGAACGATAGTCTCGCCGTAATATCCGGATTTTATTCTGGTCTTTTCAGAGTCGTCGCCGCAAATTGCAATAGCGGAAAATTTGCCAGAAAACAGCTTGAATGCCGAGGTGGCGTCCTCGATAAATCTGAAATCGACTCCCTCTTTTTCATTTACGATATCCACCATCTCACGAATTACCTGCATCGTGTCGCTGTCAAGGGGATATGAACTGTAGCTGCGCCTTGAACGGCGCTTATTTATTGCGCTGATATATTGCTCGTTTGTCATACTAAACTTCCTGACGTATAAATTTAACTGAAATTACACTAAGAGTATAACATAATCAAAGCTCAAACTCAACATTGTAATTTTTTATCCACACATAAATCTGATAAATATAAGCCAGTACCTGTGGCACCTGCATAAGCTGACCGTACCACGGCTCGGTCATCGAGTCGGGATTGTTCATCAGTTTTCTGACAGCGCCGACATCAATCATCTCGCTGAGGGGGCAGGATTTATCATCCAGAGCACGCTGCGCAAGATTGCACACGCATTTGAAATACACGGGATTATGTGTTTTCGGATACGGACTTTTCTTGCGCCATGCGATTTCATAGGGCAGATCGTTTTCAAAAGCTTTTCTGAGGATTCCCTTTTCTCTGCCGTCCAGCGCCTTAATATGCCACGGCATATTGTACGCATATTCAACCAGCCTCCAGTCGCAAAACGGAACTCTTACCTCCAGCGATGACTCCATACTCATTACATCCTTGCGTGCCAACAGAGTCTGCATAAACCAGTTGAGATTGAGCACAAACATTTCTCGCATGCGCTTTTCGAGCTTGCTGTCGCTGTCTAAGCAGGACACATTAGCAAGAGTGCTCTCATAAGCGTTTTGAAGATAATCCTCGCCGTTTTTAAGAAAGCCTTTTCTGAGGATATTTCTTCTTGCGGCGGTGGACCTTGACCAGGGGAAACACTCTTCAAAAAGTATCTCCTTTCTGTGATACCATGGATAACCGCCGAAAATTTCATCAGCACATTCTCCGGAAAGACAGACCGTAAAGTCCTTTTTAACCTCACGGCAAAACAGCAGCAAGGAGGAATCCACGTCTGCAAATCCCGGAACGCATCTGGCAATTGCGGCAGGGGCAAGGGCATCCGCCACAGCGGCATTATCAAGCACCACATTGTGATGGCGCGAGCCTATAGCATCGGACATCATGCCGATAAAATCCGAGTCCTTGTTAGGCTGGAAAAGGCTCTTTTTAAAATACTTGTCATTGTCGGTGTAATCAACGGAATAAGTATCAAGCACCATTCCGTTCTCCTTATATTTATCAGAAGCCACCTTGGAAATAATGGAAGAGTCAAGTCCTCCGCTCAAAAAAGTTGTCAGCGGAACGTCGGAAATAAGCTGCCTTTCGATAGAATCCTTAACCAGCGCATAAGTATGCTCAACTGCCTGGAGTTCTGTCTCGGTATTTTCCACAGCCGTAAGTTTCCAGTAAGGCTTAATCACAATTCTGCCGTCCTTATAGCTCAGATAATGAGCCGGGGGCAGTTCGCTTATATCTCTGAAAATCGCCTTGCCTATGGTTTTTGCCGGTCCCAGCATAAATAATTCGTTGAGCCCCTCCTCATTAACAACAGGCTTTATCTGCGGTATACACAAAAGGCTGCTTATTCTGCTGGCAAAAGCGAACAGATCCCCCACCTTTGAGTAAAAACAGGGCTTTACGCCTATTCTGTCACGGGCAAGGAAAAGGCTTTTTTCCTTTTCGTCATAAACAGCGTAAGCAAAAATCCCGTTTAGTTTTGACACGCTTTGCTCTTTCCATTTGTCATACGCTTTAAGCACAACTTCCGTGTCGCTGTGGCTGTCAAATTTATATCCGCAGGACAAAAGCTCGTCACGCACCTCAGCGGTGTTATAAATTTCGCCGTTATACACGATAATATATTTTCCAAAGCGCATGGGCTGACCGCCTCTCTCAGGGTCGATAACGCAAAGCCTGCGGTGTATCAGTGCCGCAGACGGCGTTATATACTCGCCTCTGGCGTCGGGGCCTCTCATTTTCAGCGTCTGACTGATTTTTTCTATCAGGCTTTTTTCGCCTCTTAAATCTATGGACTCAGTTAATATTCCTGCAATTCCACACATAAAATCACCTCTTTTTAATATATGCCCATAAGGTGATTATTGCCAAAGCACAACAAAAAAAGCCGCGTTAAAACGCAGCTTACTCATAAATCATATGTAATTTGCTATACTTTTCTTCTTCCTTTTTTGTACACCTCAAGTATTTTGGCGTCGCTGTCAGTGAGGACGTTCCTGTCCAGAACAATAAAGTCCGCCCGCTCGCCCTCCTTGAGCTCACGGCATTTAGCATGAGTAATATCGTAATACACCATATCGTTAATTAGCGGTATAACATACCCTCCGTTGAGGTCCACCACCCTGTTACTGTCATAGCACAAAGGGGTATTGTAGCCGAGATAAACAATATCCCTGCCGTTTACAACCATAACGGAATATATATCATTTTCTTTATTCATTGTTATAAAATTAGCGTTAGTAAAAACAGTTACCAAATTGATCACTCCGCGCAAGATTATAAAGAAATAATAATACAAACGGAGTAATTTGTCAAATCAGGCAAAAAATCCCCCTAAAAAGGAGGATTTTTTAAATAATATGTATAATATCAATCGTTTCTCAGCTGTTTACAATTTCACCGGCAAGCTTCTCCAGCTGCTCGATATCCGTGCCCTTAACAGTTGTCTTAATGGTAACGGTATCGCCCACAAAAGTGATATTCTTCATCTGCTCGAATTCAGCTTTCATGGTTCTTGCGGCGCTGGGAGCCCAGGACGCATTTTCCACCAGAGAGATCTTTCTGTTCTGAAAAGCCTTGCTCTTAAGGTGATGAATAAAATCAGCCATGGGAGCAAAAACTCCGCCGTCGTAGCTGGGAGCCATACACAGCAGATTGCTGTAGCGGAAGGCGTCTTCCACACACTCGGCGATATCGTCCCTGGAAAGGTCCGCCATTGCCACTTTCGGGCAGCCCTTAGCCTCGAGTATCTCTTTCATCTTATGAGCTGCCTGAGCAGTGTTTCCGTGCATGGACGCATAGGCGATGAATACTCCATCGTTCTCAGGCTCATATGATGACCAGATGTTATAAAGTCTAAGAACCTCGGGAATTGTATCTGTAAGTATAGGACCGTGAAGCGGACAGATTGTCTTTATCTCAAGTCCGGCGGCTTTCTTGAGCAGAGCCTGTACCTGAGCGCCGTATTTTCCTACTATATTGAAATAGTAGCGTCTTGCCTCGCAGGACCAGCCTTCATCAGCGTCCAGCGCTCCGAATTTACCGAAAGCGTCTGCGGAAAAAAGTATATTCTCGCTGGTTTCGTAAGAAAGCATTACCTCAGGCCAGTGAACCATCGGCGCCATAACAAAAGTAAGAGTATGGGAGCCGAGCTCAAGAGTCTCGCCCTCTTTTTTAGGGATTATTTTATCCTCGTCAACATTGCAAAACTGAGGCATCATTGCCTTCGCCTTGGCGGAGCACACAATCTTCATGTCAGGATAAAGCTCAGTAAGCGCGCCGATATTTGCGGAATGATCGGGCTCAAGGTGCTGAACCACAAGATAATCAGGCTGTCTGCCGTCAAGACATTCCTTAAGATTTTCAAGCCATGCGTCGCTTACGATTTTATCTGCGGTGTCCATTACGGCGATTTTTTCATCAAGAATAACATATGAATTGTACGCCATTCCGTTGGGCACAACATACTGACCCTCAAAAAGGTCCAAGTCATACGCATTTGCGCCTATATATTTAACTGCATCTGAAATTTCAACTTTCATAATAGCAAGTCCTCCTTCATTTCTCACAACATATTAACACATATCAAATTAATATGCAATAAGAAACTACACGTATTTTAAGCAAAAAAAGAAAAAGAGCTGTTTCAAAAACAGCTCTTTTATTAGCCGGTTATTAGCCGAAATATCTCTTAAGAAGTCCTTCAAAAGCTTTGCCGTGACGAGCCTCGTCCCTTGCCATCTCATGAACTGCGTCGTGGATTGCGTCAAGGTTCTGCTCCTTTGCAAGCTTAGCAAGCTGAGTCTTGCCGAGTGTTGCGCCGTTCTCTGCAGCGGCTCTCATTTCGAGATTCTTCTTTGTGGAATCTGTTACTACCTCGCCGAGCATCTCAGCAAATCTTGCAGCGTGGTCAGCCTCTTCATAAGCTGCCTTCTCCCAGTAAAGACCGATTTCAGGATAGCCCTCTCTGTGAGCAACTCTTGCCATAGCAAGATACATACCAACTTCTGTGCACTCGCCGTTGAAGTTGTCACGAAGACCCTGTACGATCTCTTCGCTTACGCCGTCGATAATACCTACTTTATGCTCTGCTGCCCAAGAAACAGCGCCTTCTTTTCTCTCTTCCATTTTTGCGCCGCAAACAGGGCAAACTTCGATTGGTTCGTCACTTTCGTATCCGCATACCGGACAAAAATACTTTTTAGCCATTTTAATTACTCCTTTAATATTAATTATTATTTACAACAGCTGCATATTCCGCTGTAATAAACGTCTTTTTGTCTGACTTCAAATCCGTCAATCCCGGAGGTTTTCTCGCCCGAGCATTTGAAATCATATATCCTGCCGCACTTTTCACAGATAAAGTGACCGTGAAATCCCGTGTCGGCGTCATACCTGATCTTTTCGCTGTCGATTTTTACCGGTATCAGCAGACCGCAGGCGGACAGCGCTTCAAGGCAATTATAGACCGTCGTTTTTGAAAAGGACGGGTTTTCCTTCTTAACATTTTTATACACGGTGTCAACATCCGGGTGAATAGGATTTTGAGCAAGGAAATTATATACCGCAATCCTCTGCGGCGTCGCTTTCAGACCCTTTTGTCTGAAAAGTTCAGTTATTTCTCTCGTGTCCAAATCATCACCACTTTGTAATCATTTGTATTTTGTAATGATTACAATTTGAATTATATCACAAAAAAATGATTTGTCAACAGTAAATTAAAAAAATTTATTATTTTCCTTGCTGTACTCAAACCCCGCCGCCTTAAGCTTGCTGCAAAGCTCTTCCTTATCGACATTCATGTCCTCGCAAAGCGCGTCTAAATCAGGGTAAAAATCCCTCAGTTTCATATTTATCATGCTCAAAAGCATATACGGATCATTTGGCAGTTGCATAAAAATCCCCTTTCAACTAATCGGTATTTGAAAATAATTTATCACAGTAAAAGATTATTTTCAACAAAATATAATTATAATATTGATTAATTACATAATATGTGAGATAATATTAAATAATTTTTAAGACTCAGGAGAAAATATGACTGATTATAAAGAGCTTGCTCAGTTGCTCTTTCCCGACATCGACAAGAGCACTGACTATTATGAAAATCTTTATCCGACAAGAAATCTTAAGGAGGGTGCCCGTGTAACAAGATTCGCACCAAGTCCCACCGGATTTCTTCATCTCGGCAATCTCTTTGCCTGCTCGGTTGCATATAAAACAGCAAAAACCACCGACGGCGTTTTCTATGTAAGAGTGGAGGACACCGACCAGAAGAGAAAGGTGGAGGGCGCAGTTGAGGTTATGCTTCAGGGGCTCAAGACCTACGGCATTACAGCAGACGAGGGCGTTATGCCGGACGGCTCACAAAAGGGCGATTACGGCCCCTATATTCAGAGCCAGCGAAAAGAAATTTACCAAACCTACGCAAAATGGCTTGTTAAACAAGGACTTGCATACCCATGCTTCTGCTCGGCTGACGACCTTGAGGCTCTCAGACAGCAGCAGGAAAACGACGACATAAAAGGATATTACGGCAAGTACGCAAAATGCCGTGATCTTTCATATGAACAGGTAAAGGCGAACATCGACGCCGGCATGAGCTGGACGCTCCGCCTGAGGTCCCCCGGCGACGTCAGCAAAAAATGCTATTTTGACGATATGATTAAGGGCAAAATCGAAATGCCCGAAAATGTAATCGACGTGGTGCTCCTTAAAACGGACGGAATCCCCACATATCATTTTGCACACGTTATTGACGACCACCTTATGCGCACTACCCACGTTATAAGAGGCGACGAGTGGATCGCTTCGGTTGCGCTCCATATTCAGTTATTTAAAGTTCTCGGCTTCAAGCCTGTAAAATACGCCCATGTGGCTCCGCTTATGAAAGAGGAAAACGGCAACAAGAGGAAGCTTTCCAAGCGAAAGGACCCTGAGCTTGCTGTGACATACTATGAGCAGGAGGGCTTCCCCGCCGAATCCGTCAACGAATATATGCTGACTATTATGAACTCGAATTTTGAGGACTGGAGAAGAACCAACAAGGACGCCGATATCAACAGCTTTCCGTTTAATCTCAAGAAAATGTCTGTTTCCGGCGCTCTGTTTGACCTGGTAAAGCTCACCGACGTTTCCAAAAATGTAATCTGCACCATGACGGCGCAGGAAGTTTTTGATAAATCATACGAATGGGCAAAGGAATATAACAAGCAGCTTGCCGCTCTTTACGAAAAGGACAAGGCTTATGCCACCTCCGTTCTCAATATTGACAGAGGCAACAAAAAGCCCAGAAAGGATATAGCCAAGTGGTCTGATATTATGGACTATATCAGCTATATGTATGACGAAACCTTTGAGAAAAATTACGAACTGACCGGCAACGCTACTCCCCAGCTTGCGGCGGATGTTCTTGAGCTTTACAAGGATATCGTTGATGTAAACGACGACAAGGACACATGGTTTGCCAAGATAAAAGAGCTTTGCCCTCAGGTGGGATGCACTCCTAACGTTAAGGAATACAAGCAGAATCCCGACGCTTACAGAGGGCATGTGGGCGACGTATCAACCGTTATTCGTGTGGCGCTGACAGGCAGGACAAACACTCCCGACCTTTTTGCCATAACCGCTCTTCTGGGCGCTGACAGAGTCAGGGAGAGGATAGAAAACGCTATCGCATATTACAAGGAGGAAAACAATGGCTCAAATCAATAACAGCGAAGAAAATGCAACGAGCACAAACTTTATTCACGATTTTATTGACGAGGATCTTGCCGAGGGTAAATACAGCAGAATTCAGACCCGTTTCCCTCCTGAGCCAAACGGCTATCTTCATATCGGTCACGCAAAGGCGATATGCATTAATTTCGGCGTTAAGGAAAAGTATCACGGAATCTGCAATCTGCGTCTTGACGACACAAACCCCACAAAAGAGGACACGGAATACGTTGACGCCATTATGGAGGATATCAGATGGCTGGGATTTGACTGGGACAATGTTTACTACGCCTCAGACTATTTTGATTTCCTGTACGAGTGCGCCATTAAGCTGATAAAAAAAGGCAAGGCGTTCGTGTGCGAGCTTACTCCCGAACAGATGAGGGAATACAGGGGCACCCTTACACAGCCCGGCAAAAATTCCCCCTACAGGGACAGAAGCATAGAAGAAAATCTTGACCTTTTTGAAAGAATGACTAAGGGAGAATTCCCTGAAGGCTCAAAGGTACTCAGAGCGAAGATAGACATGGCTTCCCCCAACCTCAACATGAGGGACCCGATTATCTACAGAATTATGTTTGCGCACCACCACAGAACAGGCGACAAATGGTGCGTATATCCCATGTACGATTTTGCGCATCCGCTTTCTGACGCATACGAAAAGGTAACCCACTCTCTCTGCTCACTGGAATTTGAAAATCACAGACCGCTTTACGACTGGTTTGTCAATGAGCTCATTGAGGGCGAAAAACCGCGTCAGATCGAGTTTGCAAGGCTTAATCTCAACTACACTCTTACTTCAAAAAGAAAGTGCCTCAAGCTCGTTAACGACAATATAGTATCCGGCTGGGACGATCCGAGAATGGCAACCCTCAGCGGAATGAGGAGAAGAGGATACCCTGCCGAGGCAATCAGGGATTTCTGCGACAGAATAGGCGTTTCTAAGGCATACAGCGTTGTTGATTTTGCATTGCTGGAGGCTTGCGTGCGCGATAATCTCGGCGCAACATCCCCCAGGGCAATGGCGGTTATTGACCCGCTTAAACTGGTTATCGACAATTATCCTGAGGACAAAACCGAGGAGATAGAATGTGAATATCATCCGGATCATCCCGAATACGGATCAAGGAAAATGCCGTTTTCAAAGGAGCTTTGGATAGAAAAGAACGACTTTATGATTGAACCTATCAAAAAGTACCGTCGTCTTTTTGTGGGCAATGAGGTAAGACTTTACAAGGCTTATTTTGTTACCTGCACCGGATATGACCTTGACGAAAACGGCGAGGTATGCTGCGTGCACTGCACATACGATCCCCAGACCCTCGGCGGCGATGCACCCGACGGCAGAAAAGTTAAGGGAACGATTCACTGGGTATCAGCTGAGGACAACTGCCCTGCCCAGATAAGGCTCTATGAAAGGCTCTTTAATGTTGAAAACCCCAGCGACGAGGAGGGCGTAAGCTCCTTTGAGGACAACCTTAATCCCGATTCGCTGACTGTTGTAAACGGCTATGTTGAAAAAGCTCTGGCAGATTGCAGCGTCGGTGCAAAATATCAGTTCATGAGAAACGGATATTTCTGCAAGGACAAGGATTCAACCGGCGACATGCCTGTATTCAACAGAACTGTCGCATTACGTGACGGATTTAAAATCGCAAAATAATCGCAGGTGAAAGTTTTGACTACAAGAAATGATATTAAAAATATCGCTATAATAGCTCACGTTGACCACGGAAAGACTACGCTTGTTGATGAAATGCTGCACCAGAGCGGCATTTTCCGTGACAACGAGGAAGTGGCTGAGAGAGTTATGGATTCTAACGACCTTGAAAGGGAGAGAGGAATCACCATTCTTTCAAAAAACACATCCATTCATTATAAGGACACAAAAATAAATATTGTTGACACACCCGGCCATGCCGATTTCGGCGGCGAAGTGGAGCGTATTCTCACTATGGTAGACGGTGTTCTGCTTTTGGTAGACGCCTTTGAGGGCTGCATGCCGCAGACCCGTTTTGTTCTGAAAAAAGCACTGGGACTGCATAAAAAGCCGCTGGTGGTTGTCAACAAAATTGACCGTGACGGAGCAAGACCTGCCGAGGTAATTGACGAAGTTCTTGACCTGTTCATTGAGCTTGGTGCCGACGATGACCAGATAGAATTCCCGGTAGTATACGCTTCGGCAAGGGACGGATACTCCAGCCTCGACCCTAATGTCAGAGAAGGAGATATGAGACCTTTGCTTGACGCAATTTTGGAATACATACCATCACCCGTGGGAGATATGGAGGGACCGACTCAGGTATTATTCTCCTCCCTTGAATATGACGATTACGTAGGGCGAATCGGCGTCGGAAGAGTAGAGAGAGGCGTTGTAAAAGTTAATACTCCGTATGTTCTCTGCCGCCACGACGGCACTCAGGAAAACGTAAAATTCTCAAAGATTTATCAGTTTGAGGGACTTAAAAGAGTTGACTGCAACGAGGCTAAATTCGGCGACCTTATCTGTGTATCTGGCATTGCAGACCTTAACATCGGCGAAACCGTATGCGACCCGGAACACGTTGAGCCGCTGCCCTTTGTTAAAATTGACGAACCCACAATCTCAATGAATTTCATTGTCAACGACTCGCCATTCGCCGGCAGAGAGGGCAAATATGTAACCTCAAGAAATCTTCGCGACAGACTTTTCAAGGAAGTTGAAACCAACGTATCCATGCGTGTGGAAGAGACAGATTCCATGGATACATTCAAGGTATCCGGCAGAGGCGAACTTCATCTCTCAATACTTATTGAGACTATGCGCCGTGAGAATTACGAGTTCCAGGTATCACGTCCCCAGGTAATTATGAAAAAGGACCAAAACGGAAAGACACTTGAACCTGTTGAGCTTGCCATTATTGAGGTTCCTGAGGAATATGTGGGCGTTGTTATGGAAAAACTCTGCTCCAGAAAGGGCGAGATTGAAAACATGGACACCCGCTCCACAGGAATGACTCATCTTGAAATCAAGATTCCTTCAAGAGGACTTATAGGCTACCGCTCGGAATTCCTTACCGACACAAACGGTAACGGCATTATGAACCAGCTTTTTGTTGGATATGAGGAATACAAGGGCGATATAGCCACCAGAAGCCGAGGCTCCATCGTTGCCCACGAAACAGGAACCACCACCGGTTACGGTTTGTGGAACACTCAGGACAGAGGAAAGCTTTTTGTAGGTCCGGGCGTTGAAGTTTACGAGGGAATGATTGTCGGCGAATGTGCTAAGGATGAAGATATTGTATGCAATGTCTGCAAGAAAAAGCATGTTACAAACACACGTGCCAGCGGCTCGGATGAAGCGCTGAAGCTTGTTCCGCCAACGGTACTGTCCCTTGAACAGAGCATGGAGTTTTTGGCTGACGACGAGCTGCTTGAGGTAACGCCTAAATCAATCAGGCTCAGAAAGACAATTCTTGACAAATCCCTGAGACTCAAAGCGGAAAGCAGAAAGAAATAAATATTTTTCACATTAATAACAAATCAAGTATTAACAAATACAACAGATTATATAACTAAAGACCTGCCTTTACGGCAGGTCTTTTTTGTGCAGAAAAAGGCGGCAGCCCGAAAGCTGCCGCCCCCTGTTATTACCGAATCAGATTAATCCCAAGAAGGATTAAGGTTCTCAATAGATGTTGTTACAACATCTGTTGTCTTGAATTCCTGTACTTCTGAAACCGGCTTAGTATAAAGTTCTTTCATTTAGCTTTATCCCCCTCGCCTGAATTAATATGCATATGTCTGAGGTGCAGCATAAACTACCTGAGTAGCACCTTCAGCGTCAACATAAGCAAGGAATGCTCTTGCAACGATAGTACCTGTCTGAGCAGTGATACCATAGTTGAGTGCGAACTGATTAGCGTCAGTAGCGCAGTAGATAGCCTTTACAGTAGAACCGTCAACATCAGCAAGAGTGATCTCCTGATTTGCAAGATCCTTACCATAAATGTATCCAGCGTTTACATATGTGCAATCATCAGTCATTTCACGAGTTGCAAGGAATGAAGCACCCTTCATACCGTTTGATGTGATCTCTGTTACTGAAACTGATGCAACTGTAGGAGCAGCCTCAACTACATCATATACAGGTGTAAGATCCATATCAGTACCGATATAGAATGAGTATGTTTCACCGTAAGCAACTGTTGATTCACCCATCTTCCAAGCTGTTGCGCCAGGAGCTGTAACTGTTACGAGTGTGTTGTAACCGATACCAGTATTAACATCCTCAGTTGTTGCATAAGGTGTTGTGATTGTAGCACCGTCAGCTGTTACTGTATAAGTAACCTCTGTGATTCTCTCATAAACAGGTGTGATTGTTGTTGTTGCTGTAAGAGCATCAATCTCCTCGTCTGAGAGTGACCAGCCGATAGCGTTGTAGCCAGCTATTGCAGGAACAGCAGGAACAACGATGTCAGCACCATTTGTTACGGTCTGTGCATCAACAACGTTGCCGAACTTGTCAGCAAAAATAACAGTGAATTCGTTATCAGCTACTTCATCTTCTACAAGCTGGAATACAGGTGTGTAAACGATGTTAGCAAGAGCCTTAGCTGTGTAAGTTGCTTCAGTAGAAACGATCTTGCCGTTTACTTCCCAACCTACAAACTCAGCGCCCTCGATAGGTGTAGCAGTAAGAACTACGTCAGAATTTGTATCAACATTGATTGTTACATCTTCAGCTGTTACAGCATTGTCGTTAACAGTAGCTGTACCAAGATCAACAGCCTCAACTGTTACAGAAACGCCCTTAAGAGCAGCGATCGGTCTTGTCTCAACGTGTGAAGGATCGTTGTTACATACACGAGTCTCTTCACCAGCCTCATCATATGTAGGCTCTTTTGTTACTGTCCACTCGCCCCAATCGTGACCTTTTGCAGGGATAACTTCACCTGTGGTGACTGTCTCGCCGCAAACTGAGCACTTGGTGTCGCCGGTGTAACCAGGCTCTGTACATGTAGCAGCCTTAGCGTTGCCAGCGTCTACAGGAGTATGACCTGTTGCTTCGATAACTTCACCAGGAGTGATTACTTCACCGCAAACTGAGCATACAACGTCACCGGTGTAACCAGGTTCTGTACATGTAGCAGCCTTAACATTAGCAAGCTCATCAGCAGGAGTATGACCTGTAGCCTCAGGATACTCGTCATAAGTCTCGCCGCCTACTGTGCACTTGTATACATAGTGGCCAGCCTCAGTACATGTAGGCTCTGTGCTAGCCTCTGCGTCCTTAACCCAATCATGAGCTACAGGACCGTTTGCAATTTCGTTATATGTTACATCAGCAGTAACATCAGCAACTGCAGGCCATGTATATGTTGTATGACCATCATCATTTGATGTTGCAGCTGTGTTTGCAGGAACAACTACATCTGAAGCAGCTGTGCCAGCATCGTAAGCCTGCTCGGAAACTGTAACGCCGGCAGCGTTTACAAACTTAACTGTGTACTGATCTGCAGGAGCAGGTTCGTTAAAGATATTTGTTCCCATAAATGTGAATTTACGAGAACCAGGAGCTTCGGTATCGCCCTCAGTGTTAGTACCAGGAATACGATAGTTATACGCATATGTGGTAATATCACCAGTCATGATACCATCATCACGGTGCGCAACATAAAGAGCACTTTCGAAGTTCGGATTAAGAGTATTGTCAGGGTCTCTTAATTCAAAATTAATGGGACCTTCGCCTGTGATCTTAAATACCCATGTATGCATGATGAGAGTATTCTCATATGTATAACCTGTGCTCAGATCACCTGTGTTGGGATCAGCAAAATAATCATCATGTGTTGATGAAATATCTGTACCAGCAGTAGATGAAGCAATTACATCTTCAAAATAATCATCTTTAATAGATGAAGGCTCAAGAGCTATGTTTATTTCTGGATAATATTTCATAGCTGACATGCTATCAAGGAAGGTGTCACCACCAGCTGCGAAAGTACCGCCAACAGCTGCTGCTTCTGAAACAGTACCAAGAGCATAAGTCGTTACACGACCGCTTCTGTATGAATAATATCCAGCAGGCTCAATATTGTCAGAAAATTTGATCTGAGTCTGTAAAGCATATACTGTATCAATGTTTTCAACTACTGAAGTTACTGTGAAATAGTCGCCTACACCGTAAGTAACATCTGACTCAGGTGCTGCATAGCCAAGCACTTCGGCTGCTTTTGCTGCTTTTTCAGCAGAAAGTGTAAGAGTTCCGGCTTCCTTATCATACTCAAGCGGAACATCATAAAGGCCACACATATCAAAAGTCTTACCAGCAGTTGCTGTATAATCCTGCCAGTCAGTAGCGTCATCTGCATGGAAAGTACCAAAATACAAATTAATATTTGGCTGATAGTCTCCAGCTGCAGCGAGAGCTGTGAATGGTACAGAAAATACTACCATAAGTACTGCAAGCAGAACTGCAATAGCCTTTTTAAATGATTTTTTCATTTAAATTTTTCTCTCCCTGTTTAAGTAATTTTGTTATTCGATAACCTAAAACGTTTTATATCAAAGTGTTAAATCATCATATGCTACTGTTTTACCAAATATTCCGGAAAAAACAGCTGCATCAATTGCATTAACACCCTTGTCTGCATTCAAATCACAGTAGACATTATATTCCCCACTAAAGGAACCGGAAAATACTGCAACATCAATAGCGTTGAATGCTCCGTCTTTGTTATAATCACAAATAACAATACCTACACTATCTAAAGTAACAACCGAATCAACGGCCTTGTCGGAGGATACCGTTAGGGTACCAGCTCTGTCAACAGTCGTTGAACCGCTAAAAGTGATAGTGTACTCTCCCACCGGAATATCCGGCAGGGTATAGAATCCGTTTTCGTCTGTTACGGCTTGGGCAATTATCAATCCATCTTTTTCAACTGTAACAGTTATACCGATAATTCCAGCCGTAGTGTTTGTTCCTGTGGTATCGGTAGCAATCAGTACCTGACCGTTTACCGTATACTCCGCTGTAATAACAGGAGTTACATCACAGGACATTGGGTAAAGGTTACCTGAGTAACCAGGGTACGAATCAACAAGTGCGTACTGGTCGCTAGTACTGTCGTTAAGGTCAACCTGTACAAACGTGTGATTCGGATCTTGATCTGCCGTGATATAATCAGCGGCATCACAATCTGACGCAAAGGTCATAGAAATGGTTGTCAGCACTTGACCGTCAGAAGAAATAGCCGTGCAATCATCATTGCCAGAAATAAATCCTGTGATGATTGTACTGTTTTCGTTCTTATACCCGATAGTGTGGAAAGGAAATGCCTCATCATCAGATATCGAGTATGACGGCGCTGAAGCCACAGTGACCATGCTGTCGTCATAAGTAGCCGTAATTTGTACGACTGCCAGGTTTTTAACACCTGAAATTACAAAACTAACATCGTATGTTCCCGCAGTCAGCTCATTGCCGTCGACTAATTCGCCGTCCTGAGAAAACGTACAGTAAATTTCCGGAGATTCTGTACCAAGGGTTCCGGTTTCAGCATTTGAAACAATCGGAAGACCGATGAAAATCGTCATAGCGATAACCAAAGCAAGAAAACCAGCAATGATACCGCTGCCGAATTTATATTTGGCTTTCATTGGTCAGCCTCCTCTGCGGAATAACTCCGCGACTTCTTTCTTTTACGATAAAATATATCGCAAATAAATACTTGCAAGTATTCATTTTACACGGGATTACCGTGGGACACTGTGCGCAATTGCACACAAATGTTTCTTTATATTATCAGCTGAAATCAAATTGCTTGCCGCACATAAAACAAAACTTGTACGCATCAGTTTCTTCTTACTGTGTCAGAATACTTGTTATGTATTCGCACGGCTTGAATTTGTAAAAATATGTATCATATTTTATTTTCAGCGAATAACCAAATTTGAGCTACGGTATGACGCCCGAAGGCGCCATACCGCATTTGATGTGACTAAATTTTAAAATTAAATATTAGTCGAGAGCTAACGGATCATAGGTAACTGTGTTGCCAAAGAATCCGGAGAATACAGCTGTATCGATAGCATTAACACTATTATCAGCGTTCAAATCACAGTAAACATTATATTCACCGCCAAATGAACCAGAGAATGTAGCTGCGTCAATTGCGTTAAAGCTTCCATCCATGTTGTAATCGCAGATTACAATCGGAACAATAGCACCGGTAACATCTGCTGTACCACTGAGAGTAACAGTTCTGTTAACAGTTGTTGTACCCTTGAAAGTAAGTTCTGTCGTACCAACAGGAACAGTTGCTGTAAATGAACCGTCCTCAGCTGATGTTGCAACAAGCTGATCGCCTGCATAAACATCAATACCTACAATACCAGAAGTGTATGTTGTACCTGTCGTGTTAGTAGCAATCATAACTGTACCGCTAACAGTGATCTCGTTAGCAGGCTCCTCAACATCCTCTTCAAGAGCGATTTCAGCAGCCTGAAGAGCTGTATCAGTGTAATAGCAATCCGAAATCTGAGCGTCATAATCGCCGGCAGTCGGATTATAGTTTGCAACATCCTTATGAGCATAAGAACCGTTGCCGAGCTGTGCCACTGCTACTGCATTGGCAAGAGCTTCTACATAAGCATTCCATGTCTCAGCTGAGTAAACGGTTTCGCCCTCGTTTACGAGAGTTCCGTCCTCAGACCAAGCACCGAACTTAGGCTCAACAGCTGATGCACCCTTAGTTACAACAGCAGGAGTAAGGAGCTCGCCGCTCTCTTCATCATAAGTTGCCTTGGTTGCTACGAGATTGTTATAAGTGTTGCCTGAAGCACATTCGATTTCAGCTTCAATCTGGTTGCCCTGGTAGCCGCGCTCTACAACCTTGCTCATATAGATGTTAAACAGACGAATGTACTCGTCGATCTGAACAGATGAGAGATTTGAAGTAACTGCTACGCTTGTAACCTCAATATTCTCATTTTCCATATAGCCGTTGTAATCGCCGAAGGAGATAGTATCTGTCTTAGTTACTGTCTGAGTTACAGGCTTACCGTCAGGTCCCATAGTTGTGTTGCCTTCGTCGTCGATAACAGCCTCGTCAACATTGTATGTAATGTCAATGCTGTACTGTGACTCAACTACCTTAGCAAGATCAACCATTGTGTTGTAAGTGAGAACGTCAAAGTTATTTGTGTTCATACCGTTTCTGACAAGTGAAATCTCGTCAAGAAGTTTAGCTGCAAGAGTTGTATCAATATGATCGTATACATACTCAATAGCCCACTGGAGATAATCGTTAGCTCTTGTGTAAGCACCACGATACTCTGTTACGCCATCATTCGGAATAACCTGATATGATGACTGCGGAATTCTTACTACCCAGTCGTCTACATAACGTACGGAGTTGCCGTTTGCGTTATAGTGGTTAAACTGAATCTGGTTGTAAAGAAGATTGCCGTTTTCGTCAGTTGCCTGAACATCGGTATCCTTGTACCACGGGCTGTCATAGGTATCGAAATCCCATTCCTTAGTGTATGCAGCTGTGTTGGTGTAATAGTATTTACCATCTTCACCAAGTGTTACAGGCACGCCTGCCGCATCCTTACCATCCTTTACATCAGCTGATGTAAGAGCTTCGTTAGAATAGATTGCGGATACAAACTCGCTGTCATAGTAATAAAGCTGGTCGGCTTCATTGAAGTATGCAGCGTTAAGAATGTCTGAAGGAATTTTATCCTCGTTGCCAGCGCCCAGTGGCTTGTAAGCCATATCACCAGTTGCAGAAGCAGCCTGAGATGTTACAAACTGACGCTCTGTTGTATCGTTAAGCTCCATAGAAGACTCAGGAGTAATAGGTGTTGCAGAAACTGCAAGAGCATTACTGATAGCCTCTTCTGCTACGGTAATTGTTTCAGGTGAATCGAAGTCAGAGTCCTTATAATTGTTAAGAACGTCTGTCATTTCGTCAATCTTGTCACTTACCGAATCATTAACGGTTGTATCGGCAACAACGAATTTCAGTGTTGCTGTTGTGCTGGCCTTATTGTGCCAGAAACAAATCTTTGATTCGATCGGCTCTGTTGTACCCTGAACAGCAGTTGTTCCGTCATACTGAAGGAAACGCTGATATATTGAAGTGTTGTTACCTATTGAAGGATTGGAGTCTGTATTCAAATAGAATCCATCTATTGGACCTCTCATAGAGATCTGGAGAAGAACGTTGTGATAACCGTAATCTCCGCCCGGATCCTTCATATAAACATAATCGTAAAGGCCTCTGTCGTTCTTATGAGCGGCAGCGATAAGTCCCTTGTTGTATGCATCATCAAGAGTAAATGCAACGTGAGTTCTTGATACGAAATCAGCAGTCTGATCAGGATGCTCCTGATAGAACTGATTCTGTGCACTCTCAAGAGTACTCTGGTCAACGCCATTTGTCCAAGATGAACCACCGTCTGTTGAATAGTCATAAAGACCAATTCTAAGAAGGTCACCGGTCTGCTTATCAAATACCGGAATAGCATTTGCGCTGTTAACGCTTACATCTGAGCCAGTTCTGTCATCATGAACTGTTGCTTCATCATAGAAATAGAAACCATAAAGTGTCTTTGCAGCACCAAACAAACCGCCAACTTTTATGTTTCTAACTCTTACTGCATAGCTGTCAATAGCAGAAAGGTTACCTGTCTCAAGAGTAATATACTCAGGATAGTTAACAATGAATCTGTTGTTGCTACCGGTATCACCGAACTGCTGTGTTGTAAATACGCTGAAACCGTTTACAGTCTTAGTTTCATTAGCTGAATTTGATTCAAGTGATTCTGGGAATCTGTTAAGACCGTTTTCAATTCTGCTCTCAGGATATACTGTCTCAGCCCATGAAACATCACTTGTCAGGTACTGGTATGTACGAGACTCAAGATTCTCATGAAGAACTGTGCCGTCCTTATCTGTGATATCGTAATTTACAACGATAGCATAGGTGCAGCTATTTGAGCCGGCATCAGGTGAGAATACAGTAGTTGTATTGAGACTTACAGACTCACCGGGAGCAATAAGTCCGGCTGAAGGAGCAGCGATGGATGAGCCGCCTGTTGAACCGTCTGGCTTCTCAATAACAGCGCTGTTAATCTTCAGATAGTAACGTGAAAGCTGTACATTAGTGTCAGCCATGCCATCAATATAAGCAATGTTTACACCCTTACTGTTGTTGGTGAATGTTATTGATGAGTAGTTACTACTGCTGGCTGAGCAGGCAGTAAATGTCGGATCAGCAACATCAACGCTTGCCATTGAAAGAGAATGGTCTGCGATATCAGGAAGGATTTTAACAAAGCTATTTACTGATGTAAGTGCAAATACAAGACCCGGAAGAAGTGTATCAGGATATGTTGCTACACCTGATCCGCCGAAGCCGGAAAATTCAATAAAGTTGTTAACAAGCTTCTGAACTGCACCTACATTGTCAGGACCTGTTCCGCCGAGAGCTTCCTTATGAAGAAGGTCATCAAACGGATGAGTTGATGCGGCATCCGGTACAGGATACCAAATCTGACCGTCGTAACGAGGTCCGAAGATACCGTTGAAGAGTTCTTTTACAAGCTCGTATGCGGTGTCAACGATTCTGTTAGTCTGAATGAGGTCAGAAGAAAAGATTGTAAGCAATCTGTAAATGAAGTTTGATACTCCGCAAAAACCTGAAGCGTGAACATCGGTATTATCTATATCAAGTACGCCGAGAACAACATCGTTCCAAATAAGATCCTCTGAATCGAAGTTGGCTTCACCCTTGCCCTGGAGTGTTCCAAGAACCGGAAGAAGGTCATTAGCTATATTATTAAAGTTAGTCCAGATGTCATTACCTGAATTTACTTTGCTGTTACCGTTCTGGTCACATACGCCGAGAAGAGGAGCAATACCCATTGCATTACCGTCTATCTTCTCGTAGCTGTATTTGTCTGCATAGTAGCAAACTACAGAATTAAGGAGCTCAAGAAGTGTATTCTCATCATTAACTTCTCTGTCCTTAACACTCCATGCATTACCTGAAGAATCAGTTACCGGAACATAACCTTCCATTACATATGTAACAGCATCACGTGCCATCGGAAGGATGGTTCCCTCAAGTGTAGCATTGATAGAACCGTCAGCTGCTTTAGAAACAAGAACATTGTAATCCTTGTTAGGAAGAATGTATGAGAGATACTCTCTCAGACATACAAAAGCAACTGCTTCTGCATCCTTGCAAGCATCCCAGTCAGCAGGATGAATTATCTCATCAAGTCTGCCAGAACCAAGGTTTACATTGCCGATGCAAGCAATAAGAAGAGGAATCATTGCCTCTTCAAGGTTTGATTCTGCAAGAGCTGTGCCTTCGCCATTCTTGAGATAGAAACCGTTGAGGATATTCTGATCTGTTGTGTCAGCTACATACTGAACCATCTTGAGTGTGTTACCAACAAGAGTAGAAGTAATAGTTCTGACAGCTGAATCATCAATTGTGGCAAAGTCGCCTGTAGTTGTCATTGTCGGACGAGCTGTGTCGCCGGCAGTTTCAACATAAATGTTGTCGCTTTCAGGGAAAAGATCCTTAACAGCAGCGATGAGGCAATCGTTAAGTCCTGCTATAAGCGAAGAATATCCGCTGTAGTTTGTCTCAAAGAAAGCGTCAAGATTATCTGTTCCTGTCTGTCTCAGATAGAGGTTGATAGGACCTGTCTGAATGTCGAAATAGTAATCGGCAAGCGGGCTGTATCTGAGCTTATTGAACAGGGTTGTTGAATCAATATCTGACCAGTTTCCTGCTGCGTCCTCAGCAACAGTACGATCGTGAACAAGATTGTCTTTAACCCAACCAAGGAATTCTTCTGCAGATGTTGCCTCGTAATCAGCATAAACTGCATTTGCCCATGCCATTACATTTTCAGAAGAATACATTGTAGCAAGATCATCATCATTCCATGCGCCGACATTTTCGATATACCAGTAATAATAAGTATTATCAAAGTTGGAGCCGTGTCCGCGGTCTACATCATAATTAACGTGGATCAGCTTGATGGTGTCTTTAAGAACAGTGTTCCAAGCAATACCAAGAGCCTTGTATCCCAGTGAGAAAAGGCTGTCTGCAGAGCTGAGCTGAAGCTTCTGGTCTCCGTAAACGAAGAGGAGAACATTGCCTTCAAATCCTCTCTCTGTTGTATATACAAGATTAGGATCGTATCCGAGAGCGGATGCAGCTTCTTCATACTCTAAGCCATCTTTCTGCATCTTTGCTTCTATAGCTTCAAGTCTTGTTGCAGAAGAAGTACCGTCAGGATATGTAACAAGCACGTTAATCTTATCCATGAGCTCGGTAGCCATTTTTTCCATAAGAATGTCATCGAATACAAACGGAGTTGTACCATTCTTATAGTTTGTTATCTCTTCAGGAGTAAACCAGTCTGTGTAGTTGAAGAGTACTGACTGAAGAATATTATATGCAAAGTCTGCTCTTGCTTCATCAGCAGTAATGCCAAGCATTCCGCCGAGAAGATCATAAATATCAAGCGGGATTACACCGAGGGTGAAAGTACCGCGAAGGATATTTCCGAATATTACATCATTGTTGTCGTAAAGCAGTCCGAGAACACCTCTTACGATATCGCATGAAGAAGTGTTACTTCTTGACATTCCGTTAAGAGCGGAGAGGTCAAGATCAGGAAGGATACCAAGATCAACGCCGAAGGTTGTGGCAACATCAATAAGGCTGCCCTTAATAAGAGAATCAACGCTGTTGATAGTCTCAATGAGTTCGTCAACACTGCCGAGCTTTACAGTAACAGACGTGAGGCTGATACCGATAATTTTAAGGTTAACCTGTCTGCTGTTAAGATCCCATTCAATTTCAAGAGGATCAAGACTGGCACTGTTTGCCGCAGCTGCGAGAGTAGGCTCAAGTTCCTTAAGTGCCGGAAGCATCTCGTCAGCATAGTCAAGAAGCGCAGTGGCTACCTGTTCGTCTGAAAGAACACTCCAAGCCAGACTGTTGTACTCAACGTCATCATCATATCTGCCCTGAGTTGCACCGTAAGCGGAAATAACGCCTGTAAAACAAGTGAGCGCCATCACCACTGCGAGAAGCAACGCAAGCAGCTTATGAGAAAACTTTTTAGCTTTCGTTCTCATATTTTGGTGTTTTACCTCCTTTTTATTCGTCCGCCGGATGAGAAAACTTTCTTAACCGGCAAATTTAATAATGTGATAGATAAAGAGTCTAATTAGAGTATTACGCCATAGACAATTTCTAAGTGAAAATAAACGCCTTACGTAATAGGCTCATGCACTTTTAAGCTGCTTAATCTCTGACCATCAGGCAATCTGAATTAGATCAAGGTCACTCTGCCGATGAATATCAATAGATAAAGTATTCCATAGCAGCGCAACATAGCTAAAAAAAGGTGCACTAACCCTATAAACTCAAAATGATTATCCCACATTTTTAATAAAAAGTCAACAAACAAAGGCAACTCAGCGGATTTTTGGCAAAATGTCTAAATTCGGGTTCACTTTTTAGATATATTTCACAAAATATTAATTCTTTGTTTACAAATTCTATTCTGTTTTTTCGCATTTATTTTGCATTTATCGGGTTATTTTTTTGACTTATCGTGTGAAAAGTATCACAACTTTACAGTTTGTTTTTAATTGTAAATGTATTTAGCTTTACACAGTGAGGAAAATGTTCAAAATTGCTTTGTTTTGACCTTTACTATTCAAAAATCGTTAATAGAATATTTAAAGTTTTACAAAAAGTATTGACTTATCTTGTATAATTTGTTATAAATAATTTGTATTTGTTCGTGCGTGCGTGGATAAGTGCACCCAAAAATCAGTATTTTGTTAATAAATTATTAATCAATCTGCTTTTTAGACGCTTTTTCGCATGCAAATTCAAACGGCAAGTTCGTTAATCATAAAGGTAAAGGAGAGATTTATTATGAAGACGAGCAAAAAACTACTTAGCTTTTTCTTAGCGGTAGTTATGGTTATCACCACATGCTCTGTTGGCTTCACTGCTTTTGCGCAGGACAACAGCAACAGCATATGGGAAACCTCGAGCGACGCTGAAGCAGCTTTCAACTCGCTCAACGGACTGGCAGACGATTATCTGCCCGCCGTACTCATTAATGCTTCTCCGGCAATAAGTGCACCAGTGTACAAGAAATATGCCGGCGAGTACAAAAATGCAGACGGCACTCCGAAAACAGCTGACCAGCTGACAGCATCTGAAAAGGAAGACATTGCCAACAACAAGGCAACTCTTCAGGATGTTCTCGGCGCACTTCAGCCGGTACTGCTTAATGCCCTCGGCACAAGCCAGGAGGACTATGTAACAGCAGTTGACGGAGAAGACTCACAGAAAGACGCCAGCTATTACGATTACCTCATCAAGTATAAACTCGATGAGAACGGTGATCCGATGCTGGACAGCGAAGGAAACCCGATTGTTGACGATTCTTCAATCAGCTTTTTCTCACTCTACATTCTGTGCCGTGACTACAGATTCAACAGTGAACTGTCAGAGAGCACAAGAAACATTCTTAGCGAATGGTATGAAAAGCTCAACCAGATAGCTAACATTGACTCATCAGCAGTTGTTAAAAAGTATGCAGAAATGTATCAGCCTATTTCAAACCCAACATATGATTTCGCTGCTTTATATGAGCTTGAATGTACATTTACCGATGAGTTCTGGGAGACACAGGTTTCTGCTGAAGACAAGCTTGTTCTTGAAGCTTTATTTGACAGCTATAATACCCAGTATGAAGAATACAACATGGGCATTAAGATCGATAGCCTTGCAGATCTCATCTACTACTGCTACGGTGCCGGTCAGAATGTAAAGTATGCTTATGCTTATTATAACCTCGTTCATTCGACTGGAACTACAGTTACATTCAACAAGACCACGGAGGATGTTACCGGTGCATTCGGCGGACCAATTGCATACAACATCAATGAAGATATTACACCTGAAAACGCTACAGAACTTCTTGTTGTAAATTCAGCAGTCGGAAGCGGTCAATTTACGGAGATAGTACCTACTTCTCTTGAAGATGTAGTATACCTCTCACTGGGTGTTGAGCCTGGAGAAGACTTATCTGAAGAAAATCAGATGATGTTTAACCTCTATATGTCAATGTTTGAGCAGATTTCAATCGACGCTTATGTAAATACAGTAATTCCCGAACATTACAGGGAACTTGTTGCCGGTCTTGCAATCAAGTACAGCGACCAGGTAAACAACATGGATGATTTCGAAGCTCTTGTCGATTCAAAAATGCCTGCAAATTACGAGACAGAAGACGTATTTACCGCAGAAGAGATCAAGGAAATCGGTTCTTTCTTTGAGACTGTTTCAAGAGACGGTGCAAATGGTTTCAAAAACACAAGCACCTTCTTTGCTAACGGAACTATCGAGATGAACGATAACTCCGGAACAAAGATTACTCCTACTCTTCCGGAGAAATTCAAAGGCACACTTGTCGCTGAATATTTCTCACTTATATTCAAGGATTCCAAGCTTGGTGATACATATCCAAACAACCTTATCTACGCTTTCTGCGAAGATTTCAAACAGATAGGTAACAATAAATATACGGAAAAAGGCACCGGAAATAAGGTTCCTAACATTGTTAACTACGATGTTGTAAGATACGAAGGTTCAAACCTTCCAGTTCTTAATTATCCGGACGAAGGCGGCTATGATACAGAAGTTATCAAGCAGTACATTATGGATTCTGTTGACTATGCATATGCTAAGACAGCAGCTAACCTGCTTGGTATAACTGAATTTGACGATAGCTCTTCACCAAAGGTTGCCGACAGCGTTCTTAATTACAAGAACTACATTGATTCGCAGGTTTCCGACAGCGGCAGCAAGGTAATCCTTACCGAAGACCAGAAAAAGATTCTTTATGCTGACTATGATCTTACCGGAGAGATGGGTACCGAACTTCTCAACCTTTATCTTAATGAAAACATTGTAAGCATAATCGACCTTGCAACATCATATGTAGGCGCACTCGACGGTATGGGTCTTGACACTGCTCTTGCTGACCTTTGGAACAGAGTTTACGAATCACCTGTTGCTACAATATTCGAGATTGTTCCTGTAGTTGCAAAGCTTGCCGACGAACTTTTAATCCCGATAGTATTGAATAACGGTGAAGATGATTTCTATTCAAGCCTGGGCGATGTTTATACAAACATTCTTGCTCCGCTTCTTGGCAATCTGCTTGGAATTGAGCTTCTGACAACTGACGGTTCATATATAGGTCTTGACAGCATCTTCTTTGATTTAAACAAGATCCTGCCTAACGTAATGAACTGGCTGTTTGAAGGAGCTGAAGCAGAGGGAATCACTTACTACGATGGCAGCACTAAAACTCTTATGACCACCGTAACCGTTCCTTCTCAGGATCCTGACGGCGAGCCTGAGACCACCAGAGCTGAAGCAGTATTCTCAGTTGATGCAGGTAATATAAATGATATAGATTTTAAACATTATAATGTAGCTGACAGAAGCGGTAATTCGCTTACACCAGTATACAACGACAACGGTGAAATCACAGGCTACACATATCTCAACAATACTGCTGATACTCTTGAAGATCTTCTTGCTGATTATGCAGATACCGAATTTCTCTGCACTATTACATACAGCAGTGACGTTCCTCGTCTTACTGGTGTATACATTGCCGACAAGGCTCTTCGTGACGCTGACATTGCAGATCTTGATACTCTTCTTGCAGGAGCACTTGATTACGAGACTAAGACAGACGAAGACGGTAACGAAGTTAAGGTTCTTAAAACTGATGAAAACGGTAAACCGATCGAAACTCCAAGTGCAACAGCGGTCGCACTTTCACAGACAATTACCGAAATCGCACAGCTCTTCAGATCAGCTGTAAACGAGTTTGTAAACTCCGAACGTGTTAACCAGCATCAGTATGATGCAAACGGAAATGTTCTTAACTCAGGTCTTAACAACATCTTCGTTGCAATTCCTCAGTTGTTTGACATTATGGAGGATCTGGCTGCCGATAAGTACGGCGTATCAAAGGACG
Source organism: Candidatus Eubacterium faecigallinarum (assembly GCA_019115455.1). Taxonomy (GTDB): domain Bacteria; phylum Bacillota; class Clostridia; order Oscillospirales; family Acutalibacteraceae; genus Eubacterium_R; species Eubacterium_R faecigallinarum. The sequence continues at coordinate 74,742 of DXDN01000001.1, forward strand.
CTTGGACTTACTGCTATGACGGCAAGATCTTCGTTGACGAAAATAATTCATACAAGAACCAGCGTCTTGTAGATTTCATTTCCTATGCAAGCAGCACAGATCCTGACAGATCAGTAGATATCCTTGATACATTTGCAGATATCTTTGTAAATGACTGGATCAATGCTATAATAAGCCTTGTAAACGGCGTTATTTCAACAGATAACAGCATTACTAAGAACATCCCGATCATTACCGGACTTCTCAATTCACTGGGTGGATTCGGAGAAAAGAGCATAATTACCGACGTGCTCAACGGTGTGTTCCAGATAGACCGTGAAAGCAAATATTCATTTACATTTGAAGAGCAGGAAACAGGATTAACCGGTCTTACTAAAGACAATGCTTACTTCCTTATTTCCAACATTCAGACTCTTGTAAATGTTATTACTGACCTTGCAGGCAAGTTTGGCGGCAGCGATGAAAGCGACAATAACAACAGCAGTTCATCAACAAGCCCGACTTATAAACCAAAAGCAGCAAAGACGGCAAATGCCGACAAGAGCACATATACAAACAAAGAATTAAGCAACGCAACAGACCTTATCAATAACCTTGATAAGATGTTGTCATCTCTCCTTGCTGACAGCAGCTTTAACGGATTCAACATAAATTCAGTAGACAACATTCTTTCAGGTGCAGTTACATTCTTCTCTAACTACCTGGGTAACGATTGTTTCACTGATTTAGGAAAACTTCTCAACTCTTATGTATTCTACATTACCGGCTCGGAGACATACACTCCTGACAAAAACGGCAATGTTGACGCTAAGAAGGTTTACTCAAACGAATCACTGACAGGTCTTGTTGTTGAGACATTCCTGCTGATTGAAAAGATTTCTGAGAATCTGCTTGCAGATTACGGAGACACATATACACTTGACAATGGCACAAATGCTCAGTACAACCTGCTTGTTGAGGCAATTGAGGGTGTTATCTCCCCTGACGCCGTAAGCATCAGACTTGACGGTTACGACAAAGTTCAGGATCAGCTTTCTAAGTACAACTGCTGGCACAATGCAGCCGACCAGACCTCAAGAGGCGATTACAAGATCAAACTCGACTGGGGCATCAAAGACGGCGACAAGGATGCGTTCTATGACGCACTGGCAGCTTCACTCAGACTTGTTACTTCAATCCTCGGCGTCGTAATGATCGACACCAACTGGTATGCAAACGTAGTTTCTCCTGTACTCGGTGCTCTTTGCACAAAGAACGGCATCAAGATTGACACAGCCGCTCAGTACGCTGTAACTACAAACGGCTATCACGACGAGGTTCTGCTTGGTCTGCTCAGACCTATATCAGAATGGCTCAACCTCTTCCTTGATAAACCTGCAACAACACTTATTAAATCGGTTCAGGGTATCGCCGGAATACTTGACGACAAGAACGGCGCAACCATCGCTTCCATAGTAAACGGAGCAGTAAGCCCGCTTGTTAAAGAAATTAACGGTCTCGGCGAAATATTTGCAATCGTCAGCGACGAGCTTCTTCCGACATCACTTAAACTTAAGGAAGTTATAAACGGTCTTGCAGATAAACTTGCAGTTTACGCAGACGCAAATAATATTAAGCTCGGCCAGGGCAACTACAAATATTCACTTTCAGGCGATAATCTTATCCCGATTATCAACAGCTATATCGCAAGCACCGGAATCACTCTCAAGAAGATTAACTGGAATAAGCTCAGCACTGCAAAGACACCGGCTGCAGCTCTTGTATACGTTCTTGAATATGTGATCGAGGTTCTACTCGACAACGACAACCTTACAGCACTTGCAAAACTTATCGGAAACGATACAGTAACTCAAATCCTTGATCTGCTTAAGGCAGGCGATATCACAGCTCAGGATCTTCTCAGCGTACTCAACAAAATCCTGGAAGCTACAGACAGCCCGACACTTGCATACTGGACATTCTCACAGTATCTCCAGGAAGCAGCAACAGGCTTCTATTATCCGGCAGGCATCACAAAGCAGATGGCTGACAACGGCGTTGAAGGCCTCGATAATCTGATTGCAGGTATCTTCCCGCTTCTCAGCTCCTTCGGTGTTGACCTCGGAGCCGATGACCTTCAGGGAATAATTAATAACAATCTGTTCACAAACGAAATTGTAACTAAGCTTGCAACCGCTCTTTACGGCGCGCTTGACGGACTTGATCCTAATATCAAGCAGGTTCTCAAGGTATTCGGTATAGTTACATCCACTAAGGACGTTGCAAAACTCCTTACAGACAAGAGCTACGGCAAGACATTCACTTCAGCTGCAAACACCATCAAGGCACAGTCAAGCTGGAGCAAAGTAAAGAATGTAAACTGGGGCTTTAAGGACGGCTCAGCAAATGCTCAGCAGGGCTTTGTAAACGCACTTGCCGCTGTTCTCCGTCCGCTTAGCAGCATACTTAACGTATTGCTTAACGAAGGAACACTCGAGCTTAATGATAATCTTTATAATTTAATCAAATCTCTCGACGTTCCTTATACAGTTCAAATAATTACGATTTCTGATGACAAGGAAGCTCCGATCAAGCTCAAGTTCTCCTATCGTATGAAGGACGGCGTACTCAGAATGAAATTCAGAGAGTACGAAGACAATCGTGAGCGTTCAAAGTCTTCCGAACTCAGACTTGATTTCTCTTCACTTAATACAATAAAAGATCTTAAGATTGAAGGTACAAACGGCTACAACAGCGCAATAATTCCTCTTCTTGAGGCATTAGGTTGCTCAAACATTTCAACCTACAAGCAGTATCAGAGCGATGCAAACAAGGCTAAGGATAATCTCCTTCTTAATATCCTCAATCCGCTTGTTGGTGATTCAAGCAGTTCATTCCTTAACAAGCTTGCAGCTAACCCTGTAGATGAGCTTACAAAGGTATTGCCGAACGTTGCAATGTATCTTGATTCCCACGGTCTTTCACAGCTTGTAAATAATCTGCTTGCTCCTATTACAGATATTATTTACGAAGCAGACGATAAGTTTGATATAGATGCAATGCTTGAAAGCGTTCTCGGTGATTCGCTCGGCAATTATCTTGAAGATCTGCTTGGTATGAAGAAGGGAACAATTAAGATTGATTTCTCAGATTTGACAAAACTCAATCTTGAAGATTTAATTGTACCTCTTATCAACAAACTGGCGTTCCAGAACAGTGATAACGCCACACTCAGAAAACTGAGACTTGATAACATTAATTGGAACGCTCTTATCAGTCTGGGCGATCCTACAACCTACACCAGCAAGGCAACCGGTTCCAACGGCAAATACCTGACTGGTAAAACGATTGAAAACGTCGACCAGGGCAAGGTTCTTATCACGTTCCTTCGTTATGTAGCAGATTTCCTTGTGGATAATGCTTCACCGTTAAAGAACCTCATCTGCTCAATCGACGCAGTAGCTAAGAATGACACAATCAAGTCAGTAGTTCAGAGTGTATTCAACACACTTTCAACATCAACAGCTGACCAGATAGTTGCCGCAGTATTCTTCCTGCTGGCAGGAAATCCGGAAAACGCATTCTGGGATTACACAAGCTACGAAACAGGCAAATACTCATTCTCTTATCCGGAAAATATGGACGTTGACTTCCTCAAGCAGCTTCCTCCGATGCTCGACGGACTTATCGGTAGCCTGGCAGACCTTAACGGACTGATCAGTGAGGCTCTCTTCAAAGATGAGCTTATCAGCAAACTGGCAACAGGTCTTTACGGCGCAATCGAAGGCGTGAAGATCAACGACGACATGAACCTTACACAGCTTCTTGCTAAGACTGATATCGACTTCTCAACAAGCAACGTTGCAAAACTTCTTGTTGACGAAAGATACGGACAGAAGTTTGAGAGCGCTTCGGCAACTATCGCCGCTGCAGGCTCATGGAGCAATGTCGATGTTAATTCGCTCAAGTGGGGCGTAACCGACAGAGACAGCTTCTTCCATGCACTTGTTGCTGTACTCCGTCCTCTCTACGGCGTACTTGACGTTCTTCTCAACGACGCTTACCTTGGTCTGTTTGATATCGTAAGACTTCCGGGTTCAAACGGTTATACATCATCGATCGTTCCGCTTATGGAAGCGTTCTCAATGTATAACATCAAGACACAGTATCAGTACAGACAGGATATCAACGAAGAGTATGACGCAATACTCCTTGACATAATCAATCCTCTCTGGGATCTTGTTGAGGACGTTCTTGCAGCTCCGCTTCAGACAGTAGCAGCAATCATACCGAACCTTGCACTCTTCATCGGCAACGACGGACTGTGCCAGATTATCGACAACCTGCTCACTCCTGTATCTGCAATAGTTGACGCAATCAGACCTGTAGTTGATCTCAACGATCTCCTTACAACACTGTTTGACGCACTTGACGTAGACATCAACGGCATCCTTGCCAAGATCGGAGTAACAAACTTCTCACTCGATATCTATGATCTTAACAAGACTCTCAAGCCGATACTCAGCGGCGACGCTATCATCCCGCTTGTAAATAACATTCTGGGAATGATCGACATCAACGGAACAAAGCTTGACCTTAAGCTCAATCCTGTTGACTGGTTACAGCTTGCAAGCCACGGCACAACCGTAGTAAGCGCTTCTCAGGCTGCAACATACGGCTCAAGAATCTTCGTTCAGGGCGATTCTTCAGAAACACTCATCGCAGTACTTAGATACCTGATTAACACAATTAATACAGGTGACAATCTTGATAAGATCAGCTCGCTGATAGGCGGACTGCTCGGCGACGGTGTTGATGACAACGTATCCGGAATTATCACTCAGGTACTCGGAATGCTCAAGGGCGATACCGATGAGGTTATCTCCTCACTTGTTGAGCTTCTTCAGCAGCTTGGTTCATAATAACGGATAAACCCGAAACATTATTAAAATAAGCATCCGGCGGATTACTCCGCCGGATGTCTTTTTTATGGAAAAATTTATTAACATATGCCTTGTAAAATCAGCAAAAGTCTTATATAATAGATTATTATATGAATTTGGCGGTGATATTATGCTTGGACAAAGCGCCAGAGCCAAGGTCGTTATACCCATTGGCTCCACGGGCGAAGCAGAATTTACCTACCCTCTTAACTATGCGTTACTATACGACACTCCGCAGGAAGAGTATGCTTTTATTCTGGGAATTGATCACGCAGTAAGTAATTTTGACGGTAGGATAATTGCTGTGCTCAATCCAAAAAATCCGGACTGCGGCAAACACAGAATATGGATAATGGCTCCAAAGAGCTCACGATATATAAATATCGACATACTACAAAAACTGAACCTTGAAAGGGACTTCCCTAATTACAACCTCACCTGCCTGTACGAAAGCAGCTGCGGCGCAGTAGTCTACCGTGAGATACACGGAGGGATAAGATACCTGCTTATAAAAAACAAGCGTTCATCCAACTGGGGCTTCCCAAAAGGACATCTCGAAAAGGGCGAGACAAAATATGACGCCGCCCGCAGGGAGGTCTTGGAGGAAACCGGACTTCATCTGAAAATTCATCTTGGATACGAAGGCATTTCTAAATACAAAATAAAAAACAAGGTCGACAAGACCGTTTCTATTTTCGTGGGCACAACGGACGACACCGTAACCGTAATCCAAAAAGAGGAGATCGAAGACTATATCTGGCTTCCCTTCCAAAGAGCTATGAAGAAGCTCAGCTTCAAAAACGACAAAGACATCTTGAACGAAGCTCACGAATTCCTGGTAAAAAATCACTACCTAAAAAACAACTAACATTACGCTACTCTTGACAAAACGGAACGGCTGATATGACTCAGGAAGAAAAATTCTTAGTAGAGATCTGTAAGACATATTTAAATAATTCAAAGCTGACGCTTGACAATTCATGCAGCTTAAAGGAGCTTTACAGGCTTGCAAAGCACCACAATCTTATAGGTGTATGCTACTGTGCCCTTGAGCCGAACAAAGACGGCACACAGGAGTCAGCCAAATTCTTTGACGCGCTGAAAAACAGATTTTTCGACGGTGTTTATATATATGAATGTCAAAAAGCATGCATAAACGAGCTCAGAGATGTTCTCACGTCCGCTCAGATACGCCATATTTTCTTTAAAGGCGCTGTGCTTAGAGAATTGTACCCTGTGGCAGAAAGCCGCTCTATGGGCGATATAGACGTTCTTATCGATACTGAAAACCGAGACCGGGTCAAGTCATTGCTTACCGAGGCTGGATTTGACTGCACTGAACAGAACGGTCCCGTATATAATTACCGAAAAAACGGCGTGCTGGTTGAGGTGCACACAAAAATTATAAGTGAATTTTCAGAGGACGCTTTTTCTGACGCATTTGAGCATGCGGAGTTTGACGGCTTAACCGGAACGCTGGAGGATAACTACCACACCGCTTATCTCATAGCCCACACGGCGCATCATTTTAAATTTTACGGTGCAGGGATCAGGCATGTGCTTGATTTGGCTGTAATACAGTCGGCAAAAGATATAAATCTTGACACGGTGATAGATATTCTCAGACCCCTAAGACTTGAGACCTTTGCAAAGGTCATACTTTCCGTTTGCTGTGAATGGTTTAGCACAGGCAGAAAATTTACTGATAATATCAATGATACCTGCGAATATCTGTGCAGATGCGGAGTTTTCGGAAGTATGCAGGAGAATAAAGGCTCCGTGGTATCACGCAGGGAGATAGAATCAGGCGCAAAAAACTCATCATTTATGATTAAGCTCAAGCTGGCATTTCCGCCGTACAGCAAGCTGAAAAATATTAATTATATCCCATTTATCGACGGCAGACCGTGGCTTACACCGTATGCCTGGTGCTATCGTTTTTTTTACAACCTGAGGTACAAAAGAAATTTTCTTAAAAATACGCTCAGGCAGATTGAAGACAAGGAAACACGCACGCTGGCTCAAAAGGAGCTGGCTTATTTTGAGGAGATAGGACTATTATGATTTTTCTGATTATTGTAATTGCGTTAATTTGTATACTGGCGGTTTTTTCTGTATCGTGGTTTCTCACCATGAAGGCAAACGGCAAATGCCCGCTCTGCGCCATAAAGAGAATCACCAGACCCAGGGAAATCACAATGGACATCTCACAAACTGAGGATTATGACAACGGCGTAGCGAAAACTCCGCCCATGGGCTGGTCAAGCTGGAATACATTCAGAAATCATATAGACCAGGATCTTATTATGGAAGTGGCTCACGCCATGGCAGACAGCGGACTTTTAGAGGCAGGGTACAAATACCTTAACATTGACGACTGCTGGCAGAGTTCAATGAGGGATGCTGACGGTAAGCTTCAGGGGGATCTCGGAACATTCAGCAGAGGTATCCCCAGCCTTATTCATGATATAAACGAGCTCGGACTTAAAGTAGGACTCTACTCCTCCAACGGCAGCCTGACCTGCGAGGATATGCCAGGCTCCCTGGGCAGAGAAGATCTTGACGCAAAGACACTTGCATCATGGGGATGCGAGTTCTTCAAATACGATTTCTGCCACAACGAATCAATCAGCGGCGACTGCCCGGCTATTGAAAAAATCGAACTTAACAGGATTGATAAATCCGACGATGAAGAAGAAAATGACTCTGATGCTGTGCTGGTATTAACTCCGGAAGATGCAGAGTTTACCGGCAGGGCAAAGATAGTAAATATGACGGAGCTTCCCAGCGGAAAGGCTATTGGATTTATAAACCACGGCGCAGGCTCCGCCTCGTTCCGTGTAATAACTCTTCCTCAGGGCAAATACGCTTTGACAATTGTACATCAAAAAACCTTCAGAAGGCGTGACAGCTACGCCCAGGTTACTGTAAACGGAAAAGTCCACGAAGTATTCTTCCCTCGCGGAAAGGGCTTCAGCGATTCCGGAAGAACTCAGATAATTGTGGAACTTAAGGACGGGGAAAACATTATTACCATTCAAAACCCCGTTGCGACGCTGGCTGATTCGGCATATATCCAGTACAAGAGAATGGGCGACGCGCTGAAAAAAGCCACTGCCGACTGGGCTGAATTTACTAAAACACCCGAAAAGCCCATAGTTTATTCCATCTGCGAATGGGGTACAACCCGCCCATGGATGTGGGGCGGCAAGGCAGGAAACATGTGGCGCACGACCCACGATATCTTCCCGATGTGGAAAAGCATTGTTCTGCTTTATTCATTTACGGTAAAGCATTATGACAAAGTTCGCCCGGGAGCATGGAACGATCCGGATATGCTTGAGGTTGGAAACGGCAAGCTCACCGAAGATGAGAACAAAGCGCATTTCTCCCTTTGGTGTATGATGGCGGCGCCCCTTATGCTGGGCAACGACGTAAGAAAATTTGTTGACGGCAACTCAAACGCTGTTGAGGGCAATCAGGTGCTTAAAATTGTCACCAATAAACAGCTTATAGCTATAGACCAGGATTCCCTTGGGAAACCGGCAAAAATCATCAAAAAGTCAGGACAGATAGACGTTTTGGCAAGACCGCTTTCAAACGGCGACGTTGCGCTTTGCATATTCAACAAATCTTTGAGCGGTAAGAATTTCCGCGCCGACCTTACTCAGCTTTTAAGCGACGAGTATCTGGACATGCCTCATTCCGAGCAGTACGAGCTGCACGATCTTTGGAGCGACGAGCGAAGCAATCAGAGCAGCATATCTGTTTCACTCGCAAAACACAGCGTAAAAGTATACAGAGTAAAATCACTGTAACAAATAAAAAAACCCGGAACTTTTTAGGTTCCGGGTTTTTTGTTGCGTTTCATATTTATTTATTAAATTTAAGCCTGAGCGCAAGTTTAAGAACGTTCTTAGCCGTTCGTTCCAGCTCGCCGCGTGTTATGCCGCCCTGCTTTCCGAGAGTTTTAAGCAGCGTGCCGTCGGATTTATATTTCTTTGCAGTTCGCTTTCCGCCCGGCATGAGCACGTCGACCTGTGCCCTCACCCTGTAGGCGTTATCCTTAATAATAGGAAACTCAGGGCTGTGAGATTTCTGCATCCACCAGTCCGTCATCACGTTGCCGTCATAGCCCCATTCGTTACGCAGAACCGTGGTTACAAGGTCATAGTTATAATGACTCCAAACACCGTTTATCTTGTTGTAGCTGGTCATGATATTAAGAGGTTTGCTTTCCTTTACGCAAATTTCAAATCCCTTAAGATAAATCTCTCTGAGCGCTCTCTGAGACAAGCGTGAATCGCTCTTGGTACGCCTTACCTCCTGATTATTGCAGGCAAAATGCTTCGGGCACGCAGACACTCCGTTTGACTGGATACCGTTTACATACGCTGCGCCCATTTTGCCCGAAAGCACCGGGTCCTCGGAGAAATACTCGAAATTTCTGCCGCAAAGCACATTGCGCTGGATATTCATTCCGGGAGCAAGCAAAATATCTGAACCGTGTTTAACCATCTCGGCACCCATTACCGAGGTAAGCTCCTTAACCAAATCACAATTCCATGTGGCGGCAAGAGCCGTGCCGCAGGGTATCAGCGATGTATATTTTCTGATTCTTATGCCTGCCGGTCCGTCGGTGGTGATAAGCGCAGGCACGCCTTTTTTCCTCAGCGGCTCGATAATGCCGCCCATAGCGCCTGCATTACCTGCAACGCCGAATTCGCTGTCCATCATGCCTTGACCTCTTGTCAGCGCCTCCAGCTCCCTGCCGTCAAGCTGGGAGATAAAATCATCAAGGGTTATCTTATTCTCGGCAACGTCGCTGAATTTATAGCCCTTATCCCCTTTAAAACCAATTTCCTCAGGCAGATTTGAGAGTATTCTGTCTTTAAGATACGGCTTTGACGCCTCTACTCTCTCCCTGCCCTCAACAAGTTTGCCCTCTTTTTCCCTGACAACAATGCGCTCAAAGCTATCCTTTACTGCGCACACCTCGTCAAGCTTTTCAATAACGGTTTCCTCCAGCTCTGTTTTTCCAGCCGCTAAAAGATTACGCACGCAGTTGCCTGCATAAAATGCGTATTCGCCTTTTTCAATGATATAAGCGAATTTGCCGTCGTATTTTTTAGAATCGTCAAAGGAGGAAATTTCATAAAGACCGAAGCTGAATTTCACTGACTGTGATTCGCCAGGCTCCAGCTCCTTAGTTTTTTCAAAAGCCACCAGACCTACAGCCGGCTTTGAAAGCCTGCCCTGGGGAGCGCTGCAATAAAGCTGGACAATTTCTTTGCCGCTGACGCTTCCGACATTCTTGACCTCGGCGCTGATTTCAAACCTGCCGTCCTTATATTCAAAATCAGTGGACATTATCTCAAATTCGGTATAGCTTAAGCCATAGCCGAAAGGATAAAGCACCTTTTCAGGGCAGAACGTTTCAAAATATCTGTAGCCGACAAAAATATCCTCGGTGTAATTATTGTAATTCCTGCCGCCGAAATCCGATGAGCTTGGATAATCCTCATATTTCTCAGCAACAGCGCAGGGCATTTTGCCGCAGGGATTCGCCTTTCCGGTAAGTATAGATGCAACTGCGTTTCCGCTCTCCATACCGCACTGCCACACATATACGAGAGTTGTAATTTTATCTCCGTATTTTTTCGTCCAGGACATATCAATAATGTTTCCGCAGTTCATCAGCACGATAACACGTTCAAAATTCGCCGTCACGCTGTCAAGCAGACGCATCTCGGTGTCCGTCAGATAGTAACTGCCCTTTTCAAGCGCGTTTTCCCTGTCCTCACCGGCGGCTCTGCCGATAACAACTATGGCGCAGTCGCTCTCATTAGCGGCAGATTTTACAGCTGAGTCATCAAGCTCCATCTCAGGATAATGCATCGGCCAGTGACCCCATATTCCGTGGACAACGGGATTGTCCTTGCACCATTTTTCATATGTATCAAGAAGCGGAGAATATAGCTTCACACCGTAATTCTTAAGTCCGTCAACCAGACTGACTAGATAAGGAGAATTAACGTCTCCGCCGCTGCCGTAACCTACGTAAAAATAATCTATCTGGCATCTTCCGAAAACGGCAACGGTGTCGCTGCTCTTAAGCGGAAGGGTATTGTTGATATTTTTGAGCAGAACCGCGCTTTCCTGCGCAACTTTAAGCGCAACGGGGGGTATTGGCTCAAAGTATTTTTTCTCACCCTGGGCTGCGTTTTCCTCCTGCATTACTCCGCTGTTGGTAACGGCATCGGATATCTTCTGTACAAGAGAATCCAGCTTCTGCCTGATTTTCATTCTCTCTCCTCCGTTTAGTTGAAAATAGATAAAATACAATGGTAAATATTTATAATACTATAGCATATTAATTGCAAATATGCTATAGTATTTACAAAATCAGGGGGTATGAATATGAATAAAATTGATCTTTCCGGCAACTGGACTATGAAAAACTGCACGGACGGCAAGGAATACAGCGCGGTTATACCCGGTAGTGACGTGGGCAACCTCATAAAAAATAACGCTGTTAAGAATCCTCTTATTTCAGGGGATGACGATGAGGGCAGGCGTCTGGGCGAAAACGATATTGAGTTTAAAAGGAGTTTCAGCCTCAGCGAGGATGATATGAAATACACGCATATTCATTTTTATGCCGGCGGACTGGACACCCTTTGCACCTGCTATATAAACGGCAAAAAAGCCTTTGAGAGCAAAAACGCATTTATTCCGGCAGATATTGAGATAAAAGAGTTTCTCACCACAGGCGAGAACAGCATTTGCCTGCATTTTGACTCGTCGGTCAAATACATAACAAAGCTTCAGAAAGAAAAGCCGCTGCCGAAAAACTGCAACGGTATCGACGGAATACCCTATATCAGGAAGCCTGCCTGCCATTTCGGCTGGGACTGGGGTCCCTGCGTACCTTACTGCGCTGTTCTGGACAGCATAGGGCTCAAATGCTTTAACAGACAGATAGAAAATATCGAAATCAAGCAAAACACCAGCAGCGAAAAATCAGTAATCAAGGCGTCCGCCGACAATGCAGACAAAATAACCCTTATATCCCCTGACGGCGATGTTATCAGCCGGGACGCTGACGGTTTGTTCACTGTTGAAAATCCGTCTCTCTGGTACACATACGAAATGTCGCAGAAGGAGGTTCAGCCTCTTTATACAGTGGTATTTGAAAACGATGAGGAAACTGTGGAAAAAAAGATAGGACTCAGAAGCCTTTATCTTGACACCTCTAAAGACGAATACGGCAGCAATTTCTGCTTCGTTTTAAACGGCGAAAAAATCTTTGCCAAGGGCGGCAATCTCATTCCGTTTTCCGCTATTTACGAGGACAGCGACAGGGGCAGTGTTGACTACTACCTGAACCTTGCTCGCAAGTCAAATTTCAATATTATAAGAATTTGGGGCGGCGGCAGCTATTCCGATGACTATCTCATCAGCCGCTGTGACGAAATGGGTATACTTATCTGGCAGGATTTCTGCTTCGCCTGCGAAATGTATCCGTTTTATGAAGAAGATTTCACCAAAAACGTACTTGACGAGGTCAAGGTAAACGTAAAGAGGCTCACAACGCATCCGAGCCTTGCTCTGTGGTGCGGCAATAACGAGCTTGAGGTAATGTTCTCATACCTGCCGAAAAACACCAAGATAATGAAAGCGTATGAAGAATTTTTCTACCACACGCTGCCGGATTACATAAAGGACCTTACGGACGTTTCATATATCCCCACATCCCCCATGGGCAGCGCCTGCTTTAAAGAATATTCCAGCGACAACGTTGGCGACACCCATATGTGGAACGTATGGCACGGACTCAAAAAGCTGGACTATTACGCCACAAGGTATTCCAGATTCCTGTCTGAATTCGGGCTGGAGTCCCTGCCGTCAATGAAAGCAATCAGGACCTTTGCACCGCCTCAGGAATACGACATCACCTCCCCCAGCTTCAACCGTCACCAAAAATGCGTGGGCGGCAACAAGAAAATGCTGTTTTATCTTACTGAAATGTTCGATTTCCCAAAACGCTTTGAGGATTTGCCATATCTGACGGGAATCGTTCAGGCAGAATGTATCAAAAACGCCACCGTCCATTTCAGGCAGAACAAGGGAAGGTGCAACGGCTCAATCTTCTGGCAGTTTAACGACGTATGGAACTGCCCGAGCTGGTCGTCCGTTGACTTTGAGGGCGTACCGAAGGCGCTACAGTACAAGGCAAAAGAATTTTTTGCCCCTGTTACCGTAAGCTGCCGTAAGGAAAAGGGCAAAGCGGTAATCTTCGCTCATAACGACACACTGAGCAAGGCTTCATTTAAACTGACGCTCAAGCTGTTTAATCCCGATATGACAAAGGAATACGATGTTGAAATCGAGCCAAACAGCTTTAAGCGCATAGACGAAGTCCAGGTGAATAAAAAATCTGTTTTGCAGCTCTCCTTTAACGGCGAAACGCTTTACGAGATATTCACATCACCGGTAAGCCTTAACCTCAAAAAGGCAAATATCGACGCTCATCTTGACGGCAACAAACTGACGCTAAAGAGCGACAAATTCGCCTACAATGTTTTTATCGACAGCGACGCCATAGCAGATGAAAATTATTTCTGCCTGTCTGCCGGGGAGGAAAAGACCGTTACCTTTGACAAATCGCCGTCATCTTACAGCGTTACCTGCGCCAACAATATCGACTTTAAGAAATCCTGCCTGTCAGGGATCAAAAAGAAGCTGTTCAGGCTATTCTATCGACTTCAGCCGCTTAACATAGCTAACTATTTCTATTACACCTATAACTAATAATTCTAATCCTGAAAACCACTATATCATTTTCACTTATATCGGATTTTTGAAAGCTTTTATCTCGCAAATGTATAACTCTTGGTAATCATACTTGACTGATTTTTATTGAAGCAAGTAATATTGGAGTGTATTTTATGAAAAAATTATTTGGTATACTGGTAATAACTGTACTTGTAATATCTTTATTAATCGGATGTAACAGAGATACAGAAAAGATAACGGAAAATACATCTTCAAACAGCCAAAATCTAACAAATATGAATTTGGAATTTAATGAAAATTGTATTGATTCAGGTTCACAATATATAATTCAGTCAAATGTTTTATATGGCAGGGGTTATAATCACAATAAAATACTTGAAAAAGATTCTGATAGGTTTTATGAAAGCTACACTAAAATTGCAGAAAACGTAATTCATATTGACGCTTGCAACGGTTCGCTTTTGTTTTTAACTAAAGACAACAAAGTGTATGGAATCGGAAACAGCACCGGCGGAACATTGCAAGCGAATCAGAATGCAACTGAACCTACACTTTTATTTGAGGATTGTAAATTTTTTTCTGTTGGTAAAAACTTTGTGCTTGCTATAAAAGATGATAATTCTTTATGGTTTTGGGGCGAAAGTAAACACGGACAAGGTACAATTGTTAAAGATATAATTTCTGAACCTATAAAAATTGCTGATAATGTTCAATTTACAAAAGCATTTGGATATACTTCTGCGTGGATTGATGAATACGGCTCTTTATATTTATGCGGTGACAATTCTTATAATCAAATAGGAAACGGCCGTAAGGGCAGCTCAAATCCTGAAAAATACACAGACATTGTTTCAACTCCGTTTTGTGCATTAAAAAACTGCACATCCTTTGAGGTTACGGATAACAGCGTTATCCGAGCCAAAACGGATAGCGGCGATGAGTACATTTGGGGGAATTTCCACAGCGCAACACCTAACCTAAAAGAAGCTCAAATGCCGCAAAAAACCCCAAGCACTCAATTGGCAAGCGGAAAAATTCAGTATCAAAATAATAATGTTTTGGAAGTTGAGGAAAGTTTACAAACATTTTATATTGATAAAGATGAAAATGGGAATGAGAGTATAATATCAAAAAGATACAGCCTGGACAGTAATTCTGAAAAGAAAGTTGTTAAATCAAATATTGCCCCTCCTTTTTTGCTAAGTTCTCTTGGCGGCGGAGCTCTGACTGTTTCGAGCGTTACGGATGATTGTGTTTATTTAATAACATATAATGAGCTCGGCAACGGTATGATAAACGATATTAATACAACTGTACTGTACGACCATTATGCTGTTCCGATATATATAAAAGACTCCTCTCATCTTGCTCTTGCCGTTCCCGGTGCCCAAAAAGAGTTATTATTAAACACTGAAACAGGTGAATCTGAAAACGGTGAAATTTTGGATTACTCAAAATTGGATAATAAACCAAATATAAAACCATCCGACGCTGAAAATATTGCTTTAAATGAATTAAAAAAATCAAAATATGCCGATTTTAATAACATAGAGCATGATTTTTCTGTTGTTGAATCTGTATCACTTGTATTAGAGCCTGATTTTCAAAATCTGTTGTTCAGCAGCAGGATTACCCCAAAATTTTTTGATAATATAAATTCTATAAATTGGTGTTATCAAATAAATGTTTCAAATTTAAAAAATGAGAATAATATAATGGAAATTCTTCTTGATGCTAATTCCGGAGATATTTACTCTATTACAAATATTTCAGAATAATAAATAAGAAGATAAATAACATTTTCCTGTATCTGTTTACTACACAAAAAAGGCTTGCAAATGCAAGCCTTTTTTAAATATATATGCCTCTTTACAGTACTAACTTTAATATCCAATAGCTGTTAGAATTTCACCAATTTCACCTTTATATTCTTCGTCACAAAAAGCATAGAGAGCTGTATTCCCAACCCAAATAGTTATATAATATGTCCCATTTGACAGCATAGAATACATAGCATAATTATTATAAAATTCATGCCAATCATGGTATCCGAGTTCTCTTTTTTGGTTAATTTGAGTTTGTATATTTTTAAACTCCGATAAGGCAGTATCATCATCGTCAAACTCAAAGAAGTAAAAACTTACATTGCCGTTATTTCCCGCAACACTCTCTTTAAGTTTTGAATTTTGTTTTACATAGTAATCAGTAGAATTTTCAGAATAGTACCCTAAATTAACAAGAGTGGAGTTTACCTGTTCACAAGTAGCAGGAGTCTTTTCCCCTGTATTTACAAACAGAATAATCATAATTGTTAAAAAAGTAAGAATGATAAACCCCAAAAGAAAATATGGCGCTTTATTATTTTTTATAACCCATTCTTCAAGCATTTAACTAACCTCTTCAAATTTTGTATTAACAAAGTATATCAAACATAAAAAATTAAAAATATAGTTAATATCGGGATAATTACTTATTTTAGTCTTATGCTGTCGCCGGTATCCTCCAGCTCCCTGAACACCGGGCGTTCACTGCCGGTAATATTCGGCGAATGAAAAGTAAGCATCAGCTTATCAGCAAACTCAAATATCATTCCGTGGCCGCCGTCATCAGTAATCAGAGGGTCAAGGTGAATAAATTTCCCGTCTATTTCATCATTATCCGACACTGCGACGCACTGAGCGTATTTGCCGCCGATGAAAGTGGACCATATCATAATAAGTCTTCCGCCGACTGTCCTGTACATAAATGGGCCGTCGGTAATATAATGCTCACCCTCAGGCTTTTTATCCGCCCACTCGGGAGAAGAGCCGCTGAACATATAAACAGGTTCGCTTACAGCCTTTTTTAAATCTTCACTTAATTTAAGATAGCACACAGTACCGTCAATTATCTGGGTATGCTCGTGGCAGAAAACAAGATACGGCTCGCCCTTTTTGCTGATATAAAGCGTTCCGTCAAGACATTCCCAGCCGTCGGGCGTAACGGCAGATTGAGAATAAGGCGTAAAGGGTCCTTTAGGGGTTTCAGAGCGCAGAATATATACCCCTCTCATTTCGTCCTCCTTGGTAAATGTGGCAAACATATAAAACGCTCCGCCGTACAAGTGCACCTCCGGCGCCCAGTTTACCTCACGGTTAAGACCGTATTGAGCGGAATCAAAGCAGACTTTCGGTTCGCTCCAATTTTCCAAATCCTCGGACTCATAGACGTCAAAACCTCCCGTGTTTTTGCCGAAACCTGCTGCACGGGTGCCGTAAAGAAAGTATTTATCCCCCCGCCTTAAAACAAAGGGGTCACGGATATTTATATCGCTGATTTTCATACTTATCACCTTAAAAATTTGTACTTATTATTTTTTCAACAAGCGCTGAATCTGGGAAATCCGTATATATCATACCGTAATACTTGTTTTTATCCATTGGATATGACATAAAGGCGCTGTTTATATATAGCGAATTCCTGTATGGTCCTTTAAACCCTCCTGCCGTTGAGAGATAATTTATAACATAGGTCGAGTCAAAAGGTTTCATAGAATCAAGAAACGGTTTTATACACTCGCTCCATCTGGGTTCGGGCTTATATTTATACCTGTCCTGAATAACAAAGGTCATGGAATTTTCACCGCCTGTTTTCAGCGTCAGGGGCTGAGGCACGGCGGTGTCCTGCTCCACCCAGCGTGAAAAATCAATTCCTGTATTATTGCCGTTAAATTCCTTTCTGTCGGCTTTTCGGCAACGTCTTATCAGGACTATTTTGCCCCTGCATTCAGAAAGAAGCGGCGACCTGTTTTCCAAAAACCATTTTTCCTCATTGCCTTTAATGTATGTGAAAAAGAGATTGTCAAAGCATTTTTTCATCTCTTTTCCGCTGTCGTTTTTAAACTGAAAAACGATTGCTTCGCTGGGATTCTCATCAAGAAAGCGATAGCAGTGCCCCAAAACGTCCGCCATATCCATCTGACGTGACAGACGGCAGGGGGAATTATACGCCTTGGCAATGCCGTGAACCATTCCCAGCCTGTCGCCCTTGGACTGAACTCTGATATCAAGTCCCCTGACACCTAGGCATAGCTGGGAATATATATCAAGGTTCTGGCACTTTGATATGTGTGAGAACTGAACGTATTTTGTAACGCAGTCATGAGTGCCCACAAGATTAAGACGCAGCAGCTCTCTGCCGCCGTCAATATCCTTCATCCATGATTTAAGATTCATTTTCATCACCAAAATCAATATATCATTTTTGTACAATAATATCAATTGAAAATATTGATATTCTGCTTTATAATTATATTAAGATTGCTTACGGAGGCGCCTATGCTAATATTCAGCACAGAGGGAGTAATTACTCCCGCCGATGACAAAACGAATATCCGCCATGTGTTTACCGTGCCGGAAAATATCCGCGCTCTTAAAATAAAATACCGCTACTCCCCCAAGACTCTTGAGGACAGGGAAAAAGCGGTAAACTGCGTTCACGCTTGTTTCAGAAAATACGGCGAGGAAATGGCAGGGGTTCCTGCTGACTTCCTGCCGATAAAAAACCTGATTACCCTTTCGCTGGACTGCGGCAGTGAATATATCGGAGCCGCTCACCGCCAAAGCAACGACCAGGAACATATTATTTCGGCTGATTTTTCGTCGCCGGGATTTGTTAAATGCGATATCCGCCCGGGCGAATGGGACATAGTTTTAAACGTTCACTGCGTGCTGTGCGACGTAAAATACACAATTGAAATCGAAGGAGAAAGCGAAGAATGAGCTACCTGCCATGCGAGCTGCACTGCCACACCGTACATTCCGACGGTGATTTTCAGGTGAGGGAGCTACTTGAAAAAGCAAAACAATCCGATCTCTCCCTGATTGCGCTCACCGACCACAACACCTTTTCCGGTCACAGCGAGCTTGATGATTCCCTGCTGCCTGCAATACGAGGCATCGAGTGGACGACCTATTTCGGGCACATGCTGGTGCTGGGAGCCAGAGAATTTGTTGACTGGCGCGACGCTTCAGTATCAAACATAGACGAAAAAATCGCAAAAGTAAAGGAAGCCGGCGCAGTTGTGGGAATTGCGCATCCGTTTCAGATAGGCTCCCCTGTTTGCACCGGCGGCAGATGGGAATTTAATGTAAAAAACTGGGACAACGTAGACTATATGGAAATATGGCACGAGGACCTGTCCGACATCACCAGTGAGAACAAACAGGCTCTGAATCTGTGGACATCACTGCTTGACAGCGGTTACAAAATTGCCGCTGCTTACGGCAGGGACTGGCACAGACCTGAAAACGGCGGGATTTACGGCTGCACTTATCTCAACACTGATTTATGCATAAATGAAAAGTCTGCTCTTGACGCAATAAAAAACGGCAGGACGGTGGTTTCTGCCGGGGTGAAATTCTTTTTCCGCATGCACAGGCACGGCGGCACATTCAATATCGGCGACACAGTACGCCGGGGCACCTATGTATTCAGCTTTTTTACAGACATTCATACAAGTCTCAGCGCAAATTGGATTAAAGACCTGAGCCTCAGCACCATAAAAATCGTAACAAACGGCGGCAAGGTCGTGCTGGAAACAAGATACGACCAGCGCCACGTCCATCTTCCGCTGGAAAAAGGGCACTGGTACAGAGCAGAGCTATGGTGTGAGCTAAAAGGAAAAAGCAGAGCGATAGCCATAACTTCGCCTATTTACTGCCGCTGAAAAGGTCAAATTTTACAAGGATTTAACCTGAAATATATTTGATTTTAACCGCATGCATTTAGTATAATGTAGGATTTTGTAATAATCTGTTATACATGTTTATATTATGAGAGGTCAATAAATGGAAAATAACCAGCTTGTATACATTGTTGAGGACGACACCTCAATACGTGAACTTGAAATGTACGCTCTTAAAAACGCAAATTTCAGCGTAGTAGGGTTCGAGGAAGGAACTTCTTTTTTAAAAGAGCTTGATAAAAAAATACCTGATATTATTCTGCTTGACATTATGCTGCCCCAGGGCGACGGGCTCCAGCTTCTTTCCCAGATAAGGAACACGGCGCAGTACAGCAATATCCCTGTAATTATGGTAACAGCAAAGACCAGTGAGATAGACGCTGTAAAGGGACTTGATATGGGCGCAGACGACTATATCGCAAAGCCTTTCGGCGTTATGGAGCTTGTGTCAAGAGTAAAAGCGATACTAAGGCGCACAGAAAAGAAAGCAAAGCCCGTGCTGGCTTACAAAAACATTGAGCTTGACGAGGGCAGGCACACCGTGCTTGTCAACAAAAACGAGGTTGAGCTGACATACAAGGAATACGAGATACTCAAGCATCTTATCAGAAACAGGGGCATCGTTCTCAGCCGTGACAGACTCATGGAAATCGTATGGGGATATAATTTTGAGCAGGGCAACAGAACGGTGGACGTTCACATACAGTCGCTGAGGAAAAAGCTCGGCGATGCCGGCGAGCATATTAAGACTATCAGAAACGTAGGTTACAAAGTCGGTGATTAAATGACTAAAAAAACATTAAGTAAAATTTTATTGTTTGGCATGTCCACTATTGCCGTTACAGCGTTTCTCATTGTTTCCGTATTCTATTCATATTACCAGAACCAGGCGAAAAACAACATTGTCGATGTTGCAAACCTGATAGAATACGAAATCGAGCAGAGCGGAAATTATGATTTTATCAACGTCCAGCTTGATTCTATGACGAGAGTCACCCTGCTTTCAGACAACGCAACAATTATTGCCGACAGCGCAAGGCGCACCGCCTTTGACGAAAGCAATATTACTTTTGACGAAATAAAAAGCATGGCTCAGGAAAACAGCCGCCCTGAAATCAGAAAATCAGACACAAGCGCCCAGAACACATACTACTATGCCAAGCTGCTGGACGACGGCAACATTCTTGTAGCGTCAACAAAATCCCAGAGCATACTGGGCGTTATAGGAAATGTCTGTGTCTATATTCTCATAATAATACTTTTTGTGGTGGTATGCTCTATCTTTATCAGCATGGCAATCACCAGGAGCATCCTAAGCCCTATTGAAGAGCTTGGGAAAAATCTCGACCGCCCGGAAAAGGTAAAATCCTACAAAGAGCTTGAGCCCTTTGTAAACGCTCTTAAAGAGCAGAACAAAAAGCAAAAAGCGCTTGACAAGCAGAAAAAGCAGTTCACAGCCAACGTGTCCCACGAGCTTAAAACTCCGCTGACATCAATAGCAGGCTACGCCGAGCTTATTGAAACCGGAATTGCCAAAGAACCTGACATAAAGCCTTTTGCCGCCACCATAAGAAAGCAGGCGCTGAGGCTTGTTACGCTGAGCGAGGATATTATCCAGCTTTCACAGCTGGAGGAAAATGATGAAAAGGATATCGCTTTTTCCGACACCGATATATACGAAATTGCCCGTCGCTGTGTTGAAGCGTTGTCAATAAATGCCCAGACAAAAGGCGTTTCCATGACCCTTGAGGGTGAAAGCACTCTGATAAAAGGGAATCCGTCTCTTATTGAGGAGCTTATATACAATCTTTGCGACAACGCAATACGCTATAACAAGCCGGACGGAAGCGTTAACGTAAAAATTGAAAGCGATGATAAAAAGGTAAAGCTCTCCGTCACTGACACGGGAATCGGAATTGATAAAAAATACAGGGAACGTATTTTTGAGCGGTTTTTCCGTGTGGACAAGAGCCGAAGCAAGGCTACAGGCGGCACGGGACTGGGGCTTGCCATTGTAAAACACATTGCCCAAATCCACGACGCACAGATAAATGTGAACAGCGTTTTAGGCGAGGGAACGTCAATCTCAGTCTTATTTGATAAATAAAAATAAAAAATATATTGAAAAATCTTTTCTTTTAGTATATTATAAGAGAGTAAAACACTGTAAAAGGGGAATGTTTATGAAAAAAAGATCTAAACTCGGCATCTTCAATAGGATTCTCGCCGTTATTTTCGTTGTTGTTCTTATTGCAAATGTTGTTGTAATTGCCACAAAGGACGTACCTGTTGCAGCTACTGCCGAAGAAGACGCAGCTGCTGCCGACACGGCTGTAATCGACGAGTTTGCCGCAAACACCTACGGAGGCGTTGAATTTGCTGATGTTGAATCAGTTGTAAATTACTATAACGAAGCATACAACAAGACAAAGGCTCAGACAAGAGAGTACATAAACGACCAGGGTCAAAAGGAAGTTTGGTACACCATGCTTGGTGAAGAGAAACTTCAGGTATCAAACATCATGATCGAGGGCAAGGAAAACTCAATGATTAACAACCTTGTTCCCGGCATTGTAGGAGGCCTTTTCTCAGCCGGAATCACCGGCCTTTCACCGTCAGCTAACCGCAATCCGGAAAATGATGTTGACGAGGAGAACAAGAGCCTTACCACAAGCTATCTTACCGCAGAAGACATCCTTGCAGCTAATGTTAAGGATAACGGCGACGGAACAATCACCCTTCAGCTTCAGCCTAAGCAGGTAAACATGTCTCACAAGGGTATGGACGCACAGGGTCATCTGTTTAACAGTCTGGGCGCTATCGACTCAGTTGTTGACAGCATCTCCGCTCTTTCATGGGCAAGCGGCACAACAAAAGAGAACTGTATCGTTGACTACAAGGGCGGTTACGCAACTGTTACAATTGATACAGCCACAGGTCTTATCACCACAGCTGACTACCACATGGAGGCTCACATCTCCGTAAACCATGCTAATGTTGCAGTACTTAAGGATAAGTCAGCTACTCTGCTTGTAACATATGATGTTCATTATCCTGCATCAGAAGAGTACCTTGCAGAAAGAAACGTCAAAGTAGCATAACATAAGTATTATATATTTAAAAGGGCTGTCGCTGACAGTCCTTTTTTGTTGGTGCATATTATGGATGAAAAAAGATTTAACGATTTATATAACCGTTCATTTTCAAAGGGTATAAAGCTTTTCAGCGATTTTCTTAACCTGGACGAGCAGAGCATTCTTTCCGCAACATATCTGCCATGCACGGTTTACGGAGGATATGACGGAGCTGAAGGAGTCGTCGCCGGGTTCGGAGAAGATATTTCAACAGATGATTTCCCTTTCGTCTATATCAGCGTAAAGCCGCTTTCGGCAAAATTCTCAGAAAAGCTGACTCACCGTGATTATCTGGGAGCGCTTATGAATCTGGGCATAAAGCGTGAAATGCTGGGAGATATACTTATAAGCGAAAACAGCGCCTGCATCATTTGCCTTGACAAGATAGCAGACTATGTTGCCGACAATCTGACAAGGATAAGGCATACATCTGTAAAAGCTGTCAGGACTGATTCCCTGCCGGAAAACACGGTCAAGCCGCCGGAGCCGTCGGAGCTGGTGGTCTCATCCCTTAGGCTTGACGTGCTGGTGTGCGCAGTGTACAAGCTGTCACGCAAGGAGGGCTCAAAACTCTTTAGCGCAGGGAAAATATTTGTAAACAGCAGGCTGACTGAAAATCCGTCCTACACCGTCAAGGAAGGCGATATAATATCAGTCAGGGGCACGGGCAGATTTGCATATGACAAACCTGTCAGAAGCACCAAAAAAGACCGCATTGTAATAGAAATCAGAAAGTACTGCTAAAAAGCTATATAAAAACCGTCTTGCTTTATCCGCAGGCGGTATCAGCGGCGGCGGAAATTGCCGCTATTTTTTATACGCAATTACTGATGTTTTGTTGAAAACGCAGTATAAAAATGTTACTATATAAAAAAGTCTTATTTGCAGGTGATAAAATGGAATGGGAATTTATGCTGCCGGTAAAACTGGTTTTCGGCAACGGCAAAAGAAAAAATATTGAAAGCTACATCAAAGAAATCGGCGGCACCGCCGGTGTTCTTGTGGCATCGAGAAGTTTTGCTAAAAACGGACTCGCTGACGAGCTGGTAAAAATGAGCAACGGACTGATAAAGGGCGTTTTCAGCGACGTAAGACCGAATCCCACCACGGATAATGTTGACGAGTGCGTAAAGCTTATGCGTGAGCTTAACGCAGATTTTGCCGTGGCTCTTGGCGGCGGCTCCCCTATGGACTGCTGCAAGGCTGCCTGCGCCATTGTCAAAGGCGATGACGTTATCAGCTCCTATCATTCAGGAGGCAAGACTATTGACGCAAAGGAAGCTATACCGATGATTGCGCTTCCTACCACATCAGGCACCGCCTCTGAAGTCACTAATATATCGGTGCTGACAGACCTTAAGCTGAATCTGAAAAATCCTATGAACGACCCGGCAATGTACCCGAAAATAGCGGTCATCGACCCTGAGCTGACGCTTTCCGTGCCGCCTCAGGTTACGGCTTCCACCGGACTTGATGTGCTCTCTCACGCAGTTGAAAGCTACTGGTCAACTCTGAATCAGCCCATATGCACCGCCTGCTCGATATACAGCGCAAAACTTGTTTTTGAGTGGCTGGAAAAAGCGTATAATAATCCCGACGACTTAACCGCAAGGGAGAAGATGGCGGAAGCATCCATAGTCGCAGGTGTAGCGTTCAGCCATCCGAGAACTACCGGTTCCCACGCCTGCTCATTTCCGCTGACTAACATATACGGAGTTCCTCACGGCGAGGCATGCGCCCTCACCCTTGACTATTTTATAAAATTCAACGCCGACCATGCCGACAGCGACGGCAGAATTACTGCGCTGGCAAACTACTGCGGCTTTAGCTCAGCATATGAAATGGCGGATGAAATCACCGCTATGAAAAAGCGCATGAATATGAGAACAAAGCTCAGCGAAATCGGATGCGTTACAGGCGAGCAAATCCGTGAGCTTACCAAAAAAAGCATGTCCATGCTCATGACGAGAAATCCTATTGAGTTGACAGAAGACGATATATATGAAATGTACAACAAACTGAGGTGAACCCGTCTATGAAAAAATTTTGGAATAAATATAAAGAGATAATAACCTACATCATTTTCGGCGTGCTGACAACTTTGGTAAGCTGGGGGTCATATGCTCTCTTCGTAAATCTGATGTCCATGAGCGTATTCCTCGGCAATCTGCTTAGCTGGATATGCGCCGTAGCGTTCGCCTATGTTACCAACAAGCTGTGGGTGTTCGACTCCAAAAGCTGGAAGCCATCGGTTATCGGTAAGGAGATAGTTACCTTTGTCGCATCAAGGGGCGTTACCGGCGTTATTGAAATCGTTGCCGTGCCGCTTTTGGCAAAAACAGGATTTGACAATATTTTCTACAACATTCTGCACAAAATGAATATTTCATTGAATATTTTATTCACCGACGGTATTTATTCCAAAATCGTGCTTGCCGTTATAGTGGTTATACTCAACTACTTCTTCAGCAAATTCATTATATTTAAAAAGAAAAGCAACGATTCAGACGGCGACAAGCCGTCCGCTTAGCGAATATTAAGGGGGAGAATTTATGAAAGACTGGTACAAGGAATTAGTAGTTTATCAAATCTGGCCGCGCTCTTTCTGCGATGGCAACGGGGACGGAATCGGCGACCTTCAGGGAGTGCTCAGCAAGATGGACTATCTTCAGGAGCTGGGCATAAACTGCATCTGGTTTTCCCCTCTTTATCCGTCGCCCAATGCCGATTTCGGATATGATATTGCCGATTACAAAAATATACATCCGGATTACGGAGACCTTGAGCTTTTTAAAACAGTTCTTGACGAAGCACACAAAAGAGGTATCAAGGTGATAATGGATTTGGTGGTGAACCACACCTCGGACGAACATCAGTGGTTCATCAATTCACTGGATAAAAATTCACCCTATCACGATTACTACATATGGCGCAAGGGAAGGCTCGGCGGCAAGCTGCCTCCAAACAACTGGCTCTCCTGTTTTGAGGGCGGCGCCTGGGAATACAACAAGAATTTAAACGAATATTATCTTCACGTTTTTGCTAAAAAACAGCCCGACCTTAACCACGACAACCCCAAGGTTCGCCAAGAGGTTAAGGACGTTATGAAATTCTGGCTGGATATGGGTATCGACGGCTTTCGTGAGGACGTTATAACCTTTATCTCCAAGCGAAAAGGTCTGCCTGACGGTATCCCGCTGCCGGTGGGCACGGGAATCGAGCATTATATGGACGGTCCGAATATTCACAAATACCTGCGTGAATACCGTGAGGTAACCGACAAATACGACTGCTTTACCGTTGGCGAGGCTCCTATGATGACTCCGGCAAAGGCGCTCAATTACATTGACGAGAGGAACAAGGAACTCGATTTGATGTTCCACTTCCAGCACATTGAGGCTGACGCTTTTCTGATAGATTATCTTCAAAAGCCCTTTGATTTAAAGAGCATGAAAAGAGCCTTTACCTCCTGGCAGAACAAAATTAACGGCAGAGCCTGGAACACGCTTTACATTGAAAATCATGACCATCCCCGAATTATCTCACGCTACGGCAGCGAAAAATACAGAACTCAGTCGGGCAAAATGCTTGCCAACATGTATATGCTTCAGCAGGGCACTCCGTTCATCTATCAGGGTCAGGAAATCGGAATGCTCAACACACGTCTTGACACCATTGACGAATATGAAGACGTGTTCGTAAAGAACAATTATGAAGTGGCGAAAAACAAGCTGCATATGAAAGAGAGCAAATGCTTTGAACTGGCGGTTAAGTCCACACGTGACAACGCCAGAACTCCGGTGCAGTGGGATGACAGCGAGAACGCAGGATTCACCACGGGAAAGCCATGGTTCCCCGTCAATAAAAATTATCACGAAATAAACGCAAAAAAAGAATCCGAGAACCCGGACTCCATACTCAATCATTATAAAAAGCTGATAAAATTCAAGAAAGAAAATCCCGTTGCCATTTACGGCGACTACAAGGAGCATTACAAGAATTCCTCAAAACTTTATGTTTATGAAAGGAATTACAAAGGCAGCCGCCTGCTTGTAATAAATTCCTTTACCGAAGACAACGTCGCCTTTGAAGCCCCCAAGGGCTTTGAGCTTGACAAGGGAAAAGCTATCCTGTGCAACTATCCTAACCCCACCGTGCAGGGAAACGGCTTTAAAACACGACCTTACGAAACAAGAGTATATCTGTTTGAATAAAAACTGAACACCGTAAATATAAAAGCAGGTATGAGCCAGACACAGCTCACACCTGCTTTATTTTTTTTAATTTTGCTTTCTTACTATATCATATTCGCTGCCGTTTGGACGAAAATAGCGGCAGGTCTTGTTTGCATCCTGAATAAACCGCACATACTCGTCCTCGTCCAGCACCAGCGAGCAAAAGCTCTCGTCCGTTTCCTCGTCATATTCATTATACCAGCATTTTTCACAAAGGCTGTCCATAGCTTAAAATCATCCTTTTTTATATTCAAATATCACAAACTCCACGGTCAAGTCCAAAAAATCCACCGTGTCAAGCTTTGCCTTGTCACTCTCGCTTGTCCTGTAAAAATACGGCGTCATGGAAAACAGAGTTTTCAGATCATGACGTGATATCCTCACCGTGTCGGAAATCTTCGTTTTCGAATTCATTGTCAAAAGCTCGGTTTTCGGCGGTGCTTCGTCATTTTTATACGGTCTTTCATAAATCAGCTCTTTCATCTGCCACAGATGATTTTCACCGCCCACAACACTGTAAAGGGTTGCGCCGGGCTTTAACACTCTGAAAAATTCCTTTTCGTTAAACGGAGCAAACAAATGCATTGCCGTGTCGATACTTTCGTCCGCCACAGGTATTGCAGACATATTTGCAACAAAATACCTGCCGCCGCTTTTACGCTTTGCGGCAAGGCGTATCATCTCCTTGCTGATATCAAAACCGTATAATTCGCCCTGATAATCGTCGTAATATCCTTCGCCGCAGCAAATATCAAGCACCGTACCTTTAAGCTTTGAGCTAAGATAATTTTTAAGGCAGGAGTAATATCCCTTGTTCAAAAGCTCGTGCCGAGCTCTGGCAGAATCCTTACTGTCGCCTTTTTTATCGCCGCTTTTTGAGCCTAAAAGGAGATTGACGTAACCCTCTTTGGCAAAATCAAAGGAATGATTATTCACGCATTTAAGGCAGTTGTCCTGCCCAAACAGCTTTTCCCGGCACACCGGGCAGATAAGAACTGACATACCCTACCTCAATTACAAATCAACATCAAGCACAACGGGGCAATGGTCGGAGCCCATAACATCCGTAAGGATATCGGCGCCCTTCAGCCTGTTGTTAAGAGAGCTTGACGCTATAAAATAATCAATTCTCCAGCCGGCATTCTTTTCCCTTGCCTTGAACATATAGGACCACCAGCTGTACACTCCCTCTTTGTCGGGATAAAAATATCTGAAAGTATCGGTAAAACCGCAGTCAATCATTGCAGAGAGTTTCTCCCTCTCCTGATCTGTAAATCCTGCGTTTTTATGATTCGTTTTAGGATTCTTAAGGTCAATTTCTTTATGAGCGACGTTAAGGTCACCGCAGAATATAACCGGCTTTGACTCATTTAAAGAGAGTATATAATCCCTGAAATCGTCCTCCCATTTCATACGGTAATCAAGCCTTTTGAGCTCACGCTGGGAATTTGGCACATAAACCGTGGCGAAATAGAAATCCTCAAACTCCAGAGTAATAAGCCTGCCCTCTTTGTCATGCTCTTCAATACCCATGCCGTAGCTTACGTTCAGCGGCTCTTTTTTGGTAAATATGGCTGTACCTGAATATCCCTTTTTCTCGGCATAGTTCCAGTAGCAGTGGTAGTCCTGCGGGGCAAAATCTATCTGCCCCTGCTGGAGCTTTGTCTCCTGTATGCAAAAAATATCGGCGTCAGCTTCATTAAAAAAGCTTTCAAAATCCTTGTTCATACAGGCTCTCAGCCCATTTACATTCCACGATATCATTTTCATAATTATCACCCTATAATACAAATGAAAGAATAACCGTGAGATTATCCTTTCATCTGACATTTGATATTAATGATGGAACAGGCGGATTCCTGTCATTGCCATTGCGATTCCAAAACTGTCGCAGCAGTCGATAACAGCCTGATCTCTTACCGAACCGCCCGGCTGAGCAATGTACTTAACGCCTGAGCGAACTGCTCTTTCAATATTATCCTCAAAGGGGAAGAATGCGTCTGAGCCCAGGGCAACCTTGTCCATCTTTTCGTGCCAAGCCTGCTTTTCCTCTTTAGTAAACGGCTGGGGACATTCGGTAAAATATTTCTGCCATACGCCGTCTTTAAGCAGATCCTCATACTCATCGGATATATAAAGGTCAATAGCATTGTCCGCCTCACATTTGCGGATACCCTCGATAAACGGAAGATTGATAACCTTTTCGTTATGACGCAGCCAAAGATTGTCCGCCTTGTTTCCTGCAAGTCTGGTGCAGTGGATACGGCTCTGCTGACCGGCTCCTACGCCGAAGGTCTGTCCGCCCCTTGCATAGCAAACGGAATTTGACTGGGTGTACTTAAGCGTAATCATAGAGATAAGCAAATCTATTTTTGCGATCTCCGGTATGTCCTTAACCTTAGTAGGCATATCGTCGAAGAGGTCCATAGTAAGCTTTGAGTCGTTTCTCTTCTGCTCAAATTTGATGCCGAATACCTGCTTAGTCTCCATAAGCTCCGGCTCATAATCGGGGTCCATCTTGATTATAAGATAGTTGCCTCTTCTCTTTGACTTAAGAATTTCAAGTGCCTCGTCGGTGTATGAAGGAGCGATGATACCGTCGCTGACCTCTCTTACAAGGAATTTTGCAACGGAGGCGTCGCACTCGTCACTGAGAGCGGCAAAATCACCGAAGGACGATACTCTGTCGCATCCTCTTGCACGTACATAAGCCTGGGCTATCGGCGAAAGCTCAAGA
Source organism: Candidatus Eubacterium faecigallinarum (assembly GCA_019115455.1). Taxonomy (GTDB): domain Bacteria; phylum Bacillota; class Clostridia; order Oscillospirales; family Acutalibacteraceae; genus Eubacterium_R; species Eubacterium_R faecigallinarum. The sequence continues at coordinate 104,294 of DXDN01000001.1, forward strand.
TCATCAGGCACCATGCACACCTTGCGCTCAACGCTGTCAAGAGGCTGAGCCACAGCTGCACCTGCCGGAGAAACATGTTTGAACGACGCTGCGCTGGGGAGTCCTGTTGCCTCCTTAAGCTCCTTAACAAGCTGCCATGAGTTAAAAGCGTCAAGAAGATTGATATAGCCTGCCGAGCCGTTTAATATTTCAAAGGGCAGCTCCTTGCCGTCCATGTGTATCCTTGCCGGATTCTGGTTCGGATTGCATCCGTACTTAAGCTTGTATTCTGTCATACTCTCATCCTTCCGATAAATTATAATACTTATTTAACACTGATATTTTATACTATTACATTGAAAAAAGCAAGGCGCAATGATACAATATATCCATTGGAGATGGGGAAATGACAGGAATCTTAGCAGTTAATCACTTTTTAAACGGCGAAAAATTCAGGCAGCTTCACTCTCACCTGATATCCGCCGCTGAGAAATCCGGCATAGAACTGGTATTAAAAACTAATCTTGAACTGGCAACACAAAAAGCTAAAGGCGATTTCGTTTTGTTCTGGGACAAGGACGTAAACCTGGCACGCAGGCTGGAAAAATCGGGACTGGCGGTGTTTAACAGCTCAGAGTCCATTGCACTTTGCGACGACAAGGCAAGAACTTATATTGAGCTTGACGGCATTGTGCCGCAGCCTGAGACCTATATTTCTCCGAAATGTTACTGCGAGTCGGACATGAGCGAATTTGTAAGCGAGGCTGCGGTACGCTTGGGATTTCCGTTAGTATTCAAGGAATGTTTCGGCTCCTTCGGTCAGCAGGTCCACCTGTGCGGCAGTATTCAGGAGGTTATGGGACTGATAAGCGAAAAACCCTTTATTCTTCAAAAATTCATTGCCTCCAGCGCCGGCAGGGACAAGCGCCTTGAAATAGTCGGCGACAGGTGTGTAAGCGCTGTCAGAAGAATGAACGAGAACGATTTTCGCTCTAACGTGACTAACGGCGGCACAATGGAGCCGTACACCCCCACCGCAGAGGAAATTGAATCCGCCACAGCCGCCTGCAACGCTCTGGGGCTTACTTTCGGCGGAGTGGATATTCTCGAAAACGGAATGGTGTGCGAGGTCAACTCAAACGCCCACATAATAAACATAATGAACTGCACGGGCATCGACATCGCTCCCGTAATATTTGAAGAAATCAGGTCAAGAATATGAGCGGCATCCTTGTTTACACCGAAAAGGAAGCGAAAAGAAACAGATTCAGCGTACAAAAATTTACTGAGAACTTAAATGTTTGTTTAGTAGACGAGAACTACCGAGGCAGCGCTGATTTTGTAATAAACCGCACCAACGATTACAGAATAGCCGAGTTTTATGAAAGCAGGGGCATACGTGTTTTTAACCCCTCTTCTCTGTCCAAAATCGCCAACGACAAACAGGCGTGCTACGAATTTATGCAAAGTCACGGCATACCGATAATGCCAATAAACTACGGCAAAGTGCCCGCTGTCAAAAAACCTATTGACGGTCACGGCGGCGAAGGGGTCGTTATGATAAACTCCCCAGAGCCGTTTGAGAAAAACTACGTCTATCAAAAGCCCTGCGACACGCCGGGCAAAGACGTAAGAGTATGGGTAATCGGGGGCGAGATAATCGCCTCGATACTCCGTGAAAGCAAAACGGATTTTCGCTCCAACTACTGCCTGGGCGGCAGAGCTGAGGTCTACAGCTTATCGCCTGAGGAAAAATCCCTTGTAAAAAAAGTAATCAGCCTTGTCGATAGTGATTATATCGGCGTTGATTTTCTGTTTAACAACAACCAGCCGGTGTTCAATGAAATCGAAGACACCGTGGGGGCAAGAATGGTTTACGACAAGACGGATATAGATATCCTGTCGCTTTACTGCGACTACATCAAAAAGGAAATGAATTTATGAAATATATTTTAAACATATCAGACGCCGACGGCTTTTTTGAAAAAGTGAAGCGGGACAAAATGTTTGCCTGGAAAAAAAGCACGTCGGGGCTTAACCTCAAATACAACGGCGTATTCACCGTGATATCAAACCCGAAAATCACGCTGATAAAAAACAGCGATACAGAAATTGAAATAAACATCCGCTCAGGACTGCTGGTGCCAATAATTGCGGCGGCGTTCACCCTCTTTTTCTGGGCTATGGGAATCATCGCCGCCGTTACCCAAAAGCTGAGTGTACCCGTCATCGTGATTGTGTTTTTACTGCCGATGATATTATGGATGTTGCATTTCTTGTTTAACAAAGTAATCGGCAAACAAATAATAGAACATCTAAAATATATCAGTTAAAAAGACGCTCTGTCGGACTGTTTCCACCGGCAGAGCGTCTTTTAATTTTACTTCAATTTTTATGTTTAAAACAGTCTATTGCATCAAGTAAAACCTTCACTTGTTTTTCCGAAAGCCCCTCTACTGAAATCACAGCACTTTTTTCAACGCCAAGCAAATAATCTGTAGAAACGCCGAAAAACTTTGCAAGCTCAACAACATATTGCGTTGACGGAACCGTAAGCCCCATTTCCCAAGCATTTACTCCGGAACGTGATATTCCCAAAATTCGTGCAAGATCAGCCTGTTTGAGCCCGCTTTTTTCACGCAGCATTTTTATTCTGTCCGCAATATAAAACAATTCATTTGCCAAAGTATCACCTCACAATAAAGATACACTAATCATTGTGATATTTAATTATCATTATGATATTTATACTTGACATATTTTTTTATGCATTATATAATGTATCCACAGACAAATATAGAAATTATTGTCATAATTGGCAGAAAGGAAGAAATAATTATGAAACTGAAAAAAATAATTTCACTGCTGCTGGCGACTGTCATCGTAATGTCGGTATTTGCCGTTTCTACAATTGCTCTTGCTGATGAAAGCAATGATTTTGAATATACCGTACTGGATGACGGTACGGCAGAAATCACCAAATACAATGGTAGTACATCAAAGTTAGTAATACCCACAAAAATTGATGGATACACTGTAAAAAAAATAGGATACTCAGCTTTTTGGAACTGTAAAGAATTAACAAGCGTAACTATTCCGAGCAGTGTGGAAGAAATAGAAGAAAGCGCCTACGGTCATTATTATTATCCATTTTATAATTGTTATCGCCTTGAGAATATAATCGTTGATAAACAAAATCTTAATTATTCCTCATTAGATGGAGTTTTGTTTAATAAGGATTTGACAAAAATACTTCATTATCCTGAAGGAAAAAAGGACAATACATATGTAATACCTCAAACTGTTACTGAAGTATCATCTAATACAAATAAACTATACTATCCATTTATAAATAACAACCATTTAACTCACATTATTTTTCCGGAAACCGTTACATATATAGGAAGAACTGTCGCAACAACGGACTTAGAAAACGCAACTATCACGGTGTTAAATCCCAATTGCATTTTTGAAGATCAAGTAAATGTTCAAGGCGAACAGTGTTTTTATGGCTTTAGCGATATATATGGTTTCCCCGATTCTACATCACAATATGTGTCATATATGAACTTTAATGCGCTAACAAATCCGATTGGAAATGGTATTTCTCCACATAATTCTGATATCAAATATACTATTGGCGACAATAGTATAGAAATTTATTGCTCATATAATTTAGCTGATTTCATAAGCGTAACTTTGGATTATGAAACTGTTGACCCGTCAAATTATACACTATCCGAGGGTTCAACAATTTTAACCTTTAAATCAAAATATCTTGATACACTTTCCGTTGGAAAACATATAATAACCCTAAATTATAATAACGCCAGCGTTTCATCAGTTCTTACCGTAATTGCTAAACCGACCGAAGATAATGAAACCGAAAATACAGATATCACCACTACGCAGAGCACTGACGTGCCAGAAGAAACGGTAACAGACAAATCAGAAGCCACCAATAATACAGAATCTGACACTTACGAAAAAGAAACAACATCAGACAAAACAGGCACATCAGCAAAATCACCGTCAACCGGAAGTGACTGTACCTTCTTTGCTATTCTTGCGGCATTAATCTGCTCCGCAACTGCCGTTCTTTTAACCGTTAAAACAAAACGTATACAAAATTAAATACAAAAAACAGCAAAGCGCTTAGCCAAAAAGGCTAAGCGCTTTTTACACAACAATACTACTTTAATTCGGTTGAATTATTATACCCATTCCCTGATGATATCCGGGTTTTCAAATATCTCGTTTAACTTATTGACAAATGGAGTTATGTCACCCATATCAAGAGCCCTGTGGTCAAAAGCGATGGTAAAGGGCAGGCGGTATCCGGTACGGATTGTGCCGTCCTGTTCTGCAATGGGAACAAGCTGAGTTGCTCCGATAGCTATGGCGCAAACCTGGGGCGGTATGATTTCAAGCAGGGTGCATATTCCGTTCCAGTTGCGGCATACGGAGCCGAGATTTGACACGGTGATGGTCCCCTGTTCGATATCGTGCTTTGTGAGTCTGTCCGTTACAGGGATTGAATAATATTCTTTCTTTGCCTTACCTGTCAGGGTCTTAACCTTATGCTTACCGGTCTTTGAACCTACGAGCCTGTTGATAGTCTGAGCGATTTTTCCCCTCTTAAGTCCCTGTAGGGTATTGTCAAGAGACACCTCGAACATTACCTCGTTCATATCAGAATTATTGGCACGCCTTACGCTGTCGGCAATAGTGTCGCGCATTTGGCTCATGGTCTTATCATGCATGTCGTGCATATTGATAGTCATCATCTCGCCGGTTTTCAGCACCATGGGCATGGAGATATCAATTTCCTTAAAGGTCTTTACATTGCCCCTGACAAGTTTTCTGTTAAACTCGATATGGGAATTCATAATCGGGCAGGCTTTGAGTCCCTCCACAATTACTCTTAACATTATAGTATTGATGGTGAGCTTCGTTTCGGGAGTGGCATCCTTATTTATATCCTTCATCACCTTTAAAAATTCAGTGACCTCCGGCTCATATGAAATAACCGCATGGGGGATTGTCTCCCAGCTCTCCGCCGTCATGTTTGATACTATTTTTCTGGCAATGCCAAAGTGCTGATCTCTGATAACTGTTTTTTTGCTCATTATAATATGTCCTCCGAATTTGTAATATTAAGCAGCGTCTTTGAAATCGAATTTTTTAATATCTGCTTTTGTAATTATTGTGCTGGTGTTTCTTCTGTTTCTAAGTGCAAAATAAGGGAAGAAAATCAAAACTGTGAGTGCTCTAAAAATTTTCATGGTAATCTCTCCTTTAAAATAATTTCAAAATGAATTTGTGTTTTTCGGCTGAGCCTTTGCTCAACTACAATTCACATTTTACAGTTGCCGCGACCGTTTTTCTACAAACTTGGGTTTGCATTTTTATTTGCAACCAGCAGTTGCAATGCCTTAACCACGGGCTTTTTCGGCATTTTGGCAAAAAAATTCACAAATTTAATTTAAAAATACAAATAAAAAAGACCACACGTTTTAAATAAACGTAATGGTCTTTTTTCTACCGTGCCTCAATAGACAGCACGTTGAATTCTCTGCCTCGGATTACCTCGTAATCCGTCTTTTTGCACCTGGGACAGGTTCTGCTGTTTTTTGTCATTTCGTATTCCTCGCCGCAGGCACAGCGTGCCGCCGCCGGAATAAATATAAGGTTCAGCTCCGTCTTGTCAAAGGTTCCGCCCAGGCGTGCAACATTCCAGCACTCCTTAAAATAATCCGGCAGGATTCCGGAGAGCTCCCCCACCTCAACAGTGACGGAGGACACCTCCTTAAGCTCCTGCTCTTTCATTATCTCTTCGATGAGCTCAAAGATTTCAAGAACAACTCCCAGCTCGTGCATTACTTATTCCATTCCCCGACTTCTCTTCTGAGCCAGTCGCACCAAGCGTCAATACCCTCTCCCGTCTTAGCCGACACGAAGAAAATCTCCGCCTTGGGGTTGAGCTTATGTATCCTCTCTTTAACCGCCTCATCATCAAAATCAAATATCGCCTTGGCGTCAATTTTGTTGATCAGCACCACGTCGGACACGGTAAACATAAGCGGATATTTAAGGGGCTTGTCGTCCCCCTCCGGAACGGATAATATCATTGCGTTTTTGCTGGCGCCCGTATCAAACTCAGCAGGGCAGACAAGATTGCCTACATTCTCCAGAATAACAAGGTCAAGGTCATCTGTGCCGAATTCGCTGATGCCCTGCTCAGTCATTCCGGCATCCAGGTGGCACATTCCGCCGGTGTGAAGCTGTATTGATTTTACGCCCTCCTGAGCCATTGCCCTGGCGTCAACGTCGCTGTCGATATCAGCTTCCATAACGCCTATCTTCATTTCATCCTTAAGTCTGGAAACGGTGGCTTTTAACAGAGTGGTCTTGCCGCTTCCGGGGGATGACATAAGGTTGAGAAGAAAAGTTTTTTCGCTCTTAAGCTTCTGCCTGAGCCTGTCGGCTTCACGGTCGTTATTTTCAAAAACGCTTCTTTTAATTTCTATTACTTTGAATTCGTCCATTTCAAAGACTCCTAATCCGCAAATTTTTCAAAAAATTCCTGTCGGCTCAGACCGCAGTTTCTTGCGTTGTCGTTGTTCGGAACGGCTCTGATGACCTCTCCGTTATAGCGTGAAACCAGCGCCTCGCATTCCTTGCCGTTTATATCACGCTTCTCCACGGAATATTCCTCCCTGAGAGGAACCTGCTTTTTAAGCGCTGATTTTTCTGTAAGGGCACCGGTGGGGCAGAGCTTTACACAAAGTCCGCAGTTGGTGCATTTTGTCTGGTCGAGGGGAAGTGCAAACGCAGGCGTCACACTTGATTTAAATCCTCTTCCCAGCAGACCGATAGCGCTGATATTTACAACCTCTTTACAGGAGCGAACACACAGACCGCAAAGAATACACTTGGCGGTGTTGCGCTCGATAAAAGCATTGTCGTCACGTGTGTATTTCTGAGGCATTTCACCGGCAAAACGCTCAGGGTGGATATCATATCTCTGAGCCACGGAAAGCAGCTTGCATTTGAAATATTCACGGCAGCCGCACTCAAGACAGCGCTGTGCCTCTTTCTGCGCCTCCTCCTGAGTAAGTCCGAGAGATACCTCGTTAAAATTATTTTTTCTGTCCTGAGCGTCAAGCACCTGAGCGACAGTTCTGGGCTGAGGAGTTTTGCCGGACAGGTCGATTCTGTCCTCGTCACGCTTACTGATATACTTCTCAGCGGTGTCATATTCCTCTCCCTTAAGATAAGCGTCCACAACTTTAACGCATTTGTCCGCTTCGCCTATGGCGGCAATGGCAATTGATGCGCCCTTGTTGGTAGCGTCGCCAATGGCAAACACGCCGTCGATATTCGTCTTAAACGTATCCTCGTCGGCAAGTATCGTTCCTCTGTCCGTAAGCTCAATTGAGGAAAAGTCGGTGGAGTCAAATTTCTGACCGATAGCCATAATAACGCTGTCCACAGGGAGATACTCGGTTTTGCCCTCAATGGCAACGGGACGTCTTCTGCCCGAGGCGTCCGGCTCGCCCAGCTCCATAAGCTGAAGCGTCATTGCTGATACTCTGCCGTTTTCGCCGTGGATTTCCACAGGATTTGTGAGGAATTTATAAATAACTCCCTCTTCCATGGATTCCTTGATTTCGATTTCCTCGGCAGGCATCTCCTGCTGAGTTCTGCGGTAGATAACATATACCTCTTTAGCTCCGAGCCTTACCGCTGTACGGCAGGCGTCCATAGCCGTATTACCGCCGCCGCATACCGCAACTCTTTCGCCGATATCAACTTTCTCGCCTTTAATCACACTTCTGAGAAAATCGATTCCGCCGTACACGCCCTTTATGTCCTCGCCCTTAACACGCATCGGTGTTGATTTCCATGCACCGGGAGCAAGAATAACTGCGTCGTTTACTGATTTGAGCATATCAAGGGTAATATCCTTGCCGAATTTTACGTTATTGACAAGCTTTACGCCTGTTTTTTCTATTACAGATATCTCGCTGTCGAGAACCTCCTTGGGCAGACGGTACTGAGGGATACCGTATCTGAGCATGCCGCCCATCTTTTCCATCATATCAAAGACGGTTACCTGATGTCCCATTCTCCTAAGGTAAAACGCTGCTGTAAGTCCGGCAGGACCACCGCCGACAATCGCAACCTTCTTGTCTGTTTCTTCAGCAATCTCAGGAAGATATGCGTCACCTTTCAAATCCAGGTCCGCCGCAAATGCCTTTAACTGAGCGATATTAATCGGCTCCTCAACCTTGCCGCGTCTGCACGCCTTTTCACAGGGATGAGGACAAACTCTGCCGATTGACGCCGGCAGGGCAATTTTTTCTTTTATAAGTTTAAGAGCGTCGTCAAATTTTCCGTTTGCAATAAGTCCCACATAACCCTGGCAATCGGTGTTTGCGGGACAGGCAAGCTGGCACGGAGCCACGCAGTCGCCGTCGTGAGCTGACATAAGCAGCTCCATGGCGATTTTTCTTGACTTAACGACTCTTTCGCTTTCGGTATTGATTACCATACCCTCGGAAACCTTTGACGAGCAGGAGCGCAGAAGCTTCGGCACTCCCTGAGCCTCAACCACGCAAAGGCCGCAGGCGCCGTAAATCTCCACCGCCTCGTCATAGCACAGGGTGGGGATATATATGCCGTTGCTCCTTGCCGCTTCCAGTATTGTACTGCCAGCAGGAGCAGTAATTTCTTTTCCGTTTATTGTAAGATTTACCATTTCCATTTTTCTGCTCCTCCTTACTTTCTTATTACTGCGCCGAATTTGCAAGACTCAAGGCACTTGCCGCACTTGATACATTTTTCAGCGTCTATCACATGTGGTTTCTTGACCTCGCCGCTGATTGCGTTTACAGGGCAGTTCCTTGCGCAGAGGGTGCATCCACGGCAGGCGTCTGCGTCAATGGAATAGCTGATAAGCGCCGAACATTCGCCGGCAGGGCAGGTCTTATTCTCAATATGAGCTATGTACTCATCCTTAAAATACTTTAATGTGGTCAAAACGGGGTTAGGCGCAGTCTGCCCCAGTCCGCACAAAGCTCCGTCCTTGATACCGTAGCAAAGCTCCTCAAGAAGCTCAACATCGCCGGGCTTTCCGTTGCCGTTGGTTATTCTTGTAAGAATCTCCAGCATTCTGGTGGTGCCGATACGGCAGTGAATACATTTGCCGCAGCTCTCCTTTGCCGTAAAGTCAAGGAAGAATTTTGCCATGCCCACCATGCAGGTGCCCTCGTCCATAACTACCATTCCGCCTGAGCCCATGATAGCTCCGGTAGCGCCCAGCGCCTTATAGTCAATAACCGTATCAATAAGACTTGCAGGTATACAGCCGCCTGAGGGTCCGCCCATCTGAACGGCTTTGAATTTTCTGTCGCCTTTCATTCCGCCGCCGATATCGAAAATAACATCACGGAGAGTTTTGCCCATAGGTATCTCAACAAGTCCGCTGCGCTTTACCTTTCCGGTAACGGCAAACACCTTAGTGCCCTTTGAACCCTCGGTGCCCATTGCGGCAAACGCCTCGCCGCCGTTATTTATAATCCAGCTGACGTTGGCAAAGGTCTCAACGTTATTTATATTTGACGGCTTGCGCCAGTAACCGCTCTGTGCAGGGAACGGAGGCTTAAGCCTCGGCATACCCCTGTGTCCCTCTAAGGACTCAATCAGCGCAGTTTCCTCACCGCATACAAATGCTCCGGCGCCTGCCTTAATGGTTATACGGCATGAAAAATCCGTGCCGAAAATGTTATCACCCAAAAATCCTGCCGCAGTTGCCTGTTCAATCGCCTTTTCAAGTCTCTTGATTGCCAGGGGATATTCCGCTCTTACGTAAACAACAGCGTTCTTTGCGCCGATTGCATATGCGCCGATAAGCATGCCCTCAATCAGATTATGGGGGTCGGATTCAATTACCGCACGGTCCATAAATGCGCCGGGGTCGCCCTCGTCGGCATTGCATATCAGGTATTTTTCGTCGCCCTGTGCCTCTCTCGCCGCATTCCACTTAAACCATGTGGGGAATCCCGCACCGCCTCTGCCGGCAAGTCCTGAGGTCTTGATAACTTCAATAACTTCCTGGGGAGTCATTTCGCACACAACTTTTTTAAGCGCTGTGTAGCCGTCAGCGGCAACAAAATCATCAATGTCCTCCGGGTTGATAATTCCGCATCTTCTCAGAGCGATACGGGTCTGCTTTTCAAGGAATTCCTTATCCTCGTCGGACACAAGCAGTTCTTTTATCGCGCTTTCGTCTCCTGTAACAGCGTATTGCGCTATTTGGGCGGCGTCGTTTTCAGTAACACGCACAAGTCTTTTCAGCGTGCCGTCCTCTTCATAAATATCAACAATGGGCTCAAGATAGCACATGCCGACACAGCCGGCAATAGTTACGTGTGCGCCGCCCAGCTCCTGCTTAAGCAGAGCCTGTCTGACTTTTTCCGCACCTGCCGCTATTCCGCAGGAGCCCTCACCTACAACAATCTTCATATTGCTCATCACTCCGCCTCCCTAAGCTCTTTGAGTATTTTTTTAGTTTTTTCAGGGGTCAGCGAGCCGTATGTATTCTCGTTAATCATCATAACGGGTGACAGCGAACAACATCCCAGACACGCAACGCACTTAAGGGAAAAAAGTCCGTCAGGAGTGGTCTCCCCGTCGTCAATGCCCAGCTCATCCTTGATAGTCTGGAGAATGAGCTCACTGGAATTTACATGGCAGGCTGTTCCCTGGCAAAGCATGATGAGATATTTGCCCACGGGAGCAAGCCTAAACTGGGTGTAAAAGGTGGCAACTCCCATTATTTCGCTTTCGGCGATACCCGTTTCCTCGCTGATACGGATTATCGCGTCCTTTGGCAGATAGCCGTATATATCCTGAGTTTTTTGCAAAATCGTAATGAGCGAACCCTTTGTTTTGGCAAGCTCATCGAGCACAGGCTGCAACTGTGACAAGTCTGTTTTTTCTGTCATATTATCCTCTCCGTACTGTAATTTTCGCAGTTTTATTTTACTGCGGATACTAAAATAATTACTTAGTAAATAATTATATATAAATTACTTTATATAATACTAAATTGTCATTTATCTTGCAATACTATAAATTATAGAAATTACACATTCCCCTGCAAAACATATTCCTCAACCGCAGTCGCAAGCCCGTCCTGAGCATTTGACAGAGCGGTATATTTAGCCGCGCGGCGGCACTCCTCGGTGCCGTTACCCATAGCAAAGGAATATCCGGCAAACCTAAGCATGGGGATATCGTTTCCTGCGTCGCCGAAGCTCATACACTCCCCTGAGGTTATCCCCAGCGTTTTGCATATACCGCTGAGCGCCTCGCCCTTGTCGGCTTCAAGTGCAGTTGCCTCCACATTACCGGGGAAGCTTGACGCAACTGCAAGACCGCTTGACTCAAGCTCAGTTCTGAACATGTCCTGGTCATTGGGTTTAACTGAATAGAGCGTTATTTTCTCTACGCCTCTTCCGTTTAGAAATTCCTCAAGGCTTACACATCCCGTCATGGTCTTTATCACCTCGCTGATAAATTCCTTGGGGAATTCCGTATCTCCAAACAGATCCTCCGTGCCAAGCTGGTAATATGATCTGCCGTTTACATATATCTCAAAAAACACTTTGCTTTGAAGCAGAAAATTTATAATCCTTACTGACGTTTTATTATCAATAAGCTTTGAATATATAATTTCGTTGCTGTTTCGGTCATAGACGCATGCCCCGTTGGAATAAATTATATAGTCGACAAAGGGCACCTGGTTTATAACATTATCCACCAGCGCCATGGGTCTGCCTGTAGCGATGGCTATGCGAACACCTTTGTCGTGAGCTGCTTTCAGAGCGCTGACCGTTCTGGGAGTTACCGTCAGATGATCGGGCGACATCAGAGTACCGTCAAGATCGGTAGCGATTAGCTTAATCAAAATCGCACTTCCTTTCATATTTTTACAAAATATAAATTCAATATATTGTATCATATCACATACAAATTATCTATAAATAAACAACACAAATAATTTATAATTTATATTATGTTTTTTGTTATTGGCGCAAAAAAATGATATACTATATTTATCATTTGTCGTATATGACCGAGGTGAAGATTTGAAAAAATTTCTAAAATTCGTTATTGCTCTTGCCGCTGTTTTGGCGGTAGTTATTACATCCGTAACCCAGCTTACAGGAGGCGGCATGCTGGTTGAGCGAATAAAAAACTTTGCCTCCTATCAGGAGGAATCCACAAGCACAGTTTACAAAAGTGCTCAGCGTAACACCTCTGAAACCGCAAGCCTGACCGAAAAAATAAACTCAACTCTGACAGAAGACGAGAAAAAAGCGCTTGATATAATATACGACGGACTGAAAAACTGCAAATCATCGGTAAATATTTATCAGGACATAGAGCCACAAAGGATATTTGAACTTGTGGGGCTGGTTCTCAGCGAGCATCCGGAAATCTTTTGGTCAAAGGGCGACTGCACATTTTCCCAAAGCGGGCGGCTGACCTTCGAATATTCTTATTCAAAAAGTCGCATCAGCGAGATACAGACGCAGATTGAATCACGGGTCAGCACAATTATGTCAAAGATTGATTCTTCCGCAAGCGAATATGAAAAAGCGCTGAAAATATTTGATTATATTACGCTTAACACAAGTTACGCCAGAGATGAGCTTGAAAATATTGAAGACAATGTAAAAATCTCCACCATAGAGGGCGTTTTTATCGACAACAGCGCAGTGTGCCTGGGATATGCAAAGGCTTACCAGTACCTGCTAAATGCCGCCGGAATAGACGCTATTACCGTATGCGGAAATGCCAAGACGCCCGACGGTGATTCCGGTCACGCATGGAACGCAATAGTTATTGACGGAGAGATTTACCTTTCCGACGCCACCTGGGGCGACGGATATGACAACACCGACCGGGACAAATACGTAAGCTACACATACTTTCTGATGAACAGCGCTGAAATAGAGCTGACGCATACCCCTGACCCGCTCTATGAATGCATAAAAAGCACGGCAAAAGACAACTACTTTGTAAGGGAGGGGCTTTGCTTTGAAGAATATGACCCGCTGGATTTAAGGTCGAAAATCTCCGAATCCATCGAGGACAAAACTTTTGCAGTCCAGTTTAAATTCTCCGATGCTGACGTGTATGAAAATGCCCTTAGCCAGCTTTTTGACAAGGGCGGCATTTATATAATTATGAAATCCTGCGACCCGTTTTATTCGGAGATTGACACCGACAAGGCAGGCTACAGCTGCGACGACACTCACAACTGTATAACGATATTCTTTGAGCCCGTAAATACAAATTAAAAAATGAAAACCGCAGATACGAACAGCGATTCGTCTGCGGTTTTTTGCATTTGGCGGCAAAAGCACGCCAGAATATTCAACATATTATAATGTTTTTATATATGAAGTATTGCGGTGGCAAGCCAAAAATAAACAAGCAGTGAAAGCGCGTCCATAACTGTGGTGATAAATGGTGACGAGATTACCGCCGGGTCAAACTTAAGCTTTTTGGCGATAATCGGGAAAGCACAGCCTACCATTTTGGCAAAAATTATTTCTATAACAAGGGTAAGGCTTATTACAAGGTCAACCTTTATCGTGATACCGTCCATGCCAAAAAGCGACCTGTCAATGAGCCATATCTTGACGAAATTGACCGCCGCCAGCGTAAGACCGCACACAAGTCCCACACGAAATTCCTTCCACATTACCTTGAAGATATCCTTATAATTTATCTCCTTAAGGGATATGGCACGGATTATTACGGCGCTTGCCTGACCGCCGGCATTACCGCTGGTACCTGTAAGCATGGGGATAAAAGACGTGAGAACAATCATTGCGGAAAGTTTGTTTTCAAAAGCGTTTAAAATCAGGCTGGTAAAGGTGGCGCTTACCATAAGGAACATCAGCCACATTATCCTTGATTTCCAGGTTTCAAAAACGCTCATTTTAAGATACGGCTTCTCGTTGGGAACGATAGCGTTCATCTTCTGGATATCCTCGGTGTTCTCGTCCTGCAAAACGTCCATGGCGTCGTCAACGGTGATGATACCCACAAGCCTGTTTTCCATATCAACAACGGGCAGCGCCAGAAAATCGTATTTGATAAGCAGGTCCGCCGCCTTTTCCTGGTCGTCATGGGTGTTTATATAGATGACCTTTTCTTCCATAAGGTCCTCTATCCTGTCATCATTGTCGTGCAAAAGCAGTTCCTTGACGGTGATAACACCTATCAAATGCCTGGACTCATCTGTAACGTAACAAGTATAAATAGTTTCCTTGTCCACACCGGTACGGCGTATGCGCTTTATCGCATCCTCCACCGTATTATTACGCTTGAGGTCAACAAACTCCGGCGTCATGATTGAACCGGCGCTGTCCTCTGGATATTTCAGAAGCGTATTTATCATATCCCTGGTATGGGCGTCGGTATTCTTTAAGATTCTCTTTACGATTGTGGCGGGCATCTCCTCGATAATATCAACCGTATCGTCAAGGTAAAGCTCGTCAAGAACCTCTCGCAGCTCCGTATCGGAAAACGCTCTGATTATAGCTTCCTGGGTATCGTTATCAAGCTCAACAAACGTTTCCGCCGCCTCTTCCTTGGGGAGAAGTCTGAAAAACAGCACCTGTCTTTCAGGAGCAAACTCCTCGAAAAGCCCGGCTACGTCGGTAGGATTCATTTCTGAAAATATTTCTTTTATCTGTGAATATTTTTTCTCGTGATAAAGAGAGATTATTTCTTGAGCAATCTCCTCTATCTGCATTTCTTCAAGCTTCATAGTTCACTCCCCTTTGTATCATTTTGCTTACCGTAATTCAGGGGTCGATATGAATCAGCCCAAACAGTTTAATCTTCTTCGCTAAAGAACGGCTGCTCCTCCATATCATAAGGATTGACCGCAATGCGCCTTGTTATTACAAACAAAGCCGTAATCAGTATAATACCTGCCGCAGCGGCGCATACTGCAATTACAAATTCCGGCTTCTGGTAAAATCTTGTGCCGTCCACAAATGAGGTGTAGCCCGGCTGAGCCATTTCTGCCTTAACCTGGCTGGTGGTTTTGTCAACTCGTTTTATACTCAAATGATACTCCCTCTCGCTGCCGTCGGAAGCGGTGCAGGTAAGAGTTATTTTAGGCGCCTGCTTGTTATTGAGAGTCAGCTCCACCGGAGCGCAGAATGCCTGGATATCACTTGTTACCGGAGTAATCGTCAGTTCAGTAATATCAGAGGGGATATAAAGCTTATACTCCGTTTCCTCGTCGTTAAGAGCAGGTGAAAGTTCGCCGTAGGTGCAGTAAATGGCAGTCAGTAGGTTGTTGCTGTTTTTGCTGTATTTCTGGACATTCTTGTAGGAGAAATTATATATGGTGCTTCCCCAGTCATATTGCAGAGTAACAGTCAGTCCTGTCTGATGATTTGTTTCATCATATGTATAAGTAATAAAAATATCTGCCTTGCCGTTAATACTGTAGCTTTCCAGCGTGGGGGACGACTCGTTGTCATCAAGAATAAGCCCGTATTCAAGAACATCCGGGTCAAATTTCCCGTCAATCTCGGCATTTTTGAAGCTTATGGATACAAGCTCGGGAGCTTCGTCCTGTGCAAACGCACTTACCGGCGCCAAAAGCACCACTGCGCATATCACCGAAATTAAAACGGCGCTGATTCTTTTCATCATAAAATCACCCTTTACATAACACTTTTGTGTTTATTCGGATAAAATATAATTTATATTTTCCTGCCGGTCCAAAAATGCCTTTACCGCTTTTGTGTCCTTTGCGCTGACGTTGAATATAACGTCCTTGCCGCTGATATCAGCAGTCTTTTCCTGCCATTCGGACTGAATAGCCTCATCATCCTCGCCGTCAACGGAAACATTGACGCTTTTTAGTAGCTTAATTTCACTGCCGAAATCGTTATAAAGCTTATTGGCAAGAGCGTCAAAGCCGTCGTTATAACCCTCAGCTATATCCTCAGGGAGCTCGCAGTTATCAAGCACAAACACAGTTATGCCAAATCCGGCGGCTTCCTCGATTATACCCTTGATGTAGTTATAGACCGTGGCGCTGTCAGGATTCAGGTATGAATTGCCGTCGCTGTCGGTATAAAGCTCGCCGTCCATTTTTATTCCGGCAGTCAGGTCGCCTGCTGCCGCAATATTGTCCTTATAACAGGATATTCTGCCAACGGGCAAAATATCATTTGCCAAAAGCGTACTGACCGAACCGCTCATATCGGCGGCGGCGGAAGATTCAGCTCCGTACACGTCTACAGTGGCAAGTCCGCTGTCATAGCCTATAGTACCGTCATCCCTTTTTAAATCAAAGGTCACTGACGTATATCCGCTGTCAGTCACGTCGTCAATAACTGCGTCCAGCATAACGCCCGAGTCCATAACAAGAGATTCTGCTCGCATACTTTTAAGATGAAGACTTACGTCGCTGATATCTGCCGTTGAGTCGCCCGTATCCTGGGTAAGGGGCATTGAATTTCGCTCCATATACAGGTCCATAACCGTATAGCCTATGCTCATAATCAAAAAGCATCCCACCGCAGTTATCAGAATTTTTGCGGCGGTACGGCGTTTTTCCGGACCGAAAAACAGCTTTCTCTCTTTTTTGCGCTTTTTATCATATTTATCTGAACCGCTGCCGGCGTTTATATATTTGTCGGCAAAGTCAATTTTTCTGCCCCTTTGAGGCTCGGTCCACTTTTCGTTTCGCTTTTTGTTATTGTAAAAGCGTTTCTTTTTCATAAAATCACCGGCGTGCGTTAGTTTTTAGCGTTTTGATCATCATAGCAGGGTCTTCGCTTTTGAAAACGGCTGAGCCTGCGACAAAAACATTGGCGCCTGCCTCTCCGGCAACGCTTACCGTATCAGTATTTATACCGCCGTCCACCTGTATGTCAATGTCAGGGCATTTTTCGCGAAGCTGTCTGATTTTCGGCATGGTGCTGTGCATAAAGCTCTGACCGCCGAAGCCCGGCTCCACTGTCATAACGAGCACCATTGAGAGCCTGTCAAGATAAGGATATACTTCCTCCACAGGCGTTGCGGGCTTTACTGCCAGCGCAGCCTTGCACCCGGCGCTGAGTATTTTATCTATAGTCTTGTCCGTATCGGAATCGGACTCGATATGAAAAGAGATTATATCGGCGCCCGCCTTAACAAAATCGTCAATATATGAATACGGGTCGGATATCATAAGATGAACGTCGAAAGGCACCGTGCACACCTTTTTCATAGCGGCAATCACAGGCGCACCGATAGAAATATTCGGAACAAAGTGACCGTCCATAACGTCAAGATGAATAAGATCCGCTCCGCCTTTTTCGCATTTTTCAAGCTCCGTCTGAAGATTGGCGTAGTCAGACGCCAGCATTGACGGTGAAATTTTTATTTCCACAGGCTGCACCTCCGTAGGTTTAAAATAACGTTTTACTGCCGCAACAGTTATAACATTATAATATATTTTTTAAATAAAATCAACTTTGACTTGTTTTTACATATTTAATGTAGTATCATATACCCGTTATTTTAGAAGTCTTAATGTGACTAAGGAGGCTGAATCATGATTCAGGCAAACAACGTTACCGTTCAGTTCGGGGGCAGAACCCTTTTTGAAAGGGTAAACGTAACATTTTCCGCCGGTAACTGCTACGGTATAATCGGCGCAAACGGCGCCGGAAAATCCACCTTTCTCAAAGTGCTCTCCGGTGATCTCGATCCCCAGAAGGGTGAAGTGTTTATCACTCCCGGCGAGAGGCTTTCCGTTTTGAAGCAGGACCACTTTGCTTACGATGAATACGAGGTTATCCGCACCGTGCTGATGGGCAATCCAAGGCTCATTGAGGTCATGGAGGAAAAGGACGCTCTTTATATGAAAGAGGACTTTACCGAGGAGGACGGAATCAAGGCAGGCGAGCTTGAGGCGGAATTTGCCGATATGGACGGCTGGAACGCTGAATCAGACGCCGCTTTCATGCTTAACAAGCTGGGCGTTTCCGACGAGTATCATTATATGAAAATGGCGGAGCTTCCCTCCGACCTGAAAGTCAAGGTACTGCTTGCCCAGGCGCTTTTCGGCAATCCGGACATCCTGCTGCTGGACGAGCCTACCAACCACCTGGACCTGTCGGCTATCCGCTGGCTGGAGAATTTCCTGCTGGATTTTGAAAACACCGTTATCGTGGTATCCCACGACAGGCATTTTCTCAACAAGGTATGCACCCACATATGCGACGTGGATTTCGGCAAGATTCAGCTTTACACCGGAAACTACGATTTCTGGTACGAATACACCCAGATGCGCCAGAGACAGGCAAGGGACCAGAACAAAAAGAATGAGCAGAAGATCAAAGAGCTTCAGGAATTTATCCAGCGATTCTCCGCCAATGCCGCCAAGTCCAAGCAGGCAACCAGCCGTAAAAAGCAGCTTGACGCTCTGGAGATGATAGAGATGCCTGTATCAAGCAGGAGATTTCCGTATGTTGATTTCAAGCCTGACAGGGAATGCGGCAACGATTTGCTGAGAGTTGACCACCTGACTAAAACCATCGGTGACAGAAAGGTGCTTGACGATATCTCATTTGTTATCCATCCAAGAGAAAAGGTAGCTTTTGTAGGCTCCGACGTAGTAGCAAAAACCACGCTGTTTAAAATAATAATGGGCGAGCTTGAGCCTGACGAGGGCTCTTTCAAATGGGGTGTTACCACCAGCCAGAGCTATTTCCCCAGCGACAACAGCAAGTATTTTGACGGCGTTGACCTGACGCTTGTGGACTGGCTCAGGCAGTACACCACCTACACCCTTGAGGCGGATATCCGCGGCTGGCTCGGCAGAATGCTCTTCTCCGGCGACGAGGCGCTGAAAAAGGCAAACGTGCTGTCCGGCGGCGAGCGTGTGCGCTGTATGCTGTGCAAGATGATGCTTTCCGGCGCTAACGTCCTTATTCTCGACGAGCCCACCAACCATCTCGATTTGGAATCCATCACCGCTCTTAACAACGGTCTTATCCGTTATCCGGAAACTATCCTCTTTACCTCCCACGACCACCAGTTTGTACAAACAGTGGCAAACAGGATAATCGAGATTTCCGGCAATACAATTCTTGACCGCAAGGGCACCTACGACGAATTCCTTGAGGACTTCGACGAGGACCAGCTTAAAAAATACTGATATTCCCGCCATAAATCACAACAACTGATAAATACCCTTAGGCAACCTGCTCTAAAATCAAGCATTGCCTGAGGGTTTTTGCTTTTCATTTTTTTGCTGTTTTTTTACATCTTTTTTGTTCATGAATTTTACACTTAATTTTTGAAAATAATTTACAATAGGAGCATTTATTCACATTGACAACTTAATATTTTGTTGTTATACTAAATAAGTAAAAATATGTCGATTTTATGATTATATACTACGTAAAGGTGTAATAAGCTATGAATAAAAACAAAGTTCATGTAAAAATAGGCGGTGCGTCATACACCATCGTTACAGAGGACGATCCCCAGTACGTTGAAGCGCTGGCGGAAGAAATAAGCAACGAGATCCGTTCTATCTGCAACTCTAATCCGTCGCTCTCAATAACTCAGGCGGCTGTTTTGGTTGCGCTGGACGAAGCCGACGCCTGCAAAAAAGCTTCAGCCTCCGCAGATAATCTCAGAGTACAGATAAAGGATTATCTTGAGGAAAGCGCAAGGGCAAAAATGGAAGTTGAGGTTGCAAGGCGTGAGGTTGAAAGGCTCAACCGTGAGATATCCGATTTAAGGGAAAGGCTTAACAAATAAGTAATATGAAATTTGAGATTTTGGCTCCTGCCGGAAGCATGGAGTCACTGATTGCCGGTGTGCGAAGCGGTGCTAACGCGGTTTACCTGGGCGGTAAGCTGTTTAACGCCCGACGCAATGCCGGCAATTTTGATAATGAAGAACTGAAAAAGGCGGTGGAATACTGCCACAACAGGATGGTGAAGGTCTACCTCGCCATAAATATTCTTATTTCCGACAGGGAGATGCAGGACGCTTACAACGCTGTCAGGGACGCACTTCTTGCCGGAGTAGACGCTTTTATAATTCAGGATACAGGGCTTGCCAAAATGATACGCGAGCATTTCCCCGAAGCAAGGCTTCATGCCTCCACCCAGATGAGCATAATGACTCCTGCCGGAGCAAGATTTGCCAAAAGCCTCGGCTTTGACAGAATCGTCCTGCCCAGGGAAATGACTCTTGACGAAATAATCGAAATGAAAAACAGCACGGATATGGAGCTGGAGCTTTTTGTTCACGGCGCTTTGTGCATGTCGGTATCGGGGCAGTGCTATCTGTCCAGCATCCTCGGCTCACGCAGCGGCAACAGAGGTCTGTGCGCTCAGCCCTGCCGCCTGCCGTTTACTGCCAAGGGTGACAGAAACGAATGTGCGCTGTCCCTTAAGGATCTGAGCCTTATCCGCCATCTTAACAAGCTTGACGGTGTAACTTCACTTAAAATTGAGGGCAGGATGAAAAGACCCGAATACGTCAGCGCCGCCGTTGCCGCTGTGAAAAAAGCGATTGAATCCGCCTACAGCGATGATGACGAATACCTGCTTCGCTCGGTATTTTCGCGAAGCGGATTTACCGACGGATACCTGACGGGGAAAAGAGGCAGGGAGATGTTCGGCACACGTCAAAAAGAAGACGTGATATCTGCCGAAAATGTACTGAAAAAAATCGCCAAGAATTACGAGCGTGAGGTTCCTGTAATTGCGGCGGATATGAAATTCCGCTGCAAAAAAGGAGAGCAGTGTTCTCTCACCGTTTCGGCGGCAGGAAAAACGGCAGAGGTTGCAACGGATATTCCCGAAACCGCCGTCAACAAGCCTATGACCGCAGAAAGCGTAAGAGCTCGGCTGTCAAAGCTGGGCGGAACGCCGTTTTATGCAGGGGAAATAGACATAGAACTCGACGACGGACTGATTCTTCCGGCTTCAAAAATAAACGATTTGAGGCGAAAAGCTGTTGAGGAACTTCAGAAAACGTCACCTATAACCATAAACGCTAAACCCTTTGAGGCAAAATCATATAAAGAAAAAAACTGCAAACCGTATTACACAGCGTCTTTCAGGGATGCAAATCAGATACCCGACAAGCATCCGTTTGCCCACGTCTTTATCCCCATTGACAGCACCCTTGAAGATTTCATTGACAACAGAGCGGGAGTGGTACTGCCGAGAGGCTTGTTTGGCACGGAAAATGATATAAGAAAAAGGCTTGACAAACTAAAAAAAGCAGGAATATCGAAAGCACTTTGCGGCAACTACGGCTCATACCTGCTGGCAAAGGAGCTGGGATTTGAGGTATTCGGTGATTTCGGGCTCAATATTTTCAACAGCGAAAGCGCAGGACTTATCGACAATCCCATACTGTCCTTTGAGCTTACGCTTAATCAGTCAAACCGAATCAATGCCGATAACACGGGCGTTATCGTTTACGGCAGGCTGCCGCTGATGCTGACAAGAAACTGCCCTGTAAAGGAGAGCGTGGGTCACTGCAAAAACAAAAGAAACTGCGTGCTTACGGACAGAAAGGGCTTGGAATTTCCTGTTATCTGCTCGGACTTTCCCTGCGTTGAAATTCTCAACAGCGTGCCCCTTTGTCTGTCAGACAAAATGAGCGATGTCAAAACGGATTTTGCCCATTTCATGTTCACCACCGAGAGCCAGAAAGAGGTGGAGCACGTAATAAATATTTTTGAAAACCAAAGCTCCCCTGATTTTAAATTCACAAGAGGACTCAGCTACAGAGCGGCAAAATAAGAAAAGAGGTATACCATGCTTATACTCGCATCAAAATCCCCCAGGAGAAAAGAGCTTCTCTCCGTTATAACAAAAGATTTCATCATTAAAAGCGCAAATGTTGACGAAACACTGCCGGACGGCATCATTCCCGATGAGGCGGTAAAATATCTTTCCGCCATCAAGGCTCAGCCGCTGAAAAACGGCACGGACACAATTATCGGAGCGGACACCGTAGTGGCTGTCGGCGGAAAAATACTGGGCAAACCCGCTGACGAAAATGAAGCATTTGAAATGCTCAAACTCCTCAGCGGCAAAACTCACAGTGTGTTCACAGGCGTGACAATAATAACCCCGGACTCGCAGACAACATTCTGCGCTGAAACAAAGGTCACTTTCTTTGAGCTTAGCGACAGGGAAATAAACGAATATATCGCGCTGGGTGAATCACTGGACAAAGCAGGCGCATACGCAATTCAGGGCAGGGGCTCGCTGTTTGTGGAAAAAATCGACGGTGATTATTTTAATGTAGTCGGGCTGCCTATAAGTCTGCTAAGCAGGAAACTATCCGCCATGATTCAGTAAAAAGTACAGATTTAAACTATTTTATGGAAATATGTCTTAAAATGTCCTTGAAAAATTTATTTTTTAGTGATATTATAGTAATCGAGGGAAATGTTGGCTAAAACAGTGAGCAACAGCTCACTGTTTTTTGTCTTAAAATATACTTAGATTTTACTGTTATTGAAAGGAGTTGCGTTATGGCAGCGGACCTGCATTGTCATACTAAATTAAGCGACGGTTCAGTCGGAATTGAAGATTTGATTGTAATTGCTCAGAAAAGCGGAATAGATACCATTGCCATAACCGACCATGACTGCCTTGCCGGCACCGTGCGTGGCAAGGTAATAGGCAAGAGATACGGAGTAAACGTTATTCCGGGAGTGGAGCTGTCAGCTATCGACAGCCAGGCAGGCAAAAAGGTTCACCTCCTTTGCTATCTTGCTGAAACACCGGACAGGCTGGAGGGACTTTGCAAGCGAACCTCAGTGGCAAGAAAAAGAGCCGGTCAGATAATGATGCTCAAAGTTGCGGCTCGTTTTCCGGTATCAAATGATTTCATTATCAGTCACGCGTCAGGCTCCACAAATCTGTTCAAGCAGCATATTATGCATGCGCTGATGGACGCAGGATATACTGACAAAATTTTCGGTGATCTTTATGATGCGCTGTTCTCCCGTGAGAGTCAGACAAATCTCCTGGCTCCTGTAAAATATCCGGAATATAACGACGTAATAGAAGAGATACATAACGCCGGCGGCATAGCCGTGCTGGCTCACCCTGTTATGTACGATAATTTTGACGAGATAGACAAGTATATCGAAGCCGGAATTGACGGCATCGAGGTTTGGCATCCGTCGGCAGGGGACGAGGATATTGAAAGACTCGCAGGAATCTGCAAGGAGCACAAACTTTTGATGACCGGCGGCTCTGATTTCCACGGCATATATGCCCGCAAGACCGTTACTCTGGGAACCTGCTTGACGCCTGATGAGCATTTGGACAAGCTCCTCAGCTACAAGGCAAAGAAGAAGAGAGCTCAGCGCAAGCTGGAGAAAAAGCTTGCCGAACAGCAGGCTGAGCAAAACAAAGAATAAATAACCATTATAAATCAAGACTGTCTGCTTTGGCGCAGGCAGTTTTTTATTTTACATATTACTTACAATCGTTCAAATCTGTTGACACGTACATTTCAAAATTGTACAATAAGCTCAAATACAAAAGAACGGTAAATGATTATGAAAAAGTCAGTTTTAAAATCACCGCCTCTGGGCTGGAACAGCTGGGACTGCTTCGGAGCCGGAGTAACGGAAAAACAATTAAAAGAGAACGCCGATTACATGGCAAAATATCTTAAGGACAGCGGCTGGGAATACATCGTTTGTGACATTCAGTGGTATGAGCCGATGGCAAAAAACAACGACTACAACAATTTTTATCCCCTGTGTATGGATGAATACGGCAGGCTTATACCGGCTGAAAACCGCTTCCCCAGCTCTGCCGGCGGCAAGGGATTCAAGCCCATTGCCGATTACTGCCACTCTCTGGGATTAAAATTCGGCATACATATTATGAGGGGCATCCCACGCCAGGTAGTCCATGCCGACACGCCGATAAAAAACAGCCCCTTCACCGCACGCCAAGCGGCACACCATTTCTCCGTATGCTCCTGGAACACGGATATGTACGGAATGAAAAACTGCGCCGCCGCACAGGATTATTACAATTCAATTTTTGAGCTTTACGCCTCCTGGGGCGTGGACTTTATCAAATGCGACGACATATGCGTCACCGAGTTTCGTCAGTGGGACAAGCCTTATTCCGCCGATTATGAAATCGAGATGATACGCCGTGCAATCAACAACTGCGGCAGAGATATGGTTCTGTCCCTTTCCCCCGGTCCGGCAGGAGTTGAAAACGCCCGCCATCTGAGCCAAAACGCAAATATGTGGCGCATTACAGGTGATTTTTGGGACCGCTGGGACAAGCTTCACGATATGTTCACCCGCTGCAAAAACTGGCAGGAATATGTGCGCCCCGGCAGTTATCCCGACTGCGACATGCTGCCGCTGGGCAGGCTGTCAAAAAACGGAGTGTGCCACGGACCGCAAAACCGCATGACTCAGTTTACGATACCGGAACAGCTTACAATGATGAGCCTTTGGGGAATTTTCGGCAGTCCGCTTATTATGGGCGGCAACATGCCTGAAAACGATGACTGGACACTTTCTCTGATGACAAACAGCGAATACCTCAAAATGCACCGTGAATCCCGAGGCGCTCGCCAGTACCTTAGGGAAGAAAAGAACGGCAAAGGCAAAATAATCTGGGTATCAAACGGAAAGAAATGCAAATATGCCGCCCTGTTTAACACCTCAGACAGCGAAAAGACCATACGCCTTGACCTTTGCGATATACTAATGCCCGACGAGCAGTACAGCATATACGATATCTGGAACAGCAAAGAGGCAGGGTGCTTCAAAAACAGCTTTAACGCCGTAGTCGCCCCCCACGGAGCAGGACTGTTTAAAATCTCTCCTTTATCGGAGATGGAAAAGAAGTGATGCAAACCATGAAAATTAAACCATTTTCAATTCCAAGCCGCTCCAACAGACTAAGAGGCGTAATACTGATTCCTCAGCGGCTGTCGCACCCGGTGCGTACTGTAATAATCAACCACGGCTTTGCAAGCAATATGCTCATAACGTCACCTTACGCCAAACCTTTTACAGACCAAGGATACATAGCGGTACTTTATGATTTCTGCATGTCAGGAAGCGGCATCAGCTCAGGAAAGAGCACCGGTATGAGCGTGCTTACCGAGGCAGAGAACTTAATGGATCTTATCGATTACGTAAAAACTCTTCCGCTCACTGACGAAAATCACATTTCTCTGGCAGGGTGCAGTCAGGGAGGACTTGTCAGCGCTCTGACAGCGGCACAGAGAGAAGCGGATATTGAGGCGCTTTTCCTGTATTATCCGGCACTTTGTATTCCCGACGACGCCAGAAGAGGACATATGATAACGGCACGCTTTGACCCTGAAAACATACCTGACACATTCTATGCAATTAATGTAAAACTCAGCCGAAAGTATGCCGATGACGCAGCGTCGCTTGACCCGTATGATGAAATTTGCACATTTCAAAAGCCTGTCTTGATAATTCACGGCATTGAGGACACGCTGGTGGATATTGATTATTCACGCAAGGCACGTGAACGGTACGAAAACTGCACGATGATTGAGGTGCACGGGGACCACGGGTTCATAAAAAGCGGACTGAATGAATCGAAAAAAGCCACAGCGTCTTTTCTCGAAAAACTCAACGCTCGAAAAGCCGCCGCTGACTTGTCATAAGCTAAGCCGTATCAAATCAAAATGCCACGGCAGTGTATTTAACAATACAATATATAATATAACATATAATATAACATATAATATAACGAAAAATCGGAGGACCTTTTATAAGGTTCTCCGATTTCAATTTACGTATCAAGTCATATATTTAAAAGAGTATTAAACCTCGCTGAGCTTTTCTGTTATCCTAACGAAATCGTCCATGGTGAGATTTTCCGCACGGATATTCCTGTCAATCTCAAGCTCGTCAAATATATTGGTCAGCACGTTCTTGTCAACTCCCATAGTACCTGAAATACTGTTGAGAGCAGTTTTCCTCCTGCGGGAAAAGGCACATTTTATCACGGTGAAAAACAGCTTTTCGTCACAGACGGTATATTTACTTTCTTTTCTTATCTTAAGCCTGATAACAACGCTGTCCACCTTGGGGCTGGGCATAAAGCATTCCCTGCCAACATTAAAAAGTATCTCGCTGTCGGCATAGTAATTAACCGCCGCCGTTACCGCTCCGGCATTGCGTGTGCCCACCTGTGCACAGAGCCTCTCGCCTGCTTCCTTCTGGACCATAACCACTATCTCGTCAATATTCAGCCTGCTTTCCAGCAGGTTCATAATCACCGGCGAGGTTATATAATAAGGAAGGTTGGCGCATACTTTAACAGATCTGAAGCCGCTGAATTTTTCCTCAATCAGGCGGTTCAAATCAAGCTTCATAACATCGGCGTTTATAATTTCAAGATTATCAAATTCAGCCAGAGTTTCCGCCAGCACCGGCAAAAGCCTTTTGTCAAGCTCCACCGCCAGCACCTTGCCCGCACGCTTGCAAAGCTCCTTTGTAAGCACGCCGATACCGGGGCCGATTTCAATAACTGCGGTGTCCCTGTCAGCGTTGAGCTGTTCCGCCATATTCGGGCAGACATCGGGGTTAATCAGAAAATTCTGCCCCAGCGCCTTGGAAAATGTGAAGCCGTGGGCGGCAAGTATTCTTTTTATTGTTCCTAAATCATATAAATCCATATGCGTTCCTCACTTTGGCTTATTATTTTACCACATTAACGCATTGTTTACAATCATTATCTTGACTTTCAGGGGGCGTGTGTTAAAATAAGCAGACAAGACAATATTTAATTTTAAGTAACTATTCCCGCGGCTTTTTGAGGCGCGGGATTTCAGCAGAGGTGAACAGAATTGATAAAAAAACTGTCCAAATATATGAAAGGTCTGTGGGGGCTTGCGCTTATCAGCGCCTCAGGTATGATAATTGAGGCGATATGCGAGCTGGCGCTGCCGTCCCTTGCAAATACGGTATATGAAACAGTGCGTACTTCGGCTTCTCCCGAAAGCACACGCTCCTTCGTTATTAAAATAGGTATATTCATGTTTTTTCTTGCCGTGCTGGGACTTGCCGGCGGACTCGCCACTATGAAAAGCTCTTCGGTTGTCAGCCAAAAATTCTCCTATCGGCTGAGGAAAGACCTGTTTGCCAAGATAAACGATTTTTCTTTCAGAAACATCGACCACTACTCCACCGCATCTCTTACCACCAGAATGACCAACGACGTAACAATGCTTCAAAACACTGTTATGATGTGTCTTCGCATGCTGGTACGTGCCCCTGCTCTTCTGATAGTATCCGCAGTTTTTGCCTTTTCCATTAACTGGAGGCTTTCACTGATACTTGTTATCATGCTGCCGATAATTCTGATTATCGTTTTGCTTATACTGAAATTCGGTTTCCCCATGTTTCAGAAAATGCAGAAAAAAATAGATAATGTAAACAGAGTAGTTCAGGAAAACCTCATCGGTATACGTGTTGTAAAGGCGTTTGTCCGTGAGGACAGGGAAAAGGAAAAATTCCGCAACGCTTCCGACGACCTGGCAAGGCAGGGCTCCAAGGCGGCAGGACTGGTTGTAACAATCATGCCCATCCTGATGCTGATGATGAATGTTGTAATAGTCTATATCTATTATAACGGAGCGATGGACGCCGCAGACGGACTTATGGACGTGGGCGAAATTTCTGTACTTGCATCATACATCATGCAGGTGCTGATGAATATAATGATGGTATCCATGTTCTTCTTGCAGCTTACAAGGGCAAAGGCATGCGGCGACCGAGTTGTGGAAGTACTCGACACAAAGATTGATATCACAAATCCTGAAAACGCATACATTCCGTCACCTGATGAAAGAAAGGGCAAGGTAGAGTTCAAAAACGTATCCTTCAAATACTCCCCTGAGGGCACCGGCGACAATATCCTTGAAAACATATCATTTACTGCCCAACCGGGAGAAATTATCGGCATTGTCGGCGGAACCGGCTGCGGTAAATCAAGCCTTGTAAATCTTATACCAAGACTTTACGACGTTACCGAAGGCGAAGTACTGATAGACGGAGTGGACGTAAGAAAGTACGACCTGACAGCACTGCGTGATATGGTTGGCGTGGTTTTGCAGAAGAACGTGCTTTTCACAGGAACCATTAGGGAAAATATCCGCTGGGGAAAAAGCGACGCCACCGACGAAGAGGTAATTGCAGCCTGCAAATGCGCTCAGGCGGACGATTTCATACGCTCACAGCCTGACGGTTACGACACATTCCTTGCTCAGGGGGGACTCAATCTCTCGGGCGGTCAGAAACAGAGGCTTTGTATCGCAAGAGCAATAATCAAGCATCCTAAAATCTTGATTCTCGACGACTCTACCAGCGCCGTGGACACAGCTACCGAAGCAAAAATCAGGGAGAGCTTTTACGGCGACCTCAAGGACACCACCGTATTTATCATCGCCCAGAGAATATCCTCCGTTCAGGATGCTGACAAGATTCTTGTTGTTGACGACGGCTTGATAAAGGGCATCGGCACTCATCAGGAACTTCTGGCAGAAAACGAGATTTATCAGGAGATATGCAACACTCAGAAAAAGGGGGTGCTTGAATAATGCCACAGATGGGACCGCGCGGAAAATCAGCAGCAATGCAAAAGCCTAAAAACGCAAAAAAAACTTTGCTGCAAATTCTTGAATATATCGGCAAAAACAAGTTACTGCTAATCGTTGTGCTTATAATGCTTGTTCTCAGCACCGTATGCCAAACCGGCGCATCTTACTGGCTCAAGCCGATACTTGATGACGTGGAGGCGGCTATAAAAGCCGGCAATTTCGCCACCGAGGGCGTCAAGCAGCTCATAACAAATCTTGTTATCGTCTCCGCTTTTTATATCGGCGCCGCTGTTTTTACTTTCCTTCAGTCAAGGATAATGGTGACCGTGGCGTACAAAACAACAAATTTAATAAGAAAAGAGCTTTTTAATCATTTACAGACTCTTCCGCTGAGATATTTTGACTCAAAAACCCACGGCGAAATAATGAGCCGCTTTACCAACGATGTGGATAACATCCAGCTTATGCTGGAGCAGACCATAATTCAGTTTGTGGCGTCTATCTTTTCATTTATCAGCATTGTTACCATGATGATTGTGCTCAAGTGGCAGCTCTTTCTCGTGGCGCTTTGTTTCCTTGTGGTTATGATAATCAATTCTCTGAACATAGCAAAGCACACAAGAAAATATTTCCGCTCACAGCAGGAAGCGCTGGGCAACATGAACGGCAATATCGAGGAAACCATTGAGGGCATGAAGGTCGTTAAGGTCTTCAACCACGAAGATCAGGCTATGAGTGACTTTGACAAGCTCAACTCAGGCTACCGAGATGTTGCCACCAAAGCAAATTTCTACTCAGGAATAATGGGGCCCTGCTCAACGGGCATCAACAACGCCCTTTACGCCACCATTACTCTGGCGGGCGGAATGCTTGTTGTCACTAACTCCCTGGGAATAGGAACTTTCTTCACCTTCCTCAGCTATACAAAACAGTTCAGACAGCCCATTGACCAGATCATGAACCAAATGAACAATATCTTCTCCGCTCTTGCCGGCGCTGAAAGAGTGTTTGAAATCATGGCGATGGATAAAGAAGTTGACGACGGAACAGTCACTATCAAAGAGAAAAAAACTGCCGAGGGTAAGAAATGGTACTGGATAGACGATGACAAGAAGATTCCCGTTGAGGGCAAAGTAGTGTTTGAAAACGTCAATTTCAGTTATGTTCCCGAAAAGCAGGTACTCAAAAACATAAACCTTTATGCTAAGCCGGGACAAAAAATTGCCTTTGTAGGCTCGACGGGCGCAGGCAAAACCACAATAACCAACCTGATCAACCGTTTTTACGATATTCAGGAGGGCTCAATAACGTATGACGGAATCGACATCAAGCGTATCAAAAAAGATGATTTGAGAAAAAGTCTTGCTATTGTGCTTCAGGATACGCATATGTTTACCGGCACAATAATGGACAATATCAGGTACGGCAGACTGGACGCAACTGACGAAGAATGTATCGAAGCCGCCAAGCTTGCCTCGGCTCACTCATTTATAAGGAGGCTCCCCGACGGCTACAACACAAAGATTACCGGCGACGGCGGCAACTTGTCCCAGGGACAGCGGCAGCTTCTCGCCATAGCCAGAGCGGCGGTTGCCGACCCGCCTGTTATGATTCTCGACGAGGCAACCTCTTCAATCGACACAAGAACAGAAATGCACATCGAGCACGGAATGGATCGGCTGATGATTGGCAGAACTGTATTTGTTATTGCTCACAGGCTGTCCACCGTAAGAAATTCAAACGCCATTATGGTACTTGAGCACGGCGAGATCATCGAGCGAGGCGATCACGACGCCCTGCTGGCTTTAAAGGGCAGATATTATGAGCTGTGCACCGGAAAAGCAATGCTCACCTAATTTTTTCTGCACTAATTACTCAAAATGCTGATATAAATTTCAGCTAAAACACAACAGGTTGTGTAACAAGCCAAACACTGCCTTCTTTAATATAAAATATTTTAAAAAAGTCTTTACAAAATCCGCCTTAAGTGATATAATCATACCATAATTATTGTGTAATTTTATATTTAACTAAATTTTTTAGGGGTGTATTATCTATGAAAAAGTTATTATCAGTTGTACTTGCTGCAATTATGACGGTTTCTGTTTTCGCACTTTCTGTTGTACCTGCAATGGCTGCTGACACAGTTAATAGTCCTACAGCCACAACAGCAGTTGACAACGCTCCCACTCTTATGGTAAACGGTGTTGTAACTGTAACAGACATCACATATACCGTAAGCGGTACCAGCGTTCAGTCAGTTACATTCAGATATGTCGGCGAAGGAACTCTCATTGGTTGGGAGCACAACCTCCAGAAGCTCGGACTTACAGAAAGCACCGACTACACAGTTGTTAACAACGCTGACGGTTCACTGACAATCAACTTCATCAGTGCAGCTGCCAACGAGGATTGGGACAACGGTGAGGTTACCGTTAACGCACTCGTTGATTTCGGCGACGGAACAACAGCTGTTCAGGTTGATACAACAAAAGCCAATGATTCATCAAAGGCTCCTGCAACAGGTATCTCAACAACTCTCGTAGCAGGAAGTGTTGCTGTTGCTTGCGCAGGCATCGCAGTTCTTGCAGCAACCAAGAAGAGATCTGCAAAATAATTCAGTAAACAATTAAAAGAACCTGTTTGCCGTTTGGTGAACAGGTCCTTTTTAGTCTAAGGCAAAATTATCAGGGTGATATACTTTGAACGAAAGCAATAATTTTAACCAGCAGGAAGAAAACAATCAGGAAAAGAAGAAAAATCCGGCAAAGCTGATACTGATATTTATAATAGTATTCGTGGCGGTATTCTGCGGTATCTATTTCGGCACACAGATTTACAATAATATGGTAAATCAGCCGCCGGAAACCTCCCAAACCACCACTAAAGAGCAGACCACCTCTCCCCAGGGGCTGGTTGACAATCCCATAGATTTTTCCTCTCTCCAGGCAAAAAATGATGAAATATATGCGTGGATTAAAGTTGACGGAACAAACGTTGACTACCCGATAGTTCAAAACGCAGTAAACGACGAATTTTATCTTAAACACAGCGCTGAGGACAAAAGCTGGTCAGCCAGCGGCGCAATATATACCGAGATGGTAAACGGCAAAACTTTTAACGACCCGATAACCTTAATTTACGGCCACAACGGCTACGGCGACTCGATGTTTACCACTCTGCACCGCTTTGAGGACCAGGAATTTTTTGACTCGAATCCTTACTTTTATATTTATCTGCCGGGCAGAAAGCTGACATATCAAATCATTTCCGCTTTCAAATATGACGACCGGCATATTATGAATTCCTTTAATTTTGCTGACACGGCAGTGCTGACTGAATTTCAGGAGGAAATTATGAATCCTGATTCAACGCTAAAGAACGTCAGAACTCAGCTTGACACTGAGATAAACGAAACCAGCAAAATAGTAATTCTATCAACCTGTATTACAAATCAGGACAGCAGCAGATATTTAGTATGCGGAGTATTGACAAAAGATGAAAAAACCAATTGATCCAAATTTAGACAACTTTGACAATGAGGAACTTCCCATTGACATTGCGGCACCTGAGGCGGAGAATGCGAATCCTCTGAAAGACGGGAACACAGAGTCCCCTGCCGAAAGTTCAAAACCGGCTGGAAGCAGCAGCCCGATAACTGCCGATGATTTTAAAATGCGTGAGAAGCAGTATTATCACAGCTCCTCCCACCGTCATCGCAGCTCCGGCTCGCACTCTCATTCGCACCATTCCCACCATTCGCACCACTCGTTGCACTCTTCCCATTCCGGGAAAAAGAAGAAAAAGAACAAAAAAAGCCTGCCTGTTGCGGCAAAAATAGCTATTGCCTTTTTGGCAATCATTCTTATTCTTATAATTGCTGTTGTGGGAACTGTTCTTTTCCTCCAGAACCAAGGAAAAAACAATCTGACAAACGTCACCACCCAGACAGACTATGAGGAAAAAATATCATACAACGGCCATGAATATGTGTATAATGACGATATCGTTGCTATTGCCTTTATCGGCGTTGATAAGCGAAATATTGACGACGAGGGCTCAACATCGGGCACGGCAGGACAGGCTGACGCCAATATTGTTGCGGCTGTTGACACCTCTACAGGCGAAGTTACCGCAATTGCCGTTCCCCGTGACACTATGGTGGAGGTCGACCTTTATTCCGAAAACGACATTTTCTTAAGGAACGAGACTATGCAGCTCTGTCTGAGCTACGCTTACGGCAACGGAACGGACACCTCGGCGACCAACGTCACCACGTCGCTGAGCCGAATTCTTTATGATGTTCCGATCAGCAAATACTTTGCCCTTGACCTTAACGGCATTGACCCGATTAATGACGCAGTGGGCGGTGTAGTTGTTGAATCACTCTTCGATTTTGACGAATTCGGTATCAAAAAGGGCGATAAAATCCATATCGGTGAGGATATCCCGGCAGAAAACTACGTCAGAACGAGAGATATGGACACAATCAACGCTTCGCTGAACAGAACAGCAAGGCAGGTGCAGTACATCAAGGCGTTTGCCGCTCAGCTTGCACCGGCGGTAATGAACGATTTCAGCATCGTAAGCCAGCTTTATAACACAGCATCTGAATACAGCACAACTAATATTTCGCTGTCGGACGCAACTTATCTTGCGGCTCTGCTGGTTTCAAAGAACACTCTGGACTTTGAAACAATAACCATTGAAGGCGAGATGAAACCCAGCACCAACACCCAGTATGCCGACGTGGTATACGCGGAATTTTATCCCGACGAGGATATGCTGATGCAGACTGTTCTTGACACCTTCTACACTCAAATTGACTAAAATTAATTCACAGGAGTATGTGACTATGAATAAGGAAACAAAAAAAATGCTCTCCTCCTACGCTGTTAAAATCAGAATGGGAATAATCGAGAGCACCCACGGTGCAAAAGCCGGTCATCCGGGCGGCAGTCTTTCCGCCGCCGATTTGTTCGCCTATCTCTATTTCAGGGAAATGAATGTCGACCCGAAGAATCCCAAATCCCCTGAAAGGGACAGATTTGTGCTGTCAAAGGGTCACTGCGCACCGGGTCTTTACAGTGCGCTTGCATACAAGGGATTTTTCCCGGTAGAGGATCTGCCTACCCTGCGCCACATTGATTCATATCTTCAGGGTCACCCGAATATGAACACGGTTCCCGGCATTGATATGTCAACCGGTTCGCTGGGTCAGGGTATCAGCGCCGCCGCCGGAATGGCAAAGGGCGCCAAGTACATAGGCAACGACAAAATACGAGTATACACCCTGCTGGGCGACGGTGAAATTGAAGAAGGTCAGGTATGGGAGGCAATGATGTTTGCCAATCAGTATAAGCTTGACAATTTCTGCGTTATCATTGACTGCAACGGTCTTCAAATAGACGGCGCCTGCGAGGACGTAATGAGCGCCGAGCCTGTGGACGAAAAACTCAAGGCTTTCGGCTTTGACGTTATCACCGTAGACGGCAATGATTTTGACGAGCTTGAAAAAGCATTTGATGCTTTCCACGCCAGCAAAAAGCCTTTTGCAATAGTAATGAAAACTGTTAAGGGCAAGGGCGTTTCCTATATGGAGAACCAGGTTGACTGGCACGGCAAGGCTCCAAATGACGAAGAATATAAAATCGCTATGGACGAACTGAAGGCAAAGCTTGCCGAGATTGAGGAGGTGTGATTATGGCGGATATCAAGAAGATAGCTACACGTGAAAGCTATGGTAATGCTCTTAAAGAGCTTGCTCAGGAGGGCGCCGACAATCTTGTGGTACTTGACGCCGACCTGTCAGCGGCTACAAAAACCGGCATCTTCAAAAAGGCATTTCCCGAACGCCATATCAACTGCGGCATTGCCGAGGCAAATATGATTTGCGTTGCCGCCGGACTCAGCACCATGGGACTTGTTCCGTTTGCCTCAAGCTTTGCAATGTTTGCAGCCGGCAGAGCCTTTGAACAGGTTAGAAACACGGTGGGATACCCTCACCTTAATGTTAAAATCGGCGCTACACACGCCGGAATCTCCGTCGGTGAAGACGGCGCATCACACCAGTGCTGCGAGGATTTTGCGCTTATGCGCTCAATCCCGGGAATGGTAGTTATCTGCCCCGCTGACGATGTTGAGGCAAAGCAGGCTGTAAAAGCGGCTTACAAATACGAGGGTCCCGTTTATCTCAGATTCGGCAGACTTGCAGTAGACGTATTTCATGACGACGATTATAAATTTGAAATAGGTAAGGGCGAGCTTGTAAGCGAGGGCAGCGACGTAACGATTATCGCAAATGGTCTTATGGTAGCCGAAGCCATCAAGGCAGGAGAGATGCTGGCACAAAAAGGAATCAGCGCCGAAATCATCAACATGGCAACCATTAAACCCCTTGACGAAGAGCTGGTTATCGCCTCAGCCAAAAAGACAGGAAAAGTAATCACTGTTGAGGAACACAATATCATAGGCGGTCTCGGCGAAGCGGTATGCTCCGCTCTGAGCGAAAAATGCCCGACTCCCGTTAAGCGTATCGGCGTAAACGACGAGTTCGGTCACAGCGGACCTGCCGTTGACCTTCTTAAACAGTTCGGTCTTTGTGCTGACAATATTGCGGCTGTTGCCGAGGAATTTGTAAAATAACTTTAAAGCCCCTTTTTAGGGGCTTTTTTATATAATTTTACGGAAAGTTTTTGTCGTAAATATTTGAATTTTATCAGTTGTTTTGTTTACATAGAATATTCTGTGTGTTATAATCTAATGCACAGGATTTATGCCCCAAGGCATCACGGAGGAGAAGATATGCACAACGATATTGAAAAAATACTTGTCACCGAGGAAGAGCTGGCAGAGGTTACAAAAAAGCTGGGCGAAAAAATCACCCGTGACTATGCCGGAAAAAAGCTGCTCATCGTAGGCGTTTTGAAAGGCTCAATTTATTTTCTTACAGACCTTTCAAGGCACATTGACCTGCCGTGCCATATTGATTTCGTTCAGGCATCAAGCTACGGAAGCAGCACGGTATCCAGCGGAAAAATCGAGATAATAAAAGATATAAGCGATGATTTGACAGGTTTTGACGTACTGCTGGTTGAGGATATTTTGGACACCGGCAAAACTCTCAAGCATATCCATGACATGCTCTCAAAGAGAAATCCCGAGTCCATCGCCGTTGTTACACTGCTGGACAAACCATCCAGGAGAGAGGTGGACATCTACGCCGACTATATCGGCATAGACGTGCCAAACGCATTTGTTGTGGGCTACGGTCTTGACTATGACCAGTATTACAGAAATTTGCCATATATAGGAATTCTTAAGGAAGAAATCTACAAAAACTGATTGACTTCTTATTTTATCTAATGTAAAATACAACAGACGGTTTGCGTGGCAAGCCACGTGATTAAAAGGGAACCGGGTGAGAATCCCGGACAACCGCCATTACCGTATCAGATGAGGGAATACCCGTACATCCGCATTGCCATTGGGAAACTGAGAAGGCGCGGGTGTATGTATATCGTAAAGGATATACTAATCTCAAGCCGGGAGACCTGCCGTCAAAGGTGACAGATGTTTCACCTATCAAATTCAGCTTTTGGGCAAGTGGGAAAGCGATGGATTAATGAATCCTAAACGGTGCCGTGTCTTGGCGCCGCTGAACCCCTGCCCTTGGCAGGGGATTTTTTTATGAAAAAAATTATTACTCTATTATTGTGCGCCATATTTGCGTTCACACTGTTCGGATGTTCGGCTGACAGCGTCAGCAATACCGAAAACAGTACTTCGGCTGTTTTGGCACAGCGCGATCCTGAACAATCTGCCCAAAACGGTCAGGATTCTGCAAAACAGGAGGAAAACTCAGACAGCGACAAAGGCGGCGGAAATACTATCGTCGCTCAAAACGATAAGGAAAAATCTACGACGTCATCCACCACGGCTAAAAAGCAAAGCTCCTCAGCAGACGCAGGCACCACCAAAAAAAGCAGTGAAAAAAATAATAATACCACAGCTAAAAGCAGCACCGCAAAAAGCACGACAAAACCCAAGACGACGACCAGCTCATCTTCTTACATTACCTGCACTGTTACGGTGGAATGCAAAGTCATACTCAGCAACATGGACGACCTTAAAGCAGGTCACGAGGATTTTGTGCCCGACGACGGATACATTATAAGAAGCCACAGCGTAACATTAAAAAACGGCGCAACGGCATATGACGCAGTAAAAGAAGCGTGCGATAAAAACGGTGTGCGGCTGAATGCTGTCAGCAGCAGCTACGGAACGTATGTGGCAGGAATCAACAACATTGACGAAAAGGACTGCGGCAGCCAAAGCGGCTGGATATATAAAGTCAACAATGTTTCGCCGTCAAAAAGCTGTGCGAAATACAAGCTGAAAAACGGCGACGCCATCACTTTCAGCTACGTTTGCTAGAAAATAAAAAACACGGCGTAATGCCGTTTTAACAGGAGAAAAAACAAATGAAAAAATTATTATCGGTACTTACAGTGATATGTATCATTCTCACCACGAGCATCACTGCTTTTGGTGCTGAAGCTCCCGACGCAGAAAAGGTCAAGGCTCAGATAAACGGGGCTGTAGAGTTTATAACTCAGGACGTTGCCGCCTACAAAGTTGATGACGCTTCTACTTTTTACATGCTAACCGGCTCAGGTGCGAATGTTGACAAATACGCCGACGGATTTTTAAATGATGTTAAAGAAAATCTTGAAAAGAACAACGGTAAAATCGTACCGTCCTACGTCGAGAGCATTGCAACCTACGGCGCAGTAATTCTTATTCTTAACGACTTAGGCGCAAATCCCAGGGATTTTTACGGCTACAACATAGAGGAAACGCTTTTGTCAATGGACCCCACCGTACCGCTTACAAATCCTAACTACTACAGAGCGGTTACCAAGGCGCTTGCCATCTGCGAGTCAGAAGACGCCATGGCTTTTCTTGAAAAGGTCTGCGATACATATATAGATAATTACTACACCATGGGCAAGGGTGTGGATTACTACGGCTACTCCTGCGACAACACCGCATACTTTTTATCCGCGCTGTCTGCTGCCCGTATGTTTACTGACAAATACGACGCTGTAGCTGATGACGCGCTCAGCGTAATAGACACATACAAGACTGACGGCGGATACTGCTTTGACCCTCAGTACGGCACTCAGGCAAGTGCAAATTCAACAGCGCTTGCGCTTATGGCACACAGCGACTACATACTCAGCAGTTCGGATACCGACGGTGATTACTGCTGCAATCCCGACGATATTTACAACGAGCTTTGCGCCTTTGAAGGTTCAAAAACAGGAATCTTCACCTATGACGGCGATGACGACGCATACACCACCAAGGAAGCAATGATAGCGCTGGTATCATACAGAGATGTGCTGATATCTCTTAGCGCAGATAACGACAACAACACGCAGGAAGAAACGACCGTTACCGAAACCACAACCGTTTCTGATACCACGACAACAGCGGCGGCTTCTTCATCAGGCACAAACAAATCTGACAAATCCCCCGCAACAGGAGCAGATACAGCCGCTGTTTGCGCTGCGTCGGCACTTGCTTTCGCCGCGGCGGCAATAGTTGTAATCAAAAAGAAATCTAAATAAGAACAAATAATAAAAAGGCTGTGATTAATCACAGCCTTTTTTGTTGCTCTTTGCAAGTCGCTCTATTTTTTTGTCCTCAATGATATTTGTCAGCCCCTCCCAGGCAAGCTGTCTTCTCTCAAACCAGAGTATACTGAGCTTATCCATAGGGAATTTTGGATTAGCCTTTGCCGGCTTTGCATATCCGATATTGTTCTTATCAAGAAAACTGTAATAAAATTCAAGCTTTTGTGAAAAGTTTTTCCAGCCGCATTCGCCGTGCCAGCCTGTTTCGCTGATACAGCCGGTACGTGGGAAGCTCATCAGATCCGCCTTTTTCATATCGGGCACATACTCCGTCCACAGAGTGCCCTCGACTCCCAGGCAGTTTCCGCTGAGGACCTTATGCTCCGCTGAATCCTTAAGGCTGACATAGCCGTAAGGCAGGTCAATATAATAAGCGTTTGTGGCAGTATCGATAAACGGTCTGTCGCCCGTATCCATTTCGCCGCACTTTGTGAAGCCCAAATCAGTATCAATGTCTGAAGCGTCCTCAAGCTCCCAGCTCCACATAAACGCCTGCTTGCCGTGAGCCTTACAGTAGTCCTTTACCTGATTCATGAACCAAAATTGCAGAGCGTCGCTGTCCTTGAGCCCCAGCTCGTCTCTTTTTTTTCGGCAGTTGGGGCAGAGGTCCCACCTGTGCTTTGGCACTTCGTCGCCGCCGATATGAATATACTCATCGGGGAACATCTCAAAAAATTCGTCAAGCACGTCATACACAAACTTCATGGTGCTTTCCTTGCCCACGCAAAGCACGTCGTGCTTCACTCCCCAGTGGTCTGCCACAGGCAGTTTTCTCGGGAAACAGGTCAGCTCATTATAAGCCGCTATAGCGGCACGGGAATGGCCGGGTATGTCAAATTCCGGCATAACCTTTATTCCAAACGCATGGGCATATTCTACAATTTCTTTTATATGTTCTTTGGTATAATATCCGCCGTGAACTTTATGGTCAAAATTAGTCTTTTTCCTTATTGAGCCTATCTGTGTCAGAAGCGGATATTTGTC
Organism: Candidatus Eubacterium faecigallinarum; assembly: GCA_019115455.1. Classification (GTDB taxonomy): domain Bacteria; phylum Bacillota; class Clostridia; order Oscillospirales; family Acutalibacteraceae; genus Eubacterium_R; species Eubacterium_R faecigallinarum. Next base: position 143,674 of record DXDN01000001.1, read on the forward strand.
TATTTCCACACGCCAACCCTGGTCCTCAGTAAGATGCAGGTGCAGAAGATTGAGCTTATGAAGCGCCATACGGCGAATAATTTTCTTTATGTCGCTGACAGGAAAAATGTATCTGCCGCAATCGAGCATAAATCCTCTGAGTTTATACTTTGGGGAATCCTCTATCCTGACATGCTCAAGACTCCCTGAGCTCTGAAAAATCATCTGCTTTAGGGTTTCAAGGGCATAAAGCTGTCCTGATGCTGAAGCGGCTTTTATCTTAACCGTCTGCCCGGTTTCAAGGACATAGGCTTCTTCCTGAAGCGTACTGTCAGTTTCAAAAATTATATTAGCATCGCCGCCCGGCATGCCGCAGAATTTTAAAAACTCGTCCTGCGCAACACGGCTGATGAGATTTTCACCCAGGCTGATATGCTCAAGGGGGAATTTCTCTTGGCTTATGTATTCGATTTTCATCGGCTGCGGTATTAATTTAAGCATAATATTAATCCTCCTTTGATAAATTTATCATATCAAATATTAAGTGTCAAGGTTGCATTAAGTCATAACCTGTGTTACTATTGTGTTACTATCATGTTATAAAAGCTAAGGGGTAAAAATATGAAATACGGATTTAATTTTACGTACAGGCTAAACGGTCTGACAAAGCACACATCAAACCCGAAAAACGAGGACTTTACCGTTGAATCTGCAAACGATAACGGTATATTCACTCTTATACTGCGCCCTGAAAAAAGGGTGGAATTCATTAACTTTGAGATAAAAATTCCATACACATTTGACGGCGGCAGCCGAATTTTTACAAACGGCTATCAGAGCTGGACAGTTACCAGGGAATACAGACCTAATGAAAAAATGGATGAATTCGAGCCAAGATTTCTCGGCATTGAAAAAAAGAACTTCAACCCCAGAGGTATATGGGGCGCCGGGGACCTTACATTCCATGACTATCCCGAAAAAAGCGGCGTTTTCTACGGCTATTCCTACGGATACATAAGAAACGGCGACGAACTTTTGCTGCTGGGCTCTACGGACGAAAGCAGCGGATACACGATAATCACCTTTGACTGCGACGGCGGATTTATTCGCATCTCCAAGGATTTTGATGGAGTTATATTTAACGATGACAAAAAGGCGCTGTCCCTTGCCGTAATCAAGGGCAGCTACGACTTAGCCTTTGACAAATATTTCGAGCTTATGGGCATAGCAAAGCCCAAAGTCAGCAGGCAGTGCGGCTACACCACCTGGTATAATTACTACACCGGCGTGACGGAGAAAATCGTTGAGCGTGACCTCAACGCCATATCAGAGCTTGACACAAAGGTTGACATCTTCCAGATAGACGACGGCTACGAGCGCACCGTAGGCGACTGGCTTGAGCCTGACGAAAAAAAATTCCCCAAAGGAATGAAGGTAATCGCCGACAATATCCATCGTAACGGCATGAAAGCAGGTCTGTGGCTGGCACCCTTTGCCGTAACACCGAAATCGCATATCTACAAGAGGCACAAGGACTGGCTTGTCCGTGACAAAAACGGCAAGGCACACTTCGCCTCCCACAACTGGGGCGGTTTTTATGCTCTGGACATATACAACAATGAAGTAAGAGCTTATATCAGAAAAGTTTTTGACACCGTGCTGAACAAATGGGGATACGATATGGTTAAGCTGGATTTTTTATACGCCTGCTGCATTATTCCCATTCACAACAAGAGCCGCGGTCAAATAATGTGCGACGCTATGGATTTTCTGCGTGAATGCTGCGGCGACAAAATAATTCTGGGCTGCGGAGTTCCGCTGGCGCCTGCTTTCGGCAAGGTGGATTTCTGCCGAATCGGAGCCGACATGGGTCTGAACTGGAAAAACAGCGCCCTTGCAAGAGAAGACGTATCGGTTCAGCACACGCTGATGAACACGGTATTTCGCAGGCATCTTGACGGCAGAGCGTTTCTAAACGATCCCGACGTATTCCTGCTTCGTGACAACAATATTAAAATGCCGCTGAGCCAAAGGAAAATAATCGCCCGTGTGAACAGCCTTTGCGGCAATCTGCTTTTCGTATCCGACGACGTTTCACGATACACCGAAGAGCAAAAGAAAATATTTAAAGAAACGGTAACGGCACCCAAGGCTGATATTATAAACGCTGAATTTACAGACCGTGACAATATAAGCATTGACTACCGCCTAAACGGAAAAACCGACAACTTCACATTTAACCTTAAAACGGGAGAAGAGCAGTAATACCGTCGGCTATTGTAATAAACGGATGCATGTGATATAATGCTTTTATTATTACAAGAGAATTTTAAGATAACAGGAAGTGGACTATGTCCGATGAATTTTCAAGGACGCGGCTGATGCTGGGGGATTCGGCTATGCAGCGGCTCAAGGGCTGCCGTGTGGCGGTATTCGGTCTGGGAGGAGTCGGCGGCTACACAGCCGAGGCGCTGGCAAGGTCGGGAGTCGGAGCTCTTGATCTGATAGACAACGACACCGTTGACGTCTCCAACATAAACAGGCAGATAATCGCTCTGCACAGCACCGTCGGAATGAAAAAAACACAGGCGGCAAAAAATCGCCTGCTCGACATAAACCCGGATATAAAAATCAGAACGTTTGACGTCTTTTTTTCCGAACAGACTGCGAATATGTTTGATTTTACAGCTTACGATTACGTGGTTGACGCCATCGACTCCGTGTCGGGTAAAATACAGCTTGCAGTTCAGGCTCAGGCATGCGGCGTGCCGGCAATAAGCTCTATGGGCGCCGGCAACAAGCTCGACCCCACCCGGTTCGAGGTGGATGATATTTACAAAACCTCAGTCTGTCCGCTGGCGAAAGTTATGCGCCGTGAGCTTAAAAAGCGAGGAATTAAAAAACTCAAGGTTGTGTATTCAAGGGAGGAGCCTGTAAAACTTCCGGAGAATACCTGTCCAGCCGAGGGCAAAAAGAGAGTCCCTGCCAGTATCGCATTCGTTCCGTCCACGGTGGGACTCATAATCGCAGGAGAAGTAATTAAAGATTTGATTTCATATAAAGGAGAAAACAAATGAAAAGAATTTTAACCTATGGAACATTTGACCTTTTGCACTACGGACACATCCGTCTTTTGCAAAGAGCGAAGGCAATGGGCGATTATTTGGTTGTTGCTCTGTCCACTGACGAGTTCAATGCCAGCAAGGGCAAAAAAGCATATCACACCTATGAGACCAGGAAGAAGATGCTTGAGGCAATCAGATACGTTGACCTTGTAATCCCTGAAAAATGCTGGGAGCAGAAGCTGGACGACGTTAAGGAATACCATATCGACACCGTGGTTATGGGCGGCGACTGGAAAGGCAGCGACAAGTTCGATTACCTCAAGGATTACTGCGAGCTTGTTTTCCTTGACCGTACTCCCGGAGTATCCACCACTATGATTAAAAAGGATCTCGGTCTTAAGGAAGCGGTCGGCGGAGTTGACCAGCTCCCCGATGAAGATGAAGAGGACGAAAAATAAGAATAAAATTCCTGACAATATAATAGAAAATTTAAAACCGCGGCTTTGTTTATAAGCCGCGGTTTTTCTTTTTGCGTGAAAAATATATCGCTATTTAAAAACATGGCTGATAACAGCACAGATAACTACGCCAAACACCAGTGGTGTAATTACGGACAGAGCAGTCCATTTTACGCTCTTAGTTTCTTTCCATATTGTGAGAAGAGTTGTGGAACACGGAAAATGAAACATGGAAAAGATACAGGTACAAAGCGCAGTTACCCAGGTCCATCCGTTATCGGTCAGGATTGTTTTCAGGCTTTCAAGGGAGGAGTAATCACTCATTTCGCCGGTGGATAGATACGCCATAAGGGCAATTGGAATAACAATTTCATTTGCCGGAAATCCCAGTATAAAGGCAAGAAGCATCACTCCGTCCAGTCCGATAAACCTGCCCGCCGGCTCAAGAATATCGGCGATATAGCAAAGCAGGGTAGCGGAACCCACACGGACATTAGCCAGCACCCAGATAACAAGCCCTGCCGGAGCGGCAACGGCGGCGGCACGAAACAGCACAAAAATTATTTTTTCCCTGACGGTGTCCCCGATAAGGGACAAAATCTTCGGTTTTCGGTAAGGAGGAAGCTCCAGCACAAAAGAACTTGATACTCCTTTGAGGACGGTGGAGGTAAGCAGTTTTGATGAAGCAAATGTGGCAAGCATCGACACGCCCATAAAGCACAGCAGTATCAGCGCCGCCGCCACGCTGTTTTGGCTGAAGAACATTGATATAACTGCAATCAGCAGCGGAAACCTGCCGTTGCACGGGGACAGGGAATTGGTGATTATCGCCACAAGGCGTTCACGCGGAGAATCAATTATTCGGCTGCCGGTTACTCCCACGGCATTACAGCCATAGCCCATACAAGTAGTCAGCGCCTGCTTGCCGCATGCACCGCAGCGCTCAAAGGCGCCGTCAAGATTAAAGGCGATTCTGGGCAGTATTCCGAAATCCTCAAGAATGGCAAAAAGCGGGAAAAATATCGCCATTGGCGGCAGCATAACCGCAATTACCCAAAGCAAAACCCTGAGAATTCCGTTTACAAACAGGCTCACAAAGGTGTCGGACGCTCCGGCGGCTGCAAGTTTATCCGCCAGCCAAACCTCGAAATTATCAAACACGCCCCTTAAAATTTCCGACGGATAATTTGACCCGGCAACGGTTATCCACAGCACCACCGCAAAAAGCAAAATCATTACGGGTATGGAGGTGTATCTGCCCATAAGTATTTTATCAAGGCGCTTTTCCATTCGCTCTTTTTTTGACGGCAGGCGCATAACTGTCTGCTGCGCCATATCTTCGGCACGCTCGAATATTGCGGTCGTTATGCACACGGCAAATTTTTCGCCGCCGTAACCCAGCTTTTCAAGCTCTCGCTTGGCAGGATTAAGATTCCCCCTAATAAATCCCTTTTGAAAAATATCTGCGCCGAAATGCCGCTTAAATGAATTATTGAAACTTTCGTCCCCCTCCAAAAGCCTGAGGGCGAAAAAGCGCAGATTTTTATCCGTGTCAATATTTCCCTTTAGTCCTCTTTTAACACGGTGAACGGCGGATTCAACGCTGTTGGGATAAAAAAGCGTTGCCGGCTCGACAGTCAGAGCTCCGTTTGATATAAGATGTACCTTTTCCAGAAGCTCGTTTATGCCTTTTCCGCTTCTGGCGGTGGCTTTAACAACGGGAATGCCAAGCATTTTAGAAAGCGCATCGGCGTTGACGGTTATATTTTTCTTTTTCGCCTCGTCGCACAAATTCAAAAGCAAAACAACTTTATCCGTAACTTCAATGACCTGAAGAACAAGATTCAGATTACGCAGCAGATTTGTAGCGTCGGCAACACACACAACGCAGTCATATTTTTCAAAGCACAGGTAATCACGGGCAAGGCGCTCCTCCTCGCTGGAGGAAAGGAGGCTGTATGTACCCGGCAGATCCACCAGTTCGTAGTTCATAAATTTATAGTAAAATCTGCCCTTTGCCGTGTCCACAGTTTTTCCTGTCCAGTTGCCTGTGTGCTGGTGGGAGCCGGTTATCTCATTAAACACCGTGCTCTTGCCCACATTGGGGTTGCCCATAAGTACAACTCTTTTTTCATTAGTCACATTGCCACCCCTATTCTGCCTGCGTCCTTTTTGCGCAGCGCAACTTTACAGCCTCTGAGCTCATATGCCAGCGGCGAGCCTGCCGCCGCAATATTAGTACACAAAACCGTCTGCCCCTCCATAAATCCAAGATCAAGAAGCCTTCTTGACAGGCAAAAATCACGTGAAATATCTGTTATGGTGGCGCGCTGGTTTTCTTTCATATCGGACATTGTCATAATATCACCTTAGATTTTAAGAAATTTTCGCTTCATGCCATTTTATGAGCGGCGTCGCTATAGGTGAATAAATATCTATTGAAATGTTGGCTTTATAATGCTAAAATGTTAATGGGTAAAATTATTTTTTAAGGGGTAAAATTTATGGAAAAACTCAAGTATTTTGTAAACGGAGAGTTTAAGGACTCAAAAACCGACGTCTGGTACGACCTGCACAATCCGTCCACCGGCGAGATTACCGGTCAGGCTCCCTGCTGTACAAACGACGAGGTACTGGAGGCAATCGCCGCGGCAAAGGCTGCGTATCCGGGATGGAGCTCTACCCCGGCAAGAAAAAGGACTCAGATCCTCTACAAGGTCAGGGAACTTTTGATTGAGCATATGGATGAGCTGACAATGCTGGTTTGTGAGGAAAACGGCAAGACCTGGGGCGAGGCACAGGGCGACGTGGGCAAGGCTCAGGAGGGAACCGAGCTTGCAACTCAGGCACCGTCATTAATGATGGGCGAAAGTCTTATGGACGCTTCCACCGGATTTGACACTGTTAAATACCGCGAGCCCATAGGCGTTTTTGCCGGTATTGTGCCGGTTAATTTCCCTGCTATGATTCCTTTCGGCTGGATGGCTCCGGTGTGCGTTGCCTGCGGAAACACTCTTGTTCTCAAGGCGGCATCCCTTACTCCGAGAACAGCTATGAGAATCGGTGAGCTTTATAAGGAAGCAGGTATCCCCGACGGTGTTATCAACATTGTGACCTGCTCAAGAAATGAGATAAACACTATCCTTGAGCATCCCGATGTTAAGGGTATCACCTTTGTGGGTTCAACTCCCGTCGGACTTAAAATTTATCAGAAAGCCGCTGCGGCAGGCAAAAGATGCCAGGCGCTCTGCCAGGCTAAGAACCATGCGCTCATTCTTGAGGACTGCGCACTGGAAAGAACTGTTGCCGGTGTCATCAACTCCGCTTACGGCTGCGCAGGTCAGAGATGTATGGCGCTCTCCTGCTGTGTTGTTCAGGAATCCATTGCCGACAAATTCGTAGCCGAGCTTAAGGAGCAGGCAAAGCTTGTAAACTGCGGTCCTGCTTGGGACAAATCAACCCGTCTCGGACCTATCACTTATGAAAAGCATTACAAGGAAGTACTTGCCGATATCCAAAAGGGTATTGACGAGGGCGCAACTCTTGTTCTTGACGGACGCAATCCCGAACTGCCGGAAGGCTATGAAAACGGTTATTTCGTAGGTCCAACAATCTTTGACCATGTAACCGAGGATATGACTATCGGCAGAGACGAGGTATTCGGTCCTGTACTCTGTATTAAGAGATGCAAGGACTTTGACGAGGGACTCGCTATTATGAACGCAAGCCCCTACGCAAACGGCTCCGTAATCTACACTCAGAGCGGCTACTATGCCCGTCAGTTTGCACGCTACACGGACGGCGGTCAGGTAGGCATCAACGTAGGTATCCCTGTTCCGGTCGGATTCATTCCGTTCAGCGGTCACAAGCAGAGCTTCTTCGGCGATCTTCACTGCCTGGGCAAGGACGCTTACCGCTTCTTTACCGAAAGCAAATCAGTAACTCAGCACTGGTTTGACGAGGAAGAGATGAAGGCTAAGGAAGTTGATACCTGGGACGGTCTTCTGTAAAAATAATTTGTAAAACAATATAATTTATAACAAAAAATCTAAGCCGCCGGAATTTCATTTTGGCGGCTTTAATAATATATTTATTTATCTATTGACTTTTCATTTTTATTGTTTAAAATATAGTTGAAATTTAGCAAAGAGGTTGAGAAGATGGGAAATCAGTTTATTATGCCGGGCAAGGTCGTTTACGGCAAGGGTGCGCTGGAAAAAGCCGGTGAGCTGCTTAGCTCCATGGGCAAAAAGGCGCTGATAGTCACCGATGAATTTATGATAAGGCTGGGCAACATCAAACTGATAACGGAGATACTTGACCGCCACGGCATTATTTACAGCATATTTGACGGCGTAAATTCCGAGCCGACGGATATTATCATCGAAAAGGGGATTGAATGCTACCGTTCAAACGGCTGCGACTTTCTTATTGCTCTGGGCGGCGGCTCACCTATTGACGCCATGAAAGCTATCGGAGCAGTGGTATCAAACGGCGGCTGCATTAACGATTATTACGGCAAAATTATCGACAAGCCCACACCTCCTATGGTTGCAGTGCCCACCACCAGCGGCACCGGCTCAGAGGCAACTCAGTTTACTATTATTACAAACACTCAGGCAGATATAAAAATGCTTCTTAAGGGAGCAGTTCTTATGCCTAATCTTGCTATTGACGATCCAGCCTTTACTCTTACTGCACCCCAGTCGGTTACTGCGGCAACAGGTCTTGATGCTCTGTGTCACGCCGCTGAAGCGTACACCTCACGTATGGCTCAGCCGCTTACTGACGAGTTTGCCCTTTCTGCCGTAAAGCGTATTTTCAAATACCTGCCGATATGCTATAACGAGGGGCAGAATATCAAAGCAAGGGAGCAGATGTCCCTGGCGGCACTGGAAGCCGGCATTGCATTTAACAATGCGTCTGTTACAATCATTCACGGAATGAGCAGACCTATCGGCGCGCTGTTTCACGTGCCCCACGGAATCAGCAACGCTATGCTGATGTACGAATGTTTCAGCTACGTTTATGACGGCGCTTACAGCCGCTTTGCAGACCTGGCACATGCTATCGGCAAGGCTGATAATGACGACGATGACAAAACCGCCGCACGTAAATTCATCAAAGCCTGTCTGGAGCTTTGCGAGATTTGCGAAATTCCGTCTCTTGAAAAATACGGCATCAACAAGGATGAATTTTTCAGCCAGATGGACAAAATGGCGGACGACGCTATGTCTTCAGGCTCACCGTCAAACACAATCAAGGAAATCAGCAAAGAAGATGTTCTTGAAATCTACAAGGCACTGTGGAAATAATAATGTTTTCGCTCTTCTTTTGTGATTTTAAAGGCAGCTTAAGATAACTTAAATTTTAAATAACTTATAAAGTACAATAAAGAACACCGCCCAAACCGAGGTTTGGGCGGTGCTTTTTTCGTACTTATTCTAAGTACAGTATTATTTCATTATTTTCCATTGTTTTTTTAACGTCAATTATACGCTGATTTGATGAACCTCTGAATACCAGGGAGATATCCTTCTTCTCTTCCACAAATCTTCCGTCAACCAGCACATCAATAAGGCTGAGCATCTTTTCGCTGATATCGGTATGAGCTCTGGAGTCTTCGGCTCCGGTAATCTCCTCATAGGTAAATCCCGAATAGCACCACACCGTTTTGTCAGAGAGCTGTTCTTTAAAACTGATTAATAACTGAAGCAGCTCTTTTTGATTTTCCGGTTCAAAGGGCTCGCCGCCTAAAAGCGAAAGTCCGTTTATCCAGCTCGGTCGACATGACTCAATGATATCATCTGCCGTTTCCTGCGTAAACGGCTTGCCAAAGCAAAAATCCCAGGTACTCTGATTAAAGCAGTTTTTGCAGTGATGGCGACACCCGGAAACAAAAAGCGACGTCCTTACGCCCTCGCCGTTTGCTATATCGTTTTTCTTAATTTCTCCGTAATTCATATCAGTACCGATTCCTCTTAAGAACGAATAAGGCTGTCAAGCGACAGCCTATCGTTTAGTTTTTATAAGTGAAGAACTCTTTCCTTTATCTCCTGAGTTCTGCCCTGGTTCCAGAACTGCGTGCCTATGTATCCGCAGGTTCTTCTGGCAACATTCATTTTTGACTGGTCCTCGTTGCCGCACTTAGGGCATCTCCAGATAAGTTTGCCGTCAGCATTTTCCACTATCTGAATCTCGCCGTCATATCCACAGCACTGGCAGTAGTCCGACTTTGTGTTAAGCTCTGCATACATAATGTTATCATAAATATAACGCATTACCTGCAAAACTGCCGGAATATTGTTCTGCATATTCGGAACCTCAACATATGAAATAGCTCCGCCCGGTGAGAGTTTCTGGAACTCGCTTTCAAATTTAAGCTTTGTGAAAGCGTCGATCTTCTCGGAAACATGAACGTGATAAGAATTTGTGATATAATTTCTGTCCGTTACGCCGGGAATAATTCCGAAACGCTTTTGCAGACATTTTGCGAATTTATATGTGGTGGATTCAAGGGGAGTTCCGTAAATACTGTAGTCGATATTCTCCTCTTCCTTCCACTTCGCGCAGGCGTCGTTCATATGCTGCATAACCTTAAGTGCAAAAGGCTTGCCGGCTTCGTCGGTATGGGATTTGCCGGTCATATATTTTGTACATTCATAAAGTCCGGCATAACCCAGCGAGATTGTTGAGTAGCCGTTAAAGAGCAGCTTATCAATCTTCTCGCCTTTTTTAAGTCTTGCCAGCGCTCCGTGCTGCCAAAGAATAGGAGCCGCGTCGCTCAGCGTGCCCATAAGTCTGTTGTGGCGGCACTGCAATGCTCTGTGACAGAGCTCAAGACGCTCGTCAAATATCTTCCAGAACTTAGTCATATCTCCGCCTGATGAGCATGCAACGTCAACAAGGTTGATAGTTACAACACCCTGGTTGAATCTGCCGTAATACTTGTGCTTGCCCTCTTTATAATTCTTTGCGTTGGCAATATTGCCGATGCCGTTATCAGTAAATCTGTCAGGAGTCAGGAAGCTGCGGCAGCCCATACAAGTATAAACGTCGCCTTTAAGTTCCTTCATAACCTTTTCGCTGATATAATCGGGAACCATTCTCTTGGCTGTGCACTTTGCGGCAAGCTCTGTCAGGTAGAAATAAGGTGAATCGTCCCTGATATTATCTTCCTCAAGAACATAAATGAGCTTCGGAAACGCAGGAGTAATCCATACTCCGTCCTCGTTTTTAACGCCCTGGATTCTCTGCTTGAGAGTTTCCTCAATAATAAGAGCAAGATCCTTCTTTTCCTGCTCGCTGTTTGCCTCGTTAAGATACATAAATACCGTAACAAACGGCGCCTGGCCGTTGGTGGTAAGCAGTGTTACAACCTGATACTGAATTGTCTGCACGCCCTTGCGCACCTCGTCACGCAGTCTCTTTTCCGTCAGCTGTGAAACCTGCTCCTCGTTCATCTCAAAGCCAAACTGCTTTGCCTCTTCTATAACTTCTTTGTGAAGCTTTTCCCTGCTTATCTGAACAAACGGCGCAAGATGAGCAAGGGAGATTGACTGGCCGCCGTACTGGCTGGACGCTACCTGAGCGATAATCTGAGTAGCAATATTGCAGGCTGTTGAGAAGCTGTGCGGCTTTTCAATCATAGTTTCCGAAATAACCGTTCCGTTTTGAAGCATATCCTCCAGATTTACCAAATCACAGTTATGCATATGCTGTGCAAAATAATCGGCGTCGTGAAAATGGATTATTCCTTCCTCGTGAGCGTCAACGATATCCTGGGGCAGAAGTATCCTCTTGGTAATATCCTTTGATACCTCGCCTGCCATGTAATCACGCTGTACTGAATTTACAGTGGGGTTCTTGTTGGAATTCTCCTGCTTAACCTCTTCGTTGTTGCACTCGATAAGCGAAAGAATCTGGTTGTCCGTGGTGTTCGCCTTTCTTATAAGAGAACGGTTGTAACGGTATTTTACATACAATCTTGCAACATCAAACGCACCCTGAGCCATAATCTGATTTTCAACAATATCCTGAATCTCCTCAACGGAAAGTGCACGGTTTGCCTTTGATGTTTTAAATTCTACGTACTCGGCAATCTCGTGTATCTGACTGTCGGTAAGTTCGTCCTTTTTACAAGCGGCATTTGCCTTTGATACGGCAACCACAATCTTATTTATGTCAAAATCGACTTCTGAGCCGTTGCGCTTGATGATTTTCATGTTTACCCCTCCAATTGTTACAAAAAAGTTACAACCACTTAAATCGTTTAGACATATGATACCAAATATTTAGTTGCCTGTCAATAGCAAAATCAAAAATTATACAATATATTGTATTTGTCAGATTTTTACATACGAAATATACGTATATGTGGGTTAATAGACTTGTGGCTATTATTTTGTGTTTTTCTGTAACACTTTTGATAAAATTAATAATAAATTGCATAAAAAAGGACGGCACTGCGCCGTCCTTTTTATTTAATCATATGTTCCTTTGCTGTGGCGAAAATTTCCCTTAAAAGGAAAGTCGGCAGCAGCGTCGGTTTTGTTTTTGAAGATATAACAGAGCTTTTAAGACCGTATCTGCGGCAAATAAGCGCCGCTCGTTTTTGATGATAATCGGAGGTAGCAATCGCCACACGGTTTTCCGCTCCGATACTTTGCATTATCTCAACGGAAAATTTTATGTTCTCGTCGGTGGAGGTAGAGCGGTCCTCAAGAATAAGTCTGTCCTTAAGTATGCCCCTTTCGTACAGGAGGTTTTGCATACACTCTGCCTCAGAGATATTTTCGTCCCTGCCTTGACCTCCGCTCAAAATAGCTACGGAGTCGGGATTCCTTAAAAGAAATTTATACGCGGCGTCCGTCCTCTTAACAAGCGCTCGGCTGGGCTTGTCGCCCTTAACTCTGCACCCAAGAACGATAATGACTTTTTCGTCACCGGCGGTAGTTTTGCCGGCGGCATATATTTCACGCATTTTAAGCACAATCAGCAGAAGCACGCAAACTGCAAGGAGCGCATAGAGAATACGGTCAAATCCGTCAATCCTGTCGATAAGCACTCCCAGACCGGCATACACTGCACCCAGTGCCATGCCTGCAATATTGCCGAAATTAAGCACTCCGTCGAATATCGCAACAGCAAATACTCCGAAAATCAGTATACCTATTATAATAAACGCAATCAGCATTATTTTTTGGGAATAATTCTGTCCTTGCCGCCCATATACATTTGCAGTGCCTTAGGAATAAGAACGCTGCCGTCTGCCTGAAGATTATTTTCAAGGAAAGCGATAAGCATTCTCGGCGGAGCCACAACTGTGTTGTTAAGCGTATGCGCAAGGTAATTCCCGTTTTCCCCCTTAATCCTTATTTTTAAGCGTCTTGCCTGAGCGTCGGTAAGATTTGAGCATGAGCCTACTTCAAAATACTTCTTCTGTCTTGGAGACCATGCCTCAACGTCGACGGATTTTACCTTAAGGTCGGCAAGGTCGCCCGAACAGCACTCCAGCGTTCTTACAGGAATATCGAGTGTGCGGAACAAATCAACTGTGTTCTGCCAAAGCTTGTCAAACCAGATTCTTGATTCTTCCGGCTTGCAGACAACTACCATTTCCTGCTTTTCAAACTGATGGATGCGGTATACTCCTCGCTCCTCGATACCGTGAGCGCCCTTCTCCTTCCTGAAGCAGGGAGAGTATGATGTAAGAGTCTTGGGAAGCTCTGATTCAGGAGTGATTGTATCAATAAACTTGCCTATCATTGAGTGCTCTGAGGTGCCGATAAGGTACAGATCCTCGCCCTCAATCTTGTACATCATGGCGTCCATTTCCTCAAAGCTCATAACGCCGGTAACAACATTTGACCTGATCATAAACGGCGGCACCACATAGGTAAAGCCTCTGTCAATCATAAAGTCTCTGGCGTAGCTTATTACTGCGCTGTGAAGCCTTGCGATATCGCCCATAAGATAGTAGAAACCGTTTCCTGCCACCCTGCCTGCGGATTCCAAATCAATTCCGTCAAAGCTTTCCATAATATCGGTGTGATACGGTATCTCATAATCGGGAACTACCGGCTCGCCGTATTTCTGAACCTCAACATTCTCACTGTCGTCCTTTCCGATCGGCACGGTGTCATCAATGATATTGGGAATAGTCATCATTATTTCGGTAACTTTTTCGTTAAGCTCCTTTTCCTTTGCCGCAAGCTCCTCAAGCTCCTTTGCCTGAGCGTTTACCTGCTCACGGATTGCCATGCCCTCTTCTTTCTTGCCCTGGCTCATCAGCATTCCGATTTCCTTGGAGAGCCTGTTTCTGTTTGCTCTGAGCTCATCCGCTCTTGATATAACTGTTCTGCGCTCCTCGTCAAGGGCGATTACTTCGTCAACCAGCGGAAGTTTTTTATCCTGAAACTTCTTTTTAATATTTTCCTTTACAATTTCGGGATTTTCCCTTACAAATTTAATATCCAGCATAATTATTCTCCTAACTTATTTGCAATTTCCTTTAAATCTTCGGCAGAATAAAACTCTATTTCAAGTGTACCCTTACCTCTGCCGTTATAAACCTTGACTTTTCTGCCCAGCACCTCTGTGAGGGAAAGCTCCACCTCGTCATAGAAGGAGTCGCGCCTTCTGGAAGATGTCCTTGTTTTTGAGGGCTTTTCAGTCATTTTTACAAGCCGTTCAACCTCACGAACGGACAAATTGTTTTTGATTATATTCTGTGCGGCTTCGTAAATCATTGCCTCGTTGTCAAAAGCAAGAAGCGCTCTGGCATGGCCGGCGGTTATTTCGCCGTTTCTAGTCATATCACGCACTTCCTGGGGAAGCTTCAGCAATCTCAGGGAATTAGCAATAGCTGATCTTGATTTACCAACTGAAACAGCGACATCCTCCTGAGTAAATCCACAGCGGTCGATAAGCGCCTGCAAGCCCTCTGCCTCTTCAATAGGATTAAGGTCTTCACGCTGGAGATTTTCAATAATGGCAATCTCCATTGTCTCTACATCGGAAAGCTCTTTGATAACAACGGGAACTTCTTTGAGTCCTGCCATTTTTGACGCTCTCCAGCGGCGTTCGCCTGCAACAAGCTGATATCCGCCCTCGGGGAGCGGTCTTACCAACAGCGGCTGTAATACGCCGTGCTGCGAAATACTGTCCGCCAGCTCCTGCAAAGCACCTTGGTCAAAGGTTTTTCTGGGCTGGTCCTTGTTTGGTACAATTTCATTAATCGGCAATTTATTTTCTGACGTCATGTTGTCAGAGGAATTTTCCAGCATTAACGCCTTAAGTCCCTTGCCGAGACCTGATTGCTTGTTAGCCATATTTCACCTCTTACTGTTTTTTCAAAAATTCATCTGCTAATTTTTTATATGCAAAGCTTGGTTTTGAGTATTTTTCATAATACATAACAGGTTTGCCGAAACTTGGAGCTTCCGCAAGCTTAACGCTGCGTGGAATCAGCGTTTTATATGCTTTATTGGGGAAATAGCTGTCCACTTCGCTCCTTACCTGCTGATTAAGCTTAAGTCTGCTGTCGTGCATGGTGAAAACAATGCCCTCAAGCTCCAAATATTCATTATGGTTCTGTTTTACTGAACGTACTGTGCTCACAAGCTGACTGAGCCCCTCAAGAGCATAATATTCGCATTGCAGCGGCACAATCAGCGTGTCTGAAGCGGTCAGAGCGTTAAGACTGAGTAATCCGAGGCTGGGAGGGCAGTCGATAATTATGTAATCATAGTCCATGACAACGGGAGCCAACGCTTTTTTCAACGCTTTAAACCTGTTTTCACTCTCAGCAAGCTCAAGTTCTGCCCCTGCGAGATTCATATTAGCAGGGAGCAGGTCGAGATTTTTAAATTCTGTCTTAATTATTGCCTCATTCACGGGCGTATCATTAATAAGAACATCATAAGATGATATTTCCAGGTCGGATTTGTCAACTCCGACGCCGCTGGTAGCGTTGCCCTGGGGGTCAATATCAACAAGAAGAGTTTTTTTGCCCTTAAGTCCCAGAGCGGCTGCGAAATTAATACACGTGGTTGTTTTGCCCACGCCGCCTTTTTGATTAAATATTGACACTGTTTTACCCACAGCAATACCTCCATAGCAGTGCGTGACGGCGCACAAAAGTTTCTTTGCTTATTATACTATATTACAAGCGGTCTGCGCAAGATGTTTCACGTGAAACACAGATATTTTTTTAGAATTAATATTGTTTCACGTGAAACAATATAAGTATCTGATAATAAATAATTAAAAACTGCAAAACAAGTATACACACTCACTGAATCGCCGCAGTTTGTCTGTTTCAAATGTTTCACGTGAAACAATATTTTCCCCTAAAAGCAGAAAAAACGAGCTTTCGCTCGTTTTTTCCACGTGATGAAAAGAGGAGAATATGTTAAAACGGTTTCCCGTTTTAAGCGGAATCAGTTTGCCGCTGTGCTGCGGCTTCTTCTGCCTTTTTGGCTTCCTTTGGTATCCTTACTCTGAATTCTATATATTCATCTGTCTCTGTTTTGTCTGATTCAGCGTCAATTCCGGCTTCTTTCATGGTTTGTATTGCCTTATTGACGGTATTTACAAATATTCGCACGTCCTTGAAGATTTTTACTACATTGCGTCTTGGTTTTACTTTTTTATCGGTAATACTGTCTATGTACGCTTCCGTCTGCTCAACGTTAAGTCCTTTTTCCTTAATGAGCTTTAAGGTTGTCCACATATCCTTTTCTTTTTCAAGCCTCAGCAATGCCCGTGCATGTCTTTCAGTGAGTCCTTCCTTTTCTATGAAGTATCTGACTTCCACCGGGAGTTTCAGTAATCTAAGCTTGTTGGAGAGCGCCGACTGGCTTTTGCCCAGTTTTTTTCCTATTTGCTCCTGAGTCATTCCGAAGTAATTTATAAGCTGGCTTATTGCCTGTGCTTCTTCAAAGAAATCCAAATCACTGCGCTGAATGTTCTCAAGAATTGAAAAAACTGCGCTGGACTCGTAATCGCAGTCAATAACCACACAGGGGACTGTCTGAAGGTTTGCCAGTATTGACGCTCTTAACCTTCGTTCGCCTGCCACGATTTCGTAATAATCGCTGTTATTTATCTGCCTGCACAAAAGCGGCTGCAATACGCCGTTCTCTTTTATTGACTCAGAGAGTGAGAGCATGTCCTCACTTTTAAACTGTTTTCTTGGCTGATACGGATTAGGCAGCAGCTTTTCAGTAGGTATCTGGATGATTTGCTCCACTCGCCTCATCTCCTTGCCTATACTATATCATATTTTTACACAGAAAAAAAGGATTTCTCATAGTGGGAAATCCTTTTTCTTCGACAATATAAACTTTCTTTAGAGCGGTCGGCTGTCTATTTTTTTTGACTTACGGGGATATTTTGTCGGAGTCTGCGATATCTTTCTTATAATTACCAAACTTCTGCCGTCGCCGTTTGAAAGAGAGTATTCCTCAAACTTAACCAGCTCGCCGCCGAGCGTCTTTATGGCATTCTCAGCCTGGCTCAGCTCTCCTTTGCCTGACGGTCCTTTCAGTGAAACAAAAAGACCTCCGAGCCTAACCAACGGCAGGCAATATTCGCATAATATATTCAGCGGAGCAACTGCTCTTGCCACAGCGTAGTCGTACTTCTCACGGTACTCGCTGTCCTTGCCGATTTCCTCGGCTCTTTTATGAGTAACAGTTCCGAAAAGTCCTGAATTACGCAGAACGTCCTTAACAAATGCGAGTTTTTTACCAACGCTGTCCACAAAATTCACTTCAATTTGCGGATTTGCAATCAGCATGGGCAATCCTGGGAAACCTGCGCCGCTGCCGACATCCACCAGCGACTGTCCATCGCTCATCTGTACATATTTTAAAGGATACAGGCTGTCTGCAAAATGTTTAATAACAATATCGTCGGGTTCTGTAATCGAGGTCAGATTTACGTGCTGGTTCCACCGAACCAATCTTTCTGCATATGAATCGAATCTGTCAAGTCCGTATGTATCAAGTTCAATACCAATATTCTCTGCTTCGTTTTTCAGTAATTCATAATCAATCATAATGACTCCAAAATAATATTCAGCGCCGCAACATCAGCCGGATTAACTCCGCTGATCCTACCGGCCTGCCCCAAATTTTCCGGACGAATTTTTGAAAGCTTCTCGACTGCCTCAAGTCTAAGTCCCTTCAATGACGAATAATCAATGTCCTTTGGAATCTTTTTGCACTCAATTCTGCGCATTTCCTTGATTTGCTGCTCCTGCCTGGCTATGTAGCCATGGTATTTAACAGCAATTTCCACCTGCTCGAACACTTCCTTAGGCAAATCAGGTCTGTCGTCGTCAATCTCCTCCAGTGACTTATAGGTGACCTGTGGTCTTTTCAGCAGTTCCAGCATTTTGCATCCCCGGTCAAGGGGAGTGGTGCCGCAGTCAACAAGTATTTTCTGTAATTTATCGCTCAGCGGCACTGATTTCTCAGTAATACGCTTAAGCTCGTCCTTTACATTTTTTTCCTTTAATAAAAATTTATCATATCTTTCGCGTGAAATCAAGCCTATTTTGTAACCTGTGGGTGTCAGTCGGGTGTCCGCGTTGTCCTGTCTGAGCACTAAACGGTACTCGCTACGGCTTGTCATCATCCTGTACGGGTCTGTGCAGCCCTTGGTGATAAGGTCATCAATGAGCGTGCCGATATATGAACCGCCCCTGTCCAAAATCATCGGCTCTTCACCTTTAATTTTAAGGGCAGCGTTAATTCCGGCGACAAGTCCCTGAGCCGCCGCTTCCTCATATCCGCTGGAACCGTTAAACTGACCGGCGCCGTAAAGCCCGTCAAAATCATTGAACTCCAGCGTAGCCTTAAGTGCGGTGGGGTCAACGCAATCGTACTCGATAGCGTAAGCCGCACGCATAACCTGAGCGTGCTCAAGTCCCGGAATTGTGTGAATGAAATCAAGCTGCACATCCTCCGGAAGGGAAGAGGACAATCCCTGAAGATACATCTCCTCCGTATTTAAACCGCAGGGCTCAATGAAAAGCTGATGCCTTTTTTTGTCTGAAAATCTTACAATTTTATCTTCAAAACTGGGGCAGTACCTGGGACCCTTGCCCTCAATCTTGCCGGAATACATAGGACTTCTGTGAAGATTGTCGAGTATTATCTGCTTCGTTTCGTCGTTTGTATAAGTGATATAACAGCAGACCTTGTTCTCAGGAGGTGTGTGGGTAGCAAAGCTGAATCCCACAGTCTCACGGTCGCCCTCCTGAACCTCGAGTCCTGAAAAATCAATTGACCGCCTGTTTACTCTCGGGGGAGTACCTGTCTTAAATCTTCTCAGCGGAATAGGCAGTTTCTTAAGAGCAGCCGCCAAATCTGTGGACGGAAACATTCCGTCGGGACCGCTCTCGTATGACACGTCGCCGATATAAACCCTGCCTCCCAGGAAAGTACCTGTGGCAATAATAACCGCCTTGGCGGTAAACAGCGCCTCAAGCCTGGTCTTTACCTGCCAAACGCCGCTTTCAAGTTTTTTAATATCGACAATTTCACCTTGCCTGATATCAAGATTTTCCTGAAGCTCCAGAGTGTGCTTCATCCCTGCGGAATATTCACGCCTGTCAATCTGGGCTCTCAGAGAATGAACCGCCGGGCCTTTTCCGAGATTAAGCATACGGGATTGCAGGGAATATTTGTCCGCCGCCTTTCCCATTTCTCCTCCCAGGGCGTCAATCTCTCTTACAAGATGACCCTTTGAGGTTCCGCCGATAGAGGGGTTGCAGGGCATGTTACCCACCCAGTCGAGATTTATGGTAAACACAGCCGTTTTGCATCCCAGGCGTGCCGAAGCAAGGCATGCTTCAATTCCAGCATGCCCTGCGCCTATAACTATTACATCATAATCCTGTGAAAAATACTCCATGCTACACCTATTTTCCCACGCAGAAGCGGCTGAATATGTTATTCACAACCTCTTCCGTCGCCTTTTTTCCTGTCAGCGAAAGCAGTTCGTCAACTGCGCTGTCAATCATCACATTTATTGCGTCGTATGTCACTGAATTCTGAGCGTCCTCCAGAGCACGGCTTATATATTCATAAGCGTTTGCCACGCACTGCTTCTGCCTCTTGTTGGCAAGAATCGGCTGAGATGAGTCGAAACTCTCCAGCCCCAGCAATTTTTTGACCTCACGCTCAAGCTCCTGAGCACCCTGATTATTTTTAGCCGAAATATAAACCACGCTGCTGAATTCACGGTTTATGATATCCATTTCTATCTTCTCATCCAAATCCGTCTTGTTAATAACCGCAATGCACGGCTTGCCGTGGCAGGCGTCGATAAGCATTTTATCCTCATCACCCAAAGGCTCAGAGCTGTCAAACACTGCCAGCACAAGCGACGCCGTGTCAATTTTTTCAACAGCCTTTTTTATTCCGATAGCTTCAACAATATCGTCGCTCTCTCTTATTCCTGCGGTGTCGGAGAGATGCAGTACCATACTTCCCAGACGAACAGAATTTTCAACAATATCCCTGGTGGTGCCCTTAACGTGAGTAACGATACTCTTTTCAGCACCGGAAAGCATATTCATCAGCGTTGATTTGCCGGCATTTGGCTTGCCTGCTATAACAGTGTCAACGCCCTGAGTCATAACAGCGCCGTTCTCATAATTTTTAAGGAGCTTTTCCAGGGCGCTTTTGGAATCTGTCAAAACTTTTATCAGTGAATCCTCCTCAAGCTCCGGTATCTCCTCGTCGGGGTAGTCAACCCACGCCGCCATTAATGCACTGCAGTCAATGAGCTTGTCAAGCACCCTTGATATTTCACTGCTCAAAGAGCCTTTTAACAGATTAAACGAGACTTTCGCCGCTTCCTGTCCCTGAGCTGAGATAAGGGAAGCGACTCCCTCTGCCTGAGCAAGGTCCATTTTTCCGTTAAGAAAAGCGCGTTTTGTAAATTCTCCGGGACCGGCAGGTCTTGCACCTGCGGCGAGCACCTCCTCCAGAGTTTTTTCAACGATGAAAATTCCTCCGTGAACGGAGATTTCAACAACGTCTTCTCCTGTGTAGCTCTTCGGATTTCTGAACACCAGGGCTATAGCGTTGTCAAAACTTTCCGAGCGGCTGTAAACATTGCCGTACTTGGCGGTATAGCCTTTAAGCTCTGCCAGGGGAGTGCCGTCCGCCGATTTAAAAACCTTCTGCGCTATTTCTATCGCTTTGTCACCGCTGATACGAATGACTCCTATGCCGCTGACGCTGTTTCCCGTTGCCACCGCCGCTATTGTTTCAGCCATAAAAACGCCCCCTTTTAAAGCAATGATATTATACCATAATATTTTTATAAAACAAAAAAGGCGGACAGAGTGCCCACCTTTCAGGGTTTGTCACCCTTTTTATTAGTCTTTGTTAACCTCGATTTTTCCGAACTTCGGAATATCTGCTCTGTCGACTTTCTTTTCACGGTTTGGATCCGGCTTTGAAGTCGTGCTGTGACCGCCGCGTGAATTTCTGCCTCTTCCTGAGCCTGAGCGTCTTACTCCGCCTTCCGGCTCGATAAGAACTCTTCTGTCCATTCCGTTTCCTACTGAGCGGGATATTGCACCCTCAACCTCCTGAACTGCGGTATGGATAATTCTTCTCTCGTACGGATTCATAGGCTCAAAGCTGTATCTTCTGCCGGTTCTTACTGCGTAATTTGCATTCTTAATAGCCAGCGCTCTAAGTGTTTCCTCACGCTTAGCTCTGTAATCACCAACATTAAGCGCTACACGAACATATTTGTCCGTAGCCTTTTTAACTGCAAGACTTGCAAGATACTGAAGTGCGTCGAGAGTTTCGCCTCGACGACCGATAATGATACCGTAATCTTCGCAGTCAACGTCAACCTCGATAACGCCGTCAACAATCTTTGCTGTAAGCTTAGCGTTTTCTACCTTAAATCCGTCAATCATTGTCTTGAGATATGAGCAAACATAATCAAGATCAATGTCGCTTTCGTTTACTTTCTCAGCCTCCGCCTCATGTTTTGGGGCCGGAGCCTGCTTTACTTCGGCTTTCTTTGCCGCAGGCTTCTTTTCCTGCTGCACCGGTCTGCTCTTTTTAGGTTTCTGCTTCTTTTCCCTTTTGCCGTCGTCGTAGCTTGCCTTTACCTGAGCATCGCAACCGCCGAACAGTCCGAGAACCTTCTTTTTCGGCATAACTACTATCTCAATCTTAACATCCGCAGTCATCGGCGCATTAAGACCTGTTTTTGCCGCATGGGTTGCCTCTTCAATAGTTTTACCGGTGCCGATAAATTCCTTTATCATATTATCCTCCGATAATTACTTGATTTTCTTCACATTTTCCTCACGAGAACGGCGCTCAATAGTGTTTTCCACCATAAGCCTTGCCTGTGTTTTTCTCGGCGGATACTGTTTAAATATAAATATCTGCTGCAAAATAGCAACCAGATTGGAAATGATCCAGTAAAAACCTACAGCTGCCGGAACCTTGAATGAAATGTAGAAGGAGAAGAACGGCATCATCAGCATCATCGCCATCATTGACGCCATCTGCTGACCTGCTGCGGGATTATTTTTCTTTTGAATGATTGTGGATACCACACTTGACGCAAGTGATGTAACAAGACAGAGGATCGGGAAGATAATGATTATTCCGTCCTTCCAGTGCGGGAACGCAGTCATATCAATACCGAAAAGGTTCATGCCCTCTCTGTACTGCGTTATTGCCTCGCACTTTTCCGCTGTAAAGATATCCGGGAACGACGTCACAAGAGCGTCCTTGTATGCGTCAAAATTCTCCAGTATATTAAGCTGGAAATAAGTGATTTTTGCGTCTGCGTCACCGATAATGTCACGGTAAATGGGCAGTATTGTGTCCAAAATTGCCTGTGAGTTATCATTAACGGCGCTCATGCCCAGCACGTAAACAAGCGGGTAATAGATAATGCCGATAATACCCATCAAAAATACAAGCTGGAAAAGCATAGGGCCGCAGCCCATCTGCATAGGATTATGACCTTCTCTTGAGTAAAGGTCCTGAATTTCCTGGTTCATCTTCGCCCTGTCTTTAGGGTCTGGATATTTGTTCTGAATTTTCTGTATTTTAGGCTGAAGTCTTGTAGTTCTCGCCATAGTTTTTTGCTGCTTAACATTAAGCGGAAGCAAAAGAAGACGCGTTACTACCGTAAAAATAACTATCGCAACGAAATACTGGTTGCCCAGTAATTCCAGAAGGAAGCCCATACATTTACCGAACACCCAGTACAGAGGCTTAAATATTGCTATTCCCTCTGACACGGCTGTTGACGCCGAGCTTGAAAAAAGTAAAATACTGTTCATTCGTCATCCTCTTTAGTTTTCTTTTGGGGTACAGGGTCCCAGCCTCCCCGTGAAAAGGGGTTGCACCTTAAAATCCTCCACGCCGCAAGAAGACTGCCTTTAAAAATCCCGTGGATTTCAATAGCTTCAATGGCATACTGCGAACAGGTGGGAGTAAAGCGGCAGCTCCCGTGAGAAAATCTCGGGCTGATGGTAAGCTGATACGTTTTTATGAGAAATATTAATGCTTTCTTTATGATGTTTTTCAATCTATCGCACCCAGCTTGGCAAGCTGCTCCTCCATCTGTTCACGAACCTGCTGCATTTTCGCGTCAGCAGTCCTTGTCCTTGCCACAAAAACTATATCGTAGCTGCCGTTGAGCCTGTCCTCGCAGCAGGAAAAAGCGGCTCTTATAAGTCGCCTTGATCTGTTGCGCCTAACGGCGTTTCCGACTTTTTTGCCGCTGGTTATGCCTATTCTGGTCTCACCCAGGCGGTTTTTCATAATATAGGTGACAAGGCACGACGATGCCTTAGTCTTGCCCCTGTAATAGAGGCGGCGGAAATCTTTATTTTGTTTTAAGGTATGGCTTTTCACCTAATCGCTCCCAATCGGTAATTAGTAAGAAAGCTTCTTTCTGCCCTTTGCACGGCGGCGGGCAAGTACTTTTCTGCCGTTTCTTGTGGACATTCTCTTTCTGAAACCGTGTTCCATCTTAGCGTGCCTTTTCTTTGGCTGGAAAGTTCTCTTCATAAATCAATTCACTCCATTCTAAAGACTAAACTTGTCTTAATCTTTTATAGGCTCTGCACGGTATAGTGCAGGCAATTTCACATTATCGTTTGCTATTATATATTATAATATTGAGCCTTGTCAACAAATTTTTTAATTATCTTGTATTTGTTCTTAATATATATTATAATTACACTATATGTTGGGTAGGCTATCCCTCCTCACAACAAGTACATTAATCGGAGGATTACATATGCTGGGCATCATCGGCGCTATGGACGTAGAAATCAATTCCATTAAAGAGAGAATCACGGGAAGAACCGTTACCACAATCGCAGGCATCGAATTTGTCTGCGGATTTATAGAGAATGTAACCGTCTGTGCGGCTCAGTGCTCTCCCGGCAAGGTGAATGCCGCTTTGTGCACCCAGGCTATGATAGACCATTTTGACATCGACGCCGTAATCAACGTGGGGGTAGGGTGCTCCCTTAACGACAATGTTATAATTAAAAATGTTGTTATCGCCACCGACGTTTGCGAATACGACGTTGACATAACCGCCCTGGGCGAACCGCTGGGATTTATCAACGGGCTTAATACAATAAAGATTAAAACAGACCCGACTCTTTCGGAAAAGCTGTCACGAGCGGCAATTAATTTCGGCGAGCGTATTCACCGGGGCACCATTGCCAGCGGAGATACCTTTATCGCCGGTACAGAGCTAAAACACCGCCTGGCAAGTCAGTTTGACGCCATCTGCGGCGAGATGGAGGGCGGAGCTGTGGGTCATGTTTGCGCCGCCAACGGTGTTGCGTTTGCCGTTCTTCGCTGTATCAGCGACGGCGGCGACGAAAATTCACAGCTTGATTACCCCACATTCAAAAAAATAGCCGCGGACATCTCCACGGCAATAATTGTTGAATACATAAAAACAGAGCAAAATCAGTATTCGTTATTCTGATTATTCTAAATAAAATCTTGTAAGAATATGCTCTTCGGCGTTTTCGATTATCTCGTGAAGAGCCGTCTTTTCGCTGAGGTCTGTTCCGGTTCTCGATTTATCCTCAATAAACACGAACCTGGCGTCCTCTACAGCAATGGCGGCGGAGGCAAGCTCACGGCCGAGATTAAAATCGAGCTTGAACATTTCCTTAGGCAGTATTCCTGCCTTTGCCATGGTAAGCGCTCCGCGGTAAACGCAAAGCGTGTAGTAATCAAAAATATATTTACTTGTTCTGACGTCCTTGGCGGTGGCGATTATCTTCAGCAGCATATTCGCCGCTGCGGCGAGAGTCTGAACGGACGACATCTCCATGTTGTCCTCCGTCACAAAGGACAGGTCCATGCCTGTTCTGTTTTCACTTATTCCCAGCAGATAATCGGCAGTAACACCGTAATACTCGCTGCACCTAATAACAAAATCAAGTCCGCACTCCCTGATGCCCTTTTCGTAGTGGCTTAAGAGAGCCTGACTTATCCCCAAATCGCTGGCGGCTTTTTTCTGGCTGATGCCTCTTTCTTTACGAAGACGGGACAGAACCTGTGCAAATTTTGATAATTTTTCTGCCTTGTCCTGCTTTGCCGCATTGCTTTTCTTTGAATTAGTATCCATGTTTCTTCCTCCGTATATTACAAATAGTATTATAACACCGTATTACTATTTGTAAATATAGTTGATGACTTTGTTATTTTTTTGTAATATTTCGCTTTAAAAGGAGCTTTTTGAATGAAAACCTACACGATTTATCTCTTCCGTCATGGTATTACCAAGGGAAACTTAAACGCACAGTATATTGGGCATACTGACCTGCCGCTTACTACAGATAGTATATCTTCTCTCAGAAATATAAAAGCTCACGAACATTATCCGCAGGTGGACGCCGTTTTTTCCTCTCCGCTGAAAAGATGCCTTGACTCGGCAAAAATCATGTTTGAAAAAAATAATGTCATTGTTATTGATGATTTTATAGAATATAATTTCGGCGAATTTGAGGGACACACCGCCGACGAACTCAAGGACAATGAGAATTTCAAAAACTGGATTCACGGTGATATCAATGCCGCCGCTCCTTTTGGTGAGAGCAACGCCCAGTTTGCCAACCGTATATGCTCTGCCTTTGAAAAAGTTATCGACGGCTGCGTAAAAACCTCAACAGAAAAAATTGCCATAGTCGGTCACGCCGGAGTGCTTATGACGATACTCGCTTGCTACGGTCTGCCGGAGGCTCCCATGGCTCACTGGCAGATGGACGCCGGATACGGCTACAAGCTGAGACTCACTCCGTCCCTTTGGATGCAGGCAAGAAAGCTGGAAGTGGTGGACACCGCTCCTACCTCTCTTGAAGAGCTGAAAAAGTCATCCAACTGAAAAAGGAGTATTAATAATGACAGAAACAAAAACAAAATCCCCGGTTCTTACAAAAAAGAAAAAGGCAGTGATTAGTGTGATTGCAGTAATAATAGCTATAGTTCTTGCGGCGGTAATATTTGTTGTCGCCGTACTCAGACCTACCGCCCCCGATGACGAAAAAGCAGTGGCAGTAGGCGGACTCATCGTGTCCGACAGCGTAGATTATCAGCAGGAGGAAAGCGGACTCTCCTCAAACCCCGTTATAAAAATAATGCAGGTGGTGTGGAAATTCTGCTCCCAGAGCGACGCCAAAGTCCACGAGGCACAGACTCCTCCGGAAAATATAGAGAAAGTAACGGATATTCCCTATATTGACGACGGAAATATTTATCATATGCTTGACGTATATTATCCTGAGGGCACTACGGATAAGCTCCCGGTAATAATAGATATTCACGGCGGCGGCTGGATGTACGGCAACAAGGAGCTAAACGAATATTACTGCCTGAGCCTTGCAGACAGGGGATACGTTGTATTTAACATTAACTACAGATTAGTTCCAGACGTTACTGTCAACGAGCAGCTTCAGGATGTGGCGCAGGCGCTTAAATGGATTAGCGAGAATATGCAAAGCTACCCCTGCGACACGGAAAATATACTGCTTACCGGCGACTCGGCAGGCGGACAGCTTGCCATATACTCGGCGGCGCTTCTTCAAAGCGCTGAGCTTAGGGAGATATTTGATGTGGTTGACACCGATATGACTCCCACCGCCCTTTTGCTTACCTCGCCCGTTGCGTATATGAACGACGGCAGCGCTTTCAGTCTTTACACAAAAATTCTCTGGGGCAGGGATTATAAAGATAAACCGACTTATGAATATATGAATCTTGACCAGATAATTGACTTTTCCCAGCTTCCACCCACATATCTTATCACCAGCAGCGGCGATACCCTGGCTCACAGCCAAACGCTGAAAACGGCGGAGCTGCTTAAAAGCAAGGGCGTTGAGTGCGAGCTGGCAGACTACGGAGAAGTAAACGGCAAGAAACTTGTTCATGTGTTCAGCGTGCTGGAGCCCTTTGACGAAGCAGGCACCACGGCAATCGACTCGGCGATAGAATTTTATGAAAAGGTCATGGACGAAAAGGCAACAGCCAAATAACGCTGAATAATATGTCCCACTGTAACTGATATAATTTTAAAATAATAGTATATTACATAAGATAATGCCGCGGCTTTAATCGCTGCGGCATTTTATAAATTTATAAAATAACATTATATAAATAACAAAAACGGCGGAGAGTCCGCCGTTTTTTCTTTTTTATTTACCCATTGAGATATAATCAGGTCTGTTCTCGCTGAGTCTTATATTTGACTTGCCGTATATCATCATCTGCAAATCGTATGCATCCTTAGGAATATCCGCAAGCCATATCCAGTTGTTATAACTTACTGAGAAATACTGTCCGCCCAAGCTGTTTTCGGTAGACGGAACGTTGGTGGTCTGAATATTGTAATTAAGCCATCCGTCTCTTATAGCAAGATTGCCTATGGAAATCAGCTCTTTCTTGGTGAATCCTGTCTTTGTGTACTGTGAAAGCTGATTAACTACCTTAACTGCGTCCAGCGTTCCGGAATTTTTCACCTCGTCGAAAAGCTGGCTCAAAACCGTTTTCTGCCTGTCCGCTCTGGCGTTGTCCGAATCTATCTTCCTTATTCTGCAATATGCCAGCGCCTGCTCGCCTGAAAGCATAACATCCTGGGGGTTGCCCTCAGCGTCATACTGAGCCTGGGGAAGAGTAACGTAGCCGTATCTTGTCTGGTGGTTATTTACCTCGTACACCTCAGCGTCAGTCAGCGGAATCGCAACTCCGCCCAGCGCGTCAATAATTTTCGGGAAGCTTGCAAAATTAACTACGGCATAATTATCAATGGATATCTTGTAATACCTTTCAATAGTATTGATATAGGTATTCATTCCGCCGTTTGACGCCGCTTCGTTTATCTTTCCGTAATATCCCTCGCCGTTTACCTCATAGTAAACATAAAGGTCACGCAGAATTGACGTCATATAAATATTTCCTGTGTCAATATTTACGCTGACGATAATTGCCGAGTCGGCACGGGAGGTGTCGCTGATTTCCTCTTCTCTGGTGTCCTCTCCTATAAGCAGAATGTTCATGACATGTGAGGATCTTACCGGGTCTCCGTTTTGATACCAGTATTTGAGATATTCCTTGTAGCTGTATACTTCGCCCGCCGACTGCTCGTCAATCATCGGGAAATCTTCCTGAAGGAAGTCCATTCCGTCATAATATTCCACCGCCTTGTAGGGTTCGGTGTCCTCGTCAGCAACATTGTTGAGCATTTTGTCAAAATAAATCGCTGCGCCTACTCCTGCCGCAATTATGGCAAGCACCAAAATTATGATAAACGCTTTAAGGATTTTGCCTTTTTTAGTTTTAAAAAATTTCTGTTTAACCGGTTGTTCCTGCTGCTGTTGAACTTCAATTTGTTTTTCATCTTCTTGTGAAGAAAGCTGGAGGATGTCCACCATTCCCTGCTCGTTGCTGTTCTGAGCACTTTCTTTTTTAGTGGGGGCAGCATTTTTTTCCGGCTTGTCAGATTTTTCAGCTTTTGCAGTTTTTTCAGCATTTTCCGCTTTTTTCGGCTTATCGGTTTTTACAGGCTTTTGAGCTTTTTCCTGTTTAGGAGCCGGCTGCTCATTTACTGATGATTTTTGCTCTTTTTGTTTATTTTCGGGCTTTTTCTCCGTAGCGGGTTGTGCATTTTTCCTGCCGTCCTTAACAACAGTTTCCTTAAATTTTGGCTCCTCTTTTACCTGTGGCTGTGCTGTCTTTTTTTCAGCCGGTTTGTTCTTATTCGGAGTCTGATTATTTTTTTGCTTGTTTTCGCTCTTGGAGACGCTGCCGTCTTTTTCCGTTTTGTGGGTATCCCCGGCAACGAGTTTTGCCCCTTTTTCTTCATTATTTGACGCAGCCTTTAAAGCCCTTTCCTGCTCTTCTCTGCGTTTTTTCACTTCTGAGAGGATATCGTCTATACTGTATGACTCTTTCTCCACTGGGTTACACTCCTCTTTGCAAGGTTTTTGACATTATACAACAATTATCTGCATATTTCCATAAACAAATTGTAAATTACTGATTTGAGAAATATGCCGTCTTGTATGATAACTGTTTACTGTCCGCTTGTTTCATCACTCTGCTGTGCAGTCTGCTCGGTATCCTCTTCCTCAAGTCTGTCAACTACAGAAAGGGTAGCTATTTTTTCGCCGTCGTTTACTTTCATTACCTTTACGCCCTTGGACGGTCTCTGGAATGTGGATATCTGGTCGGCATGGGTACGTATGATAATACCGTCCGACGAAATCATAATAACGTCGTTGCTGTCGCTTACCGGGGCGATCATAGCTACTTTTCCGTACTGAGCGGTGCGGTAATTAATAAGACCCTTGCCGCCTCTTGACTGAACACGGTAGTCGCTGAATTCGCTCTTTCTGCCGTATCCTGTTTCGGAAACGGTAAGCAGGGTGTACCCCTCACGCTCAACGGCAAATCCTACAACGTAATCATCCTCTTCAAGCTGTATTGCCTTAACGCCTCTTGCGGTTCTGCCGATAAGCCTTGCGTCGGATTCCTTAAAGCAGATGCTCATTCCGTCGTGAGTGGCAACAACAAGATTTCTTTTTCCGTCGGTGATATCAACCCATGAAAGCTCGTCGTCCTCGTCAAGATTTATGGCAATTATACCTGTTTTGCGTATATGCTTGTACTGGTCAAGCTCGGTTCTTTTAATAATACCTTTTCTTGTAACCATGCACAGGTATGTTCTCTCTTCCTCCTGGGGCACCTTAACCATGGCGCTTATCTGCTCGCCGTTTTCCAGCGGAAGAATGTTTACAACATTCATACCTTTGCTGGTGCGTGACGCCTCGGGAATTTCATATCCCTTGAGTTTGAACACTTTACCCTTGTTTGTGAATATAAGTATATAATCGTGGGTGGAGCAGGAGAACATTGTTTTCGCAACGTCTTCTTCTCTCCTTGTCATGCCGAGTATGCCTCTGCCGCCTCTGTTCTGGGCTTTGTAGGTGTCCACGGTCTGGCGCTTCATATATCCCTTTTCCGTCAGGGTGAGGATGCACTCCTCAACAGGAATAAGGTCCTCGTCGTCAACATCGCCGCTGAAAGCGGATATTTCCGTTCTTCTCTCGTCGCCGTATTTTTCGGCAATTTCCCTGGCTTCGGTCTTTATGATATCAGATATTCTCTGCTCGTTTGCCAAAATATCAAGGAAATCTGCGATTTTCTCATGAAGCTCGTCTAATTCGTTAAGTATTTTTTCAATCTCAAGACCGGCAAGCTGACCGAGACGGTACGCTACTATAGCAGACGCCTGTGGGTCGTCAAATCCGAATTTTTCCATTATTGCCTGCTTTGCCTCTGACTGTCCGCCCTTACAAGCCCTGATGGTTGCGATAACGTCGTCCACAATATCAATAGCCCTGGCAAGTCCCTCAAGAATATGAGCTCTGTCCTGTGCCTTTTTAAGGTCAAACTTAGTTCTTCTTGTAACTACCTGTCTTTGGAAAGCAATGTATTTTTCAAGTATCTCTTTAAGAGAAAGCACCTTCGGCACGCCGTCGTCAAGAGCAAGAAGTATTGCGCCGAAAGTAACCTGCATATCCGTCATCTTGTACAGATTGTTTAAAACTACCTGAGCGTTGGCGTCTCTTTTAACAACGATTTCGATATGCATTCCTCGGCGGTCGGAATAGTCCTGAACGTCGGCAACACCCTCCAGGCGCTTTTCCTTAACAAGGTCGGCAATTCTTGTAATAAGTCTTGCCTTGTTTACGCCGTAAGGAATCTCCGTAACAACGATTTTAAAGCGGTCGCCTCTGGTTTCAACTATTTCCGCCCTGGCTCTTACGTAGATTTTGCCTCTGCCGGTGGCATAAGCCTCTCTTATTCCCTTGGCTCCCATGATAATTCCGCCTGTGGGGAAATCAGGTCCCTTGATATATTTCATTATATCTTCCAGCGAAGCGTCGGGATTGTCAATAAGACAGCACATTCCCTCAACGGTTTCCCTCATGTTGTGAGGAGGAATATTTGTCGCCATACCTACGGCGATACCTGACGAGCCGTTTACAAGTATATTCGGGAAACGGGAGGGCAGAACCTCCGGCTCGGTTGTGGTATCGTCAAAGTTAGACAGAAAATTAACCGTGTCTTTCTTAATATCGTCGAGCATCCTCATTGCGGTTTTGCTCAGACGAGATTCAGTATAACGGTAAGCGGCGGCAGGGTCGCCGTCTATGGAACCGAAGTTGCCGTGGCCGTCAACAAGGGTATGCCTCATTGAAAACGGCTGGGCAAGCCTTACCATAGCGTCGTATACAGATGCGTCGCCGTGGGGATGATAATGACCCAGCACTTCGCCGACGGTGGTGGCGCACTTACGGTAAGGATTGGTAGGATACAGGTTGTTGTCGTACATTGCGTAGAGTATTCTCCTGTGTACCGGCTTGAGTCCGTCACGCACATCCGGCAGAGCACGCTGCACGATAACACTCATGGAATAATCAAGAAAAGCTCTTCTTATTTCCGTGCTTATCTCAATATCCACAATTTTTTGGTTGTCATATCGAATTTCATTATTGTCCATTAAAATCTTCCTCCGATTCCATAGGGAATCATTATTTTTTTAAACTGTATTTTGCTTTTGTCCTAAAAATATTTCTCACATAATCGCTCAACTCAGGCGGAATCTCCCGCTTTGGCAATATGTGTATTGTAAGTCCTATCAAAATATAATAATAACCGTTTGTTTCGTATATAGCGCTGATAACCGAATACGGATAAACTCCTTTAAAGCTGCGCTCATTTTCTTTTGGGATATTCTTTATTTCTATTTCGTTTTCACCTATATTCATTTGAAAAGTGTAAGAATATCCCGTATCGGCATAAACAAATTTTTTCACTTGCTTTGGCAGCAAAACAAAATAAAAAACCGCCAAAATCACTAAAACAAATACTACGAATAAAACGGCTGTTAATAACAGCTCATATTTTTTATAAAAAGCTGCCTGAATAATATTTATTCCTGCATAAAAAATCATAACGAGGCAGATAAGCAGAAAATTTCTGCTTTTTCTAAAATTAAATTTCTGGTAATTAATGTAATCCTGCTCATTAAGAGAAAAGGTAAATTCAGTCAAATTTTCCTGCCCTCCTCAACTTTTATGTGAGCTTTAATCGCAGACGCCACTGCGTCATACTCCGCTGAAGCATATCTCTGCCTGCTTATTACCTCTGACGATGTGCTTCTACCGGGCAAAATCAGTAAAAACTCAGGTGTTTCGCAAACGGCATAAACACTCTGCCACGGAATAAATTTTCTTTCAAAGCTGTTAATCAGTTCTATACCTTCGTCAGATACAGAAACCGTATGCTCACAGTTACATACAGGCGATGTGCTGTACATTCTCATAACCGTTTTTTTCTGCATTGCATAAAGGAAAATAACAAATAAAATCATGAAAAATGCAAAAAGAAAAAGATAAATATTAATTCTCATCGCAATAAGCAACATAATAATAAATAACGCTATAATTAAACGAAATTTATATTTTTCAAATTTATTATGTTTTTGTCTTCTGTATTTCCAGCCAAGATAATATTCCCGTGGAGTCATTTTATAGGTCAGATTCATATTACACGTCCAGATTTTGAACAAATTTTGCGTTCTTTTCTATAAATTCTCTTCTTGGTTCAACATTGTCGCCCATCAGGATGGAGAAGTTTTCGCTTGCTCTTTGAGCGTCCTCAACAGTTACTCTGAGCATTGTTCTGAATTCTGGGTCCATAGTAGTTTCCCAAAGCTGTGTGGGATCCATTTCACCGAGACCTTTGTATCGCTGGATATCGCAGTCGCCGCCGAACTCCTGAATTTTGGCGTCTCTTTCCTCGTCTGAGAAACAGTAAGAACTCTTCTTGCCCTTGCTTACCTTGAAAAGCGGAGGCTGAGCAAGGAAAACGTGACCTTCCTCAATAATCTGAGGCATATAGCGGAAGAAAAATGTCAGCAGAAGAGTACGGATATGCGCTCCGTCCACATCGGCATCCGCCATAATTATTATCTTGTGATATCTTAATTTTGATATATCGAAATCGTCGCCGATACCTGTTCCGAGAGCCATTACTACAGGCTGCAGCTTTTCGTTTGAATAAACCTTGTCAACTCTTGCTTTTTCAACGTTGAGCATCTTGCCCCAAAGTGGAAGAATAGCCATATGCTCTCTGTCCCTGCCCTCCTTGGCAGAGCCGCCGGCGGAGTCACCCTCTACGATATATATTTCGCATTTTGATGGGTCCTTGCTGGTGCAGTCGGCAAGCTTACCCGGCAGAGAATTGCTTTCAAGGGGAGATTTTCTCCTGGCGTTTTCCCTGGCTTTTCTTGCCGCCTCTCTTGCACGGGACGCGTCAAGGGATTTGTTGATAAGCACTTTTGCAACAGCGGGATTTTCCTCAAAATAAGTCATCAGCTTTTCATAAAGCATGGAGGACACAAGTCCCGTTATGTCCGTATTTCCCAGCTTGCTCTTGGTCTGTCCCTCAAACTGAGCCTCTGTCAGCTTTACAGATATAACTGCGGTAATACCTTCCCTTACATCCTCGCCGCTGAATTTTTTGTCGCTGTCCTTGAGTATTCCGAATTTTTTGCCGTAATCGTTGAAAACTCGTGTAAGCGCGGTCTTAAATCCTGTTTCATGAGTACCGCCGTCAATGGTATTAATATTGTTTGCAAATGAAAGCAGAGTTTCGTTGTATGAATCTGTGTAGCAAAGAGCTACCTCTGCGCTTCTGTCACCCTTGGTGGTGGACAGATGGATTACCTCTTCCTGAATTGGATTAAGTCCGCGGCTGGTGTTGATAAATTCAACAAAAGAACGGATACCGCCCTCGTAGCAGAAAACTTCGCCGTGATCCTCGTCGCCTCTCTTGTCCGTAAGGGTTATGGAAAGACCGGCGTTAAGAAATGCCTGTTCCCTGAGTCTCCTTGCGAGAATATCGTATTCGTAAGTCGTGGTCTCCTGGAAAATTTCGGCGTCCGCCTTAAAGCGAATAAGCGTTCCGTGGCCTTCGGCGTCGCCTATGATATGAAGATCGTTTACAGCATTTCCTCTTTCAAATCTCTGGCTGTAAATGTGACCGTTCTGGGTTACCTCAACCTCCAGCCACTCAGAAAGCGCGTTTACAACGGACGAACCTACACCGTGAAGACCGCCTGATACCTTGTATCCGGAGCCGCCGAATTTACCGCCGGCATGAAGAACGGTAAGTACAACCGTTACGGCAGGAAGTCCTGTTTTTTCATTTATTCCGACAGGAATACCTCTTCCGTTATCACGAACCTGAATAATATTACCCGGCAGAATGTCACATTCAATATGAGTACACACGCCGGCAAGCGCCTCGTCTATGGAGTTGTCCACAATCTCATAAACAAGGTGATGAAGTCCCCTTGGTCCTGTGGAACCGATATACATACCGGGGCGTTTTCTTACCGCCTCAAGTCCCTCAAGGACCTGGATATCCTTGGCAGAATATTCTTCCGTTACAACGGTGTCGATATCCTCTTCCTCTAAATTTGTCTTGATTTCTTCGCTCATTTACAAAACTCCTTATTTACTGCGCTTTAAAAGTGTCGCCGTGTTAAGGGGACACACATAGATTTTATCTTCAGTTACTATAAAGCTTTTGGGCAGCTCATAGTTTACATAAACCGTTCTTTTTTCTTTCTCCGCCTTTGACAGGTAATCCCTGGTGGCTTTGTTCACGGTGGAGGTATCCATATCAAATATGCCGATAATTTTGTCGGACTTTAAAACAATATCTCCTCCGAGATAAAGATACATCAGACAATCCCTCCGTTTTCAATATGAAAAGTTTTGCCTTTTTTCAGCCTGAGTACCGTGTCGGCGTCACAGCAGGTAATAAAAACCTGCCAGTTTTTAATATGATTAAGTATATAATCCTGCCTTGTTATATCAAGCTCGCTCATAACGTCGTCCAAAAGAGCAAGAGGCTCGTTTTGCGTCATTTCTTTTAGCAGGCTTGCCTCAGCCAGTTTCAGTGCCAGCACACAGGAACGCTGTTGTCCCTGTGAGCCGTATGTTCTGGCGCTTTTGGAATTAATTAATATTTCCATATCATCACGGTGAGGACCAGCCGTGGTTATTCTGTTCATAAAATCGCTGCTCCTGCTTTTTTCAAAGGTTATAAGCAGCTTATTTTCTATCTCTTTAAGTGAAAGTTCCCTGTAATCAAAAGGTCCTTTCAGCACAAGGTCAATTTCTTCCCTGCCGCCGGACAAGCCGTCAAAAACTTCTTTTGCAAAGGGAAGAAGTGCCTCAACATATTTGTTGCGCTGATATATGATTTTAGCTCCTGTGGCGGCAAGATTTTTGTCCCAGATATAGAGCATATCAGCAAGCGAACTGTTTTTTGATATATCCTTAAGCAGCATATTACGCTGACTTAAAGCACGGTTATATTCTTTTAATACGTTTCTGTAGTTATATTTTAACTGACAAAGCGCATTGTCTATGAATCTGCGCCTTTCTGACGGACCGTCCTTGACCATTGACAAATGCACAGGCGAAAAGATAACTGCTTTTAACTCTTCACCCAACGCAGAGGGTGATTTTTTCTTTATACCGTTTAAATAAGCTGTCCTTTTTCCGTCAATTCTAATTTCAGCGTTTTGATTTCTGTTTTCACTTTCAAAATTAATCTTCAGTTTAGAAAAATCGCTGCCGAATCTTATAAGATCCCTGTCTTTTACTCCTCTGAAACTTTTGCTTCCGGTAAAAAGATAGATTGCTTCAATCAAATTTGTTTTTCCTTGAGCATTCTGACCGTAGATTATATTCACGTCATCAAAATCAAGGTCCAGCTTCTCTATATTTCTGAAATTTTCTATACTTATTGAGTTAATTTTCATTTTTTATAGAATAATCGGTACTGAAAACGGAAATAACATCGCCGTTTCTCAGCTTTTTGCCTCTGGCGGTGCATACTTCGCCGTTAATTTTAACAATACCGCTTTGCACCATTTCTTTTGCCTGACCGCCTGTTTCGGCAATTCCTTTAAATTTAAGAAAAGAATCAAGCCTGATAAAATCAGTATTTATGATAACCTCTTCTTTTTTTCTCTGTGCCGCTTTTACTTTAATTTTCATTTTTAAGCCTCATAGGAAGAACTAAGAACAGAAAACTGTCGTCGTTAATCGGCATAACTTTTGCCGGACTTACAGCGCTGTTAAGCTCAATTTTTACCTGGTCTGTATCGGCGGCATGAAGTGCGTCGAGAATAAATTTTGAATTAAATCCTATTTCAACTCTGTCGCCGCTGACATTTGCGTGAGTGTAGTCCACAACTCTTCCGAGACTTGATACAGTGGAAACTCTCATCTCGTCATTGTCAAAAAGGCATCTGATAGGATTCTTTTTATCATTTTCAATCACAGGCAAAGTTCTTTCAATACAGTTAATTGCGTCGTCTGTATTGATAAGCACTGTTGTAGTCGCCGTTTTTGGAATAGCTGCGTTATAGTCAAGAAAATCTCCGTCAAGAAGTCTGCTGATAACGCTGTAGTTTTCAACATCAAA
>DXDN01000017.1 GCA_019115455.1 Candidatus Eubacterium faecigallinarum
TTTAATATAATGCAACAAAAAACTCCCGATTGTTACATCGGGAGCTTATATATTTATATTCACTTTTAATTTTAACTGTACATTGGTCTAACCTCTATAACTCTTAGCAATCATCAATCAGTTTAACATTCAGTTTTATTTAACTAATCAAACTATCTTCAAATTACTAATTTTACTATTGGTTATCAGTAAAGCTATTTTAATTAGTACTCTTTATCTGTACATTGGAGTTCACCTTAAATTAAATCCTTTTCTTAATTTTAAATTTAATTTTATCGGTTAATCTCTTTTGTGGTTATCACCACAGATTATCAGCAGGTATATAATCGTAATATTATATATAAAAGTTATTCAGTTTTCGTTGCACTCACTCTGTAATTGCCAACCCTGCTTAATAACTTTCTAATCAACTTCATAAAGTCCGTATCCGTCGGTAATTCCGTTTTACCGCTGCCGATACAATTTTCCGTTATATTATTGGATTACAATGTGAGCGCTTGTCTGAACAGGTTCAAGATCCATTGGACAAGCCTCCTTTACTTAAATTGAACAAGCGTTTCTTTATCAATATACCTTTAACTACTTCCTAAAGGTTATCTCCTTTGTTCAACTAAATAATAGCACATCGTTTATATATTGTCAATAGTTTTTTTAAACATTTTTATATTTTTTTGTGTTTTTTTACTAACAACATAATTACAAATAATTGCTATTGACGAACGCTCAATTACATTATATAATAATTATCAGCAAAGCCAATAGAAAGGTATGTGATAAAATGGCTGATAAAGAAGAATTCTACGAACCCGATATTATCAGTGTTACCGATGAAAACGGTAACGAAATACTGTTTGAGCTGCTTGAAAGATATGAAACGGATGATAACGTATATGTAGCCATTACTCGCTACTACGAAACCGACGAAGCGATCGTTGACGGCGATTACGAGGTAATCATTCTCAAGGTGGAAAATGACGGCGGCGACGAATACCTGGCTGAAATTGAAGATGAAATGGAATTTGAACAGATTTCAGACATACTTATGGCAAAAGTTGAGGAAAAATATGACGTTGAATATTTTGAGCCTGAACAGTAATCATAATTAACAGAATTAAATCTGCCCTTCTCGACAACCTCGGACTTTAGTAACCCGAACACGTTTTAAAAGGGATTTATCTTCCGTGAAACGGGAATGCAGACCTCCCTTAGACAGGAAGTTGGGAGCACAAAGTGATCGGAGTAAAACCCACCTGCTTAAGTATGCAGGTTATTCTCAGCCCGGGGCGGCTGGGTGGATTAATAAAAAGTAAAAGCGTTGCATATAATGCAACGCTTTTTTATGTATTTTTTACTGAATTACTCGCCCTTCATTTCGAGGAGCTTTGCTTTGCCCTCATACGCAGCCTTTGAAAGCTTGATTGAATCAAAGATTGCAGCCTCGATATCGTCAGGAGTACATCCGAGTTCCTTAGTGTCATCAGTAGGAATAAACAGATCCATGCCCATGATATCAGCAAGTCCGACCGGATCGATACCTGACTCAACATTGCGCTTTGCATAATCCTTTCTCATGAAGAGACCGAATGCCTGGAAAGCCGACTTAGGACAGTCAACAATCTTTCTGTCAGGGATACCGTCCATAGCCCTGTAAACGATCTTGAGGAATTCTCTCCAATGAAGGTTATAACAG
The DNA here is from genome assembly GCA_019115455.1 of Candidatus Eubacterium faecigallinarum. GTDB lineage: Bacteria > Bacillota > Clostridia > Oscillospirales > Acutalibacteraceae > Eubacterium_R > Eubacterium_R faecigallinarum. The sequence continues at coordinate 1,691 of DXDN01000017.1, forward strand.
GAGATTCCGTAAGCTCTGGCGCCTTTAACCTGCTCAGCAGCGCCAACAATTGCTTCGCCAACCTGACGAACGGTAAGCATTGCCGTTCCTCCCTTTGGATACATGGTAAACGGCATTTTCTCAAATCTCTGAAGCTGCTCAATAAGGATTACCCAAACAGGACGACGTCCGGGCTGAGTACCGAAAATATACGGAAGCTCAAGAACGCCTACACCCATATTCTCATCAGCATATTTGAATGCAACTTCCTCCTGCTCGATACGTGAGCGGATGTAAGGATGCTTTTCGCAGAGTTTCATGTCAGGTCTCTGCTTAGCAAGCCAAGCGAAATACGAGCCAAGCACAACGCATCTCTTAACGCCGCATTTCTTAGCCATTGCAAGGCAACGGTCAACCGGATCAATGTTGTACTTTTTATACGCTTCATAAACCGGATGCGGGAACTCAACTCTCTCGTCAACACCTGCCGCATATACAAATGCGTCCATACCGGTCATAGCTTTCTCAAGCTGCTCATCGCTCAGTTCAAGGAAATTGCCGAATTCAATTTCCATCTCTTCCGGGATTGGAGCCCCTTCGGGAAGAGGAGGAAGAGCAATTGTCTTAACTTTGTGACCGCGGTCAATAAAAATTCTTGCAGCAGCAGATCCGAGAAGACCTGTTCCGCCAAAAATAAGTACGTTCATAACTTTACCCCCTGTTATGCTTAATTTTACTAATAGAGTATATCACTTAATTTACTTTTCGTCAATTAAATACTAACTAAAAATAAGAAAATAAGCAAGTATAATTATACCAAGCACTATTCTGTACCAGCCGAACACCTTGAAATCGTGCTTTTTGATAAAGCTCATAAGGAATTTAATACACAAAACAGAAACTGCAAAGGCTACTACCATGCCGATAACAAGAGTCAGAATCTCTGCACCGGTAAAATCAAATCCGAATTTAACCAGCTTCAGCAGGCTTGCTCCGACCATTGTCGGCACTGCAAGAAAGAAAGTAAATTCAGCCGCCGCAGTTCTTGAAACGCCAAGCAAAAGCGCTCCGATAATAGTAGCGCCGGATCTTGAGGTACCGGGTATCATTGAAAGCACCTGAAAAAGCCCGATGAAAAATGCTGTTTTATATGAAATATCATCAAGCGTCTGTATTTTAGGCGTTCTTTTTTTATTCCAGTTTTCGATAAGAATAAATGCAATACCGTAAACTATAAGCATAATGGAAATAGTTATTGCGTTGCCGAAATATTCCTCAAGAATATCGTCAAGAAGGAGTCCCAGAACTGCTGACGGTATGCAGGCAACAACGACTTTCAGCCACATATTGATTATATCCATATTAACCTTGGGCTGAAGCTTATCCTTAAACTGAAACGGCCACATTTTTTTCCAGAACATAACAACAACAGCGATTATCGCACCCAACTGGATAACGACGAAGAACATTTCCTTAAAATCTTCCGGCATATTAAGGGTGATAAACTCATCCACAAGAAGCATATGCCCTGTGCTGCTGATAGGAAGCCACTCTGTGATACCCTCAACTATGCCGAGGAAAATGACCTTTAAAATTTCAATAATATCCAAAACAAATCCCCTTTCAGATAACCTATTTAATCTTATTGCCTTTACTGAGATATTATACTAAATCGCTCTGATAATTGCAATAAGAAAGAGAATGAATTAAATGTTATTGCATCACATCCGAGTTTTATTATCAAGTAATATAACTGACTACTCCTTTCTGAAAATATCCAGCATATGGATTGAAAAGCCGACCAAATCCTCACGCTCACAAATCACGGATAAAAATTTCATATACTCGTCAAATTCTCTTTTATTGAGCCTTTCAAGTTTGTTACTGTACAAATACGACAGCATATCAACACCTACGAAATGAAGTCTTGTTACGTTAAATTTCTTCATCAACTTATCAATATCTGACTTTCTGTACAATTCAAAAACCATATCAGGACTGGACACCGTATGATAATTTTTATCAATCAGTCCACGGTCAAGGCAACT
>DXDN01000018.1 GCA_019115455.1 Candidatus Eubacterium faecigallinarum
CAAAGGGACCAATAAAAAAGGTAATAAATAAAGCAATTTCCACTGAAATTTCCAAGAGATATTCGAATGCAAAAGATATGCAAAAAAGCTTGCGATTTTTCATTTAATTTTGATAGCAAATATGTACACTGCAAATTAATCAGATTCAAATTTATCAGGCTGACAGCTAAGATTTGCAAAATTTTATCATATCGCATAAACCTTATTGTTTTAGTATTTACTATTTATAAAAAACTACTCCCTGTTTCTGATACTGTTGTGCATCCCAAAAGCTGGACACTTTTGGAGGCGCATATTTTTATTTCAAAAAAAGAAAAAATAGAAGTATATGCAAAATTGGAAAAATAAAGCTGAAATCAAGCAGGAGTATCTTAATCGTATTGATAACAACATAAGCACGCAGGATTTTTTCGGAGATTGGTGCAATTATAAAGGGTACAGTGATGTAGGTTATTATTTAGGGCGTGAGTTTATTAAATATTTACAGCAGCAATATTCGCTTATTGATATAGCAAACTTAAATATTAATCAGCTTTATCAGCATTTTAAAGCATTTGCATTGCTGCCATAATTTTATCAAAAAAGCGTCGGGAGATAGTTCCCGACGCTTTTATTATTGCCTGACGCATTTAATTAGCGTTTTTTAATTCTTCGCATATATCCATATATTTTTGTGAAAAAACGCTGCCTTTGTTCCAAAGAAAAGTGAAATTATGCTCGATATTAAAATCGTTAAGTTTTATTTCCCTGAGCGTTCCTTTTTCCGTTTCTTCGCTGACAGCGGCTTTGTACAGAAACGATATTCCGCAGTCGCTTTTAAGCAGGCTCACAATTAGATGAATATTGTCCGCCTCCACACAGCCTGAAAAGTCAGAAATTCTTATATTGCGCAACTCTAAGTTTTTTTCAAGAATATCCCTTGTACCCGAACCTCTTTCACGCACTATGAGCCGTTCGGACAAAAGGTCAGAAAGACAGCTGACAGATTTTGCAAAATGATGCTGGGCAGAGCATATGGGGATATATTTTTCCGCTTTATAAACACAGGTACAAAACGCTGTTTTATCAAAATTCCCCTCAACAAGCGCAATATCAAGTTCTCCGTTCAGGATTAAGGAGGACAGTTGGGCGGTGTTTGCAAATTTTACGATTACGTTGGTATCAGGATGATTTTTTATGTATTGAGCAACGGGCTTTGCGATAACGTACTCGCCTATCGTAAGAGTAACGCCGAGTCTCAGCACCTCTTTGCTTTTAGCGGAGCTTATTATATTTTCTTTTATCGCGGTCTCGTCATTTCTGATTACAGTCATTGCTTTTAGCAAAACTTCGCCCGACGGGGTGAGTTTTATTTTTTTGCCGTCCCGCTCAAAAAGCTTTGCCGAATAATAATCCTCAAGGAATCTGATGTGCTGTGATACTGCGGGCTGTGTAATATGCAGTTCTTCTGCGGCATAAGTAAAATTCATATGCCTGCACACGCACAAAAAAGTTTCTATTCTGAAATCAAGCATAAAGTCACCGCCTTCCTTTTTATCATAACAAATATTTATGATATTATCAATATAAATAATTTTTCTTTTTGGATTGTTTGTTATATAATATGCAGGAGAAAAAAGGAAATGAGGTAACATTATGGAATGGATAAAGAAAAACACACCCGGCATACTGCTTTGCCTTGCCATTGCGATTCCGTCATGGTTTATCGGCACGGCTTTCCCGATAATAGGCGGCGCAGTCATTGCCATACTTGCGGGAATGATACTTACTCTGATAATAAAAAACAAAACAGCGCTTGACGCCGGAATAAAATTCACTTCAAAAAAAGTGCTTCAGTGGGCAGTTATACTGCTCGGTTTCGGAATGGATCTGAGCGTTATGCTTGAAACGGGCAAGCAGTCGCTTCCCATTATAATATGCACCATCGGTATTTCACTCATCATGGCATTTCTAATCAATAAACTAATCAAGATGCCTTCAAAGGTGGCGACGCTTATCGGGGTAGGCTCGTCAATATGCGGCGGGTCGGCAATTGCCGCAACAGCTCCCGTTATTGATGCAGATGAGGAGGAAGTAGCGCAGTCCATCTCCGTTATATTTCTTTTCAATGTGCTTGCGGCACTTTTGTTCCCGTCATTCGGTCAGCTTATCGGATTTGACACCACTTCAGGCGAGGCATTCGGCATTTTTTCAGGCACGGCTGTAAACGACATGTCATCGGTTACGGCAACTGCGTCAACATGGGACGGCATGTTCAACCTGGGCACGGCAACGCTGGACAAAGCAGTAACAGTTAAAATGACAAGGACACTTGCTATCATACCCATCACGCTTGTACTTGCCCTTGCAAGAGCAAAAAAGCAGAAATCAAGCGGCGCAGGCAAAATCAATATGAAAAAGATTTTCCCGTTTTTCATATTGTTCTTTATTGGCGCATCAATAATAACAACTATTGCGGTAAGCTGCGGCGTAAGTGCGGATGTATTTGACCCGCTCAAGACACTCAGCAAATTCCTCATTGTTATGGCAATGGCGGCTATCGGAATGAACACCAACATAGTTAAGCTGGTAAAAAGCGGCGCAAAGCCGATTTTTCTCGGCTTCTGCTGCTGGATTAGCGTAACCGGCGTGAGCCTGCTGCTTCAGCACGTTATGGGTCTCGTTTAAATTAAATATAAACAGAAAAAAGGGCAGTCTGCAAACCAGACTGCCCGATATTTTTATAAATTTACTTTTCTGCTCTGTACTCTTTCTGGATCTTTTTCTGCTGATATTTTTCCTTAATCTGAGGTCCGGATACCTGGATAAGAATAACGATAATAAGGATAATGCCCTTGATAGTATCGTTGATAAGAGAATCCATTTTAAGAGCAACAATGATCTTGTCTATAACAGTATAGCTGAGTGCGCCGAAGAATACGCCGAGGATTCTTCCCTTACCGCCGCTCATTGCGATACCGCCCAGAACAACTGCCGCGATTGCATACATCTCGTAACTTGAGCCTGTGGTGGCAGGGTCGGAAGAACCGTTCATTGCTATCCAAAGGAATGAAGCAAGACCAACCATTAAGCCTGTGATAACGAAAACGCTGACTTTTATAAGCGAAACGTTGATACCTGCAAGCGCCGCCGCTTTTTCATTACTGCCTATGGCATAGACTTTTTTGCCGTATTTTGTTGTTGTGGAAATGAATACGAACACTATTGTCATTATGATAAGGATAATGCCAACGATTGGAATAGTTGCAACTTTTCCGTTTCCGAACTGATAAAAGCTCTGATAGCTGCTCAGGTCGGTGGACATTTTATATACGGAGCTTCCGCCACCGATAAGCTCTTTATCAACGTGCTGGCAGAGATACTGCGTAAACGAACGGAAAATAAGCATTGTTGCAAGGGTAACGATGAACGCCGGCATTTTAACGGCGCCTACAAGAACACCGTTTATAAGACCGAGTACGGCGCCGAAAATGACTGCGAAAATCAGCGTTAGAATAATATTGTTAGTCATATTAAATATCATTACCGAGAAACCGCTGACCATTGCAAGCATTGAGCCTACCGAAAGATCTATCTCGCCGGTAAGGCAAACAAGTCCCATACCTATGGCGATTATACCGATAGCAGTTGAATGACGGAATATATTCATAACACCGCTCCAGGTCAGACCGCCCTGGCTTGTTATGGCATATATTACAAATATTACTGCAAAAACTATTATGTAACTGTACTGTGAGATTACGGAACCTATTCGGCTCTTTTTCTCTTTTTTCATTTTTTCAGCGCCCATTACATTGCCTCCTTAAAAGTACCTGTTGAGTACATCATCACTTTTTCTTCATCTATTTCGCTGTGGGGAAGCACTTTTACAATGCTTCCGTTATAGAACACAGCGCAGTAATCCGCAACTTTCTGAAGTTCCGGTATCTCCAGAGTGTTTATTATGATAGTTTTGCCTTCTTCGGCAAGTTTTAGGATAAGCCTGTATATCTCAGCCTTTGCACCTACGTCGATACCCTGGGTGGGATTGTCGAACAACAGGATATCTGCCTGTGTATTCAGCCACCTGGCTATAAATACCTTTTGCTGATTTCCGCCGCTCAATGAGGTTATGGCATCATTTGGGGAATTAGCTTTAATGTGCAGCTCTTCCTTATATGCGTCATACTGTTTAGCCTCTTTTTTTGCGCTTATCAAAGGCTGGTTTCCTGAAAGTGTATGTTCGCTGATATATGTGTTTTCCAAAATACTCATATCAGGTAAAACCGAATTTTCTTTTCTGTTTGCGGGAAGCATTGCTATCTTGCTTTTCATTGCAAGGTGTATTGAATTTTTGTGCATCGGCTTGCCGTTAATATATATCTTGCCGTTATAGCTTGCACCCGCTCCGAAAATGCACTGCAGAAGCTCGCTTGAACCTGAGCCCTGAAGTCCGGTAAGCCCTATTACCTGACCTTTTTTTACTTCCAAATTAATATTTTTAAAGCCGTTTCCGGTCAAATTTTCAATTTTTAAGATTGTGTCGCCGAATTTTCTCGGGCTGTAAACATCCTGAACCGAATATTTTTCGCCTACCATTTTTTTGGTAACTTCTTCGGGGGAGGTGTCTTTAATATCGCCCTCGCAGATATAATTACCGTTTCTTAAAACAGTATATCTGTCTGCTATCTCAAAGATCTCCGGCATTTTATGACTGATAAATATAAACGATTTTCCGCTCTTCTTAAGCGAACGGATAATTGAAAACAGGTGATCTACATCATCATTAGTAAGAGAAGTTGTAGGTTCGTCAAGAATCAACAGCTTTGCGTCAAAGAAGAGAGCCTTGGCAATCTCCAGCAGCTGTTTTTTACTTGTCTTGAGGTCTGATACCATTGCGTTAGGGTCGATATCAACACCCAGTTTTTCAAAAAGCTCTTTGCTTTCCTTAATCATTCTTTTTTTATCAAGAACGCCAAGCTTATTTTTATACTCTTTAGTTAAAAAAATGTTTTCATATACTTTAAGGTCGTTAAAAAGATTGAGCTCCTGATGAACAAAAGCTATGCCCATACTTTCGCTTTCTTTAACAGATACGTGGCTTACCTTTTTATTATCGAAAACAATCTCGCCGCCGTCGCTTGGATGAACACCGGTTAAAATATTCATCAGCGTTGACTTGCCCGCGCCGTTTTCTCCCAAAAGAGCATGTATTTCACCCGTATTCACAGTTAGATTAACGCCGTTAAGAACTGAAACGCCGTTAAAAGATTTATGAATATCTTTCATTTCCAGAAGCTTCATATACATTCCCTCTTTTGATTGTTTAATGTGCAAGGCCGTTGCCGACCTTGCACATTGTGTCGTTCATGTTTGTATTGAAAAATAGTTTGTTATGAGAAAGATTTGTATTCGGATACGTTATCAGGTGTTACGTTTTCACAAGCGATTACGTGATCCTGAGTAACTTCCTTGCCGTCAAGATAATCAACCATATCCTGAATAGCTGTCTGGATCATTGACGGTGAATATGTTACTGACATAATGCCTCCGCACTGAGATGAAATGTCTGTGTAAGTCTCGCCGCGGAGTACAGCATAAAGCTCTTCAAGTCCGCCGCAGCCTGTGATAAACGGCTTGTTAGCAAGGAATGCGCTCTTTGTGGAATCAGCAATACCGCCGCCCTGGAGAGCCTCAAGAATACCCATTGTAAGCTCGTCGTCCTGAGCATAGAACCATTTAATGTTTGCGTTGTTAGCGTCGCCCATAAGAGTCTCGAATGAAGTCTTGGTATCACTTCTGCTCCAGTTCATAGCGCCTGAATATGTGATAGCATTAAGATCATCCTCTGTCCACTTCTTGTCCTCTGGGATAGTCTGACCGTTGAATGAAAGCTCGCCTGTCAGATACTTGGTGAAGCCTGAGTTACGGAGAGTTGTAACTGAAGAGGTATCACCCTCATAAACGTAAATGCTTTCACCCGGAGTAAGTCCGTTTTCAACGAAGTATGCAGCAGCACCTGCGCCGATGCCTTCGTTGTCGCCCTTAACGTTTGATACCGCAGATGCTGAAACAGCGTCTATAATACGGTCAAAAGCAACATAAGGAATACCTGCGTCAACAAGTGACTGAATTGCAGACTGAACAGTATCGTCCATAGGCTGAACTACAACTGCGATGTCCTTCTCGTTTTTAGCAATAATGTCTTCAATCTTTGTGATCTGGTCCGAAGCGCTTGAAGCTGTGATAACCTCTGCGGTATATTTGCCCGCATTGTTTATTTCCTCAGCCTTTTCCTTAGCGAATGTTGCTACGGAACCGGTCCAGCCGTGGTCTTCAGCCGCCGTCAGAATATAGATATGTGAAGCCTGGCTTGTTGTGCCGGAATCTTCTGTTTCAGAAGAGCAAGCAGCAAAGCAAGCTGCAACCATAAGCACTGCCAAAATGACGGCGATTATTTTTTTTGCTTTCATAAATTTTACCTCCAAAAATTTATTCTATTTATCCGGTTTATCCGGTAATAGATTAGATAACAAATTGATCCATATAACGTTTTGAAAGGATTATGCTGTCCTCAATTCTCTGACGGCTGTCCTCAAACGCTCTGTCCTCAACTTCAATACAAACATAAGAATCATAACCTATATCGGTAAGCGCGCTGACATATCTGCCCCAGTCAACATCTCCCAAACCGGGAAGCTTGGGCGCCATATAATCAAGCGGATATGCCATAGTTCCGCATCTTTTAAGTTTTTCGGGATATAATTTTATATCCTTGAAATGAACATGGAAGATCTTATCTTTGAATTCATAAATGGGAGCGATATAATCCATCATCTGCCATACAAAATGGGACGGGTCATAGTTGATTCCCAAATAATCACTGTTGAGGATATCGAAAACCTTGTGCCAGATAACAGGCGTTGTCATCAGATTCTGCCCGCCCGGCCACTGGTCAGGTCCGAAAAGCATGGGGCAGTTTTCAATTCCTATCTTAACCTTTTTCTGCTCTGCGTGCTCTATTATCGGTCTCCAGACAGATTCAAGCTCAGCCAGGTTCTCGTCAACTGTTTTATACTGGTCTCTTCCAATGAACGTAGTGACCATATTAATACCGAGCTTTGCGGAAGCATCTATAACGCTCATCAGATGCTCGATATTGGCTTTTCTCTTTTCAGGATTATGGTCCATAGTGTTTGGATAATAGGCAAGAGACGAAATTTCAACATTTTTACTTTTACAGTAATCAAGGATGTATTTTGCCTTTTCATCCGTAAGGCCTTCTGCGTCAAGATGGCTTACACCTGCGTAACGCCTTTCAGCCTTTTCCTTTTTCCACGAAGCAAGCTCCACGCACTTGAAACCGTTTTCAGAGGCAAAATCAATTACTTCCTCAAAAGTATAATTTTCAAGTATGGAGCTTACAAAGCCCATTTTCATAACTATTTGATTCCCCCGTTCTTATCGATAGTAACGGTCTTTCCTGTGTTTGAGGATTCGATCGCAGCGAACACCGCACGCATCGCCGGCAAAACACTTTTTGCTGAGATAGGCGGCTCTGTATCGTTTTCAAGGCAATGTGCGAACATATCGATAATGCCTGATTTTGTCTGATTGTCATTGGTTTGGATCTTGTCTATATCATAGAGGACCCTTTCGCCGTTGCTCTTCGTTACCGTTATTGAATAATCAGGATCATCATATATCCTCATAATTCCTTTTGTGCCGTAAAGCACGGTTGAATTATCTTCTTCCCCGTAATAAGTCCAGCTAGCGCACATAGTGCCCACAACGCCGTCATTCATTTTATAAATGCAAAAAGCGTTGTCGTCAACCGAAATAAGCTCACCCGTTGAATATCTCTTGTCAAGAGTGATGACCTTTGCGGTAACTTCCGTAACATACTGCCCCGTGAGATACTGAATAAGATCGGTCTTATGTACTCCGAGATCAGCCATAGCTCCCATGGCGGCTCTTTTTTTATCAAAAAACCAGCTGTTCATACCGGGGTCTATACTCCACGTTTCAGGACCTGAATGACCGAAAGTTGTTTTAAAAGTAACTATCCTTCCGATCTCTCCGTTTTCAATAAGTTCCTTTGCTTTTACGTGAGCTTTGGCAAGGCGCTGATTCATACCTATCATAAGGTATCTGTTGTTTTTTACAGCCGCTTCGTACATCCTTTCGCAGTCCTCAAGATTGGTTGCCATAGGCTTTTCACAAAGCACGTGCTTGCCAGCCTCCAGCGCCGCTACTGTAATTTGAGCGTGGGTATCGTTGGAAGTACAAACAGAAACTGCGTCGACGTTTTCATCAGAAAGCATTTCCTCTACACTGTTGTATGCCTTGCACGAATATTTCTCAGCAAGTTCCTGAGCACGCTGCATATTAAAATCATAAAAGCCCGCTATTTCGGAACACGGATTATCCAAATATTCGGGTATATGCCTTGTCTGTGCTATTTTTCCGCAGCCGATTATGCCCACTCTAAACACCGGTAATCCCCCCCTTGTTATATGTATTGAAACGTTTTTCATTTCGTCTTCATAATAGCAAATGGAATATCGCAATACAATAATATTCAATCGGTTTTGTATAAAAATCACTATTTATTTGAGAGAGTTATATACACAATTCACAACAAATTATGAAAACATTATGAAAACTTTTCATAATTTATGAAAAAATATTGCAGTTCTTTCATTTGTAAATTATAATAAGGCTATAATATATTAAATTTGTGCAGGTGAGCTAAAATGTCAAAAAAAATTACTGTAAGTGATATAGCAGCGTTTGCAGGAGTATCCAGCGCAACAGTATCCCGTGTTATAAACCACAGAGAACTTGTAAAGGCACAAACTATAAAATCAGTTGAGGATGCAATGATGGCGCTGGGTGTATATCCAAAGCAAAATTCAGTGCATGAATCATACTCAAGAAATATAATAGTTTTAAATGTGCAGGACATAAAAAACACATTTTACCAACAGATAATGGACGGTGCAAACATAAGCGCAAAATCTCACGGCTGCGATCTGATAATAACCCAGTCCTCCCTGAAAAAAGACAGAATACCTGATTTTATAAGACTGCTCAAAAATGTTAAGGCTTCGGGAGTAATTCTGCTGTCTGCACTCCCGGCACAGAGTCTTGACGCCATAGCCCACGAATTCCCGATAGTTCAGTGCAGCGAGTACAATCCGGAATCAAACCTGCCGTATGTTTCAATAAACAATTACGAGTCAGCAAAAGTGGCAACGGAATACCTTATTGCTTCAGGAAGGCGCAAAATCGCATTTTTAAACGGTCCGCTGTCCTATCAGTATGCCATAGAAAGGCGCAGGGGGTATATGGACGCAATGAACAATTATGACCTGTCGGTCAGACCTGACTGGTGCATACAGCTGCCCAAAGTAGATTTTGATATGGCATACACGTCAGTAAGGAAAATGCTTGATTCAAGAATACTGCCAAACGCTATTTTTGCAGTGTCAGATGTTCTTGCCGCCGCAGCGCTCAAAGCCGTAACACAATCGGGGCTTGACGTACCGGAGGATATCAGCGTTGTTGGTTTTGACAACAGCCCCATTTCGGTAATGACGTCACCATCCATAACAACGGTAAGCCAGCCTGCGTATCAGCTGGGTTTCTGTGCCTGCGATATGGTACACGATATAGTTTCCAACAACTCTCTTGATTCAAGGTCTATAATGCTGAATACAGAATTTATTATCCGAGAGTCAACTCAGCTTCAGCTAAAGCGCAAAAACAGCTGACCGCTCGTCTGTGACAAAATCAAAGAAACACATAATAAAACCGGTTATAATCAGTTTAAACTCTGTATAGTATGGAGTCTTAGAGCCTTAAAATGAAAATAATATTCAAGAATCCAAGGCTCAGGTTGCAGCTCACAATTTCACCGTTTATGATGAACAGGACAACGCGGAACAGATATGATAACCGATAATTCCATATAAAAAAAGAATATTATGACTGGAGATATAATTTTCCTTTAAACTATGCAAACAAAACACACCAATATTTGAAAGATACAAAGCCATAAAAAATACCCCCTCTCGAATGAACTAAATGTTCAAGCGAGAGGGGATTCCTCTTTTACTATTATTGAGAATAAGTTACAGTATCAAAGCAGTATAACTTATTGAAATGAATTATGTAATCCACTATAGCTTATATTATCAGACATCAATCTATGTGTCGACAAACAAAAAATTTTTAAGTAAATATCTTTTTTATTGTTTTCATCGCTCACATTATCACAATAATAAAATTTTTGCAACTATGTATAAACGAGTAAAAAATTACAACAATTAATACATTACATAAGTGTATTAATTAACATAATATTTTGCCTGGGCGTTCCAGAGTTCGCTGTACTTGCCGCCAGCATTTAGCAATTCCTGATGAGTGCCTGTTTCAACAAGGTGAGCTTTATCAAACACTGCTATGCGAGTGCAAAAAACGCAGCTTGAAAGTCTGTGTGAAATGTAAATCGCAGTTTTACCCTGAACAAACGAATTGAATCTGCTGTAAATTTCATTCTCAGCAACAGGGTCAAGGGCAGCAGTAGGCTCGTCAAGTATAACAACAGCGCTGTTTTTATAAAGTGCTCTTGCAAGTGCCAGCTTTTGTGCCTCGCCGCCTGAAATTTCAACACCATTTTGGTCAATATCTTTATAAAGATATGTGTTTTCCCTATCAGGCAAGTGCTCTACTCTGTGGGCAATATTTGAATTATCAAGGCAGGCATAAAACCTATTTGCGTCATACTCCTCATTTGCACAAATATTGTTCTTTAAAGGAATAGAGAATATTTTGAAATCCTGAAAAACAACGGAATAGAGCTTTGTTATGCTTTCTTTTGAATACTCTTTAATGTTCACACCGTTTATAAGTATTTCACCGTCGGTTACGTCATAAAGCCTGCACATAAGCTTAATAAATGTAGTTTTTCCGCTGCCGTTTCTGCCAACAACTGCAAGATGCTCGCCGTTTTCTATTTTGAGATTTACATTTTGCAAAGCGTAAGTATCACTTGCGGGATATTTGAATGAAACATTTTTAAATTCTATTTCAAATTTATCGTCATCAAATTCCCTTGTGCCGTATGTCATATCATCCTTAGTATTTACTATTTCAAAATAATAGTTTACTAAAGGCGCCATTTCAGCGGTCTTGCCGAAAGTAACGGCCATTTTCATTATACCGTTAATTATCTGCATAAAAGCGCCGCAGTAAAGAACCAAAGAACCTATACCAAACAAACCGTATAGACCTTTAACACCTATAAAAAGATAAATACCGAAACCTACAAGAGCGCCGAGAACGGCAACAAACGAGCTTGATTTTGCAGTGTGAAGTGAAGCTTTTTTGAGGATTTTTTCACCGTCGGTAAGCAGTTTATCCGTTGCAGTATGCTCTATCAATGACTGTTCCTTATAAAGCCGTATTTCCTTTCCTGTATTATAATCGGAAAACATATTAAGAAAATAATAGAAAATTCTGTCAAGTCGTGAGTATTCGTCGCTTGCCTTAAACCAAGCCTTGTTCATCTGCGTTGCAACAATAAGAATGACAACAGCCATAACTGCTATTGCTGCGAAAATCGTAAGCAGGAAAACAGGTTTTTCAAAATATGTGTCACCGGTTGTTTTAAAGCCGATTTTTAAAAGGGGAAAAATCATTATAACAGAGATTATCAGAGTTATTGCTCCTGAAATAAAATCCCTCATCATCCAGCTAAACTGCACAAATGATGAAAAGACTCTATCTTGCGCTTCGGAATGTTTATGTATTAGCTCTTTAAAATCACTGCTTTCAAGCTTTTGGTATTCTGCCTTAAAAAGCTTTGTTGTAATATTTTGCAGTTCTTTATTATACATAAGCGAACGGTACATATAATACATATCGCCTAAAAAATAATTGAAAAAGAACAGCACTGCATTTATACCGACTGCCAAGGCGATATACAGGGCAAGTTTTTTCATATCTGCCCCTGCATCAATCAAATCAATTATTTTTGCTGTAAACCAAATATTTACAAAGGGCATTACGGCTGTTACAACTGCCACAATAACAGCGGTGGGTATAAGACGCTTTTCAAGGCGGTGCATTTCTTTAAATGCAGTGAAAACGGTTTTAACTTTTTTCATACCGCCTCGCCTCCCATCTCTTTATAATAGTAGCTTTGGAGCTGGTACATTTTATAATAAGAGCCTTTAAGTGCCATCAGCTCTTCGTGAGATCCCTCCTCGGCAATTTTTCCGTCTTTTATGAATAAAATTCTGTCACAGAAACGGGTAGACGAAAGTCTGTGAGAAATGAAGAATGACAGTTTGCCTTTTGTGAGTTCGTTGTATTTTAAATAAAGCTCATTTTCTGCAATGGGGTCAAGAGCGGCAGTAGGCTCGTCAAGAATAAGAACGGGAGCGTCTTTGTAAATAGCCTTTGCCAGCAGTAACTTTTGCTTTTCACCGCCTGAGAAATCAACAGCATCTTTATAAACGTCTTTTACCATAAAGGAGTTTTCTTTTTTGTCAAGACTGTAAATTTTATCTGCTATACCGGACTGCTCTAATGCTGAATATAGTTTTTCACTGTCATAATCTGATTTAGCGCAAATATTTTCAGCAACGGTCATCGGCAAAAACTCATAGTCCTGAAAAACTGCCGAAAACAAGTCAAAATAGCTGTCGCTTGAAAAGTCTTTACTGCTTTTTCCGTTAACTAAAATATCGCCCTCAGTTGGATAATAAAGACCACAGAGGAGTTTAATTGCAGTAGTTTTGCCTGCGCCGTTTTCACCTACTATTGCAATGTTTTCGCCTTCATTTACTTTGAAAGACATATTTTTTATAGTGGGTTTTTCTGCCGACGGATAAGTAAATGAAACATTTTTAAATTCAATGGAATCTATTTTTTCAAAACCAGCATTTGGTTTTTCTCTGCTTTCCTCTTTGCTTTCCACAAATTCACGAAACGCAGCGCAGTCGTTACAACAGCGTTCAAGATTTGAATAGAGGAAAACGGCGTTCGTAATCCAGTTTGAAAATCCTGTTATGATGCCAAAATAAAAGATAAAGTCGGAAACGGAAAGTCTGTTTTGAAAAACCAAATATGTTAAATATGCATAGGCAACAAGCTCTCTTATGAGATTTAGCAAAGCTCTTGTGCCGCCCACCTTAACACTCTGATGCATATATTTTGAAGTGATTTTTTCAAGTTCCTTAATCAGTCCTGCAACTGCATACAAAAAATAGTCGGTAAAACCGTAAAGCCTTATATCTTTTGCTGCGGTTAAATCCTTGCTTAAAGAATAGTAATAATCAAATTTTACAAATACATTGCTTCTTGCGTTTTTAACACCTTTTTCCTTTTTATTAAGAAACCTCAAAAGGAAAAATTCAGCCACACAGGTTGCCATAATCAGCAAAATCATAAAGATATTGATTTTGTAAATGAGCGTGAGAGAGGTAATAACACCCACAATGCAGACTAAAAATTGATTGCAGGTATCAAGAAAGTCGGCAGAAGATGAATAATAGCTTCTGTAAAACTCCATAGCGCGCTTATTCTTTTCTCTTCCTTCAAGGCTTTCAATATTAGTGTAGCTGGTATTAAGATTTTTACGAAAAGCCATAACGGCATAACGCATTCTGATTATTCTTGCGCTGCCAAGCAAAAGTTCCTGCATAAACGGAGCAAGCCAAGTTGTAAGAGCAAAAAGAACACTCAAAAGTGCAACAACAAGTATAAGTCTTCCCACGGTTACGCCATCGTTTATACAGTCAATCATTGCCTTTGGTATGTATGCCGTAACTATCGGCTGAAGCACAAGAGCAGGTACTCGGATAAAAAAGTACACAAGGCTCTTTTTATCCCATTTCAGCCAGTTAGTCAGCATATATTTTAGATTATCTTTCATTTTTATTCACCTAATACTCTATCTGTTCAAAAGAGTACATTGTCTGTGTGTTTTGGTCGTTTGTGTTAATTGTTATTAATGTGCAGGAGGGAATGATAAAATCATTGCGAGATGCGTTGTATCCGCTTACACTGCTTAACTGATAATATCTTCCGTTATAAAACGAACACATATTGTTGCTGTGCTGATGTCCGCAGGAAATAAGAGAAATATAATTGTTACCGTCAATTATATCGTCAAAAACATATCCGTCTTTTATCTCGTCATAGGGATATGTGTTGTACATATCAAAGCCCTCATAGGCTGTTCCGTTGTCATAAGCCTTCTGAAAAGCGTTTGACTGCATATGGAAAAATACGCTGGTCTTCACTTTTCTCTCATTTGCCTCATCACAAAGCCACTGTGCCTGATTTTCAGCAATAGGCTGGTAACTGCCGATTGCTTTCGGCTCTCTTGCGCCTGAGTCAATAACTGCAATGCTGTGCACCAGCTTATCGCCGTTATATATGTCGGTAAAAAACTGCATTGAGCCGTCAATACCTTCTTCATTTCCGTAAACAAAATGCTCATACTGCATTAAAAATGCGATAATATCCTCGTTGCTTCCGTCAATTTCAAAGTCGTTGTTTCCCGGTGCAAAAGTCCACATAATATCGTATTCTTCAATCAAAGTCGCAAGCAAGTCAAGTGCTTGGTATTTGTCATAAGACGGACTTAAATTAAATCCCTCCACAATATCGCCGTCTGCAACTAAGAAATCACAGTGAATATTTTCAAGAACTGATTTAATTCCCTCAAGGGTTTTAACATCATTTTCGCAGGTGCCGTTAAGCATATGGGTATCGTTTATTTTCAGTATTATGAAAATACCATCTTCGTCTGTTTGAAGATTAATCTGTGGGGCGTTATACACTTGTTCATAACTGTTTTGAGCATTTGATTTGTCGCAGTTAAATCTGTAAAGCACATAACCGCCGAAAGAACCTGCAAAAACAATGATTACCGCTAAAATTACTGCAAATATTTTAAAAAACAGCTTCTTTTTGCTTTTCTGCATAAAATATTCCTCCCAAATAAATTTTAATTAAGACAAAAACAGCTCCTGCAAAAAATTATGCAAGAGCTTTACTTCTGTGTTCGGAATGGTAACAGGTTATCTCTACTTTTTCGGGATTCGCCGAAATTATAATTTCATTATATATAATTGAAAATCTGTTGTCAATAATAATTTGGGATATATCCCACACGATATGTCCCAAATTTATATATTATTTTACTATCACATAAAGAGGTGGTAGTTATGAAAATAAAGGAAGCAGTAGCAAAAAGAATAGCAGATTTGTGTAAGGAGAGAAATATAGCAATCAATGCACTTGGTAATATCAGCGGTATTAACCCGTCAACCATTTACAGTATGCTTAATTCAAAAAGTCAAAATCCAGGAGTAGTTTCTCTGCAAAAAATCTGCGACGGTCTTGAAATCTCAATCAGAGATTTTTTCGATGATGAACTTTTTGACAATATTGAACAGGAAATCAGTTAATAAAAAGGCATTACCGACTGCAAAAGTCAGTAATGCCTTTTAAAGTTATTAAGATAATTTTACCTGCAAGCCACAGGAAACGCAAAATAAATGCGTTTTGCAACCTGCTATCATTTTGCTATCAAATCGTAAATTTTCAAGCCAAATATCCTTTAGTTATGCGGTTTTTTAGGCTTTACGATTTATTCCCACTCCACGGTTCCGGGGGGTTTGGAAGTTATATCGTAGACTACTCGGTTTACGTGCTCCACTTCATTTGTTATTCTGTTTGACACTTTTGCCAGAATGTCATACGGTATCTTCGCCCAATCGGCGGTCATAAAATCGTCGGTGGTTACTGCTCGGATTGCCACAAGGTGGTCGTAGGTTCTGTGGTCGCCCATTACACCGACAGTCTTAACGCACGGCAGGACGCAGAAAAACTGAGCCAAATTCTTTTCATAACCGTTTTTCGCCATTTCGTCACGCAGTACCCAATCGGCCTCCTGGAGCACCTTTATCTTATCGGCGGTAATCTCACCGATTATTCTAACTCCGAGTCCGGGACCCGGGAACGGCTGGCGCCACACAAGCTCTTTCGGAATTCCGAGCTTTTCGCCGACTTTTCTGACTTCGTCCTTAAAGAGGTCACAAAGCGGTTCAATTACGCCTAAAAATTCTACGTCGTCCGGAATATTTACACGGTTATGATGAGTTTTTATTACGTCGGCATCGCCTTTGCCGGACTCAATGCAGTCGGGATAAATAGTTCCCTGAGCAAAATATCCCAGCTCGTCCTGCTTTCTGATTTCATTCCAGAAAACATTAAAGAACTCTCTGCCGATAATTTTACGCTTCTGTTCAGGATCAACTACGCCCTTAAGCTCTCTGAGGAAAACATCGCCGCAATTTACTCTTAAAAAGTTCATATCGAAAAGAGTGGTAAACGTTTTTTCAACAAAATCGCCCTCATTTTTACGCATCAGTCCCTGGTCAACGAAAACGCAGGTGAGCTGCTTGCCTACCGCTCTTGAAAGCAATCCTGCCGCAACAGAAGAATCCACGCCGCCGGAAAGTCCGAGAATAACCTTTTTATCGCCAATCTGCTCCCTGAGCTTTTGTACTGTATTTTCAATAAAATTATCCATTACCCAGTCGCCGGCACAGCCGCAAATCTCATAAAGGAAATTATAAAGTATCTGCTTGCCGAACTCGGTATGGGTAACCTCCGGGTGGAACTGGACTGCATAAATCCCCTTATCAACATTCTGCATGGCAGCACAGGGGCAGTCGTTTGTTGTTCCAACGATTTCAAATCCGTCAGGTGCGTTTGATATATAATCAGTATGACTCATCCATACAACTGATTTTTCATCCACGTCCTTAAAGAGCTTGGATTTCTTGTCAGCTGTTAATTCAATCTTGCCGTATTCGCTGACGGGAGCGGTTTTAACCTCGCCCTTTTCCATCCAGGCAATAAGCTGGCAGCCGTAGCAGATACCGAGAACGGGTATTCCCAAATCAAGAATATCCCTTGTATAATGAGGTGAACTCATATCATAAACGGAATTTGGTCCGCCGGTAAAAATGATGCCTTTGTAATCATTTTCCCTGATAGTTTCAAGGGAAGTGGTGTATGGCAGAATTTCGGCATAAACATGGTGGTCACGCACACGGCGAGCAATCAGCTGATTATACTGACCGCCGAAATCAAGCACAAGTATCTTTTCCATATTCGTCCTCCTCAATATATTAAAATAGTATATTGTTTGACTATTATATACAATTCAAAGCGGTAATGCAATAGCGGTTATAAAAAAAGCAGGCAGTCATGCCCGCTTAAATGCTTATTCGTCAACAAGGTCGTTGTCCCTGAGCAGCTTTACAAAATTCTCAATATCCTCACGGGCTCTTTTTTCGTCAACGTCGTACTCATCGGTTACTTTTTTTACGGCTTCGTCCACGGTGATGTCCTCGCAAAAGCAGTCCCAGAAAAAGGACGCGCTGTCATTAAGAGTTATCATGCCGTTGAACTCAGCATTTTTTCTGCCCACGGGAACCACGATATTTGAGCCTGCTATGGCACGCTTGGCAAATCCTTTTTTTATCTTCATAACATCCTCCCATAAGCGGTTTTTCTGCTAAACAGTATAACAGAAAAAGTGCTTTTTTTCAACAGTCATAAGCAAATTACACAAAATTGTAAATCTAAAATATGGCAATTTTTTCGTATTTACTATTGCAGATATATAGTAAATTGGTTATAATAATCGTGGTAATTTTTTTAAATTATTAATATTTTACAAATTAGGAATATCCTTAATTTTGTAAATATACTTGGAAGGAGTAAACTTATGGTCTATTCAAAGGAAGTTGAAGAGATGTGCACGGTAAAAAAAGGACCGCATCACGGTCCGGCTCCCATCCCTGAAGAGGGCAAATGGGTAAAGTCATACCAGATTTCCGACATCAGCGGTTTTTCACACGGCATTGGCTGGTGTGCCCCTCAGCAGGGCGCCTGCAAAATCAGCCTTAACGTTAAAAACGGCATCGTTGAGGAAGCACTGGTTGAAACAATCGGCTGCTCAGGTATGACTCATTCAGCCGCTATGGCTGCTGAGATTCTGCCAGGCAAAACTCTCCTGGAGTGTCTTAACACTGACCTCGTATGCGACGCTATCAACGTTGCAATGAGAGAGATATTCAAGCAGCTTGCTTACGGTCGTTCTCAGTCTGCATTCTCAGAAGGCGGCCTCGTAGTAGGCGCTGCGCTTGAGGATCTCGGCAAAGGACTGCGTTCACAGGTCGGCACAATGTTCTCCACAAAACTCAAGGGCGTTCGTTATATGGAAATGGCTGAAGGCTATGTTACACGCATGGCGCTTGACGAAGAGGGCGAGGTAATCGGCTACGAATTCGTTAAGGTCGGCAAAATGCTTGAGGACATCCGCCACGGCAAATCACCTGACGAAGCTTACAAGGCAAACATCGGTAACTACGGCAGATTTGAAAATGCTGCTAAGTATATCGACCCAAGAGAAGAATAAGATAAGGAGGACAATAAAATGGCAAATGATGTAAATTTTGAAGGCAAGGAAAGAAGAATTGCCAAAATCGAAAAGTGTCTTGCTGAATATGGTCTTTCAAGTCTTGAGGAAGCAAGAGATTTATGTTTATCAAAAGGCATCGACGTTGACGCTATCGTAAAGGGCGTTCAGCCTATCGCCTTTGAAAATGCAAGCTGGGCATACACACTCGGCGTTGCTGTAGCTATTAAAAAAGGTGTTGCAACCGCATCTGAGGCTGCTGCCGCTATCGGTATCGGTCTTCAGGCATTCTGCATTCCCGGTTCTGTTGCTGAGCAGAGAAACGTAGGTCTCGGCCACGGTAATCTCGGCGCTAAGCTCCTCAGCGAGGAAACAAAGTGCTTTGCATTCCTTGCAGGTCACGAATCCTTTGCTGCTGCTGAAGGCGCTATCGGTATTGCAAGAACTGCTAACAAAGTCCGCAAGGAGCCTCTTAAGGTTATCCTCAACGGTCTCGGCAAGGATGCTGCTTATATCATTTCACGTATCAACGGCTTTACTTATGTAAAGACTGATTACGATTTCTACACCGGCGAGCTCAAGATTGAGAGCGAGAAGGCTTTCTCAGAAGGCGAAAGAGCTGCTGTTAAGTGCTACGGTGCCAACGACGTTCTTGAAGGCGTTGCAATCATGAAGCATGAGGGCGTTGACGTATCCATTACCGGTAACTCAACCAACCCGACTCGTTTCCAGCACCTTGTTGCAGGCACATACAAGAAATGGGCTCTTGAAAACGGCAAGACTTATTTCTCAGTTGCATCAGGCGGCGGAACAGGACGTACTCTTCATCCTGATAACATGGCTGCCGGCCCTGCTTCATACGGTCTTACAGACTCAATGGGCAGAATGCACGGTGACGCTCAGTTTGCCGGATCTTCATCAGTACCGGCTCACGTTGAGATGATGGGTCTTATCGGTATGGGTAACAACCCAATGGTAGGTGCAACAGTTGCATGTGCAGTTGCAGTTGAAGAAGCTGCTAAATAAGTTGTTTGGTGTTTTTTAAATTTGTTTTAACAAAAGGGTTAATACAATTTAAATATGCTAAATTACGCTGAATATTAACAAAACGCCGAGGCTTAAAGCCCCGGCGTTATTTTTTGTGTATCTTTCAGATTTCTATACCCAGCTCGTTTATTTTGTCCCTGACTTTCAGCCAATCAGAGAAAGCAAGCTCCTTGTTATTGGGATTTCTCAGGATAGCGGCAGGGTGGAATGTACCCATAAACAGTGTACCGTTCTTGTCGATAAATTCGCCGTGCTGCTTAGTAACTCTGAAATCCTTGTCTATAAGCCTTTGGGCGGCTATCCTGCCCACGCATATCACAATTTTCGGCTTAATAATTTTAAACTGCTGCCTGAGCCACTTGATGCACTGCTCCTGCTCTTCCGGCTTCGGGTCGCGGTTATGCGGCGGGCGGCACTTTACCATATTGGCGATATACACATTTTTATTCCTTGAAAGGTCTATGCTTGCAAGAAATTTGTCCAGCAGCTGCCCGGACCTGCCCACAAAGGGTTCGCCCTGCAAGTCCTCGTTTTCTCCGGGTCCCTCGCCTATAAGCATAATATCGGCGTCCTTTTTACCGATTCCGAAAACAAGGTTGGTTCTGCCTTCGCACAAATCGCAGTTTGTGCAGTCTTTACATTTTATTTCAAGCTCGTCCAGCGTCATTTCTTTCACCCCGATAATAATTTGAGATATTTGAGATAATTATATCAAATTTACTGTTGAAAAACAATGTAAATAGGTATAAAATATCAGTGAAAAAATTTATAATATATAAGGAGATATCTATGGAAAATAAAGTATTAGTGGAAATTTCCGCAAGACACGTACATGTTTCTCAGGAAGATCTGGAAACACTGTTCGGAAAGGGATATGAGCTTACCGTAAAGAAGATGCTTTCTCAGCCGGGTCAGTTTGCCTGTGAGGAGAGAGTAAAGGTAGTGGGCGCCAAGAGCGAGTTCCCGGCTGTTTCAATTCTCGGTCCGTGCAGAAAAGAGACTCAGGTTGAGCTTTCTCTCACCGACGCTCGTTCCATCGGCGTAACTGCTCCCGTCAGAGAGAGCGGCGACATTGAGGGTTCAGGCACCTGCAAGCTTGTTGGTCCTGCCGGCGAGGTTGAGCTTACCAAAGGCGTAATCGCCGCAAAGAGACACATTCACGCCACCACTGCTGACGCAGAAAAAATGGGACTTGTAAACGGTGAGATTGTCAGCGTTGAAATTCCCACATCAAACGGCAGAAACCTTACATTCGGCGATGTTGTAGTAAGAGTTTCAGACAGCTATGCGCTGGCAATGCACATTGATACCGACGAGGCAAACGCCGCAGGAATGGCTCCAAACACCATCGGCACTATTGTTAAATAATACACACTAAAAAGCGTCCCGCTTAAAACGGGACGCTTTATTCTTTCTGCTCTTAATCATTAACTTTTCTTGGCGTCATACCAACTGGGCAACGGCGCTGTTTTGGAATTTTTTGGTAACATTCCTAAGGCTGCAAAACATTGATTTTGAGCCGTCGTCCTGATTAACCACCTTGCGTCTGTCCTCCACTATGAGAACCTTTCCTCTTCCCGAACGTATTGAATAACTGACGGTGATTTCATTTTCGCCTGAATCAAGCTGCTTTTTTATGTTTGCACGGACATATTTTATCTCACGCTCCAACATAAAGTCGGACAGTCTGCCGCCGTGCTCATCAAACAGGATTTCTCTGCTCCAGCCGATGAATTTGATAAAATCCTCGCTGACTATCTGAAGCTTCAGAGGATCTTCCGTATCTGTTGAAAAAACAGCGTTCGGCAAGTTTTTGAAGACTTCCACAAGATTGTCATACATTTTATCCGCTCTTTCCTCTGCCTCTTTGATATCGGTTATATCCGTAAGCATAGCGTGGAAAACGGGGTTATCGCTTTCGTCATAGCTCTCTATGGCGGCGTTTACTTTGCACCACTTGTATTCGTCCTTATGTACTATGGTTCTGAATTCAATATCAATAGGTTCGTCCGTTGCCATCGCTTTGCCTATCGCCTGATACACCCGGCTGATGTCTTCGGGACAAATAATATCGTCAAGCCTGTAATCCTGCTTGATACTCTTGCTCTTTGAGGTGCCGAAAAGGCGGCAGCCCCCCTCGTTAAGATACTGAATCACCAAATGCATATCATCCGTCACCTTAAACAGACACACTCCGCCGGTGACCATATCAATGAGATAATTCATCTCTCTTGCCTTTTCTTGCAGCGCCTGCTGCTTCTGCTGGGATTTAGACACATCGGCAAGAGTAATGCGGCATAGAGTCGAATTGTCATAATTGTGCCCTGTACCGAACATTAATATATCGTTATTCTGTTTATCCGTCAGCTCCGCTTCAAAATACACATACGGCGAGTCCTTTTTGCAAAGGGACTGCATGAGCATTTCACGGTCGGACGGCTTAACAATATCAAGAAAATACAGCTTTCCCTGCTTTATCTTTGACGGGTGGACGCCGGCAAATTCGGAAAAATGGCTGTCTGATTCAACAACCCTTAGATTGTCTGCCTTATCCACAACGAGATTCATCAATTCAACATCGTAAAGATCCTCTTCGGAAATTTCCGCCATTATACCACCCCTTCCCTAAAAATTGTATGTCTTCGTTTTAAAAGCTATACGCACCTTAATAATTATATCAAAAAAATTTAACATAGTGAATAGTTTATGTGAACAAAAATTTAATTATAAGATAAATAAAAAAGTAGAATTTTACTATAGGCAATTACGTTTTTTTATGATAGAATATACATTGAATAAGTTTAATCCGTTATTAAAATAAGGAGAAAATAAATGGCAAAGGTTTATCGAGTTTTTGTTGAAAAGAAAAAAGGCAACGACATCGAGGCAAGCCAGACCCTGGCAGACCTCAGAAACAATGTTGGCATAACGGCGCTGGAAGAGCTGAGAATCATCAACCGTTATGACGCTCAGGGACTGAGTGAAGAAGAGTTTCAGGAATCGGTCAGCACCATTCTTTCCGAGCCTAACCTTGACAATGTTTACTATGAATTTTCAGTTGATGACGGCTGGAGATATTTTGCAACAGAATATCTGCCCGGTCAGTACGACCAGAGAGCGGACTCAGCGGCGCAGTGCATCCAGCTTCTCACCGCAGGCGAAAGACCGGACGTTCTTTCCGCAAAAATTATCGCTGTTAAAGGCGATATCACCGATGAGGAATTTGACAAGATAAAATCATACATAATTAACCCCGTGGAATCCCGCGAGGCTTCTATGGAACTGCCCGAAAGCCTTGATATCAAGGCGGACGTTCCTGCTGATATTGCCCGCATTGACGGCTTTATCTCCATGAGCGACGACGAAATCGCAGAATACCACAAATCCATGGGCTTTGCTATGAGCATTGCCGACTTGTGCTGGGTTAGGGATTATTTCAAGAACGACGAAAAGCGCGAGCCCAGCCTGACGGAGCTTAAGGTAATCGACACCTACTGGTCAGACCACTGCCGCCACACCACCTTTGCCACGGAGCTTGATGAAATCAAGATAGACGAGAGCAAGTACAGCAAGGCGATAAACGACGCACTTCAAAAATATCTTGATATCCGCAGTGAGCTTTATGCCGGCAGGAAAGACAAGATAGTATGCCTTATGGACATGGCGTGCATCGGCACAAAGATACTTAAAAAGCACGGCTTTGCAGATAATATCGACGAGAGCGAGGAAATAAACGCCTGCTCAATTCAGGTTCCCGTTGTTATCGACGGCAAGGAGGAGCAGTGGCTCGTTCAGTTTAAAAACGAGACCCACAATCACCCCACTGAGATTGAGCCCTTCGGCGGCGCGGCAACCTGTCTCGGCGGCGCTATCCGTGACCCGCTGTCAGGAAGAGCCTATGTTTACCAGGCAATGAGAGTTACCGGCTCCGGCGACCCCACAACTCCCTTTGAGGACACACTGGAGGCAAAGCTTCCCCAGAGCAAAATCACCACAGGTGCGGCAGCAGGATACTCAAGCTACGGCAACCAGATAGGTCTTGCTACCGGTCAGGTAACTGAGCTTTATGACGACGGCTACGTTGCCAAGAGAATGGAGATAGGCGCAGTTATCGGCGCTTCACCTAAAGATAATGTTATACGCAAGCGTCCTGAGGACGGGGACATCATCGTTCTTCTGGGCGGAAGAACCGGCCGTGACGGCTGCGGCGGCGCAACAGGTTCATCAAAAGCGCACAACTCCATGTCCATTGAGACCTGCGGCGCTGAGGTACAGAAGGGTAATCCTCCCACCGAGCGCAAGATTCAGCGTCTGTTCAGAAAAGCTGAGGTTGCCAAAATGATTAAGCGCTGCAACGATTTCGGCGCCGGCGGCGTATCCGTTGCTATCGGCGAGCTTGCAGACGGACTTAAGATAGACCTTGACAAAGTGCCTAAAAAATATGACGGACTTGACGGCACAGAGCTGGCTATCTCCGAATCCCAGGAGAGAATGGCGGTAGTGCTCGACAGGGAAAACGTTGATGAATTTATCCGCCTTTCAAACGAGGAAAACCTTGAGGCTACTCCTGTTGCCGTGGTTACCTCGGACAACAGGCTTGAAATGACATGGAGGGGCGACAAGATCGTAAGCCTCAGCCGTGATTTTCTCAACACTAACGGCGTTACTCAGCACGCAAAGGCTCAGATATCCGCCGTTGACGATACAAAGGATTATACAAAGCAGGTTCCCCAGTGCCTTGAGAATCTCGACAATGCTCAGGCGCTCAAAGCAAACCTTGCAAGACTTGAGGTATGCTCACAGAAGGGACTTGTTGAAAGATTTGACTCATCAATCGGAGCAGCAACCGTTTTGATGCCATATGCAGGTAAATATCAGCTCACTCCCGAAGAGGCAATGGTGGCAAAAATCCCGCTGCTGGAGGGCGAGACAGACACCGCAACGGTAATGGCATACGGCTTTATTCCAAAGCTTTCACGCTGGTCACCGTTCCATTCAGCGGCTTACGCCGTATCGGAATCCCTTGCCAAGCTCGCCGCAGTTGGCTGCGACCCGTCAAAGGCAAGACTCACATTCCAGGAATATTTTGAGAGACTGGGCGAGGCTCCAGAACGCTGGGGCAAGCCTGCTGCCGCTCTACTGGGCGCGCTTATGGCTCAGATAGGCTACAAGTGCCCGTCCATAGGCGGCAAGGATTCCATGAGCGGTTCCTTTAACGACCTTGACGTTCCGCCCACCCTTGTTTCATTCGCAGTGGGCATGAGCGAGGCTTCAAAAACCGTATCCTCTCAGTTCAAGCGTACCGGCTCCACAGTTAAACTTCTGCCTCTGCCGACAGATGAAAACACAGGAATGCCTGATTTTGAAAAGGCAATGGAGCTGATGAAAAAAGTTTACAACGGCGTCAGAAACGGCTCTGTTCTTGCCGCTTCTGTTGTTAAAGAAGGCGGCGCTGCTGCCTGCGTCTGCAAAATGGCTTTCGGCAACAAATACGGCTTCACCTTTGCTCAGAATCTTGATAAGGAAACTCTGTTTGCGGCAAAGGAAGCGTCTTTCGTTGTTGAGCTTTCCGACGCTGACGCTTTTGACGGCATCACGCTGGGAACCACTAATGACAACGGCGTGTTCATTATAGACGGTGTTGTTCAGACAGTGGACGAGCTTATCGACGCATGGACAGGCAAACTTGAAAAGGTATTCGCCACCGATTCGGGCAAAAAGGCAAACATGCCTTATGATGTTCCGCTTTACAAAGAGCGCTCCATCTTCGTGGCAAAGAACAAGGTAGCAAGACCTAAGGTATTTATCCCGGCATTCCCCGGAACAAACTGCGAGGTAGACACCGCAAGAGCATTTGAAAAAGCCGGCGCTCAGGCTGAAATACTCGTTGTCAAAAACCTTTCCTCCGCCGCAATCGGCGAAACCATTGACAAAATGGTCAAGGAGATAGAAACCTCCCAGATAATAATGCTCCCCGGCGGATTCAGCGGCGGTGACGAGCCGGAGGGATCAGGCAAATTCATTGCCACCACCTTCAGAAATCCGCGTGTTAAAGAAGCTGTTACCAAGATGCTCAACTGCCGCGACGGTCTTATGCTCGGTATCTGCAACGGATTCCAGGCGCTTATCAAGCTGGGACTTGTGCCCTACGGCGAAATCCGTGAGATAAAGGAAGACGACCCGACTCTTACCTTTAACACCATTGGCAGACATATCTCGTCAATGGCTTACACAAGAGTTTCCAGCGTTAAATCGCCATGGTTCTCAGGCGTTAATGCCGGCGATATGTTCGCTGTTCCTATCAGCCACGGCGAGGGCAGGTTCGTTGCAAACGACGCTGTTATGAAAAAGCTTATCGAAAACGGTCAGGTTGCTACTCAGTACGTTGACCCGGACGGCAATCCGGTGGATTCAATGCCGTTCAACCCCAACGGCTCGGTATGCGCTGTTGAGGGAATAACCTCTCCAGACGGAAGAGTTCTGGGCAAAATGGGTCACTGCGAGCGTAAGGGTGACAACCTCTACGCCAACGTACCGTTTGAAAAGGATATGAAAATATTTGAAAGCGGCGTAAACTATTTCAAGTAATATAATATAAATAGTATTAATTAATAATATATATAATCAAATAATTTAATTGCAGGAGAGGCGAGCACTCTCCTGCATGTGCATAAAGCTGTTACAGGAGGACAAAGATGAAATACGTTATCGTTTTATATGACGGAATGGCGGATTATCCCGTTCCTGCACTGGGCGGCAAAACGCCGATGATGTGCGCCAAAAAGCCTAATATGGATATGCTTGCCTCAAAGGCTGAGGTGGGAATAGTCAAGACCGTTGCCGACGGACTTAAACCCGGAAGCGACGTGGCTAACATGAGCGTTATGGGATTCGACCCGATGAAATACTACACGGGCAGGAGCC
Organism: Candidatus Eubacterium faecigallinarum; assembly: GCA_019115455.1. GTDB lineage: Bacteria > Bacillota > Clostridia > Oscillospirales > Acutalibacteraceae > Eubacterium_R > Eubacterium_R faecigallinarum. The sequence goes on from DXDN01000018.1 coordinate 26,465, forward strand.
CGCTGGAGGCGGCTTCCATAGGAATCGACATGAAACCCACGGACGTATCGCTGAGGACAAATCTCGTAACCCTTTCTGAGGACGATCTGCCCTATGAGCAGAAAACTATCGAGGATTACTGCGCCGACGATATCTCCACCGAGGAAGCAGAAATCCTTATAAAATACATTGACGAAAAACTGGGCACGGACGAGTTCAGATTTTATCCCGGCGTATCGTACCGCCACTGCCTTATCTGGGATAACGGCACTACGGACCTGGGCAAAATGACTCCGCCCCACGATATCACAGGCAAAGTGATAACAGAATATCTTTCCGACGCCGAAAACGCAAAGCCGCTTATTGAGCTTATGGAAAAATCCTACGATTTGCTCAAGGATCACCCTGTTAATATCGCCAGAAAAAAAGCAGGCAAAAGACCTGCAAACTCAATCTGGCTTTGGGGCGAGGGCAAGCGTCCTGCACTTTCACCATTTGAGGAAATTTACGGCATCAAGGGCGCCGTTGTATCCGCTGTTGACCTTATCAAGGGCATAGGCGGCTGCGCTAAAATGGAAGTAGCAGATGTTGAAGGAGCCACAGGTTACATTGATACAAACTTTGAGGGCAAGGCGAATGCGGCAATCGAACTGCTTGACAGAAACGATTTGGTTTACATTCACTTTGAGGCTCCTGACGAATGCGGCCACAGAAACGAGCCTGAAAACAAAGTACGTGCCATTGAGCTTATCGACGAAAGAGTTTTGCCGATTCTCTTTAAGGGTCTTGAAAAATTTGATGATTACAAAATCATGATACTTCCGGATCATCCGACGCCCATCGTTACCCGCACCCATGCCAGCGATCCAGTTCCTTATCTTATTTATCACAAAAGCAACGAAATCGCCGGCGTTGACACCATTAACGAGGAAACGGCGAAAGCGACGGGCAATTTTATTGAACACGGTCCGGATATTATGGCTCATTTTCTCAAAGACTAATATAAATACATTCATGGAGGACTAATCATAATGAAAATAGATTCAATCTGTGTTCAGGGCGGTTACAAGCCGAAAAACGGCGAGCCAAGAGTAATCCCCATTATTCAGAGCACCACATACAAATATGATTCCAGCCAGGAAATGGGCGACCTTTTTGACCTAAAGGCGTCAGGCTATTTCTATTCACGTTTGCAGAATCCCACCTGCGACTATGCGGCTAAGAAGATTACAATGCTTGAGGGCGGTGTAGCAGGTATGCTCACATCTTCAGGTCAGGCGGCTAATTTCTATGCTGTTTTCAACATTGCTCAGGCAGGCGACCACATCGTAGCGTCTTCCGCTATCTACGGCGGCACCTTTAACCTGTTCAACGTAACAATGAGAAAGCTCGGAATAGATTTTACCTTTGTAAGCCCTGAGGCTACCGAGGAGGAGATTCAGGCGGCATTCCAGCCAAACACCAAAGCTGTTTTCGGCGAAACTATCTCTAATCCGTCCCTTGATATCCTTGATATTGAAAAATTCGCAAAGGTAGCTCACGCCAACGGCGTTCCGCTTATAATTGACAACACCTTTGCCACACCGATAAACTGCCGTCCTTTTGAATTCGGCTGCGACATCGTTACTCATTCAACTACAAAGTATATGGAGGGACACGCCTCCACAGTGGGCGGCGCCATTGTTGATTCAGGCAATTTTGACTGGACTCAGAACGACAAATTCCCCGGACTTACCACTCCCGACGAAAGCTATCACGGACTCACTTACACAGACGCTTTCGGCAAGGGTGCTTATATCACCAAGGCAACTGTTCAGCTTATGCGTGACCTTGGCTCTTCTCAGGCTCCTCAGAACGCCTTTTTGCTCAACGTCGGTCTTGAGACTCTTCATCTTAGAGTTAAGAGACACTGCGAAAATGCAAAAAAAGTTGCTGAGTATCTCAAAAACAATGACAAAATCACCTGGGTAAAATGTGCAATGCTGCCGGACGATCCCCAGTATGCGCTTGCTCAGAAATATATGCCAAACGGCACCTGCGGCGTAGTTTCCTTTGGCATCAAGGGCGGAAGAGAAGCTGCAACAGTGTTTATGGATTCATTAAAGCTTGCGGCTATAGTTACACACGTGGCGGACGCACGCACCTGCTGCCTGCACCCGGCGTCAACAACACACCGCCAGCTTACCGACCAGCAGCTTGAGGAATGCGGCGTAAGCCCCGACCTTGTACGCTTCAGCGTAGGAATTGAAGATGCTGATGATATCATCGAAGATATCCAGCAGGCTCTTGACCGCATATGAGCAGCCATAACACTCAATCGCACAACCACAGTCACGACCATAAGCACACAAAAGAGGTGTCAAACCGCCTTGCCCGTGCTATCGGTCATCTGCAAAAGGTAAAGCAGATGGTGGACAGCGGCGAGGATTGCTCGGAGGTCCTTATTCAGCTGGCGGCAGTAAAATCCGCCATAAATAACACGGGAAAGCTGATACTAAAAGACCACCTGGAGCACTGTATCGTACATGCCGTTCAGGACGGCGACGAGGAAATGCTTGAGGAACTCAACGAAGCAATAGACAAGTTTATGAAATAACGAAAGCACTGCCTGATCAGGCAGTGCTTTTTTATAATTATAACATGCAGTTTTTTATGTAAACATTTTGTTTAGTAATAATAGACAAATTGACGCAACAAAGTTTGTTAATTATAACCAAACGCATATTCTTGAAATAATTTTTCAAAACGTATATAATAAGTATACAAATAGTTTACTAAAATGGGATTATTATAAATTGTTTTAATAAGCTACAGGAAAGGGATTTATTATGGCAAGAAGAACAACAAAAAAGAGGATTGTCAGCATAATTCTTGCAGTTTTGCTGACCTTTACCGGGCTGTTGCCGGCAGGCACCGCTTTTGCGGCTGACGGCGTAGAGGGCTACTACGGTCTAACGCTTTTCTATAAAGACAGCGACACAATTGTTCCGTCATACCAGGAGGACGGCACGTCGAACTACATTGAGTATATGACAGAGGGGCAGGAGCTCAACCTGACATACAAACTCCTTGATGCCGAAATGCCTGACAACGGATACATAAAATGGTACAGCGAAACGCCGACACTTGTTGACGTTACTCAGGAAGGCGTGGTCAAGGCATTTGACTCCTCCAAGGGAGCGGTTGTGCAGACCTGGATTGACAACGAGGTAAAGACTATTCCCCTTGTGGGAAGCGCTATTGCCTCCGTTATCGAAAAAGCGCTTTTCAATGAATATATTGACATTGACTCAATGGATGCTGAGGCGATTGTTGATGTTGTTGAGGGACTTTTCGGCTCAGATTCGCTGCTGGACAAGTATATCGAATCTTACAAGGGCGAAATTATTGACTCTTTGAGAGAATATCTCAACAATATCAATACAAGCATTTACGTTCAGCTCTTTGATGCCGACGGAAAACTGCTTGAGGAAGATTATGTTGAAGTATGCGTTCTTAAGAGTGAAGAATGGTATTCTAACTTCCTGCCAAACGGTACTCATATCACCAACAAATCCCAAATAAATACCACAGTTGCAGTGGGCTCCACCGTTCAGCTCTATGCAGTTACCACTCCGCTGAGACTTAAATACGGAGTTGTTTATTCCGTAAAAAGCTCGTCAATCTTTGACCAGGGTAAAGTTGTGGCAACAGTTGACGACAGCGGTCTTGTTACATTTAAAAACACGGGAACCGTAACCATTATTGTTTCACCGGATACGGAGCAGATAATCGAAGGTATCCTCAAGCTTGTTAATTATATTTACGCTCTCGACAATACCGGCACACTGGACACCGACCAGATTGCAGACATACTTATTAAATACGTTGGTCTTGATATGAACAGGACTGTTCTTGCCGCAATTCTTGATGTATGCTTTGCAATAAAAGATGTTGCGCAGGATGTTGCCGACCCTGTTCAGCTGACGGCAACCGCTGTTGAAATTATCGGCAATCTTGTTTTACAGTTTATCTACAATGACACCATAACCTTTACTGTAGTAGAATCACAGCCTCTGACTGATTTCTCCATAAGCGGTGCAAATACAGTACGCGAGGGCTCACAGATTCAGCTTTCAATAACGGACATTCAGCCGGAGATAGGCGATACAAGCGACATAACCTGGGAATCATCAGACCCGTCCATAGCCAGCGTTGACCCGAAAACAGGTGTTATTACCGGCCGTGACGCAGGCGGTTCTCTGGGAAGCCTTTCCACCCAGCAGTGCACAATTTATGCAACATCTGCGGCAAATAATATAACAAAATCATACCAGATAACCGTAACCGGTAAAACAGGTAAGTATCTGTCAGATGTGGAAATACAGGGCAACTCTTATCTGGAACTCGGAGAAGAAACGGATTTCACCTATACCGTATATCCAAAACGTGTTGCCGAGTCTGACAACCTGTACATTGACTGGGGTATTCAAAACGGTGTTGACGAAGACGGCAAGCCGGTATATATCTGGGCAAGTGAAGATACGCCTGCCACAAACGGAATAGGAACAATAGACTCCAAAGGGCACTACGTAACCACCGGCGGCGGAAAATGTACTATTGCTGTCAAGGCAACAACAGGCTATTATATCACCAGTGAAAATTTCTATGAAATATCATCGTTTATCGGAACTCTTGAAGTTACCAACGGAATTCCGGTTGAAAGCATAGAAATAAATGTAAACGGCGCTGTGGGAACACTCAGTGAACTCAAGGCGCAAAAGACTGTTGAAATAAACGGTCAGGATTATACATACGCCACAGTTAAGGCAAAAACACAGTATGCCGGTGTCGGCGCATCAGTTTCAGCCACAGTATACCCTGCCGGCGCTTCAAATCAGACGCTTACATGGGTAGTGGACAACGGCGATTTCTCATCAGAAATCTCAGGCGATACGCATACAGCCACCGTTTCAAAGAAATTAAACAAGGAATACGCCGATACATTTAATATTTACGCAGTTTCGGCAGACGGAAGAATAAAATCAAACACCATTACGGTATGCGTTACAAAGAATTACGTCTCATCAAATGTTATTGACCAGCAGTCAATTGAAATTACAAACGGCAAAACATTTGACGCTACCCACACAATTTCTATCGAAGACGGCACTGATATATCCTACGCCGCCTGCTACAAGTGCAACTGGTATTCCAGCGACGAATCGGTGTTCACTGTAGCTCCCAAAAACAATGACAACTGCGATGCAACGCTTACAGCAGTTGACGTAGGCACAGCCACTCTTTACTGCGTATCAGTCGACGGCGGTATTGTAGACGAATGTCAAGTAACTGTTTACCCCGACAAGGAAAGGCTCAGTAACATTGTTGATTTGTGCGACAGAACAATAGTTAAAAGAACTGACGAGAACAAATCGCTTTATAACGATTATATGAAAAAGCTTGACCTTGCGTATTATGTTCTTTACGACGAGCCAATGGCAGCCCAGACTTCCTGCGACACATACGCAAACGAGCTGCTCTACGCTTTTTACAAAGTCGGCGGATTCATAGGAATTGCCGGAGTAAACATCCTTAACACAGGAAAAACTCCGCTTTCAAGCGACCATATTACCGTAAAGGCAGATACTCTCACCAATTACACAAAATACAGCTATGACCTTGATTACGAGATTCTTCCGTCAACGGCAATGTACAGCAATGTTGAATGGAGCTCATCAAGCGATAGAATCACCGTTGACAAAAACGGCGTATGCCGACCATCGTCAAATGATCCGGGTTCGGCAATTATAACCTGCACCGTTACGGACTATATGGGAAATTCCACCAGTGACAGCGTTTTCGTAACATTTGCTAAGACACCTGTAACAGGAATTTCACTTAACACAACATCCATCACCGGTGCAAAAATAGGTGAACCGCAGACGCTTACCGCAACTGTATCGCCAACTCCTGTGGGAGTTGTGGGCGGCGCTGACTGCACCGACGTTTACTGGTACTCCAGCGATGAAAATATAGCAAAGGTTGACCAAAACGGCAACTTAACATTTATTGAGGGCGGCGACTGCGTAATCTACTGCACCACCTATGACGGCGGATACACCGCTCAGTGCACAGTAAACGTAATCACCAACTATTCGGCGCTTGAACTGCTGATACAGCAGTACACAGACCTTTCACTGAACCCTGACAACTACTTCCCCGATTCCTGGGAAGAGTACACACAGACTCTGTCAGAAGCGCAGAATATGCTCGCAACCGGCGGATACTCCCAGGCGGAGGTTGACGCCATGACTGCCGAGCTTGAAAATGCTTACAACAGCCTTGAAAAATACAATTATATCCAGAAAGTCGAACTTTATCTTGACGGAGAGCAGACAAAGGAATTCTATCAGTACGATTTAAGTCTTCTTAACGGAGAATTGCAGTACACCGACGCTGTACTTGACCTTAACGTAAGACTGTATCCGAATAACGGCTCATATGCATCTGTTGAGTGGGCATCCTCCACATCGGATATATCGGTAACCGGCGAAGGACAGTGCTCGCCGACCATAAAGGAATCCTGCTACGGCAGAATAACATGCACCGTTACCGACCATTTCGGAAATCAGTTTTCTGATTCTGTATGGGTATCCTTTGCAAGATACCCCGTAACCTCCCTTGAACTTTCACAGGATAATATCTCAGGAAATATCAACGACACATACAAACTCACCTGCACAGTATATCCCGTAGGCTCATCGCTGGTACATATCGGAGCGGCGAGCATCCAGGATTATTACTGGGAGAGCGACAACGAAAATGTTGCAACTGTTGCTCAGGACGGAACAGTAACATTTGTCGGAGCAGGCTCAACAGTTGTAAGAGCAGTATCCTATGACGGCGGAATTTCTGCTGAATGCGTTGTTTCCTGCGAAGGCGACAGAAGCGCTCTCAGACAGGCGCTTGAAGATTACAAGGACGTGGATTACACCCAGTACATCTACGAATTTGGAATGAATTTCAAAACGGCTTATGAAAATGCCGAAAGGGTAATGTATGACAACACCGTTTCCCAGCAGGAAATCGACGACGCTGCAAACGAGCTTGTTTACGCTTACCAGAGCATGCTTAATAATCCGTTTATCAAGGTTGAAAACATTGACATCTCATACACCACATACGCAAAGCCGCTTGTGGGCTCAACGAATACTGTTGCCAGCGGCACGGTGCCTTCAAACGATTCCCTTTCAATAAATCTTTCAGACGGATATTCAAACTGGAACAGTTATAACCACATTACACTCAGCGCCGGCGTTTCTCCGGCTGAGGCAATGTATGAAAATATTTCTTGGTCGGTTGTTTCAACTCAGGATATGGATTCGTCGGTAAACGGCACGTCAGTTACACTCACTCCTAAAGACAGAGGCAATGACGGAGCATGGGCAGTTCTCACCGTTACTGTTACAGACCAGTATGACAGAACATATACAAGAACGATAACCATTGTTATGTCGGACAATGTTATGAGCGGATTTGACGTCACCGAGTCAGATATTACGCTCTATGCGACGGATGCCCCAAGGCAGCTTACATACAACATTTCCGGAAGCTCTGAATTCCCGGTTATATTCTGGGTATCTTCGGATGAGAACATAGTTAAGGTTGACCAGAACGGTCAGATAACTCCTGTTGAAAAGGGCGAGGCGACTATTACCGCCAAAACTCTTGACGGCGGCTATACTGACACGGCACATATTACCGTACTGACAGATTTCTCCACTCTTGCTCAAAAGCAGAGCGAGTATTACTCCCTTATTGAAAGCGTAAAGGATTCATACACCTATACTCAGGAGACTCTTGATGTTCTTTCTCAGGCGGTATCTGACGCCAAGACAATGATAGACAGCGGCAAGGCTACTCAGGCAGAGGTAAACGAAATGATTACCCGCCTTGACGACGCACACGCTTCGCTTAAGGAATATGTTCCCACAACGGGCGTTTCAATCGGATACGAGGATGCTGAAGGAGTAAGCTCCGTTAATGACGGATACATCCGCTACACCAGCAGCGTTCTCTTAAACGGAAAGAGCATAGCTCTTTTGGCAAATACCGAACCTGCCGATTCAGTATATTCCGCTATCAGCTGGGAGTCATCCAATCCTGATATCACGGTGGACGAATACGGCGTTGTTACTAACAATTCCGTAAGCGCAGGCGTTACAAAAATAACCTGCACAGTACAAAATGTTTTCGGCGGAGAATACAGCGCCAGCGTTTACGTTTCATTTGTAAGGTCAGGCGTTACGGGAATAAGCTTTAACGAAGAAATGGTATTCGGCGCACCGTCTGATACGGTTACACTTTCTCCTGTTATTGCCAACACCAACAACACATCATTAAGCACATCGGTGGTTAAGGACTGTATCTACACCTCCAGCAACAACGATATCGCAACCGTTGACAATAACGGCGTGGTAACTTTCGTTTCTCAGGGTGAGGCAACCATTACCGCAACGTCGCTTGACGGCGGATTCACAGCCACCATAAAGGCTTACACCACCTGGGACACCTCGGCTCTCAAGGGAGCCATAGAGGTGGCGGAGAATATCGACTACACCGACTACGCCTACAACTACGGCACAGCCTTTAAAGCGGCTTATGATAACGCCCTTAAGGTTTATGAAAACGTATACTCAACTCAGGACGAAATCGACCTTGCCTGCACCGCGCTGACCGAGGCAACAACTGCGCTGGAGGGCAACGAATTCATACTTCCTGAAATAACCGTGGCGCAAAACGGTGAATCCGTTGAAAACGGCGGATATATCGAGGTTGACGACAGCAACGCGGCTGTTATCGACGTTCTCCTCAATGACGGTGCAATGGTTAAGAATACAGAGATAACCGTTTCTGACGAAAACGGAGTTACAGCTCAGGTAAACGGCAGCAGCGTGTCAATCACAAAAACCGCTGACACCGGCTCATTTACACTTACTGTAAAAACTGTTGACGACTACGACAGAGAAACCACCGAAACATATAACTTTAATGTTATTGCAGTTCCGATTCCGGTAACATCAATCACCCTGACCGCTGACGGTCAGGAAGTTACAGGTCCTATAACCCATGCCTGCGGCGGTTCATACACCAACTTTAACGGCATCACTATCGGATACATTCCTGTACCCGGCAATGCAAACTCAATAACAAGCGTAAGCTACACCTCCTCGGCGTCTAACTATGTAACGGTTGACGAGAACGGACTTGTTGAGCTTACTACCTTAGGAAAGATCAGGTCGTCTAACACGGCAACAATCACTTGTACGGTAACGAACCTTGACGGAACTACCGCCACGGCGTCCGTTTCCGTAACCATCACCAGAAGATAAGGGGGATAAAAATGAACAAACAGATAAAAAAATATCTTTCGTTGTTTTTGTCCGTAACCCTGCTTCTGGGATGCTTCAGCTTTGCAATCACGTCGGCGGCGGAAGATGAGATAGCTATTGATTCAACAAATTTTTCCGACCCTGTATTCAGAAGGATTGTGTCATCAAACTATGACATAAACGGGGACGGATACCTGAGCGCTCAGGAAAGAAACAAGAGCTTAATTTCCCTGTCAGGAATGATTGACGACGGTGAAAGCATAAAAACTCTCAAGGGTATCGAATTTTTCGCCGACAGTCTCAGCGTATTAAGATGCGGCGGTATCGGTCTTGAGGAGCTTGACGTATCCGCACTCTACAATCTTACGTCGCTGACCTGTCAGGGTAATTTGCTCACTAAGCTGGACGTATCGGCAAACACCAAACTGATTACTCTCAACTGCGCCACCAATATGCTGGAGGAGTTGAATTTGGGAAATCTCAGCTCCCTGCAAACACTTTACTGCTATGTAAACTGCCTTGAAAGCATAGACGTGTCGCAGCTGGAGAACCTGGTTAGTTTCAGATGTGACCAAAACGAGCTTACCGTCCTGGACGTAACGAACAACACACAGCTTCAGGACTTTGCCTGCTCAATGAATCATCTGACCTCACTTGATTTGAGCCACAATACGGCTCTTTCCTCGGCAACGGAAAGCTCAATCGGCGACCAAACCGCCTCCGCCGTAGCGCATGCCAACGGCGTAGAAATAGTTATCCCCTTTGAGGTTGATAATTACGCCAGCGTTACCTCATCATCACTTGATGTCGGAGATTTCAGCGGATATTCCGGCGGAGAGTTCGTAACCTATTCTGTGGACTCACTGGAAAACGGAATCGACTACACGTATTCCACCCAGCTCGCTCAGAGCGAGGATATGACGGTTCACATTGACGTAACGAGAGATTTTTATCAGGTAAGCTTCTACACTGCTCAAGATTATCAGCAGCTTATCGGAAGAAGCTTTGTGAATCCGGGCGAAAGCGCAAACAATCCGTCCGCTATGCCTCAGCCGGAGGTCTGCAAAATCTTTGACAGATGGAGCGAGGACGTTTCAAACGTAAACAGTGATATGAACGTCTATATTATCTGGAAAGATAACCACTCCTACTCGCTGACGAATTTTGACAACGGCACCGCCACTATTTCTTGCAGCGGCGGCTGCGGCGACACCTACACGGTAGAATTTATGGACTGCGTTAACGCCAAGGAAGGAGACGCAAATTACTGCGAATATTTGGACGTTGTGGACGACGGATATATTAATGCAAAGGATTACGCAAGGCTCATAAATAAGTATTAATCACACACGATATAAAGAAAGCCGACTCTCAAAAGAGAGTCGGCTTTTTGATTTGATATTATATGAGCTTTTCTTCCCATTCCTTCTGTCTGAATCCCGTGAGGATAACATTATCCGCAATTATCAGCGGACGCTTGACCAGCATACCGTCGGTGGCAAGCAGACTAAGCTGTTCATCCTCGCTCATGGACTCCAGCTTATCCTTAAGCCCCATTGATTTATAGAGCATACCGCTGGTGTTAAAAAATCTTTTCAGCGGCAAACCGCTTCGGCTATACCATTCCTTAAGCTCCTCATAAGTCGGGTTTTCCTCTTTAATATTCCTGCTGTCATATTCAAGCCCGTTTTCGTCAAGCCAGTTCTTTGCCTTTTTGCAGGTGGAACACGGCGGGTACTGTATAAACAACATGGTTTTATCTCCTTTTTGTTCTTGTCTATTTTTTGATACTGATTTTTTAGGCTTTCTTTTTTTCTGCATGGGAAGCTCCTTGCAGGATTCGACAACAATCCGAGTCAGAAATTCCTTGTCGTCCACATCCTCAATAAGAAAAAACTTCTTTTCTTCATATCCGGGAATAGGCACCAGCTCCAAGTAAGGAGCTATCCGAGCTGCCGCCTCCGTCTTTTTTAGAAGAAGCTGATCGTCACATATTAGGGCAAAGATTTTCCCGTTACAGTAAAGCGCATATTCGCCGAACATTTTTCTGTAAGTGATAATGCCGGCGGCTGATAACTGGTCGGCAACATACTGCACAAATTCAGGACTTGACGCCATAATCAATACCTCTTTATTGTTTTTGCTTTTGCAGCTTCAAATATTCATTAAAAGTTAAATCACTGTCCGTTATTTTTCCTATACATTTCATAATACATACGCACCGCTTTTCTGATTACTCAAGATTGCCGGTCAAAAGCATAATCGCCGTAAGCGCCGCCACAGGCGCTGTCTGGGTCCTGAGGATTCTTTTGCCCAGAGTTGCCACAACTCCGCCGTGCTGAGTGATGAGCTCAACCTCTTCCTTTTCAAATCCGCCCTCAGGGCCGATATAAACAGAAACAGAGCCGACATCCTTTGGTATAATGCGGCTCAGTGGTTCGCCGCCGCCCTCGTAAAATAATATTTTCAGCTCGCTCTCATCATTTTTAACAGCGTTTGAGAGGGTTTCCATACCGCATATCTCCGGCGTGATACCTCTTCCGCTTTGCTGCGCCGCTTCCAGAGCTATTCTGCTGTATCTTGCCTGCTTTTTTTTCGCCGATTTCTCGTCCGGTCTGCTGACGGATCTGTGGGTCAGCACCGGTTTAACGGCAGTTATACCCAGCTCGGTGCATTTTTGTATAATGTCCTCCATCTTGTCGCCCTTGGGCACTCCCTGAAAAAGCGTAACCCTGACATTTGGCTCGCTGTTATCCGCCTGCTTATAGCAGACCTTTAAGGTTACGGGCATGGAGGCGTCCTCAATAATACAGCCGTAGTTCTGACCGTCGCCGCAGGTGAGAGTCAGCATATCCCCACGACGCATACGCAGGGACTTGCAGACGTGGCGTGACTGCTCCTCGTTTAAAACCACCGTTTCCTGCGGCACAAAATCAACAAATAATTTCTGCATAGTAAATTCCTTTAGTTAAATCGGCTTTGCGGCAAACGTTTTACCGCCGTCAATGACAAACGCCGTTTTATTTTAAATTATTTCTCGCCCAGTGAAAAAGGTACTGTTGGGCAATTCCGCCGATACCGTCAAAGCACTGCGGCAGTCCGTCGGGATAATATTCCATTACCCTTTTCATCCAAACGTCAATGGGGAAAGCATCGTAAAATCCGAAGCCGAAAAGCAGGGCGCAGTTTGCCACCTTGATTCCCACTCCGTATATATTTAAAAGCTCTTTTCTGGCGTCCTCAAGAGATAGAGTTTTTATTTTTTCCAAATCAATTTCACCGCTTGCCACATTGCGGCAGAGTTTCTCAAGATATTTTGCACGATAGCCTGTGCCCAGCGCTTCAAAATCCTCTTCGCTCAGACTGCTGAGCCGCTGTGCCGACGGAAAAGAATAAAATCCGTCACACACCTTGTCGCCATAGGTGGCACAAAGGCGGCTGATAATACCCTTTATACGCTTTATATTATTCTGCTGGCTGATAACAAAGGAGCAAAGCGCCTCCCAGCTGTCCTGGTTAAGTATTCTTATTCCGTAATACTCGTCCACCGTGCCGGCAATAAGCTCGTCCTTTTTCAGAGTGTCGCATATTTTCACATAATCTTTACCGAAATCGAAATAATCATACCACACGTTTTCAAAATCTTCTTTTGTGGTATTTTTCAAGACGACGATGTCGTTTTCCTTATAAATATTTAAAAAAACGCCCTTTGCAACACCGCTCCAGCTTCCGTCCTGCTGCTTTTCCCAGCGAAAAGCCTGTCCGCAGTCCAGCGTAAGGTCCAAATCGAGGCACTGGACGCCTTTGACCAAAACGTCGCCGCCGCAATATTCAACTTTCATCAGCTTTAATATTCTCCTTTTCGTCTTACAGAGAGTATAACATTTTTTTGTCAAGAGGGAAAGTGAAAAAGGGCAATTTGTACAAAAATTTATTTCATTTCGGTAACATTTAAAAATGTTAAAAACTATGTGTAAATTTACGAAATCTGAAAAAAATTAATTGAAATTCAAGTTTTCAACATAAAAATCCATTGAAAACAGGGAAAATATGCACACTTTTTAACATTTTCAACATAGTTTTCCACAATATAAAAACTGATTTTTTAATATACATTCCGTTATACACAATTCTTGTCAAGCTATATTTTTTGAAATTATTCACAAAAATCGACAAAAAGATTTTAGTATATTTGCCACATAAAAATCCTACACTAATTGTATAAAAACGAAAGGATGATTTCTAAAAATGATAAAGGGCGTCAACAAACAAATTTTGGAAGTCACGAATACTGAAAACCCTTATTTTGAAAAAATTATTTTTTTCATAAAACCGGAATATAAGAACGAGGACAGGAAAAAACTACAAAAGGAGGCAGAAGCGCTGGCAACGATAACCCAAAAGCCTCCAAAAGCAAAAATAGGCAAAAGAAAAATCGTCAGAGTTGTGTTTCAGTCGGCGCTCTTTGCAATGGCTGGATTTGCTCTGTCGTTTATAATCAATACATTTGTGTAAAGGAAGATGAATATGACTGTGTACAAGGCGTTTAAAAATTTCACAGCGGTAATCACCGCTCTTGCAATAATCATCGGCTCGGCTGTAGCAGGCGGCGCAGGATATCTGATATATACCCAGACTGCGCAAACATCCTACGCTGTATCAAAGCTCGGTTCCACCGGCGACGAGGTAAAATCAATACAGCGCAAGCTGTCATCACTGGGATACTACAAAGGCTCGGTGGACGGTATCTACGGCCAGCAGACAAAATCGGCGGTTACCTCCTTTCAGCGTAACTGCGGAATCACGGCAGACGGCATATGCGGCCAGCAGACCTTGCTTTATCTTGGGCTCAGCGGCGGCAGCTCCTCAAACAACACCAGCTACTCCAACTCTGACGTTCAGCTTCTGGCAAAAGTAATAAGCGCCGAGGCAAGGGGCGAAAGCTACGAGGGTCAGGTGGCTGTGGGAGCCGTAGTCCTCAACAGGGTAAAACACCCGTCGTTTCCCGATACCATAAGCGGAGTAGTTTACCAGAACGGCGCTTTCTCCTGCGTTAATGATTCCAACTGGTACGAACCTGTAGCAGAATCAGCCAAGCGTGCGGCGATAGACGCCATAAACGGCTGGGACCCGTCAGGCGGCGCAATATATTACTTCAATGCAAGCAAGACAAACGACGCATTTATGCATTCCAGACCGGTTGTAAAAGTAATCGGAGATCATAGGTTCTGTAAATAAACAGCAAAGCCCTGCGGATATAACCGCAGGGCTTATAAATTTAAGTATTATTTTTAAAACAAAATCAGATATCCCAGTGCACCGTATATGCTTGAGAGCATTACCAGCAGTTTTGCAAAGACATTGGGTCTGCCTTTGGCAACAGTAATAATAATTGCCAGAGCGGACGGCACCAGTCCGAGCCAAGCCATAACTGTCTGGGGAACATAATTTGCAGGCAGAGACGTGGCGTCAATCACCGTAACAAGTATGCTCAGCATAATGGCGAGTGAAAAAAATATTTTGTGCACGGTTATATTTTTCTTGGGAACAAACATAAAAAGACTTGTTATTATGAAAGAAAAAAGTATAACCACTTCTAAAATAAACAATGCGCCCAGCGCCATAATAATCACCTCTGAGCTGATTATAGCACACCCACCGACTTTGTATCAAGTGAAAAATGACCCGCTGACTTAAAATCAGAGGGTCATTGATTCTTAGGAGATTTTTATCTTATTTTTTCTTATGGGGTATCATTGTGCGCATGGAGTTTGCCACGGCAATGAGGCATACGCCCACATCGCCGAAAACGGCAAGCCACATAGCGTTCTCCTCAAATATTCCCAAAGTTGAACCGATGATAATAATAAGTTTCACAACAAGGGAGAATATTATATTCTCACGCACAATTGTCATTGCTTTTTTCGCTATCTTGCGTCCTTTTGGTATTTTAGAAAGGGAATCGCCCATAATTACCATATCGGACGCCTCTATAGCCACGTCGGAGCCTATGCCGCCCATTGCGATTCCCAGATCCGCCTGGGCAAGAACAGGAGCGTCGTTGATGCCGTCGCCTGTGTAGAAAACTGTTTTTCCGCTTTCCTGAAGCTCTTTTACTTTTTCAACCTTTTCGTCAGGGAGCAGTTTGGCGTATACCGTGTTGATCCCTGCCTTTTTGGCAATATCCTTTGCAATCGGTTCTTTGTCGCCTGTCAGCATCACGGTGTGAGTTATGCCCATTTTATGAAGGTCGGCAATTGCCTCCTTGCTGTCCTGCTTGATGATGTCGGCAAACACGATATCGCCCTTAAATTCCGTTTCCGACGCACAATAAACTGCTGTACCGATGCACTTTGTTTCCTCAAATTCAATGCCTATCTCTTTCATCAGCTTGTCGTTGCCGACATAGTATCTCACGCCGTCTACCACTGCCGATACGCCTTTGCCGGGATAATTTTTTGCGTCTGAGATCTGCTTGCCGTCGGCATAATGACCGAACGCAAGGCTGATGGATTTTGCCAGGGGGTGATTGGAGTATTTTTCGCAGGCGGCGATTATGCCCAGCAACTCCCTGTGCTGGTTGTCGCTGCAGTGGCAGTTATGGCACTCGCATTTTACATATTCAAACTTGCCGCTGGTTATGGTTCCCGTTTTATCAAAAACGCCGGTGTCAGCCTTGGCGAGCATTTCAAGATAGTTGCTGCCCTTAACAAGTATGCCCTCTTTGGAGCAGGCGCCTATACCGCTGAAAAAGCTGAGCGGAATGGAAATAACAAGCGCGCAGGGGCAGGATACTACAAGCACGGAAAGACCTCTGAATATCCAGTCCTTCCACTCGCCGCCGAAAAAGAGCGGCGGCACAAGAATTACTGCCAGGGCTAACAGGCACACGATAGGAGTATATATTCTCGCAAATCTTGTAATAAAATGCTCGGCATTGCTTTTTTTGTCCTCTGCCTTTTCCAGCATATCAAGGATTTTTGAAACAGTGGAGTCCTTGTACTCCTTAGTCGCCTCTACCTTAATTGCTCCGTCCACGTTCACGCTGCCTGCAAGCACCTCGTCGCCGGGAGCCTTTGAAACAGGTATGGACTCGCCGGTGAGCGCTTTCATATCAAGCTCGGCACAGCCTTCAACAATCCTACCGTCAATGTCAAGCTTTTCGCCGGGTCTGATAACCATTATATCCCCGATTTTTACATCCTCCGGGGAGAGAGTTATCTCCCTGCCGTCACGAAGCACCTTGACCTCCTGGGGCTTGAGCTCCAGCATATCCTTAATGGACTTTCTGCTTCTCTGAACCGCAAGGCTCTGCAAAAACTCGCCTATGGTAAACAGGAACATAACGGCGCAGCCCTCAACGTATTCCCCCACGGCAAAAGCTCCTATGGAAGCTATGCCCATAAGGAAATTCTCGTTGAAGATGTCTTTGTGCATTATGCCTTCCACCGCTTCCCTGAGAATGGAAAAGCCAACGATAAGATACGAAATTATAAAGCAGATAAGATATACAAACGACGGAATATCGGCTATTCCTCTTTCGGCAAGCTCGTTAAGTATGTATCCTGCTACAAGCAGAACGCCTCCAACGACCACCTTAAAAATAAAATCTTTTTTGTTAAGCTCCTCATGAGCGTGGTCGTGACCGCAGCCGCAGCCGTCGCCGTGCTCATGGATTTCACATTCATCATGATTGTGTTCGTTTTTCATAATTACTCCTCCACGTGCTCTGTGGCACAATTAATTATTGTTTTTACATGTTCGTCCGCAAGAGAATAGATCATGCTTTTACCCTGACGCCGGTATTTTATCAGATGATTTTG
Source organism: Candidatus Eubacterium faecigallinarum (assembly GCA_019115455.1). Lineage (GTDB taxonomy): Bacteria > Bacillota > Clostridia > Oscillospirales > Acutalibacteraceae > Eubacterium_R > Eubacterium_R faecigallinarum. The sequence goes on from DXDN01000018.1 coordinate 43,641, forward strand.
CTTGAGCACCCTGAGCTGATGGGATATAGCCGTCTGGCTCATCTCCAGCTTCTGGGCGATTTCGCCAACGCAAAGCTCCCCGTCAAAGAGAGCAACAAGAATGCGTATTCTTGTTGAATCCGAAAAAACCTTGAACAGATCCGCCAGGTCATAGACGATCTCCTCATTGAGAAATTCATTATCTTCCATATCTATTTACCTCATATGAATATTTGTTCATATGAGCATTATATTCTACTTTTCAAAAATTGTCAAGTGTTTTTTATTATCAATTGTGGCAAGCAGAATATTTTCAGCTTTTACACCTCTGTCTTTAAGCTGAGCCTTTAGCTCGTTTTCCGTAATTCGGGCGTTTTTCAAATCCTTTTTGATAATTTTGCCGTCGATGATAACGTTGATATAAAGACCGTCCGCCATAGGCGCAAAGTTAAAATCCTTGGGGGTGAGCTGGCGCTTCTGGGCAATGGGCATAAAGCTTATCTTGCCGGTAGTCTCCATAATGGCATACTCGATATCGGCAAGATTAAAATAGCCGTTGTTTCTGGCGCTGGTAAGAAGATCGTTAATTTCAATTTTTGCCTTGAAAAGATTTTTTCTCAGTATTTTTCCTTTTTCAATTAGGATAATCGGCTGACCTGATATAAATTTCCTTGCACTTATACTTTTTTGTGAAATAAAGGAAAGCAGTATTCCTGTCAGGGCATAAATAGTCATAGCTGTTATACCCTTCCACCACTCAAGGTCAATATTTGTTGCCATTTCCGCCGCAATGGAGCCGATAGTTATACCGATTACGTAGTCAAAAAAGCTCATCTCGCTTATCTGTCTGCTGCCGCTGAGCTTTGTGAGAATAAACAAAACGGCAATGGATACAAATGAAAGAATAACAATATAAAGAAAATCCACTTTAATCACCTGTTTTATTTTTCTCCGCAAGCGTTGCTTTTATTTATTATGGATACAAAATATAACCGAATTGAAACAATTTTCAAATTTAATTTTAAGCGCTATTGACAAATCTTTTTATGCGCATATAATATTATTGCAGACAATAGTCTGACTAAATATTTTCAGGGCGGGGTGCAATTCCCCACCGGCGGTTAAAGTCCGCGACCCGTAGCAATACGGCTGAATCGGTGAAATTCCGATACCGACGGTGATGAAATGATTTTCTACTCGATCATTTCCGAGTCCGGATGAGAGAAAATGTTAGGCTGGTTTTTATCAATATTACATATCAGCCACAGGTCAAAGCATTTGCGCCCTGACACATTGTTGTCAGGGCTTCTCTTTTGCCCAAAAAGGAGAAAAAATGAAAAACAAAAAAATCAGAGTAATTACCGGAACGGCTATGCTGACAGCGGTAGGCGTAATTTTGCAGTATATCGAGATTTCGATACCCATTATCCCCAGTTTTATCAAGCTGGATTTCTCCGATCTGCCGGAGCTTATCGGAGCCTTTGCCTATGGCCCTGTGGCAGGCGTTATCATCTGCCTCCTGAGAAATCTTATTCATATGGCGGCAACCTCCAGCGCAGGCGTCGGGGAGCTTTCAAACTTTATTCTCGGAGCGGTATTCTCCCTTGTTGCCGGACTGATTTACAAGCATAAAAAAACCAAGAAAAGCGCAGTTATTGCCGGCATATCCGGCGCGGCTGCAATGGCAGTAGTGTCCCTTGCTACAAATTATTTTTTGATTTATCCGCTTTATTATTCCGTGCTGGGCTTCCCGGAGGAGGCAGTTCTCGGAATGTATCAGGCTATTCTTCCCAGTGTGGACAATATCTTCCAGGCGCTGCTGATATTTAACGTGCCTTTCACCTTTGTTAAGGGACTTATCTGCGCCGTTATATGCATACTTATCTATAAGCCGCTCTCTCCGCTGCTTAAGGGAAAGAAAAGTTGACACTTTTATAATAATGTTATAAAATAGCTGAAGCGGTACTTATCGCTTCAGCTATAATATTATAAGCGAGGATGTGTAAAAATGAAGCTTTCCTTTGTAGTTCCGTGTTATAACGAGGGCGGCAATGTTGAGCCTTTTATAAAATCAATTTATGAAAATTTCCCCGTTACAGAAGATTACGAAGTAGTTTTCATCAACGACGGCAGCGCGGACAACACTTTTGAAAAACTCAAGGGAATCAAAAATACAAGTCCATGTAATATAAAAATCATCAATTTTTCAAGAAATTTCGGAAAAGAATCCGCCATGTATGCAGGTCTGCAAAACGCCTGCGGCGACTTGGTATCAATAATCGACGCCGATTTGCAGCAAGACCCCGCCATTGTTAAAAAAATGGTGGAAATGCTGGACGCAAATCCTGACATAGACTGCGTATGCGCCTGCCAAGAGGACAGACACGAGGGAAAAATCACCGCCGCCTGCAAAAACGCTTTTTATAAAATAGCTGACAAATTTACTGAAATTTCTTTTCAGAGCGGCGCTTCTGATTTCAGAACTTTCAGAAAGAGCGTGCGTGACGCCCTTTTGTCTATGAGCGAATTTCACAGATTTTCAAAGGGACTTTTCAGCTGGGTAGGCTTCAACACCGTTTACATTCCGTACACAGCCAAGGAGCGCCAGTCGGGAAAAAGCAGTTTTAATTTCATAAAGCTGCTGAAATACGCCTTTGAGGGAATAATCGCCTTTTCCACCGCTCCGCTTAAGTTTGCGTCGGTTTTGGGCTCGCTGGCAACTCTCTTCAGCATAATATACGCCATAATCACTATCATAAGGAAGCTTGTAAGCCACATAAACGTGGACGGCTTTACTCAGCTTGTAATACTTATCACCTTTATCGGCGGTATACAGCTCTTTACAATCGGTATTATCGGCGAGTACCTGGCACGAAATTATATCCAGGCAAAAAACAGACCGATATACATCGCCAAGGAGATAATTTCCTACGACAAGAAATAAAATGTTTATATATAAAAAGAACCGAGTTTACACTCGGTTCTTTTTGTTATGAGTATTTTTTGTAAATATCGCAGTCCTGATAATTTGTACCGTTCCAGTCAGTACAGTAATTATCGTGCTTTGCTTCGGTTACCGTATTTTTGCACAAATCGCATTTGTACTCTCCGTCTCTGTAATATGGACACCACATATTCCCACCTCCCATTATTTTATAAACATATAACTATTACTAAATTCAATCAAACAAATCTGACCATAAAAAATTCTGAAGTTTTTTACAATCCATTCCGCCTTTGCAATATTCACAATTTTCTACTGAAGAACCGTCTATGCCGCAAATATAATGACCGATTCCCACAAAAGTTGCACATGCTTTCAGTCCGCCGCGCAACTCAAACTCCAACTCACCGTCGGACCATAAAAATCCTCATATCTAATAACCTTAAGCCCTTTTTGCTTATACTTTTCTCTGATAGCTTTTTCTTTCTTTTTTCGCCCGAATATAATTGGCAACGAAGAAAATTCTTTCTCGCATTCCTTGTAAAGCGGATTATGATAATATGCATATGCATCATTAATACAATCTTTCATACTAAATACCCCTCTAATTATATTTCTGTTTAGCATAATTATAGTAAATATCTTTACTTGATATAATAAATACGGTGATTTTATGGACTATGTCAAAATTATCCGTGATTTGCGTGAGGATAACGACAAAACACAGCAGGAAATAGCTGATATTTTAGGTACATCCCAAACAATGTATGCTCGTTACGAGCGTGGAGCAAATGAACTGCCAATTCGTCACCTAATTAAATTATGCGATTACTATAATGTATCTGCCGATTACATTTTGGGCAGAAAGCAGAAATAAAAATATTTGTATTGATATTTTTTTATCATTGATGTATAATATTTGCGGTGAGAATCACCAATCTATTACATTACAAAGTATAGGAGATTTAATTATGCCATTAGTTACTACTACTGAAATGTTTAAAAAGGCATACGAGGGCGGATATGCCATCGGCGCTTTTAACGTAAACAATATGGAGATCGTACAGGGTATCACCCGTGCGGCTAAGAAGCTTAATGCTCCTGTAATTCTTCAGTGCTCAGCAGGCGCAAGAAAGTATGCGTCTCATGATTATCTTGTTGCCATGGTTAAGGCTGCTGCTGAGGAAACAGGTCTTCCTATCGCACTTCACCTTGACCACGGTCCCGATTTCGAGACATGTAAGTCATGCATCGACGGCGGCTTCACATCAGTTATGATCGACGGTTCTTCTCTTCCTTATGAGGAGAATATCGCTCTTACAAAGAAGGTTGTTGAATACGCTCACGCTCACGGCGTTGTTGTTGAGGGCGAGCTCGGCACCCTTGCCGGCGTTGAGGACGATGTTAAGGTTGACGCTGATGATGCTTCTTACACAAAACCTGAAGAGGTTTATGATTTCGTTACAAGAACAGGCGTTGACTCACTTGCTATCGCTATCGGTACAAGCCACGGCGCATACAAGTTCAAGCCGGGTCAGAAGCCTCAGCTCAGATTCGACATTCTTAAAGAAGTAGGCGAGAAGCTTCCGGGATTCCCGATCGTTCTTCACGGCGCTTCATCAGTTAACCAGGAGCACATCAAGATGATCAACCAGTACGGCGGCGAGATGCCAGACGCTATCGGTATCCCTGAGGATATGCTCAGAGAGGCTGCTTCCATGGCTGTATGTAAGATCAATGTTGACTCTGATATCCGTATTGCTATGACAGCTGCTATCAGACAGCACTTTGCAGAGAATCCCACTCACTTTGACCCGCGTCAGTATCTCACTCCTGCAAGAGACCTTATTGAAGAGGTTGTTGCTCACAAGATTGACGTTGTATTTGGTGCAGCAGGTCACGCTAACGACTAATAAAATAAAATTTTTAACAGGCACGCATTAACGTGCCTGTTTTTTTATGCCTATTGACAAAATATATACCTTGTATTACAATGTATATACATTGAGATACAAGGTATGTAAAGGAGGTAATGATATGAAATACAGCAAAGAACTGCTAAAGGGCAGCACGCCGATACTGGTTATGAGCGTATTAAAAGGCGGCGACCTGTACGGCTACAAAATAATAAAGGAGCTGGAGCAGCGTTCCCAAAACGTGTTTGAAATGAGCGAGGGCACGCTTTACCCAATTCTGCATGCCCTTGAAAAGGAGAAATTCCTCACCAGCTACTGGGAGGAAAAGGACGGCAGAAAACGTAAATATTATCACCTTACCGAAAGAGGTGCCAAAGAATTTGCCGACAAAAAGGAGGAATTCGTTTCCTATTCAAAGGACGTTATCCGGGTTTTGAATTTTGCGTGAGGTGACGGCTATGAACACAAGGCAATATATTGACACGGTGCTGTTACACGTAAAAAACAAAGCCTACAGAAAAGATATTGAAGCCGAGCTTATGTCCCATATTGAAGAAAGAGAAGAATATTATCTTGAAATCGGCTGGGAAAAGGAAACTGCCTCGGCTAAGGCGCTGGAAAATATGGGCGACCCAAAACAGGTGGGGGAAGAAATGAACCGTATTCACAGTAACACCCCTGCTCTTTTGGTGTGCGTGGTACTGATGCTGGTTTTTCTTCTGGGAATCGCTTACTACTTTATAGATTATAACTTTATTGATTTTGCCGTAATATCAACGGATTCAGAGGTTATAACAGTAAACGGGCTTATAATATCATTTTTAACCTTTGCATCGGGTGCGCTGAGCTTTAGGATGGCTTATAAAAACAGATTTGCAAAAACTGCTGTTTTTCTGGGAATAATTTATTTGCTGTCAATTTTTTCAATTTGTATTTATCTTCCTGCGGGAAACAGTATATTCGGATTTTTCTTTGATTATCCCGCTGTTTTTATTGAAAAGGAATTTTATTTTTTTCAAAATGAAATATCCTGGGGTATCGACGCATACATTTCAAACCCCACCGCCTGTATAATTTTGGGTTATATTGAGCTGTTTTTAATTGCTTTATTTTTCCTGTCAGGAATGGTAAACGCAGTTTTTTCCATAAAAATGGGAATTGATATGTTCAAGGGCAATTTCGAGCGCAGAGAGCGTTACTACAGGCGTTTTTCCGTAATTTTATGCGTACTGACAGCAGTATGTGCATTTACTATGACCGCTGAAATCGCAACAGATTATATAAAAACGCAAAACTATAACGATTATTTTCAGCAAAGCGAAAACAGCGACTTTGAAAAAGCGCGGGATATTTTTGAAAGCATAAACGTTCCGCTTAGCGACGAGGAGGCTTTGGAGCTTTCACTAAAAAGCGAAAGCTTTGATTCCTTCTTGTACGCTTTTGATGAAAATATGCTGCTGATTGAGGAAAACCCTCATTACAAGGTATTTATATATGACAATGACTTCAACGGCACTTATGAAACAAAAAGGATTTATTCTACCTTCGACGGTGACCTTACTGAGAAAGACTGTAAAAAAATTACTGATGAAATGACTTCTCAGGAGGTTATTGACAAAATAGGATTAAAAAATATCTCAGATTATACGTACACTGTTGAAAACGGCAACGTAAATGAAATAATTTCTTTAGAAGTAAAAAATAGTATATTTAACGAGTGCGATTACACATATTACGTATATTATTTTGAAAACTCAGTTCAAACACACAGCAATACCGAAAGCGTTTGATTTTGGAAATAATATTTTTAAATAACAAATTTTCATCATTTTATTATTTGCGAATATGCAGATAATATTACTGCACGAAAAGTGCGGGAGGAGAATTGTTATGACAAAGAAAACCACATCAAACGTAATGAAAGCTATGGGCGCAACACTGGCTGTTTGCTCGGCTGTAGCAATAATGGGCGCAAGCAAAACAAACAGCTCCACGGCTAAAAAAACAATGAAAAAAACCGTGGGCAAGGTTGCGGATTTTGTGGATTCCGTAGCTTCATTTATGTAAAGAAAAAAGCAGGGTAATCCCTGCTTTTTCTTTTTTATATTAAATTAAATTTAAAAACTGATTTTTTCAATCTCCTGGTCAGAAATTTTTTGAAGCATCGGTTTGATATCAGTGCCATAGACCTCTCCGTTTTCAAACAAATCCAAAAGCGGCTGCAAAACAAACCGCCTTTCGCTGTATCTGGGATGCGGAACGGTAAGATTCTCCGTTTCAATTACTTTATCCTCTGCAAAAATAATATCCACGTCAATTATCCTCGGTCCGAATCTGATAACACGGTGCCTGCCGAACCCTGCTTCAATACCAAGGCAAGCTCCCAGCATTTCGTTGGGCTCCAGCTTTGACTCAACCATCAGCAGTATATTGTAAAAATTCTGCTGGTCGTCATATCCCACCGGCTCAGTTTCATAAAGAGCTGAGGTTTTGACTACCTCTGTGCCCGGCAAAAGATTTACGGATTCAATGCATCTTTCAATATTCTCTTTTCTGTCGCCGATATTGGTGCCGACGCTTAAAATATATTCCATATGTCCTCTTAATTAATAATTCATCAGTTATCGTTGCCTTGAGATTTGCACTCCCACCCAGCCGAAATCGGCTTTTACGGGCGCCTCAGGCTTCTTGAGCGTTATGTCCACGCAAAACACGTCGGGATATTCTTCCAATATTGCGTCTGCGGTAACCTGAGCCACTTTTTCAAGCAAATCATACTTGCTCTGCGTGGCGACTCGTCTGACTGTTTTTATCACCTTGGCATAGCTTACGGTGTCGTTTACGTCATCGGAATAGCACGCCTTTGTCATATTGACGCCTAAATCAATGTCAAAAACAAAATTCTGCCCGTCACGCTTTTCCTCAGGATTAACGCCGTGATACGCAAAAATCTTTAAATCCCTGATTAAAATTTTATCCATTATTATTTGTCCCTGACAACAACTGCGGTGCCTGTGGCGGAAACCATGAGCATATTGCCCTGACCCAGCACCTCGTAATCAATATCAACACCGACTACTGCATTAGCGCCAAGCTGAGCGGCTCTTGACTGCATTTCTGAAAGAGCGTTTTCACGGGCGGAGATAAGCTCCTCCTCATAACCGCTGGAACGGCCGCCTACAAAATTTCTGATTGATGCGCCGAAATCCTTAATGAAATTGATACCGGACACTACCTCGCCGGTTACAATTCCCTTATATTCGGTGATTACTCCGTTTTCAAGAGTTGGGGTTGTTACACAGATCATAATTCAACATATCCTTTCAAATTATTTGCCATTAAAATGCCTTGTTTTTCATTTTTTACATCATGGACGCGGATTATATCCACTCCGTTCAAAATTGCCGCTGTATCCGCCGCTATATTGCCGTAGATTCTCATTTTCGGATCCGATTGGCTGCTGCCCTTGCCGACAACTCTCTTTCTTGATACGCCCAGCAACAGCGGATAGCCGTCAATTTTAAATTTATTTACATTTGCCAGCAGGCGCATATTCTCGTCATAGTCTTTATTAAATCCTATGCCCATATCAAAACAAAGCTGCGCCCTGTCTATTCCGTATTCACTGCATTCCTGCGCCGATTTTTCAAAAAACGCTCTGACATCATCAGGCGAGCCGTGACCGTTGTGCATAATTATCCAGCCGGCATGGCTTTCTCTGATGATTTGCGCCATTGACCCGGAAACAATGCCGCTGACGTCGTTAATGATATCTGCGCCGTATCTGACGGCTTTTTCAGCCACATACGGATAGAATGTGTCAACTGACACGCAGGCGGTTGTTTTGCCCTTCAGAGCGCTGAGCACAGGCTCTATCCTGCTCCATTCCTCACTCTCGCTCACCGGAGTGTGACCGGGTCTGGTGGACTGACCGCCTATATCAATAATATCAGCGCCGTCCCTTTCTAAGCTGAGGGCATGCTCTGCGGCAGTTTCCGGGTCAATATTTTCCCCGCCGTCTGAAAAAGAATCGGGGGTAACATTGACTATGCCCATTACAAGAACCTTATTGCCGTATTCAATATTTTTATCAGCGCATTTCCATATCATGTTATTTTGTCCTGTAAATTATTTGTCAAGCAGTGCCAGCACCTCAGCACGTGTTCTGGCGTCGGTACGCATTATTCCTCTGAGAGCGGAAGTCTGAGTCTTTGACCCCGGAGCCTTTGCTCCTCTGATAGTCATACACATATGCTCCGCCTCTATGATTACCGCCACTCCCTGAGGACTCAGGTTATCATTAAGGAAATCAGCGATATCGTGGGTGAGTCTTTCCTGCACCTGAGGCTTTTTTGCAAAATTATCAACTATCCTTGCAAGTTTTGAAAGTCCGATTATCCTGTTGTCGCTGGGAATATAGGCGATGTGCGCCTTGCCCACAAACGGCAGAAGATGATGCTCGCACATTGAGGAAAATGGAATGTCCCTTACTATTACCATTTCATCGTTAGACTTTTCATCAAAAAATTTGAGATGTGCCTTTGGGTCCTCGATAAGACCTGCAAAAAGCTCCTCGTACATATTTGCAACTCTTTTTGGAGTTTCTTCAAGACCGGGTCTGTCGGGATTTTCACCCACGGCGATAAGTATTTCCCTTACGGCATTTTCAATTCTCTTTTTATCCATAATTCACCTGTATATAAAATTATTTTACAAAATATCCTTTTATTTTCTGAAGGCTTTGCTGGGTTATTGTATTTTTCTCATATTCGCACACGGCACTGTAGGCGCCCGTTCCTGTTCTGTCATCTGTCAGGACGGTGAGTCTGTCCTGTCCGAGAGAAAAATCCCTGACTGTGATATTTGTATTAGCCGCGGCTACAAAATTATTAAACAGTTTTTCTTTTTTCTCCTGATTTTCGCTGTTTATTTTCTGCTGGAGACTGTTGAGAACAAGGTCGTTAGCGGCGGTAAAATTCTCTTCCTGGTCTGCGTAGTACCTTATAAGATTTACAAAATCACTGCCGTTAATTTCCTGCTCGCCGGCTTTTATCCTGACGGAATAGTTGACCTCTTCTCCCTTGCTTCTGAAACTAATTTCTGAAGCGATGGGATAATGAAATTCTCCAAGCTCGTCGAAAAAATCGGCAAAATCATTGCTCTGCATCTCAATATAATAATCAATCTCTGTACCAAGCAGAGTTTCCACAGCGGTCTGGACATTTTGAACACCGTTTTTGATGTATATTTCGGAAAGAGAGTTGCCGTCGCACAGGGTATCTGCTTTAAGCACAGCGGCTTTGTATGAAACGTTATCAAAATCTGTCTGAAGCAGAATAGTGAAAAGCAAATTCTCGTCGCTGTGAACAAGAACAATGAAATTGCTTTTGCCGCTCACCTCGGGCAGAGGTTCTTCCTGAACATCAGTAATATTGCTGGGTTCAAGATCATCGGGAGCAAAAAATTTTTTTGCGCTGAAATCGTATTTGAAAGCCAGTACCGTTACAAAAACAAGGGTGAAAACAACTATCACTACCAGCGCAGTAATCAGAATTTTCTGTTCGGCAGAACGCTTTTTATTCGTTTTTGAAAAATAGATATCTCCGCGATTTTTAAAAATTCTCATACTGCACCTCCTTGAAGTTTAATTATACAATACGTATCTTCAATTTACAAGTACTATCTGTATATATTATATATTATATAGATATACTTAAATAATTATATATTTATAATTAAATATTGATTTAATAATTAAAAACTGATATAATAAATTTTATACAATTGATTATATCGTATTTTATCATAAATTTTCACAATCACGGGAGGAAAATATGGATTCGTTCAACGACGTTTGGCAGGCTGTTCTTGACTACATACGTTCCAAGGTCAACGAAACAGCTTACAATCTCTGGATAAAAATAGTAAAATTCGACGGCTATAATAACGCCACCGTTACTCTTAGATTTCCGAAACCCATGCATCTTGAAATCGTGACCTCGCAGTACGGCGACCTTTTTGCCGAGGCTTTTGAAAATGTTTTGGGCTTTAAGGTAAACATTTCATATGTGTGCGACGACGTATTTGAGAATGAAGAGAGTCAGTCAAAATTATCAGAGCAGGACAAACATCTGGAGGATTACAGAAATTCACAGTTCACCTTTGAAAATTTCATTGTCGGTCCCAGCAATAGGTTCGCATACGCGGCGGCAAAGGCTGTTGCCTCCGACCCCGGCTCAAGACTTTCCTCAGGCTCAAGCTTCAGCAATTATAATCCGCTTTTTATTTACGGTAATTCCGGACTGGGAAAGACTCATATTCTTAACGCTATCTGCCACGAGGTGGAAAAAAACTTTCCGGACATGAACATTATGTACGTAAGGGCGGAGCAGTTTGCAAATGAATTTTACCAGGCACTTCAAAACAAGACTATAGACGAATTCCACAATAAGTACAGAAATAATATTGACGTTTTTCTTATTGACGATATTCAGTTTATTTCAGGTAAAACCTCCACGGAGGAGGAATTTTTCCACACCTTTGACACATTAGTTTACGGCGGCAAGCAGGTAGTGCTCACATCAGACCGTCCGCCCAGGGATATTCAGTCTCTTACAGACAGACTCAAATCAAGATTTGAGGACGGACTTTTGGCTGATATTCAGCCCCCTGAATTTGAGACACGATGCGAAATAATAAAGCGCAAGGCAAAGCTCCTTGATTTTGAAATATCGGATCAGGTGGTAAGCTACATAGCTGAGAAAATAAAATCAAATATCCGTCAGCTTGAGGGTGTTACAAAAAAACTCTATGCCCTTTGCGATATTAACGACCACACGCCGACCATTGCTCTGGCTCAAAGCGTCATTAAAGTTATTCTTGAGGATACTCAGCCTCTTCCTGTTACAATACAAAAAATTGTTGACGAGGTCAGCAGGACAACGGGAATCTCTGTTGAGGATATATACAGCAAAGTACAAAAGGCAAATATATCCCACGCAAGAAAAATTACATTTTATGTTATAAGAAAAGTAACAAATATGAGCTATGAGGATATCGGCGAAGAATTTGACAAACATCACTCAACTGTTATATATAACATTTCTCAGATAGAAAAAGAGATTGAAAAAAATTCAAAACTGGCAAGACAGATAAACGATATCATCAACAATGTGAAGTCAGAACAGTAAATTTTTTCCACACTTTTTTAATTTTCCGAAGAAAGTTTTCAACACAAAAAGTTAAAGATTATTTTTTTCAACAATATAAACAAAATTTAAACACAGTGAAAATTAAAAAAATCTGCCGTTTTTTCTGCTTATACAAACAAAACTTTAAGTTTTCAACATTTTCCACACCATATATTACTAATAATAAAAGCTAAATATTTCATAATAAACCGACGGAGGAAAAATCTATGAAATTCACCTGTAATACAAGAGAATTAAGTGAAGCCTGTTCAAACGTAATGAGAGCGGTAAGCACAAAAATGACCATCCCCACAATTGAGGGTATTCTCATTGAATGCGGTTCAGATACTCTGAGCCTTACCGGATATGATTTTGAATTCGGAATAAATACAATATTACAGGCAAACGTAACAGAACCCGGCGCAATTGTTATCAATGCAAAAATTATCAGCGATATTATAAGAAAACTTCCTGACGGAAAGGTTACCTTTGAAACCAGCGCTACTTCCGTTTCAATTATAAGCGGTGCGGCACAGTACAATATAATGGGTATTGACGCAGAGGATTATCCTGAGCTTCCTTCAGTTTCAGGGGGTTATCCGTTGTTTTTGAATGAAGCTGTACTTCAAAAAATGGTAAACCAGACACTTTTTGCCGTTGCTGATAACGAATCAGCCAAGCCGGTACATACAGGACTTAAATTTGAACTTTTACTTAATCAGCTCAAGCTTATAGGCGTTGACGGTTACAGACTTGCCGTAAGGACGGAAACAGTACAGTACGACGGCGAGAATATCAGCTTTATTGTTCCTAAAAAGACTATAAGAGAACTTATTAAACTTATGGGTACTGACGGGGACAAAAATGTGTCCATAAGCGTGGGCAAAAGACATAT
>DXDN01000019.1 GCA_019115455.1 Candidatus Eubacterium faecigallinarum
AGGTGGGCTGGGGCTAGGCGACGCGGGGTGAGTAAGTGAAAACAGTGCTTCAGATAGGCGAGGGCAATTTTCTTCGAGCCTTTGCCCAATATTTTATTCAGCTTGCCAATAATAACGGAATCCAAAGCAGAGTTGTTATTTGTCAGCCCCGAACAAATACCGCCGTAATTAACTCTCTTAAAAAGCAACACGGCAAATATAATATCCTTATTAGGGGAAAAAGCAATTCAAGGGTCATTGACGAAGTTTTCCCTGTTGATTGCGTTAGCGAGTGCGTTGACACTTGCTCGGAATTTGATAAGCTTGTCAATCTCTTTAAAGACAATTCCCTTGATGTAGTGATATCCAATACCACAGAAGCAGGGATTTGCTTTAATGAGCAGGACAGGTTGACTGATTGTCCCGATGTTTCCTTTCCAGGGAAAGTAACCGCCCTGCTTTATGAAAGATATAATTCGGGTGGAAGCGGAATCGTTTTTCTTCCTGTGGAGCTTATTGAAAATAACGGAAAAGCCCTTAAAGACTGTATAGAGAAATATATTAAGCTCTGGAATTTGGGCAGCGATTTTTTAAATTATGTTAATGAAAAATGTGTTTTCTGTAATACATTAGTGGACAGAATCGTTACCGGTCACGTGGATTTTGACGGCGACAACTGTGCTGTGGCATGCGAGCCTTACGCTTCCTGGCTAATTGAAGCTGACGAAAAGGTTAAAAACGTCTTGCCGTTTGATTTTAGTGACGACAGAATCACTTTTGTTGACAGCCTTAAGGTGTATCGCTTGCGGAAAGTGAGAATATTAAACGGTGCTCATACTATGTCCGTCCTTGCCGCATACCATATGGGATATGATATTGTGCGTGATATGATGCATGACGAACTTTTGCTCAACTACATAAAAAAGGGTGTGTACGACGAGGTTATCCCGACAATTAATCTGCCAAGATCTGAGCTTGAGCAGTTTGCCGACTCGGTTTTAGAGCGGTTTGACAATCCGTTTATTGACCATAAGCTACTTGATATCAGTCTTAACAGCGTTTCAAAATTCAAAGCTCGCTGCCTTGGTACACTTATTGATTATGTTAATCTTAAAAAACAACTGCCTGACGTCATCTGTTTTTCTCTGGCAGCTCTAATAAATTTCTATAACGTTAGAAATGACGGAGGGAATTTTGTTTCAAGAAGAGGCGGCAACGATTACGAGGTCAAGGATTCACAGGATGTTTTAAATTTTTTCTTAAATGCTCATAAGAGCGGCGACGTCGTAAAAGCTGTGCTTGAAAATAAGAGTTTATGGAACACAGAACTTATGAAAATTCCTGGACTTTATGATAAAGTAAACTCATATTATCAAGATATTCTGTCTTGCGGAGTGAGAAAAGCTATGGAAAAGGTGGTAGTTAATGAATAACCTGTATAAAATAAACAAGGACGATAATGTCGCTATCGCTTTGAAACCGCTGAAAAAAGGTTACAGCGAACAGGGGATAACATTACTCGATGATGTGCCCTTCGGTCATAAGGTCCTGCTTTGTGATTTGAAAGCAGGGGATAATGTTATTAAGTATTCAAATCCGATAGGTCATATGGTGTGTGATACGCCTGCCGGCAGTCATGTTCACGAGCACAATATGAAAACAAATCTTGCCGATAAATTTGATTATACTTATTCAGGTCCCTGCGATTATAAACCGGGCGAATGTTCGCTGACCTTTGACGGCTACGTCAGGGATAACGGCGAAGTCGGCACAAGAAATGAGGTTTGGATAATTTCCACCGTCGGCTGTGTTAATAATACCGTAAGACTCCTGGAGCAAATTGGACAGCGCAAAGATTATCCGGATGTCGACGGCGTTTACGGCTATACCCACCTTTACGGATGCAGTCAGATGGGCGACGATCAGGAAAACACAAGAAAAATAATCGCCTCGTTAGTTAATCATCCAAATGCCGGCGGAGTTCTTTTGGTGTCCCTCGGTTGCGAGAATACAAATGTTGAGGTTATAAAAAAATACCTTGGCAAATACGATGAAAACCGAGTAAAATTTCTTGTTACCCAGGATTGCGCCGACGAGCTTGAAGAGGGTGAAAAACTGCTTTCTGAGCTGTGCGAATATGCCGGCAGGGCAAAGCGCAGCCCTGTACCTTTAAACAAGCTTAAAGTAGGATTTAAATGCGGCGGCTCAGACGCTTTCAGCGGAATCACCGCCAATGCCCTTTGCGGCAAAATTACAGACAGGCTTACCGCTCAGGGAGCAGGGGTAATTTTGACCGAGGTGCCGGAGATGTTCGGCGCAGAGCATCTGCTTATGGCTCGCTCGGCTGACAGAAAGACTTTTGACAAAATAGTCTCAATGATAAACGGATATAAAAAATATTTTGCCGATCATGATCAGGTGTGCTACGAAAACCCGTCTCCGGGCAACCATGACGGCGGCTTAACAACACTTGAGGAAAAGTCCCTTGGCTGTATTCAAAAAGGCGGCAAAAGCGTTGTGACAGACGTTTTGGACTACGGCGAAAAATGCGAGAGCGCAGGGCTTAATTTGCTGACAGGACCGGGGAACGATATAGTGTCCACCACGAATCTCACAGCAGCAGGAGCGCAGCTCATTATCTTCACTACCGGTAGGGGAACACCGCTTGGAGCGCCTGTGCCGACTATCAAGGTTTCGTCAAATAACGGACTTTACGAGAAAAAGCCGGGATGGATTGATTTTAATGCAGGCGAGATGATAAACGGAGCCGACCCTGAAATTCTTACTGATAAATTTATGGAGCTGATTATTTCCACCGCTTCAGGCAAAAAAGCAAAAAATGAAATTAACGGATACCGTGAAATCTCGATTTTTAAAGACGGAGTTATAATGTAAAAGTGCTTGTGCGTCTTGACAATCAAATGCTTTTTTGATAATATTATTTTAATATTTAACGGCTGGGATAAAGAGGAGTAGCCTGTCAGCCATTTCAGAGAGTATCCGTTTGGTGAAAGGATACATGAGCGTCAGGTGAAGGTAGCTTTTGAGCCGGCAGGGCGAACGTTTTACTATTAGTCCTGTCCGTATATCTGCGTTAAGGATGCGAGTGGCAGTTTATACTGCAATTTGAGTGGTACCGCGGAATTTTTATGCTTTCGTCTCATTTGAGGCGGAAGCTTTTTCTTTTTCAGCGATGCCGTCAGAATTTATATAAGGAGTGTTAGTATGGCAAAAGAACTTGCAAAGCAATACGACCCGTCAGAGGTTGAGGACCGCACCTATAAATTCTGGTGCGATAAAAAATATTTTCACGCCGAGGTCAATCCCGATAAAAAACCTTATACAATCGTTATTCCACCTCCAAACATTACAGGTCAGCTCCATATGGGACATGCTCTTGACAATACCCTCCAGGATATACTCATCCGCTTTAGGAGAATGCAGGGGTATGAAACATTGTGGCTTCCCGGCACAGACCACGCTTCAATCGCAACTGAGGCGAAAATTGTTGAAGCAATGCGTAAGGAAGGCGTAACAAAGGAAGATATCGGCAGAGAGGGATTTCTTGAGCGTGCCTGGGACTGGAAAAAGCAGTACGGCTCACGTATTATCGAACAGCTTAAGAAAATGGGCTCCTCCTGTGACTGGGATAGAGAACGCTTTACCCTTGATGAGGGCTGCTCTAAGGCAGTTCGTGAGGTGTTTGTAAATCTCTACGAAAAAGGACTTATTTACCAGGGCAAGCGTATGGTAAACTGGTGCCCCCATTGCCGCACAACTATTTCCGACGCCGAGGTTGAATACGAGGATCAGGCAGGTCATTTCTGGCATCTGCGCTATCCTTTCAAGGACGGGAGCGGATATGTTGAGCTTGCCACCACAAGACCGGAAACAATGCTGGGTGATACTGCTGTAGCAGTTAATCCCAACGACGAGAGATATAAGGATCTTATAGGCAAGACGCTTATTCTTCCTATAGTTCACAGGGAAATTCCGGTAGTTGCCGATGACTATGTTGATATCGAGTTTGGAACCGGCGTTGTTAAAATTACGCCTGCCCATGACCCCAACGACTACGAGGTAGGACTGCGTCATAATCTTGAAATTATTGATGTTATGACTGACGACGGTCACATTGCCGAGGGTTGGGGAAAGTATTCCGGAATGGACAGATACGAATGCCGCAAGGAAATTGTCAAGGACCTTGAGGCAGAGGGTGCCCTTATCAAAATTGAAGATTACAGCCATAATGTCGGAACATGTTACAGATGCCATACAACTATTGAGCCACGCCTCTCAAAGCAGTGGTTCGTGTCAATGAAACCGCTGGCTCAGCCTGCAATTGACGCCGTAAAGGACGGCAGAACAAAATTTGTTCCTGAGCGATTTGAAAAGGTTTATTTCCACTGGCTTGAAAATATCCGTGACTGGTGCATTTCCCGTCAGCTTTGGTGGGGTCATCGTATCCCGGCATGGTACTGCGCCGACTGCGGCAAGATAACCGTTTCACGTGAGGACGCCAAAGCCTGCGCCCACTGCGGCAGTACAAATATTGAGCAGGATCCTGATACTCTTGACACCTGGTTCTCTTCAGCTCTCTGGCCGTTTAGCACAATGGGCTGGCCGGAAGATACGCCTGAATACAAATATTTTTATCCCACAAATACTCTTGTAACAGGTTATGATATCATCCCGTTCTGGGTAATGAGAATGATGTTCTCAGGCCTTGAGCAGACAGGTCAGGTTCCCTTTGATACCGTGTTTATCCACGGTCTTGTCCGTGATGCACAGGGCAGAAAAATGAGTAAGTCCCTTGGTAACGGCATTGACCCGTTGGAGATAATCAGCGAGTACGGAGCCGACGCTCTTCGATTCACTCTTGCCACCGGTAACTCTCCGGGAAATGATATGCGTTTTTCGGACGACAAGGTTAAGGCTTCAAGGAATTTTGCCAACAAGCTTTGGAATGCAGCACGCTTTGTGCTTATGTATCTTGATGAAGATTTCAAGTATGACGGTCTTCCTAAGGATCTTGAAATTGAGGATAAATGGATACTTTCCAAGGTAAATACCCTTGCCAAAGAGGTTACGGATAACCTTGATAAATTTGAGCTTGGTATCGCTATTCAGAAGCTTTATGATTTTATTTGGGATGTTTTCTGCGACTGGTATATAGAGATCGCAAAAATCAGGCTGCAGGGTACTGACGAGAACGCCCAGGACAACGCAAAGTCAGTTCTTGTTTACGTACTAACTGATATACTTAAACTGCTTCATCCGTTTATGCCGTTTATAACCGAGGAAATATATCAGGCAATTCCTCACAGCGACGAGTCCGTTATGGTTTCAAAATGGGTGGAATATGATGATTCGCTTTCATTCTCAGCTGAAGAAGCGGAAATGGAAAGAATCATGAAAGCCATCAGAGCTATAAGAAACAGACGTTCGGAGATGAATATTCCGCCCAGCCGTAAAGCCACGGTTTATATCAAGACTGCTCATAAGCAGACTTTTGAAAGCGGAGTTGAATTTGTAAAACGTCTTGCCTCGGCAAATGACGTAATCATCGGCGACGGCTTTGACAATCTCGGCAATATCGTAACGATAATTACCGACGATGCGGAAATCTATATTCCTATGGGCGATCTTGTTGATTTTGAGGCTGAAAGAAAGCGCCTTGAAAAAGAGCTTGCTCAGGCTCAGGATAAGCTTGATTTTATCAGCAAAAAGCTCAATAATCCGGGATTTGTCAATAAAGCTCCGGAAAAAGTTGTTGCCCAAAACAGGGAGGACGCAGCAAAGCTTCAGGAGAAGATTGAAAATATCAAAAATTCTCTTGAAAGTCTCGGTAAATAATCAGCGGTGATTTAATGGATTATTCATATGCCATTGAACAAATGAAAGAAAAGCAAAGCCTCGGCATTAAGCCGGGGCTTGAGCGCGTTTTGAGCCTGCTTGAAATAATGGGTAACCCTCAGAATAATATAAAAATAATTCACGTCGCCGGCACTAACGGCAAGGGTACAGTAGCGGCAACAATTGCCAAATCCCTTATCAGCAGCGGATATAAAACAGGGCTTTTTACATCTCCGTGGGTGACCGATTACCGTGAGCAGATTAAGATTAACGGCAATTTTATCCCGAAAGAAACGCTGGCAGGATATATCGAAAAATATTGCGAATATGATGCCACTGAATTTGAGCTTCTAAGCGCAATTATGTATAAATATTTTTCTGATGAAAAGGTAGATTACGCAGTGGTTGAGTGCGGTATGGGCGGACTCGGCGACGCTACTAATACGGAGGAGAAAAACATTGCCGTTATTACTGCCGTGTCCCTGGACCATACGGCTTTTCTTGGCGATACGGCAGAAAAAATAGCCTTTGAAAAATCGGGAATAATCAGGGAAAACTGTCCCTGTGTGCTTTATCCTAATCCTGATACTTTGCACGTTTTTGAAAAAGTCTGCCGTGAGAGAAGCGCTGAGCTGATAAAAGTTGACGACTGCGGCGATTACAGAATAAATAACCTTAAAACAGCCTCCGCAGTTTCTGCTCTGTTGGGCGTTGAGCCTGCAAGTGAGCTTGTACACCTTGAATCAAGGTGCGAGCGTATCGGCAGTATTTTGCTTGACTCAGGGCATAATGTTTCGGCGGCGAAGGCGCTGATATCTTCTCCTAATCGGCTGGATAACGAGATTGCAGTGATAGGCATGATGGCGGATAAAGACGTTGAAGGATATCTTTCGATTGTTGCGCCCCATTGCAAAAAAATTATCACCACAACTCCGTCAAATCCCCGTTCTCTTTCTGCTGATAAACTTAGGGATATCGCATTAAAATACTGCCGTGACGTTGAAGCCGAGCCTGATCCCGCAGTTGCCGTTAGGCGAAATGGCGTTTCACTTGTCTGCGGTTCCTTTTATCTTGCAAGGGATGTCCGGGGAATTTTGATAAATATGATTTAAGTACAAAATACGATAAAATATTTAAAACCAATCTGTTAATATTCTATTTAAACAGGAATATGACAGGTTGGTTTTTTTATTGGAGTGAAAATTATGAATGTAACAGTCGAATCAAGCGGAAGCGTCGTAATCGCATACCTTATAGGTGAGATTGACCACCATACCGCCGCACAGGTAAGAGAGAGTATAGATAACGCAATAATGAGCAAAAAGCCCACTCATCTTATCATTGATTTCAGAAACGTTACTTTTATGGATTCGTCGGGGATAGGACTTGTAATGGGAAGATACAGGCTTTTGCAGAGCCTTTCGTCTACGGCGACTCTGGAAATAAAAAACGTGACTGTGCAGGTTAAAAAAATTATGGAGCTTGCAGGTCTTGGCAGAATAGCGATAATTAAGGAGCTAAGGAATGAAAAAGATTAACGAATTCAGACTGACAGTAGACAGCAAAAGCGTCAACGAGGCATTTGCCAGAGTGGTGGTGTCTTCATTTGTAACGCCTCTTGACCCGACTCTGGAGGAGATAGCGGATCTTAAAACTGCCGTCAGTGAGGCAGTGACAAACTGCATTGTCCACGCATACAGGGATACCTGCGGAAAGATTTACATAAGCGGCGTTATCAGTGAAAATAACGTTGTCAAAATTACAATACGTGACAGGGGATGTGGTATTCCAGACGTCAGCCAGGCGATGACTCCGCTCTTCACCACAGGCGGCGGTGACCGTGCAGGACTTGGCTTTACGGTTATGGAGAGCTTTTGCGACAGCGTAAGAGTCAGGTCGGCAAAGGACAGAGGCACTACCGTAACTCTCTTGAAAAAGATTGAAGGAAAAGCAAAATGGTAACAGATTCCAGGGAGGAAATGATTAAGCGGAATATCGGGCTTGTTCATTCCATAGCCAATCGCTTCAGGGGCAGGGGAGCCGATTATGACGACCTTTTTCAAAGCGGATGTATAGGGCTGATAAAAGCTGTTGATAATTTCGATGAATCCAAGGGCTTTGCTTTTTCAACATATGCCGTACCCGTCATTATGGGGGAGATAAAAAGAATATTTCGTGACGGCGGTTCAATTAAGGTCAGCCGTTCACTTAAGGAAAAAGCGATTAAAGCCCAGACTCTCAGGGACAAATTTTTAAAAAAAGAGCTTCGCGAGCCTACGGTATCGGAGCTGTCTGAAATGCTCGGATGCACCTCTCAGGAAACTGCGGAAATTCTTAATGTCATAACTCCGGCCGTCTCCCTTAACGGTGCCGGTGAGGACGGCGTGGAAACGATTGACGTGCCTGTTGACGAAAGCGATATGCTGTTTGACCGCCTTTGCGTACACCAGCTTATGAGCCATCTTGACGAGACGGAGCGCTCTATAATAGACATGCGTTATTATAAGGGTTACACCCAGTCTAAAACGGCACAAAAGTTAGGCGTCTCCCAGGTGCAGATTTCCCGCAGGGAGAAAAAAATTTTGATGAAGCTTCGCCATCTCCTTGAGTAAAATATTGTGTTTTATTCTACGTCCTCAGATGATTTTTTGAGGGCGTTTTTTGATTATATGTGCTTTTTTTCAGTCGATTTTGCGGCTTAATATTATGTCAGAAAAAATAAATAATTTTAGTTTCAAAAACCTTGATAATTTTATTGACTACAACTACAAATAGTGCTATTGTATAAAAAAACACTTAAGGATATCAGCAATGAAAAACAACAATCTCCTTACTTGTAAACCAGTTTCAGGAATTATAGCATTTTCACTGCCGATTATGGCCAGCTCGCTTTTGCAGTATTGCTATAATCTGGTAGATAATATTATAGTTGGCAGATATGTTGGTACTGACGCTTTGGCGGCGGTGGGTAATGTCAGCTCCATTAACAGCTTTATTATAGGTACGGCGCTGGGATTAACCTCCGGATTTACTATTATAGTAGCGCAGGATTTCGGCGCAAGGAATAAAAGCAGGATGAATAAATACGCCGCAAACAGTATTTCCCTGTCACTGCTTATCGGTATTGTTATTGCTGTTGTGGCTCACCTTTTGTCCACTCCGCTTTTAAGACTTATCGACACGCCTGAAAATATAATCGATATGTCCTCTTCATATGTTAATATCCTTTATTATTCAGTCCCCATACAAATGGCGCTTAATAACTTTAACGCCCTTTCAAGAGCTGTGGGAGAAAGTAAAAAGCCTCTCTATTTCCTTATTGCCAGCGTTTTGGTGAATGTTGTGCTTGACCTCTTGTTTGTAGGCGGCTTTGGCTGGGGAGTAGAGGGCGCAGCCTGGGCAACTGCCGCCTCACAGCTTGTTGCCGCTGTCCTTTCAGGCGTGTACATCTTTAAATATAATAAGCAACTCACCATAAAGCTCCGCGACCTTAAACTTGACCCTAAAGTTTGCAGCAAGCAGCTTAAAATGGGAATACCGATATCTCTGCAATTCACCATTACTTCAATCGGCTCAATGATTCTTCAAACAGCGATCAACGGTTTCGGTTCCAATGTAATCGCCGGATTTACAGCAGCAGGCAGGGTAGAGCAGGTGCTCAATATTCCTATGTCCGGACTGGGAGTCGGAACAATGACCTTTGTTTCTCAGAATTACGGCGCAGGCAATTACGACAGAATTATAAAAAGTGTTAAAAAAATATTTGTTCTCGATATATGTGCCTCTGTGGTATGCAGTATAATTCTTGTGAGTGTAGGACCTTCTGTCGTAAAATTATTTATGACAGATTATAACAGCGATATTATGTTTGCGGCTAATCATTATCTGCGTGCCATAGCTCAGTGCTACAGCCTCGTGGCAGTTCTGTTTGTATTCAGAAATACTCTTCAGGGACTCGGATTTACATATTCAAACGCTATTGCAGGAGCAGGCGAGCTTTTGGGCAGGATAGCTGTTGCGCTGATACTTACTCCGTATCTTGGTTTTGATGCGGTTTGCTATGCAGGTCCAGTTGCCTGGCTGCTTGCAGACATACCCCTTGTTGTGATATACTTAGTAAAGCAAAAGAAATTCAAAAAACTTGCCTTAAGAGGAGAGGGATAATATGTTCTACTATATTGTTCTCGCGGTTGGTGTTGTCGTTTCGCTGGTGTTTTGTATTCAGCGAAGTCACGGCTTCAGCGTTAAAAATCTTTTGTTTAAATCAGTGTCAAGTCTTTGCTATCTTTTGACGGCAGTGTTCGCCCTCATAAATCATAGTGAGGCATATACATACGGCTCGCTGATAATTATGGGCGGCGCCTTGGGACTTGTCGGCGATATTCTGCTGGATTTAAAAGGCATATATAAGGACCAGGAAAGGATTTACCTTAAGGCTGGATTTATTTTCTTCCTTGTAGGGCATATTTTCTATATCTGCTCAATCATTTATTCGCTTAAGATTAAGTGGTGGATAGTGCTGATATGTATTGTAGTGTCCGCTCTCATCGGTATTGCTACAGTAGCAAGCGCAAATATTATGAAGGTCCATTACGGTGCATATAGAAAAATTGTCGCAGTCTATGTGGCTTTCCTTGCTATGACGATGGTTATAGCCATTGTAGCAGCGCTTGTCAGCGGCTTCCAGAAGGGTTATGTGCTTATGGCAGTCGGTTCCGTTTTGTTTATGCTTTCCGATGCCGTGCTTTCTAACACGTTCTTCGGTAGAGGTAAGGATAAGCCTATCCATTTGTTTGTAAATCATTTTCTTTATTATGCAGGTCAGTATCTGATAGCCGCCTCTGTAATGTTTGTTAAATAAAGTATTGACATTAGGCGCTATTAGTGGTATTATATCAAAGTCGTATGTCGGAGCAAATAACCGTTTGCCCGCCTGACGATAAAAGGGCCATTAGCTCAGTTGGTCAGAGCCACCGGCTCATAACCGGTCGGTCCGGGGTTCGAGTCCCTGATGGCCCACCATTTAGGGGTATAGCTCAGTTGGTAGAGCAGCGGTCTCCAAAACCGCGTGCCGAGGGTTCAAGTCCTTCTGCCCCTGCCAAAAAATGCAGGCATCGCTTTGCGGTGCCTGTATTTTTTGTCTGTGCGTAAAATTCTTGAAACGAGGCACGCGCGTGCCGGGCAACACACGCGACCGCTGCCGGTGGCAGATGAAGGGAGCGTGTGTTGGCGCAGCG
Organism: Candidatus Eubacterium faecigallinarum; assembly: GCA_019115455.1. Lineage (GTDB taxonomy): Bacteria > Bacillota > Clostridia > Oscillospirales > Acutalibacteraceae > Eubacterium_R > Eubacterium_R faecigallinarum. The sequence continues at coordinate 11,073 of DXDN01000019.1, forward strand.
GTCGGAAAAATCAAGGAAAAGCGCAAGCCCGCCGATTTTTCCGGGTTACCGCAAGAGGGCATAGTCTGCCTTCTGCCCCTGCCATAAAAAAAGCCTTTATTTAAGCCAAATTCGGCTAAATAAGGGCTTTTTTCTTTATGTAATTTTCACTTGTTTCTAATCCTCAATTTAACAAATTTTTTGTCTGGTTTTAAATTTTTCACACTTTTCCGTCTGCTACAGCATCAAAAAAGCATCAAACTTTCTTGTATTATTTATGTTTAGATAGTATAATTGACTTATGGTTAATAAATGAACATTAGTTTACAAAAGTTTGGTCAAGTATTCTAAAATATTTTGTAGTAATAATTGGAAAAGGAACACTGATGACAAACGAAGAAATGATGACAATTGTTTATAATCAACTTGCTATTGATTATAATTGCAATCCTGATGATTTTTTAAAGGATGAGATTATTTTTACAATTGCTGCTATGTTGCCTGGAAGACGAGCAATGCCGTTTGTTAATCCTAGACTTGAAATGGTAACATTTGGAAGAGGCGTTATTGTGAATGTTTCATCTAATCTTATGCCATTTGTAAAGAAGAAACTTGCTGGTAAATCTCGTTATGATGTTTTGAATAGTAAATTCGTCTATGGAATAAATCCATATTTTTTGCCTAATGTTAATAATATTAAGGTTATAAATATTAATAATTACGATTTTAATCTTGTTGATAATGATATTAAACGCTATTATAAATATAAAAACTTTCACAATGCTTTGCAATATAATACATGTAGTAGCAGACCAGAAGTACTTGCGTCTGTAGCAAAACAGGATGGCAAAATAGTTGGTATTGCTTGTGCGAGTGCTGATAGTGATACTATGTGGCAAATTGGAGTGGATGTTTTGCCTGAACATAGAGGTAAAGGAATAGCAGTTAAACTTGTGAACATGCTTACGGTTGAAACGCTTAATAGAGGTGTTGTACCGTATTATACTACAGATAATAGTAATATTTCATCGCAAAGAGTAGCAATAAAGTGTGGTTATTCCCCTGTATGGTCGCATTGCTTTAAAACAAGACTGCCTAAAATAAAATTATGGTGAAATGAGAAATATAAGGTATGGAAAGATATTATGCATTTACTGATGAGTACGGTGCTTTTGGATGGAATATTGATAATCCTACAGTGTCAACTCACTTTATTATAACTGCAATTATTGTCAAAGAGAGTGATTTGGAAAAATACACTCAAATGGCTGAAAATTTAAGAAAAAAGTATTTTCAAACTGGTGAAATAAAATCTAAAAATGTTGGTACAAATCATAAAAGAAGAAAGAAAATATTAATCGATATGCAAAAAATGCCGTTTAATATATACTCGGTTTGTGTTGATAAGAAAAAATGTTTAGAAAATATGAATTCAAAGGGATTGAATTATAAAAAAACATTTTATAAATTCATGAATAATATTGTTCA
>DXDN01000020.1 GCA_019115455.1 Candidatus Eubacterium faecigallinarum
AGCCAGACGCTCTACTTCAATATAATCCCTAAGGGAATAACAGGAATCACAAAGATAACCTCAAAGTCAAAGGGATTCACAGTGCAGTGGGCAACCCAGCAGACGGCAACAACGGGATATCAGGTGCAGTACAGTACATCAAGCAGCTTCAGCAACGCAACGACCATAACAATGCCGAAGAATGTGTACTACGCAAAGAGCGTAACAGGACTGAAAGGCAACAAGAAATATTATGTAAGAATAAGAACCTATACGCAGACAAAGTTCAACGGTTCAAATTACAACATCTATTCACCCTGGTGCGCTGTTAAGAGCGTTGTTACAGGTAAATAAAATGAAAGAACTCTCTTTTTTAAGAGAGTTCTTTTTTTACAAATAATTATCAAATTTACTATTGAAATTTTTAACCTTATAATGTAATATATTTATAATTTAATATATAGATTAATGTCAGTCAGTGATTTCTTTAAACGAATGTAAATTATTGGCACGCTTTCTGGAGTTGTGTATGGAAAAAATCACAGGTAAAAATAATGATATAATTAAGAACGTGAAAAAACTTCTTTCATCTTCCAAGCACCGCAGGGAGCAGAATCTCTTTGTGCTTGAGGGTGCAAGACTTGTTTTTGACGTTCTTAATTCTTTTTATGAGGTTAGTTGTCTGCTTATGACCCAAAGCGCATATGATAAATATAAAGAACAGGCAGACAAGATGGTTGAGCTCAGCCGCCGTTCATTTATCATTTCGCAGGAAATATCTGAGAAACTTAGTGACACCAAGAATCCCCAGGGGATATTTGCCGTATGCCCTGTGAAGAAAAACGATGAATTCTTGCCAAAAAGCGGCGGAAAATATATTGCCCTTGACAATATTCAGGATCCGGGTAATCTCGGCACCATAGTGCGTACCGCTGAGGCGCTCGGCATTGACGGAATCATTGCCGGCGGCGGATGCGATATCTATAATCCTAAAGCGCTGAGAGCGGCAATGGGTTCAATGCTCAGAATGAATGTTTTTCAGTATGAAAATCTTTGCGATATAATCCCGGTTATGAAAGAATCAGGACTTAAAGTCTATGTCTCGACGCCTGACGATAAAGCTCTTTCGGTAACAGACGTTGATTTTTCATCAGGCGGTGTGTGCGTAATCGGCAATGAGGCAAACGGCGTGAGCGACAGCGTAAAGAAACTGTGCGACCGCCTTATAACAATAAAAATGACGGGACGTGCTGAGAGCTTGAACGCTTCAGCCGCCGCCTCTGTAATTATGTGGGAGATGCTTAGATGAGTGAAAATCTGCGGTACTGGCTGTGGATGCAAAAAGCTCTGGGCGAAGGGGCGCATATAAGGAATATCCTTGAGGATTTCGGCAGCGCCGAAAATCTATATAACTCCAATATACTTGAATGGAGGATGAGCCCTGCGCTGACTGCTAAGCAGGTGATCAGGCTTGAACAGACCAACTTAAGCTCGGTTGATGAAATAATATATACCTGCGAAAGTAACGGCTGGAGTATTATTGATTACGACGATGAGCGTTATCCCGACAGACTGAAAAATATATATAATCCGCCCTGTGTGCTCTATGTTGACGGAACTTTGCCCGATATTGACCGCCTTGCTGTTATCGGTATTGTGGGCACAAGAAAGGCGAGCTCTTACGCAGTTAAGGTGGCGCACATTATGAGCCGAGGCATAACCGAATGCGGTGCGCTTGTAATCAGCGGCGGCGCCCTCGGAGTGGATACTGCCGCCCATAAAGGCGCTCTTGCCGCCGGCGGCAAAACTGTTGCAGTGCTCGGGTGCGGACTCGGCGCAAATTATCTTAACGAGAACAAATCACTCAGGGATGTGATTAAAAATAACGGCGCCTTGGTTACGGAATATCCGCCGTTTACAAGGGCAAGCAGAACTACGTTCCCAATGCGAAACAGGCTGATAAGCGGCTTGTCAGTAGGCGTTCTCGTGGTGGAGGCAAGCGTTAAAAGCGGCAGCTTAATAACTGCCAATTACGCCCTTGAACAGGGTAGGGACGTTTATGCCGTTCCGTCTTCGGTGCTTTCGGTGGATTTTGCAGGTACTAACAAGCTTATTGACGATGGTGCAATTGTCGCCACAAAGCCTGCACAAATTGCCGGAGCGTATGTCGAGAAATTTGATACAATTGATATGTCAAAGGCGAGGAGCATAGAAGAGCTGATGACAGACGAGTCTGACAAAAGCGCTAACGTTGAAAAAGACGAAAATGCTCTTAGCTTTGAGAAACTTGAAGAAAACCGTGAAAAACGGCTTGAAAACGAAAAAATCGCCGCCGGTCTTACCGGTGACGTTAAGACTGTATATAACTGCCTGAGTGACTGCTTTGTCCATATCGACACCGTTATAGAGAAAACAGGCCTTCCCGGTGCCAGCGTAATGGCGTCGGTCACACAGCTTGAAGTGCTGGGTCTTGTGCAGAGCACCTCCGGCAAAAGATACAAATTATCCTGAAAGGAATAAAAATATGTCAAAATTAGTTATTGTTGAGTCGCCTGCAAAGGCTAAAAATATCAAGGGTTATCTGGGCAAAGGCTATGACGTTGTGGCGTCCATGGGTCATGTTCGTGATCTTCCCGCCGCAAGACTCAGCGTTGATATCGCCAATAATTTTGAGCCTAAATACGCAGTAATAAAAGGCAAGGAAAATTTTGTAAAGGAACTTAAGAAAAAAGCCGACGCATCGGATTATGTGTACCTTGCAACGGACCCCGACCGTGAGGGAGAGGCAATTTCATGGCATCTGGCAACTCTGCTGGGACTTGATATGAAAGAAAAAAACAGGGTAACATTTAACGAGATAACGAAAAACGGCGTCAAAAACGGTATGGAGCATCCCAGAGCCATTGACATTGATTTTGTGAATGCTCAGCAGGCAAGACGTATACTTGACAGGCTTATCGGCTATAAGCTTTCACCCTTTATTTCTCAGAAAATAAGAAGGGGACTTTCAGCGGGACGTGTTCAGTCTGTGGCACTCAGGCTTGTTGTGGACCGTGAGGAGGAGATCAGGGCATTTAAGCCGGAGGAGTACTGGTCAATAGACGCTAAATTTACAAATCCTCCTGAGCGCAAGGTGTTTTCCGCCGCACTGTATGCCAAGGACAAAGAAAAAATCAAAATAACAAATAAAGAACAGAGCGACAGCATACTCAGCGACCTTGAAGGCGCGCACTATATTGTCACAGCCGTCAAGAAAGGCAGCAGGAAGAAGAATCCTACTCCGCCCTTTACAACATCTACGCTTCAGCAGGAGGCATCCCGCAGGCTTTCGTTCCAGGCAAAGAGAACGATGAAAGCCGCTCAGGAGCTTTATGAGGGCGTCGATGCCGGCGAGCTTGGCACAGTGGGTCTTATCACATATATGAGAACTGACTCCCTTCGTATCTCGGACGAGGCACGTGCGGCAGGTAACGAGTATATATCAGAAACCTACGGCGAAAAGTATTTGCCTAAGAAGCCGAGATATTATAAATCAAAGAGCAATATCCAGGACGGCCACGAAGCAATCAGACCGTCAATGCCTAAGGTAACTCCAGATCAGGTAAAACCTTATCTCAGCTCGGATCAGTATAAGATTTATAAGCTTATATGGGAGAGATTCATAGCTTCTCTTATGGAAGCCTGTCTTCAGGAAACCATGAAGATAGAGATTACGGCAAACGGCTATAATTTCAGCGCCACAGGTTATACGGTAAAATTCGACGGCTTTACCGCTTTGTATGAAGAAAAGAGCGACGATGAAAAGTCCGATTCCGCATCCGCTCCTCTGCCTCCGGTAAAAGAGGGCGACGAGCTCAAGCTCAGAAGCATTCTGGGAAATCAGCATTTTACTCAGCCCCCGGCAAGATATACTGAAGCTTCATTGACTAAAGCGCTGGAGGAGAACGGAGTGGGACGTCCGTCAACATATGTTACCATAACCTCCACCATTCTTAACCGTGAGTATGTTAAGCGTGAGGGCAAGCAGTTTGTTCCCACTGAGCTGGGCGAGGCTGTTACAAAGCTTCTTGAGGAGAGAATGCCCAATATCGTAAATGTCAAGTATACCTCAAAGATGGAAACGGACCTTGACAAGATTGACTGCGGCGAAAAGGATTATAAGGAAATGATTCGTCATTATTATGACGATTTTGAAAAACCGCTGGAAAAAGCAAAGGCAGAGATGCAGGGCGTAAAGATTCGCTTAAAGGAAGAGGAAACCGACGAGGTGTGCGAAAAGTGCGGCCGCAAGATGGTTGTCAAGGTCGGCAGATACGGCAAATTTCTTGCCTGCCCCGGTTATCCTGAATGTAAAAACACAAAACCGCTGGTATACAAAACAACGGCAAAATGCCCTGAATGCGGCGGCGACGTAATAGAAAAGAAAACAAAGAAAGGCACTTCCTTCTTCGGATGTTCAAATTATCCCAACTGCAACTTTATGACCTGGGACGCTCCGTCTGATGAAGTGTGCCCCAAGTGCGGCAAATCCCTGTTCAGACGCAGAGGCAATGTCCTTTATTGTCCGGATACAGAGGGATGCGGCTTTACTAAGCCGGTGCCAAGGAAAAAGAAAACAGAAGAATAAAAAATTATTAGAAAATACTATGAAATTTAAAGTTATAGGCGCAGGACTTGCAGGCGTTGAAGCGGCTTGGCAGATAGCCGAGGCAGGATTTCCTGTTGAGCTTTATGAAATGAAAGAAATTAAACGCTCGCCTGCTCATAAGACGGATATGTTTTGTGAGCTGGTGTGCTCCAACTCCCTTAAAGCGTCAAGGCTTGAAAGCTCCGCAGGTCTGCTGAAAGAGGAAATGTTCAGGCTCGGCAGTATTACGGTGCCTGTTGCACGTGAATGCGCTGTTCCGGCAGGCGGAGCCTTGGCAGTAGACAGGGATATTTTTTCAAAAAAAATAACCGACCTTATTAAAGATCATAAAAATATCACCGTGGTAAACGAAGTGGTGCGTGAGCTTAAATATGATGACGACACCATCGTGATAGTGGCTACAGGTCCCCTTACCGACGGTGAACTGGCTGAGAATATTAAAGCTCTTGTGGGGGATTATCTCTCCTTTTATGACGCTGCGGCTCCGATAGTTACCGCCGACAGCATTGATATGAGCAAGGCTTTCGGTGCTTCGAGATATGACAGAGGCGGCGAAGCTGACTACATTAACTGTCCGTTTAACAAACAGCAGTATGAAACGTTCATAAACGAGCTTGTTAATGCCGAAAGTGCCGTGGTGCATGATTTTGACGTCTACGAGGGCTGTATGCCCATAGAGAAACTGGCAAAAAGAGGCACCGATGCACCGAGGTTCGGACCTATGAAACCTGTGGGGCTTGTTGATCCCTCCACCTGCAGAAGACCCTGGGCGTGTGTACAGCTAAGGCGTGAGAACGCCAAGGGAACAATGTTCAATTTGGTAGGCTTTCAGACAAATTTAAAATTCGGCGAGCAAAAAAGAGTATTTTCCATGATACCGGGACTTGAAAACGCAGAGTTTGTCAGGTACGGTGTAATGCACAGAAACTCGTTTTTAAACTCACCCGGACTGCTTAACAGCGATTACAGCCTTAAAAGCCACGGCAATATATTTTTTGCCGGTCAGATAACGGGCGTTGAGGGTTATATGGAATCCGCCGGCAGCGGAATCATAGCAGGCATTAATGCCGTCAGAAAAGCTGAGGGAAAGCCGTCGTTTGTTCCTCCCGAAGATACAATGCTCGGTGCATTGTGCGCATATATAAGTGATGTAAGTGTTAAAAACTTTCAGCCCATGGGTGCAAATTTCGGTATTCTTCCGCCCATTGAGCCGAAAATAAAGGATAAAAAAGAAAGATACAGGGCGCTGTCTGACAGAGCCTTGAGTTCCCTTGAAAAATCAGTTAAGGAGAACGGTAATGAAGATAATTGTTGATGCATTCGGCGGTGATAACGCTCCGCTGGAAATTATTAAAGGTTCCATGCTTGCCAGTCGGGAATATGACGTGGATATTATACTGACAGGCGATCGGGACAAAATAGAAGCGTGTGCTAAAGAAAATTCAATCGACCTGAAACGTACGCAAATTGTTGACGCTAAAGGTGTTATAACCATGCACGACGACGCAAAATCCGTGCTTAAGGAAAAGGCGGATTCTTCAATGTCGGCAGGCTTCAGGCTGCTTAACGACGGCTCGGGTGACGCATTTGTCAGCGCTGGAAACACAGGCGCAATAACCGTTGGCGCAACGCTTATTACAAAGCGTATCAAAGGGATAAAGAGGCCTGCAATCGCCTCCGTTATGCCCAGCGCCAAAAAGCCGATACTGCTTATGGACTGCGGAGCAAATGCCGAGTGCAGAGCGGAATTTCTCTACCAGTTCGGTCTTATGGGCGACCTTTATATGAAGCATATTCTCAAGTATGAGAACCCCAGAATTGCTCTGGCTAACAACGGTGTTGAGGAGACAAAAGGCACTCCGCTTGTTAGGGAAGCTTATGAGCTGATGAAAAAGGCTCCGTATAATTTCGTTGGTAATATTGAGGGCAGGCAGATACCTTTCGGTGATGCCGATGTCATTGTTGCCGACGGTTTTACAGGTAATCTGATTTTAAAAATGTACGAGGGCGTTGCTAAGGTGCTTATGAGCGGTATCAAGGACGCCTTTATGAAAAATATATTTTCAAAGCTGTCATATCTCGGCGTTAAAAACGGACTCGACGATATGAAAAAACAGTTTGATTATAAGGAATACGGCGGAGCGGTAATGCTCGGTGTTAAAAAGCCAGTAGTAAAAGCTCACGGCTCTGCCGACGCAAATACTTTTAAAAACGCCATTAAGCAGGCAGTTTGGTTTCTTGAAAACGACCTTATTAAAGAAATCGAAAATGCGCTTAATCCGGCATAATCTTCTAAAGGAAGTCATGGTATATGGAAACTCTTGAAAAGAGAATCAGCTACAGATTTAATAACAGGTCTTATCTTATGCAGGCGCTTACCCATTCCTCATTTGCAAATGAGAGGAATAACGGCTCCAAAAGTAACGAAAGAATGGAATTTCTCGGCGATTCGGTGCTGTCGCTGATAACCAGCCAGTTTTTGTTTGAAACGTATCCGGATATGCCTGAGGGCGAGCTTTCAAAATTTAAGGCGTCCCTTGTCTGCACCGAGAGCCTGTCGGGATTTGCGTCTCAGATTTGTCTCGGCGATTATCTTTTCCTCGGCAAGGGGGAGACGCTGACAGGCGGAGCGCACCGCCCCTCAATACTCGAGGACGCGTTTGAATCCCTGATAGCCGCCATATATCTTGACGGCGGACTTGAAAAAGCCAGAGAATTTGTACTGGGCTTTCTCAGACCTGCGCTGGAAAATCACAATATCAACTTTAAGGATTATAAAACGACCCTTCAGGAGGTTATTCAGCAGAACCCCGACCAGAGTATAAACTATGTTTTCGTAGGTTCTTCAGGTCCCGACCATGACAAGGTGTTTGAGGCTGAGGTCAGACTTAATTCCAACGTCATCGGCAGAGGAAAGGGTAAAAGCAAAAAAAGCGCCGAACAGGCTGCCGCCAAAGAAGCGCTGAAACTAATGGGATTAGGATGATTTTAAATATATGAAAAAAGGCAATATCAGTATTTTTGTGCCGCATCAGGGCTGCCCGTGTGCATGCTCTTTCTGTAACCAAAAAACAATAACGGGCAAGACTTTTTTGCCCGACGTTGAATATGTGGACAAGACAGTTAAAACAGCTCTGTCAAAAAAAGGGTATGATTATGAAATCGCTTTTTTCGGCGGTTCCTTTACAGCCATTGACAGGGATTACATGCTTGAGCTTCTTTCAGCCGCCTATCCTTATGTCAAAAGCGGCGAGGTTTCGGGTATCCGAATTTCCACAAGACCTGACTGTATCACAGAGGAAATACTTGATTTACTCAAAAAATACGGCGTTACCAGCATTGAGCTGGGCGCTCAGAGTATGGACGACGAAGTCCTTGAAGCCAACAGAAGAGGACACACTGCCCAGGATGTTTTAAACGCGTCTGAAATGATAAAAAACGCAGGCTTTGAGCTTGGACTTCAGATGATGACGGGACTTTATAAGGACACTGCTGAAAAGTCCCTTGAAACCGCTAAAAAAATAATAGAAATTAAACCCCAAACGGTCAGAATATACCCCACAGTTGTACTTAAAAATACATATCTTGCAGAGCTTTATCTGAGCGGCGAATACAAGCCGCTTAACGTGGATGATTCTGTGGAGCTGTGCGCTGTTCTTGTGCCGATGTTTGAGAAGGCGGGAATCAGAGTGATACGCCTGGGACTTCATTCGGGCAGCGATATCAAGGAGAATATGCTGGCAGGCGGATTTCACGACAGTTTCGGCGAGCTGGTAAAATCACGCATAATGGTTAATAAAATCCTTGAACTGCCGCCGGCTGATTATCAGGTGTTTGTTAATCAGAGGTCAATCTCCAAGCTCAAGGGCAACGGAAAAAGAAATATTTATCTCCTTATGGAGAGGGGATATAACATAAAAATTATTACTGACAACGGACTTGACGTTGATGAACTGAGGATAAAATAATGGTTTTAAAAACGCTGGAAATGCAGGGATTCAAATCTTTCCCGGACAAAACACAACTTAATTTCGGCAGCGGAATCACCGCAGTTGTAGGTCCCAACGGCTCAGGAAAGAGTAATATTTCCGACGCTGTGCGCTGGGTGCTTGGTGAAACGAGTACAAAGTCTCTGCGTGGCTCAAAAATGGAGGATGTTATCTTCGGCGGTACTTCCGCCAGAAAAGCGCTGGGATTTGCCCAGGTGCAGCTTACGCTTGATAACTCGGACCATACCCTTAAAGACAAGGGCGACACGGTGACTGTTACAAGGCGCTACTACAGGTCGGGCGAAAGCGAATATAAAATAGACGGCGAAAATGTGCGCAGACGTGATATTCACGAGCTGTTTATGGACACAGGACTCGGCTCGGACGGCTATTCAATGGTAGGTCAGGGAAAGATTGACTCCATTATCTCCCAGAAGAATGAGGACCGCCGTGAGCTTTTTGAGGAAGCGGCAGGCATATCGCTTTTCCGTCACAAGAGAACAGACGCAACACGCAGGCTTGACCAGGCTCAGGAAAATCTTGTGAGACTGCTGGATATTCTGGGCGAGCTTGAAAACCGTGTAGGTCCGCTTAAAAAGCAGAGTGAAAAAGCGTCGCAGTTTCTTGAACTGTCAGAGGAAAAAAAGACTCTTGAAATAGGCGTTTGGATAAATAAAATCAACAGGTTTACTAACGAGCTCAGGGAGCAGGAGCACAAGATTGACGCCGCTAACGCTTCCTACGACGTATGCGAAAAAGAGCTTAAAAATATAGAAAACGAAATAGAGGAAATACTGGAAAAAACTGCCGGTATAAATGCCCTGATAGAGGAGATACGCACAGGTTCAAAGGAATTTGTGGAGGAGGCTTTGCGCAGGGACACAGACGCTTCCGTTTTGCAAAATACGCTGGAGCACAACAACGAAACTATCGCAAGACTTAAAAACGATATCGGAGACGCGGACAATTCAAATTCCTCCATTGACTCTCAGATAAAAGAGAAGCAACAGCTTATTGAGCAAAACGAAAAGCTTGTGCAGGAAAAGAAAAACAGCCTTGCTGAGATTTCAATGCAGATGCAGGAGCTGGTTTCCTCAAACGAGAAGTATTCTAAAATGACGGTGGAGCTTAATCAAAAGATTACAGCCCTTACCCTTGAACTTTCCGATTGTAGGGTAAAATGCTCACAAGCCGTGTCATCAATAAACGAGATTAAGGCTCGCCAGAGCGCTATTGACGAAGCCGTGGCAGAGTGCGAGAGGGATGCTCAGTCGGTTCTTGAGCAGAAAACCCAGAGCGAGGAAAATCTTAAGTTTCTCAACAGCCGCATAGAGGAAAACAATAATTCTCTTTCAGGTTTCAGACTTAAGCTGGAAAATAAGACGCAGAAAGCTGACAAGATAAAAAAACAGCTTGACAGCGTTAATCTTGAACTTTCCCAGAAAAAATCAAAGGCAAAAATGCTCAGCGACCTTGAAAAGAATATGGAGGGCTTTTCGGGCGCTGTAAAAGCCGTTATGAAACAGTCTCAAAGCAGAGCTCTTTCAGGAATTCACGGACCGCTGTCACAGCTTATCACCGTTGATAACGAGTATTCTGTGGCAGTTGAGGTTGCGCTGGGCGCTGCAATGCAAAATATTGTAACCACCAACGAAACAGACGCCAAAAGGGCAATCTATTACCTTAAAAACAATCACCTCGGCAGAGCTACATTCCTGCCGGTGTCAAATATTAAACCCAGATATCTTGACGAAAAAGAGCTTGACGATAATCTCGGCTTTGTGGCAGTTGCAAGCGAGCTTGTGGAATGTAAAAGCGAGTATAAAAACATCGTATCAAATCTGCTGGGCAGAGTCGTAATCGTAGAGGATATGGACTGTGCGATAGGTATTGCCAAGCGTTATTTCAACAGATTTAAGATAGTGACGCTGGACGGTCAGGTTATTAATCCGGGCGGTTCAATGACGGGCGGTTCACAGTCCAAGAGCGCCGGTATTCTCTCCAGAGGCAATATGATTGAAGAGCTTAATAATCAGGCTAAGGAGCTTGAAAAGCAGTCAGAAACGCTTTCAGCGGAGTATAAGACTGCGCTGGAGGATGCTAATTATGCCGCCGCTATGCTTCAGGGAGCTGAGGTTGATCTTCAGCAGGCAAAGGAAGAACTTATCAGAGCCCAGGGCGAAAACAAGCTGATTTCAGAAAAGCTGGAAACACTGATTTCTAGAAAAACGACCCTGATTGCTGAAAAAGAAAGTTCTCAGCAAAGAACAAATGACCTTGAAAAGCTGAATAAAGACAGCGAAAAGCAGGCTTTAGATATTGAAAATCAAATAAACTCCGCTCAGGAGGAACTTACAAAAACCAGTGACAACGCCAACGAAATAATCGAGAAAAATGAGCAGTACAGGCAAAAGAGCGAGCAAATCAATCTTGAGCTTATGTCGCTTATTAAAGATAACGAAACGGCGCGCGAATCCATCAGCGAGCTTGAAGTCAGAAAAGATACTCAGTCCGACAGAGTCAGAACCATTGAGGATGAGATTAGGGAGATAGAGGGCAGAAACAGCGAGCTTCTTTCCCGTATTGATCAGGTTAAGTCCCAGGCGGATGAACTTAGAGCCAAGGCGGCAGAAGCTGAGAAGAATGTGTCGCTGGAGATTGAAAAGCGTGACGCGCTTGAAAAACGCTCGGGCGAGCTGAGAGTGTTGGAACGAAACAAAGGCCAGGAACGTGAAAAACTCTCCGGCGAGCTTGTACGCCTTGACGAGCGCAAGATAGCCATGCGAAAGGAATATGACGAACTCAACGACATGCTTTTTGAGCAGTATGAGCTTACAAAGCGTGAGGCGGAAGCCTTCAATATCCAGATTGACAATATGGCAGAGGCAAAAAAACGCCTCCATGAAATAAAAGTCGCCATTAAAGCGCTGGGCTCTATCAATGTGGGCGCTATTGAGGAATACAAGGAAGTTTCACAGCGGTACGAATTTCTCAAGGAACAGATAGGCGACGTGGAAAAGTCAAAATCCGAGCTTATGAAAATTATCGAGGATCTCACCGCATCAATGAGCGAAAAATTCCTTGAAAAGTTTAAGAAAATCAACGAGGAGTTCAAGGTTTGCTTTGCCGATTTCTTCGGCGGAGGCAAGGGCGAGATAATTCTTGAGGAGCCTGACAACTGCCTTGAATCTCCCATAGAAATCAAAATTCAGCCACCCGGAAAATCAGTGCAGAATATCAATCTGTTTTCCGGCGGCGAGAAATCGCTGGCGGCTATGGCGCTGCTCTTCAGCGTTCTTAAGGTTCAGCCTGCTCCGTTTTGTATATACGACGAGGTTGAGGCGGCGCTGGACGACGTTAATGTAGAGCGATTTGCAAAATATATGCGCAAAATGACAGATAAGACGCAGTTCATCTCCATCACTCACAGACGCGGCACTATGGAGGAAGCCGACGTGCTGTACGGCGTTACAATGCAGGAAAAGGGCGTTTCCAAGCTTATTGAGCTTCAGACAGCAGAGCTTGCCGCTCAGATGGGGCTTGAATAATCACAGCGGTGAAGTGATTAATATTTCTTAAAGGAAGGATTAAATATGGGTATTTTTTCATTTTTCAAGAAAGGACTGAAGAAAACCAGGGACGAGGGAATCACAGCCCAGATGGACCAGGTTATGGAGTCCTATAAGGAGATTTCGGACGAGCTTTTCGACGAGCTGGAGGAAATACTTATAATGGGCGACGTGGGTATGCCCACCGCCGAGCGTATTATACGCGACCTTAAGAGTAAGATTGAAAACGACAGAATAACCGACGTAAGACAGGTGCGTGAAACGATGAAGGATATTGTTTCAGGTATCGTTTGGGGCGGTAGTTATCTCAAACTGCGTACTAAGCCGTCAATAATACTGATGATAGGTGTAAACGGCGTGGGCAAGACCACTACTATCGGCAAACTTGCGCTGAGACTTAAAGAGCAGAACAGAAAAGTAATACTCGGCGCCGCGGATACATTCAGAGCCGCCGCCATAGAACAGCTTCAGGTTTGGGCTGACAGAGCACAGGTGGACCTTATAAAGCATGCTGAGGGCTCGGACCCTGCCGCGGTTGTTTACGATACGATACAGGCAGGTAAGGCGAGAAACTGTGACGTTATAATAATCGACACGGCAGGCAGGCTCCATAATAAAAAGAATCTTATGGACGAGCTTAACAAGATAAGCCGTGTAATAGACAGGGAGCTCCCCGACGCGTCAAAGGAAATACTTCTTGTGCTGGACGCTACCACCGGTCAGAATGCCGTAAATCAGGCAAAGGACTTTAAAGAAGCCGCAGGAATCACGGGAATTGTCCTGACTAAGCTTGACGGCACCGCCAAGGGCGGAGTTGTGCTGGCAATAAATAATGAGCTTGACGTTCCGGTAAAATTTGTGGGTGTTGGCGAAAAGATAGAGGACCTTCAGCCCTTTGACGCAGATGCCTTTGCCAGCGCTCTGTTTGATGCTAAAATACCCGATGACGATAAGGACATAGCTGATTTTATTACTAATGACGAGGAAAAATAATGGACTTTATTCTTGCAACAAATAATATGAAAAAATTAGGGGAAATGCAGCGTATACTTTCCCCGCTGGGAATTAATGTGGTGACGGCTAAAATGCTGGGAATTACCCTTGAGGACGTTGACGAAAACGGCGAGACTTTTGAAGATAACGCCAAATTAAAGGCACGTGCCGCATGCAAGGAAACAGGAATGCCTGCAATTGCCGATGATTCGGGACTCTGCGTTGATTACCTTAACGGCGCTCCGGGAGTTTATTCAGCCCGTTTTGCAGGTGAGCACGGCAACGACGAGAAAAATAACGACCTCCTGCTTGAAAAGCTTGAGGGCGTTGAGGCTGATAAGCGCACGGCGTATTATGTTTGCGCCGTATGCTGTACTTTCCCTGACGGAAGAGAAATTGTTGTCCGCGGCGAGTGCCACGGGGCAATAGGATTTCAGCGTGACGGCAACGAGGGATTCGGATATGATCCGCTGTTTTTGGTGGACGGAAAGTCCTTCGGCAGATACACCGCTGATGAAAAGGACAAGATAAGCCACAGGGGCAAGGCGCTCAGATTACTTACCGAGGAACTGGAGAAAATATTATGACATCAAAGGAAAGAGCTCAGTGGAGAGCCAAGGCAAACGGACTTGAGCCTATTATTCAGATAGGCAAAGAGGGAATAAGCGATAATCTTATTACACAGGTTGACGACACGCTGGACGCCAGGGAATTAATAAAAATCAGGGTGCATCTTGAAACTGCGCCGAAAACTCCCAAGGAACTGGCAAATGAGCTGGCAGCGCCGCTTGGTGCTGAGGTTATACAGGTAATAGGCGGAATAATTGTCCTTTACCGTGAGGCTGACCCCGACAGAATTGCAGAGAAAAAGAAAAAGCGCGGTTCAGGAACCGCGAAGGCAACAGCCAAAAAGAAAGTAAAAATCAAGGGCAAGAGACAGCGCCAGAGAGAAAAGGAAGCTAAAAATCCTTACGCTGTCTATGACAGACCTAAATTCAGAGGAAAGCAAAAATGAAAACCGGAATATTCGGCGGAGCTTTTAACCCGATTCACAAAGGGCATCTGGCGCTGGCTGAAAATTATTATAAGAGCCTCGGCTTGGACAGAATATTTTTCATCCCCACATCGCTTCCGCCTCACAAGACGTCGGAGTATCTTGCACCTGCTGAGGACAGACTAAACATGGCGCGTATCGCGACTGCTCAGAATCCCGCTTTTGTGGTGAGTGATATTGAATTTGACAGGCAGGGTAAATCATATACCTACGACACGGTTATGCAGCTTAAAGCGGATTTCCCTGAGGATGAATTTTTCCTCATTATCGGTGCTGACCAGTTTCTGACTTTTCATGAGTGGTACAGGTATGAGGACATCCTTGATATGGTCACTCTGTGTACATCGGCACGTGAAAGCGAGCAGGAAAAAAGGAAGCTTTACGAATATGCCGCCAAATGTGATAAAATGCGTGGCAGATATTATATCGCCAATTATCCGGTAATACGGCTGAGCTCCAGCCAAATCAGGGAAAAAGTAAAAAACAAAGAGGACATTTCACACCTCGTGCCTTACGGCGTGGAAAAATATATTTTGGAAAAGGGTCTTTACATTGTATGATATAAAGGAATATACTTCAATTATAAGACAGCGGCTTTCTGACTATCGCTTTTATCATTCACTCTGCGTGTCGGAAAGTGCGGCAATGCTGGCACAGCGGTATTCTGCTGATGTGGAGAAGGCGCGTGTCGCCGGAATACTGCACGACGCTATGAAGGAAAGCTCTGCCGAAGAACAGCTTGAGATTATAGAAAAAGCAGGCATGACGATTACGCCGCTGGAAAAAAGCCAGAAGAAATTTTATCATCAGATATCGGGAGCGGCTTTTGCAAAGGCGGTGCTTAATATTGACGACGCTGAGATACTTGACGCCATACGTTATCACACCACCGGCAGAGCCGATATGACGCTGATGGATGAGATAATCTATCTTGCTGATTTTATTTCAGCCGACAGGGATTATGACGACGTTGACGTTATGCGCAGCAAGGTCGACGAAGGCAAGGAGCAGGGACTGCTCTATGCCACGGCATATACAATCAAATCAGTTGCCGAAAAGGGGAATATTCTTCACCCCGACACGGTAAACGCATATAACTGGATACTGACACATTATTTTAAGAATGACAAATAAACAAGATTTTACGGTAAAGGAAAGTGAATCAATGGACGCAAAGAGTATTGTTAAAGAGGCAGTTAAGGCGATTGACAGCAAAAAGGGCGAGAACATACAGGTTATCGGTATAACCGACCTTACGATTTTAGCCGATTATTTTGTTATTGCCACAGGTACCAGCTCAACCCAGGTTAAGGCTCTGAGTGAAGAGGTGGAGTACCGTCTCGAGCAGCAGGGCATAACGCCGCATCATATTGAGGGCAGAAATACGCCTTGGGTGTGCCTTGATTATAATTCAGTGGTTATCCATGTTTTCTATAAGGACCAGCGTGATTTTTATCAGCTGGAGCGCTTGTGGGAGGATGGCAAAAAAATAGATATTACAGATTTTTTGGAGGACTGACATATGGAATACAATTATAAAAAGATTGAAAAAAAGTGGCAGGACATCTGGTACAGCCAGAATACCTTTGCGGCAAAGCAGGATTTTACTCTGCCCAAGTATTACTGCCTTGTTGAGTTCCCTTACCCGTCAGGTCAGGGACTTCACGTAGGTCATCCGCGTTCCTATACCGCTCTTGATATAGTTGCAAGAAAGAAGAGACTTCAGGGCTACAATGTACTTTATCCCATGGGCTGGGACGCTTTCGGGCTTCCTACTGAGAATTTCGCTATTAAAAATCATGTTCATCCCGAAGATGTAACCCAGAAAAATATTGCCCACTTTAAAGAGCAGCTGCAATCTCTGGGATTCTCCTTCGACTGGACAAGGGAGATAAACACCACCGACCCGTCATATTACAAATGGACTCAGTGGATATTCCTCCAGCTTTTCAAAAAGGGTCTTGCCTATAAAAAAGAAATGGCAGTAAACTGGTGTACTTCCTGCAAATGCGTGCTTGCAAACGAAGAGGTTGTAAACGGTGTGTGCGAGCGCTGCGGCAGTGAGGTAATAAGAAAGAATCAGAGCCAGTGGATGCTTAAAATAACAGAGTATGCCCAGAGGCTCGTTGATGACCTTGACGATCTTGACTTTATCGACAGGGTAAAGGTTCAGCAGAAGAACTGGATAGGCAGATCTACCGGTGCGGAGGTTGATTTCGGTACGACACTCGGCGATACTTTGACAGTTTATACCACAAGACCTGATACTCTTTTCGGAGCTACATACATGGTTATGTCACCTGAGCATCCGCTGATTGAAAAATGGGCTGATCGTCTGTCAAATATGGACGAAATCAAAAAATATCAGGAGGCGGCTGCGCACAAATCTGACTTTGAGCGTACCGAGCTTAATAAGGAAAAAACAGGCGTTAAGCTCCAGGGAGTTATGGGAATAAATCCTGTAAACGATACGGAGATTCCGATATTTATTTCAGACTATGTTCTCACTTCATACGGAACAGGCGCCATCATGGCAGTTCCGGCTCACGACACACGTGACTGGGAATTTGCAAAGAAGTTTGATTTGCCGATTATCGAGGTGGTTGCAGGTTCTCAGGTAGGAGTTGAAAATGAGGCTTTCACCGATTGCAATACCGGAAAGCTTGTTAATTCATCCTTCCTTAACGGAATGAATGTTGAGGAGGCTAAAACCGCTATAACTGAATGGCTTACCAAAGAGGGTAAGGGTCACCAGAAAGTCAATTTTAAGCTCAGAGACTGGGTATTCTCACGTCAGAGATACTGGGGCGAGCCAATCCCGATCGTTAAATGTGAGGAATGCGGATATGTTCCGATTCCTGAGAGTGAGCTGCCGCTGAGACTGCCTAAGGTGGATTCTTATGAGCCTACTGACACAGGTGAGTCACCTCTTGCCAAGATGACCGACTGGGTTAATACTACTTGTCCCCACTGCGGAAAGCCTGCAAAGAGGGAAACAGACACCATGCCTCAGTGGGCAGGTTCTTCTTGGTATTTCCTCAGATATATGGATCCCCACAACGACAAGGAGCTTGTTTCTCCTGAGGCTGTAAAATACTGGGGACCTGTTGACTGGTATAACGGCGGTATGGAGCACACGACTCTTCATCTGCTTTATTCACGCTTCTGGCATAAATTCCTTTATGATATCGGCGTAGTGCCCACTAAGGAGCCGTATGCAAAGCGTACTTCACACGGAATGATTCTGGGTGAAAACGGCGAAAAGATGTCCAAGTCAAGAGGCAATGTTGTTAATCCCGATGAAATCGTAGACCAGTACGGCGCCGACACAATGCGTCTTTATGAAATGTTCATAGGCGATTTTGAAAAGGCTGCTCCGTGGAACAGCGACTCAATCAAGGGATGCAAGCGCTTTATCGAGCGTTTCTGGAACCTTCAGGAAACCGTTACTGACGGCGATACCTATTCCGAGGCTCTTGAGCCGCTGATGCACAAGACAATTAAGAAAGTTACTGAGGATATCGACAACCTTAAATGCAATACTGCCATTGCCGCTATGATGACTCTGGTAAACGAGATGGCGTCGAAGGGCGTAAACAAGGCTGAGCTGAAAACGCTTACCATTCTCCTTAATCCGTTTGCTCCCCATGTTACCGAGGAAATGTGGGAGGTTATGAATTTCGGCGGAGCTGTTCACGATGCAAGCTGGCCGGAATATGACGAGGAAAAGACCAAGGAAAGCACTGTTGAGATTGCGCTTCAGATAATGGGCAAGGTACGTTCACGTATCACCGTGCCGGTTGACATCAGCAAGGATGAGGCAATAGCGCTGGCAAAGGCTGATGAGAAAATTGCTGCGGCAATAGAGGGCAAGACAATTAAAAAGGAAATCTATGTTCCGGGTAAGCTTGTAAATATCGTAGCAGTTTAACAACAATTTACTTTAACGAGGTTTTATATGAACACCGAATTTAACAGAAACTGGACCACCGACAATAACGGCTTTGCGCTGATGGACAACGAGGTGGAGCGCTATATATCCGTAGTGCCGTCGGAAAATCAAATGAGACTTGCCGAAAAGCCTTTTTATTGCTTTATACATTTTGGTATGAACACCGCTACCGCAAGGGAGTGGGGCAAGGGTAACGAGACTGTTGATAATTTTACAATCAGTGCTGTTGATGCCGAGCAGTGGGCGTCCGTTATTAAAAAAAGCGGCGCTACGGGAATTATTCTTACCTGCAAGCACCATGACGGATTTTGTCTGTGGCACACTGAATATACGGATTTCTGCGTAAAGAACACTGCTTTCGGCAAAGATATCGTTAAACTCGTGTCTGACGCATGCAGGAAGTATGGCTTGGATTTCGGCGTTTATCTTTCTCCGTGGGATATGCACGACAAGCGTTACGGCACTCAGGCATATAACGATTATTTCTGCAATCAACTTGAGGAGCTTCTGACAAATTACGGCGAAGTGTTTGAGGTGTGGTTTGACGGAGCAAAGGGAGCGGACGCTGTTGATTTTGAATATGACTGGCAGCGGTATTATAAAATAATAAGAACTCTTCAGCCAAAAGCAAATATTGCTATTTGCGGAAACGATATACGCTGGGTCGGCAATGAGGGCGGAAAGACCAGAAAATCTGAATACAGCGTGGTTCCGTATTCTCTTTGTGACGCTGAAAAAACCATGAAGAAAAGCCAGCAGGGAGAAAATCAGGCGGCGTCACTCAAGGAATTTTCCTCCAAGGATGAAGATTTAGGCTCAAGGCAGGTGCTTGAAAAAAGCGACCGGCTTTGCTGGTATCCTGCTGAGGTGGACGTTTCAATAAGAAGAGGCTGGTTTTATTCCAAAAATGAGAATATAACCGTTAAATCCGCAAAGAAGCTTTTTTCTATTTATCTCAGCTCTGTAGGCAATAATTGCACACTTTTGTTGAATGTTCCGCCTACTAATAAAGGCGTTATTCATAAAAAAGACGCTAAAGTTCTTGAAAAGCTCGGAAATATGATTTCCGGCATCACTGAAAAACCAATTTCAGAGTACCACCCCGGTATGCTTTCGGACGACTGCGGATATCTTGAATATTTTTTTGACTCAGTTAAAAAGCTGAGGTATATTGTAATTGAGGAGGATATCAGCTTCAGCCAAAGGGTGGAGGCGTTTGACGTCTACGTAAAAAGAGCAGACGGGGAGTATAAATTCTTGTCTTCTCATACTGTAATAGGTGCAAAGAAAATATTACAGCTTGATACAAAGTGCGGCGGGGTCTGCATAGTTATCAGGCAGTCACGCTCAAATCCCGTTATAAAATCAATAGGCTTTTATGAGTGAAGAAACACCGCTTTTCTTTTGAAAAGCGGTGTTTTTGTGTCACAGATTATCTGCGTTATACGAATATAAAAGTGAAAGGAATTCCTTTTAGAGAAAGGAGGCTGGGTATGTTTGACCAATCTTTACTAAGGCTTATCAAGGAAAAGCCAAACAGGGGAATGTCAGCTCTTATGGATCAGTATACGGGACTGGTCTATTCGACGGTAAAAAACAGAATATCAGGCATCTGCACCGAGGAAGATATCGAGGAGATTGTAAGCGATGTTTTTGTTGCGTTTTACAATCAGGTGGATAAAATCGATACCGAAAAAGGCAGTCTTGCCTCGTATCTCATAACGATAGCTAAAAGAAAAGCTGTTGACAAGTACCGTTCGTGCGGCAAATCGTCAGAACTGCATTTTGACAGTGACGACTGTTTTATCGAGATTCCCGACGGTATTGATATTGAGAATGAGTCTGAAAAAAACAGGTTTTACGCCTGCCTGATTGATGAGATAAATGCGCTGGGCGAACCGGATTCTACCATAATTTACCGTAAGTTCTATTACTGCCAAAGTTCAAAAGAGATTGCATCTGTTACCGGCTTGACGGCGGATAATGTCCGCAAACGTCTCCAGCGCTCCTTAAGAAAGCTGGAATCGAAACTGAAAGGAGTATACTATGAAACTTAATATGTACGACGTTTTTGATGACCTGCCGCAGGAAAATGCTCAAAAAATAAATCAAAATAACGCATCCTTTAATTGCAACGCTGAAATTATCGATAGCATCAAAGACAAAACGCTTTCAAGGCTCAGCCTTGCTGTTGAAAACAAGCGTAGAAATATCTTGAAGAAAAAGCTTTCATTTAAGCGTATTGCAGCTTTGGCAGCGGCGTTTGTGATTATATGCGGCAGTATCAGTGTGGGAGCAACAGCCTATTTTAAGCCTGACAGTGCTTTGGCGCAGTATTTCACTTTCGACAACGAGGTGGATATGAGCACTCTCGGACAGGACGTTAATATTGCTGAAAGCTCAGCTGGTTATACCATTACGCTGAAGCAGGTGCTAAGCGATAATTCAATTATCCACGCCGTATTTGAATGTCCGGAATCAAACGGTATGCTTTTAGTGCCCTCACTCAGCGACCTTAAAATAAACGGCAGAAGCTATTTTGACTCATATTCAACATCAATCTATATTGAAGATAATTCCCATACCTGCTCCGTTATTATTCACGGTTTAAGGAATATAAAAAATAATGACAACATAACTTTGATTGCAGACGGTGCGAATTTTTATGATTTGCAGTCAAAGGAGCTTTTGAGGGATATGACAGTTGACGGCAGCTGGAATTTCACATTTGAAGCGCTCAGAGCTGACGTTAAGACAAATCTTGACCCGTCAGGCAATATAAAGACTGAATACGGCGAGTATGAAGTCACAAATTTGACCCTTTCACCGCTGGGTGTTCATATTGATTATAGACAGATAAGCCCTGTTTCCCATGACCCTGAAACGAACACAAGAAACGACGATATCAGCTTGTCTTACGGAAAAGAAGATATGATTACTTTGGAGCTGAAAAACGGTGAGATTTATACGGACTCCGACTCAAGCTGCTTTGATATCGCTGTCGGCGGTACTGCAACGGAAGATGAACCCTATGAAGGCAATATTGATATAATGTTCAAAAATGTGATAAATACTGATGAAATTAAATCAATCTCTGTTTGCGGATGTGTTGTCTACGAGGCAGAATGAAGATATAAAAAATGTCCCGGAAGTTTAAACTTCCGGGATCTTTTGCTTTTTACATAATGTCTGTTTTTATATCAATGGAATTGTCGGAAAATTCAACAATCGCTCCGTTTACGTCGGCTGTTGCGATGATTTGAGATTTTGAAATATGCTCAAGTTTCAGTCTTACATCGGGATAAATTGCCTTTGACCAGTTGCATACTATGGCGTATTTCGGCATAAGCGATTTTATCCAAAAAGCGGAGGTGGAGCCTACGTAGCCGTGATGACCTACCTTGAGCAGATCTACTTTGCCGATTTGAGGAGCCAATCTTTTTTCGTCCCCGTCCTTGTAATTCAGGTCGCCGGCAAGCACGCTTTTGTATTTGCCGATTTTAACCACGGCAACCGCGGAGTTGATGTTTTCCCCGAATTTTATTCTGCGCTTTCTGTAGGTGCCGTTAAGAAATTCTATCTCAAAGTCTCCAAGCTTAACTTTCTGCCTGTCAAAGCTCTCGATAAGTTCCACCGAATTTGCTTTTATTGCGTCAAGCATCTGGGTGTATACCTCAACATTGTCCCATGATTTTCTTTCATAAAAGAAGATGTTTTCCTCATGGTAGGGTTTGAGATACGCTGTCTTGACATTTATATCAGGGTGATTTATTACTGTGTCAAATCCGCCTATGTGGTCGGAATGGGCGTGGGTGCCCATAACAAATTCGATATTTACCTTTCCCTCAGAGTCGGAAAAGTTTTTCAGAAGATAATCCACCACCTGGTCCTCGTAACCCTTAAGGTTAAGGTGCGGCTTATTTGGCGGATATTCAGTATCTTCCGCCGCGTCTATCATGGCTATTTTACCCTGACTTTCAAGTATAATGCAGTCGGAGTGACCTGTGTTCAAAAAATGTATCCTGCCCAGCATGATTACACCTCCGTTATATTGTCGCAAATATATTTAACTATATGCTCGTTGTTTGAGCAGACAACGGCGTCGGCATGTGCTTTTACCAAATCCGAAGCATTGCCTGCCGACAGCGATAATCCGGCGAATTCAAACATTGTCAAATCGTTTTTGCTGTCGCCGGCAGCTATAACGTATTCCTTTTCAATGCCGATAATTTCGCAGAGTGTTTTAAGGGCTGAGCCCTTGGATACTCCCTTAGCCATAATTTCAATATTGTTGTCCATGGACGTTGTAAAATCTACGTCAAAACCGTCTTGAAGCGCTTTTGCACAGGCTTCTCTTTCCTCTGCATTTCTGAAAAAAATATTGAGTATCTCAACTCTGTTGTTGTCAGTAACATACTGCTCCAAATCGTCAACTCCGATTCGGGTCATGTCAATTACAGGGCGGTAATCTTCGTCTATCTTATAATATTCGTATGATTTGGCGTTGAGCTTATTTGCCTCGGTTACCGGGTGGCAGTTTTCGTAAAATTCCACCATGGTATCGTAACCTCTGAGCAGTTTAAGCAGTTTTAAAGACGTGTCATTGTCAATATAGCGGGCAAAAAGTTGTTTTTTCTCTTTTTTGTCATACGCCGCTGAGCCGTCAGAGTAGATTATGTATCTGATGTCATCGCACTCAAGAAGCTTTTTTGGTATTTCGTAAAATGTTCTGCCTGTGCAAACGACAAATTCAACTGCACTTTTAACGAGAGTGTTAATCGCCGAGAAATTCTCAGCGCTGACTGTTGAGTCGTCACGCAGAAGAGTTCCGTCCAAATCGCAGGCAATCAGTTTGAATTTCATATATTATTCCTGTTCTTCTGAAGCAGTGGGAGTTTTCTTTTTTCTGTGAATAACAAATCTGTTAAGCGGATAAGTCCAAAGTGTAGGCACGGTCATTACAACCAGCTTGGTAAGCATTACAATGAAAACGCTGTCATAGCCTTTGTTTTGAATAAGAGTTCCGAGAAAAGCACCGAACCATGTGTTAAACGCAATAGTGCATACTACCATTATTGCATAAAGTATAGTGGACAGCACCGGATTTGCGTCCGCCTTAAAGGTCAGCTTCCTGTTCATTATGTATGCCGCCGCATATCCTATTACCGCGGAAATAAAATAGCTGTACATATAGCCCTTGTAGTCAATTCCCAAAAAGGCAAGCACAGGGTTATCCGTAACTGGAACCTCGTTAAGTGACTTGAATATTCCGTACTGAAGCACTGCGAAAACTGCCATTTCCAGTATGGAGGTGCTGGCGCCTGTAAAAGTGAATTTTATAAATTTCCAAATTTCTGCGTGCTTTTTGGTGAATGCTGTTACTTTTTCTTTGAATTTGTTGTTTTCCGGCATAGTAATTCTCCCTGCAAAATATTTCGATATAATATATCATTATAATATTTATTTTTTATGTGGCATAAAGTAAAATATTATAAAGATTGTGTTAAAATCATGTTATAAATGTTAAATTCGTGTTAAATTGCGTGACAAGGATTATGCTATTTGATATAATCCACCACGGATGAATTTTGATAAGAGGACAGATGAAATGAAGATTTTTTCAAAGGACGGGTATCTTCCTGTTAAATCCATAGGGCTGATGTTTGTCGGCTCGCTTATATATTCTCTTGCCATGAATATCCTGATAATTCCCTGCGGAATGTACAGCGGCGGAGTGCTGGGCATAGCTCAGCTTATAAATGCTCTTCTTGAATATTTGGGCATAACCTTCAGCGGCGTTAATATGGAGGGTATTATTTACCTTATGATTAATATACCCCTGCTGATACTCGCCTATAAGAGCCTCGGCAGACCTTTCTTTTTTAAGACCATTGTCTGCACCGTGTTTTACACAATATTCCTGGCAGTAATTCCTGTGCCGGAAAAAATGGTGTTAGATGACACCGTCATATGCTGCGTTGCAGGCGGACTGATTTCCGGAATCGGCATCGGCTTCACACTGCTTTCAGGCGGATGCGGCGGCGGAGAAGAGATAATCTGTGTTTATCTTACCAAAAAGTACCGCAATTTCAGCGTCGGAAAGGTTACCGTCATAATCAATATATTTGTCTACGGCTGCTGTGCAATATTCTTTAATCTCACGGTTGCGGTATATTCTATTCTCTGCTCTGTGATTTCAAGCATCGCCGTTGACAAAATACATTTCCAGAATATCACCGCCGATATGTTTATCGTTACAAAAAAGAGCGGCGTTGAGAAACTTATATTTGATACCGTAAACAGAGGAGCCACCCGTGTGGACGCCACAGGTACATACACCGGCGACGATACAAATATTTATCTGGTGGTTCTCTCAAAAAATGAGGCGGCTACGCTGAAAAAAGAGATACACGCCTTTGACCCGGACGCTTTCGTCTTTATCCACGAGGACGTCGACGTTTCGGGAAATTTCCAAAAGCATCTTCATTAGTCACAGATTTTACAATTTGTTTATTGCATTTAAGACCTTTTTCTTATCCGCTGACCACAGCGGCGAGATAAGGTCTTTTTTTGCGCCGTCGCCCGTCAGACGGTGAATGACTATATTGTCAGGGATAATATCAACACAGGATTTTAATATGTCGAGATATTCGTCCATCTCCAGCGTTTTAAATTTTCCCTGTGCGTAGTCCTTTTCAAGGTCCGTGTTTTTCAGTACGTGAAGCAGCTGGAGCTTTATTCCGTCGATGCCGCTTTCGCACACGTATTTTACGCTGTCGAGCATATCCTGCTTCGTTTCGCCAGGTAGTCCGAGAATGAGATGCACCACGGTGTTTACGCCAATCTTTTTTAAATCAGATACCGCCTTGTCATATACGTCAAGGGTGTAGCCGCGCCTTATGTACCTGGCAGTTCTTTCGTGTATCGTCTGAAGCCCGAGCTCAACAAAAACAGGCTTTATTTTGTTGATTTCATCAAGGAGTTTCAGCACGTCGTCACCAAGGCAGTCGGGTCGGGTGGCAACGGACAGCGCCACGATATCCTTGTGATTAACTGCCTCCATATATTTGCTTTTGAGTATTTCAACAGGTGCGTAAGTGTTGGTGTAAGCCTGAAAATAAGCAATGTATTTGCCGCTTTTTATTTTTTTGGCTACTCTCTCTTTTCCTCTTTCTATCTGCTGTGTAATCGAAAGGGAGGAGCTTTCCGCAAAATCACCGCTGCCGCCGGCAGAGCAAAAAATGCAGCCCTTTGTTCCGAGCTTTCCGTCACGGTTCGGACAGGTGAAACCTGCGTTCAGGCTGAGTTTATAAACCTTGTCGCCGAAAGTGTCCCTCAGGTATTTGTTAAGACTGTAGTAATGCATAAAATTCCGCCAAAACCTTTTTGTTGCCGCATACAAAGGAGTCTATTTTGTTTGCATCAAGGGGACTTGCGTCAAAGGTGGATGCAGCGCCGCCGGCTTCCTTAAGAATAAGATAAGCGCCTGCCCAGTCCCAGGGACGCAGAATCATTTCATAGTAAAGGTCGGCTTTTCCGCTTGCCACATAGCATATATCCAGTGCGGCAGAACCGCCGCGCCTTACCTCAATTGCCTTGTAGAATATCTTTTCCGTCAGCTCAAAGGTCTTGTGAGCAAGCTCGTGCTCATACGGGCATGTACCGAAAAGCACAAGACTTTTTTCAATTGAGCAGTCGGAAACGTGAATGGGCTTTCCGTTAAGGTAAGCTCCCTTGCCCTCCTGGGCATAAAAAAGATTATCAAGATCAGGGTCGTAAACCACTCCGATTATTATTTTTTTATCCTTCGCCAGCGCAACGCTTATGGCGCTGTGCTGATATCCTTTGATGAAATTTGTTGTTCCGTCAATAGGGTCTATAATAAAGCACAGACCGTCGGTAAGGACCTTGTTGCCGTCGCCCTCTTCACCGAAAAAGCTGCACCCCGGCACAGCTTTTTCAAGCTCGCTGAAGAGAAAATCCTGTATCATCTTGTCATATTTTGTCACAAGATTTACGGCGGAGCCCTTGTCAGTAATGCCGAGATCACTGCCGGCGCTTCTGTAAATTTCTCCCGCTTTTTTAACAATATCTATAATGCTGTTTAGCATATTATCATCTCCGTTTTTCATTTTAACATAACACGTATGTACCGGGCAAGAAAAATATAAAATTTAGTAATTTGCTTAATTATGATATTTTGCGTGTACTACAAATTTACCACTTTAAATGCGGTATAATTTTTTGATTAAAAACTCACAGCGGCGTAAAAATACCGACTCGGCATAAACAAATTATTGACTTGAATGTGCACTTGGTTTAAAATTAAAATAACTTGTTATTACGCATATAAAGCAGTGAATTCAGATAGAATTAATATAGATTATTTTGGAGTGATTTAATGAGAGTAATTTTGGCATGCCTTGTTTGCAGGCTTGTGACTTTTATATTGCATAAAATGGGCAGGGGAGCTACAACTCTTCCCGGAAGAGTTGCGCTGAAGGTTAAGAGAAACGTCCTTTACGACCTGTCAAAAAATGTAAAGGTTATTATAGTTACCGGCACCAACGGAAAAACCACCTCCTGCCGCATTATCGAGGAGGGACTTAAGACTGCCGGAAGAACTTATTTTATAAACAAATCCGGCGCAAATCTTATTACCGGCATAACAGCTTCGTTTATAATGAATTCCACCGTTACCGGCAAAAACAAATGCGAGTATGCCATAGTCGAATGTGACGAAAACGCATTTCGTGAGGTGTCAAGATATATCCGTGCCGACGTGGTGCTGGTTACAAACGTATTCCGTGACCAGCTTGACAGATACGGCGAGGTTACACACACGCTAAACGCCATTAAGGAGTCGGTAAAGAATCTGCCAAAGGCGGTTGTATGCCTTAATGCCGACTGCTCGCTGACTTATTCCATGTCGGGTGAAATACCGAATAAAATCATTACCTACGGCGTAAACGTGCCGTTTGACAAGGACGCTGGCGAGCCGGAGATTTCCGATGCAAAATACTGCATTTTCTGCAAGCATGAGTACAGCTATTCTTATCACACATACGGTCATCTCGGCGGATTTGAGTGCAAAAACTGCGGCTATAAGCGTGTAAGCCCTGATTTTGCAGTTACCAGCGTCGAAGAGCTTAAGCCCAGTTACTCGCTTGTTGTTACTGATTTTAACGGCGACAGAAATATTACAAAAATCAATATCGGCGGAGCTTATAATGTTTATAATGCCGTGGGCTGTTCAGCGGCGCTGTCCGCTCTGGGACTTGATAATAATACAATATATACCGCTCTCGAAAACTTTAACGGAGCTTTCGGCAGAATGGAGCAGTTTGAAAGCGGCGACAACAAGATAAATGTTATACTTGTTAAGAATCCCGCAGGCTTCAGCCAAACTATGAGCTTTTTAAAATCAATTGACGACGATTTTACGCTTATTCTTTCCCTTAACGATAATGCCGCAGACGGGCGTGATATCAGCTGGATATGGGATGTTGATTTCAACGGAATATTTAAAAAATCAAACGTTAAGGAAATATACGTTACAGGCAAACGCTGCTATGATATGGCAATCAGAGTCAAGTATGAGGGCGTGGGCAACAGGGAAATCAAAGTTATTGAAAACGAGGATTACAGCAAGCTTGTGGATATTGCCACAGGCAGGGGCACAGACGTTTATATCGTGCCCACATATACCTCAATGATGACAATGCGCCCTGTTATTGCAAAAAGACTGGGAGGTAAGGATTTTTGGGAATGATTATCAGAATTGCACATCTTTATCCCGATATGCTTAATCTTTACGGCGACAGGGGAAATATTATTGCTCTGACCGAGCGTATGCAGGCAAGAGGTATCGAAACGGTGACGGACGCCGTGACCATGGGCAAAAGCTTTAATGCCGATGATTATGATATTCTCTTTATCGGCGGCGGACAGGATTTTGAGCAGGACGTACTGCTCAGCGACCTTAATAAGGGCAAGGACGTTCAGATAAACAAGGCTATACACAGCGGTACTGTTATGCTGGCTATCTGCGGCGGATATCAGATGCTCGGCAAGTATTATAAAACATATGACGGCAAGATGCTGGAGTATATGGGAGCTCTTGATTTTTACACCCAGGGCAAGGAAGAACGTATGATAGGAAACTATGCCTTTAAGACCAAGGAAGGCATTGAGATAGTAGGCTTTGAAAATCACAGCGGACGCACGTATCTGGGCAGCGGAGTCAAACCGCTGGGAAAAGTGATAAAGGGATACGGCAATAACGGCGAGGACGGCACCGAGGGCGTACGGTATAAAAACACCTTCGGCACATATTCTCACGGTCCTATTCTGCCTAAAAATCCGGATTTTGCCGATCTGCTTATCTCAAAAGCCGTTGAAAACAAGTATGGCAAGACTGAGCTTGCTCCTCTTGACGATACTCTTGAGGCAAAGGCAAGGGCACAGGTAATGAAATTGTATATTAAATAGTGCGGGAGATTTGATATGAAAATAGTTGTTTTAGCCGGAGGACTCAGTCCTGAGCGTGATGTGTCGCTGTCATCAGGGGCGCTGATTTCAAATGCGCTGATTGATAACGGTCACGACGTAATGTTGCTTGACTTGTATCTCGGCACAAACAGCGGAGATTTTCCGCCGGTTTACAGAAATAATAAATCTTCGTTCAGATATTCTTACGAAGTGACAGAGTCACAGCCTGATCTTGAAGCGGTAAAAAGTTCGGCAAAAAACGGCGACTGCCTTGTGGGCGACGGTGTTATAAACCTCTGTCGTGAGGCTGATATCGTGTTTATGGCGCTTCACGGTGCTGAGGGTGAAAACGGTCAGATTCAGGCGCTTTTTGATTTGAATTCCATCAAGTATACAGGCTCCGGATATGCCGCCAGCCTTATTGCTATGGATAAGGATTTGTCAAAGCGTATTATGCGTGACAGCTCAATTTTAACTGCCGACTGGGAATATGTCGACGTTAGAAATAAAAATGATTTAAGCGGTATATCATATCCCTGCGTAGTTAAGCCCTGCAGCTGCGGTTCAAGCGTTGGAGTGACCATTGTTGAAAATGAAGCTCAGCTTAGCAAAGCCTTAGAGTTAGCAGAAAAATACGAGGATCACGTTATTGTTGAAAAAAAGATAAGCGGCAGGGAATTTTCGGTGGGAATACTTAATAACCGGGCGCTGCATCCCATTGAGATTATCCCGAAAAGCGGCTGGTACGACTATAAAAACAAATATCAGTCAGGCTTGACGCAGGAGGTCTGTCCGGCTGATATTACCGGGGAAATATGCTCTCTTTTGCAGGAAAGTGCTTTAAAGGTGCACAATGCTCTCAGGCTCGGTTATTACTCAAGAGTGGATTTCATTTTGGACGAAAACGGCAGGGCTTACTGCCTGGAGGCAAATACTCTGCCGGGAATGACTCCCACAAGCCTTCTTCCCCAGGAAGCGGCGGCAGTCGGTATATCATACAATAAGCTTTGCGACATGATTGCATCAAGCAAATAAGACAAAAATGAACCATTAATAATACTGCGACGGAAATACTGTTTTGAATAAATATTTTATTAAAAAAGGCTTGATTTTTCAGGCCTTTTTTGCTATAATGTTCCAGCATTCGCATAAGTGAAAGCGAATACGCACATAAACGGGTGAGCCTTAGGTTATTGATTTAGGCTCGTGCCAGCCTGTTTGTGGAGGATTAACCTTAAAGGAGGAAATTATTATGGCAAATGTAGTTTCTATGAAACAGCTTTTAGAAGCAGGTGTTCATTTCGGACACCAGACCAGAAGATGGAACCCCAAAATGGCTGAGTACATCTTCACAGAGCGTAACGGCATTTACATCATCGACCTTCAGAAAACAGTTAAGAAGCTTGATGAGGCTTATATGTACGTTCGCGATCTCGCTGCAGAAGGCGGTTCAATCATCTTCGTAGGCACAAAGAAGCAGGCTCAGGAGTCTGTTAAGGAAGAGGCTGAGCGTTGCGCTATGCCTTATGTAAACGCTCGTTGGCTCGGCGGTATGCTTACAAACTTCAAGACCATCCGCGGCAGAGTAGCTCGTCTTGCACAGCTTAAGGCTATGCGTGAGGACGGCACATTCGACCTCCTTCCTAAGAAGGAAATCATCAAGCTTGAGCTTGAGATTGAAAAGCTTGAGAAATATCTCGGCGGTATCACAGAGATGAAGAAGATTCCTAACGCTATGTTCATCGTTGATCCCCGTAAGGAGAGAATTGCCGTATCAGAGGCTATGAAGCTTGGTATTCCGATCGTTGCTATCGTTGATACAAACTGCGACCCTGACGAGATCGACTATGTAATCCCGGGTAACGACGACGCTATCCGTGCTGTTAAGCTTATTGCAGGCGCAATGGCAGACGCAGTAATCGAAGGCAGAGACGGTAAGGACACCGCTGACGAGGAAGCTCCTGCTGAGGAAGCAGCTCAGGAAACTGCTGAGGAAGCTGCTGCTGAATAATTAATACAACAAGATATCACCGGAGCAATGCCAAAACATTGCTCCGATTTGAAATATTCTAATTTGGAGGAATTTATTATGGCATTTACCGCTCAGGACGTAAAGGCTCTTCGTGAGAAGACAGGCGTCGGAATGATGGAATGTAAAAAGGCTCTTGTTGAGGCTGACGGCGATATGGACAAGGCAATCGACTATCTCCGTGAGAGAGGTCTTGCTGCTGCTCAGAAGAAAGCAACAAGAATTGCCGCTGAGGGTGTAGTTCTCCCTTATTACGATAAAGAGGCTAAGAAGGGTGTCGTTGTTGAGGTTAACTCTGAAACAGACTTCGTTGCCAAGAATGAGAAATTCATGGATTTCGTATCAGGTGTAGCAAAGACAATCGTTGCTACAAACCCTGCTGACGTTGAAACTCTTTGCGCTACAGAGTTCAACGGTACCGGCAGAACAGTTACCGAGACTCTTAACGACCTTGTTCTTTCAATCGGCGAGAACATGAAAGTTCGCCGCTTTGAAACAATGGAAGGCATCGTTTCAACATATATTCACGGCGGCGGAGCAGTAGGCGTTATGGTTGGCTTTGATGTAGCTGACGAGTCTAAGGCTTCAACAGCTGAATTTGAGGCAATGGGCAAGAACGTTTCAATGCAGATTGCTGCAATGAATCCAAGCTATCTTGACGAGGCTTCAGTACCTGCTGAGGTTGTTGAGCACGAGAAGAGCATCCTTGCCGCTCAGATGAAGGAAGATCCTAAGATGGCTTCTAAGCCGGAGGCTGTTCTTGCTAAAATTGCTGAGGGTAAGATGGGCAAGTTCTATAAGGAAAACTGCCTTGTTGACCAGGAGTTCGTTCGCAGCGACATTTTCCAGGGCTCAGTAAAGGGCTATGTTGACAGCGTTGCTAAAGAACTCGGCACAGAAATCAAGGTTAACGGCTTCATCAGAATGATGAAGGGCGACGGTCTTGAGAAGAGAGAAGAGAATTTTGCCGAGGAAATTGCAAAGCAGATCAACGGCTAATCAAAAAATTTCATAATTTTTCATAAACTATTAAAACCCGTTAAAATCTACTGTTTTAACGGGTTTTTCTATTTTTAGAAAATGAAAAAGTATTATAATTTATTATAGTTTTTTTAACCAAAAAATGCGTAAAATTTGCGTACAAAATTGCGTATGACTTTCCCGAATTATCTTTTGCTAAGTTTTTTTGCGTACAATTCATTATCAAGGACTTGTTAGTGTGGTATTATTAACAAGTTCTTTTTTATTTGTATAGAGGCTATGGCGTGAACTTAAGCTTTATTACTGTAAAAATATCATTAACAATTGCTATAACAGTTTACAGGAATTTTATAATATAATATTGACGGACGGAGGTGATATATATAAATAACGTAGATGAATTGGTAAATAAACTCACAGAGTTAAAGGATAACCGAAAGTGGAGTAATTATCGTATAGCAAAGGAAAGCGGTTTGCCTGTAAGCACAGTTTCAAATATTTATAAAAGAAAAACAGCGCCTCAATTTTATACATTTTGCTTAATTTGCAACGGATTTGGCATCAGTTTGTCTGATTCCTTTTGTGATGATAGAAAATTTGCCTCGCTAAATCAAAGAGAGAAAGAAGTTTTAAATTTGTTAAATCAACTTGATGATGAGCAACAAGAACTTATAATAAATTTAATGAAAATTATGAATAAAGCATAGAAACTGTAAATTGTCATTTTTTCTGTCTTCGCTTGCAAGGAGGCAGAATAATGGTATAATGTAGTTAAAATATTTAGAAAGAATTTTGTTCCTATGGAAAATATTAAGATTGATAATAACGAGATTCTGTTTTCAAGATTTTCGGAACTTGTAAGAATAACCCCCTGCGGTAAAAACGCAATAAGATTTCAGGGTTTTCCTGATTGCCAAGTCATTGATGAAAACTATACTTTGATGCCCCAAAAAGCAGATTGTGTTATTGAGGAGCTTGACAACTGTGTGAAATTAACTCGGGGCAGTCTTACAGCCCAGCTTAGAAACAACGGCTGTGTTTCATTTTATAAAGACGGCGTTAAAATTCTTGAGGAACAGCCTGAACTTACTTTTCACAATGGTTTCAGAAATTATGTGAACCTTGCCAACGGTGTGTGGAAAAGCAGGGTTACTTTCAATGCGAATGAGGGCGAACACTTTTTCGGCCTCGGACACAGCATGAATAATCCTTTTGATTTAAAAGGCTGTTCGTTTGATATTATAAATACAAACGCCAACTGTGCAATGCCTTTTGTTTATTCATCTCTCGGGTACGGCTTTTTGTGGAATAATCCGTCAATCGGCTCAGTTGAGCTTTCAAATAACCGCACCCGCTGGAACAGCACGGCGTGCAGATTTGTTGATTATGTTGTTATTGTCGGAACGCCTGCCGAGGTCAGCGAAACTCTTGCACAGCTTACGGGTTATGCCCCCGAAATGCCTTACTGGGCAACGGGATTTTGGCAGAGCAGGCTCAGATATGAAACACAGGATAAACTCCTTGAGGTTGCAAGAAGATATAAAGAAGAAAATATTCCGGTTTCTGCAATCGTTGCCGATTATTTTCACTGGACGGAGCAGGGAGATTATAAATTTGACCCTGAATACTGGCAGGATGTAAAGGCGATGAGCGACGAACTGCACGAAATGGGGACAAAGCATGTTGTTTCCGTATGGCCTACAATCAATGAGCACAGCGAAAACTACCGCACGATGAAAAACAGAAATATGCTTATCAGAACCACACGAGGTTCTGACAGAGTGTTTGAGTTTTACGGCTGGCAGGCTGAAATTGACGCCACCAATGAAGAAACAAGAAAATTTGTTTGGCAGAGGCTTAAAGAAAATTATATCGACAACGGAGTAGACAGCTTGTGGCTTGACGAGGCTGAGCCTGAAATTCACCCCGAGCAGTTTGACAACCTGATTTTCAGCAAGGGCAGGGGAGATGTTGTTGCTCTTCTTTATCCCTATTATTATTCCAAAATGCTGTATGACGGCTATAATGAAATCGGCAAAAAGGATATAATCACACTCACAAGATGCGCCTATCTCGGCAGTCAGAAATTCGGCTCCCTTGTTTGGTCGGGCGATATTGAGTCTACTTTTGAAAGCCTTAGATGCCAGGTGCACGCCGCAATAAATATGTCTGTATGCGGTATTCCGTGGTGGAACACTGATGTGGGCGGATTTTATGACGCTGATATTACAAGCGATTATTTTAAGGAGCTTATCGTAAGGTGGTTTCAGTTCGGTGTGTTCTCACCCGTATTAAGACTTCACGGCAGCCGAATCCGCCACGGTGAAAAAAGTAATCTTAAGGAGCCCAGCGGCGACCCGAACGAGCTTTGGTCATTCGGCGAGGAGAATTTTGAAATACTCAAAAAACTTGTTTTCCTGCGTGAGAATTTAAGACCGTATATTAAGCGTTATATGGATGAGGCGAGCGATACGGGTCACCCTGTTCTTCGCCCGATGTTCTTTGAATTCCCGGACGACGAGGTTTGCTATACTCTTGGCGAGCAGTATATGTTCGGCGCCGAGATTATCTTTGCCCCCATTGTAAATCAGGGGCAGAAAACAAAACGCTTTTATGTTCCCGACGGCGAATGGATTTTGACTAAGGACAAAACAACCTATACAAAAGGCTGGCACGAAATTAATGTCGGCATTGAAGATTTAGTTGCGCTTGTTAAAGCAGACAGTGATGTGATATCCGCTTTTGAATTATAATAACATAAAGGACCTTAAAACAATTTGTTTTCAGGTCTCAGCTTATTGAAAAACCCGGCAAAAGCCGGGCTTTTTGTGTTAGCGGTAGAATAACTGTGGTAATAAAATAAAAGTATAAACAGCTATAACAGTATTTAAAATACAGGATATATACAGCGCCTGTGACATGAAATCATCTAAAGGGAGAAAAGAGGATTGAATCTTTAATTTTTTACAAAAAATGGTTGACAAATAGAATTGTGGTGTGTATAATAGCAATGGTTAGTTGATACTAACTAATTTTTATACATTACAGTTAGTGACAACTAACGAAAACAGCAATATAGGTGATACTATGAAATTAAAAGACGCCCAAGAGGGCAGAGAATACTTAATCAAAGATGTTCTTACGGATGATGATGAACTAAACTCTTTTCTGTTTTCTCTCGGCTGTTATTCGGGTGAGCGCATAACCGTGGTTTCAAAAAAGAAAAGCGGTTTTGTTGTATCAATTAAAGACGGTAGATATAATATTGATTTGCAGCTTGCCGGTGCAATAGTAGTGCAATAAATAGATGTTTAAATGGTAAGCAAAGAGCTTAATATCCGCTTTTTTTATGCAATTTTTTATGCAATTTTTTATGCAATGTGGTTAGTGTAAACTAACTTATTTTTAGTAATTTATAGCAGGAGGGGCTAATGATGAGAATAGCATTGGCAGGTAATCCCAATTCGGGAAAAACAACTATGTATAACGCTCTGACAGGCCGTAACGAAAAGGTTGGCAACTGGGCAGGCGTTACCGTAGACAAAAAGGAACACAGGATAAAAAAGACCTTTGTTTCGTCAGATGAACAGGTTTTGGCAGTTGATTTGCCGGGCGCTTATTCAATGTCGCCGTTTACCAGCGAGGAGAGCATAACAAGCTCTTATGTGAGAAAGGAAAATCCCGATGTTATCATAAATATCGTTGACGCAACTAATTTGAGCCGAAGTCTTTTCTTTACAACTCAGCTTTTGGAATTGGGAATACCCGTGGTGGTTGCCTTAAACAAATGCGACATTAACGAGAAAAAGGAAACTGTAATTAACGCTGATTTGCTAAGTGTAAAACTCGGCTGTCCTGTAGTGGAAACCGTTTCTACCTCTTCAAAAGGCTTGAAAGAGACGGTAGAGAAAGCGATTCACTCGGCTAATACAGTACAAAATGCGCCCTATCACCAGGGAAATATTGATTTAACAGATAAAAAGGCTGTTGAAAAGGCAGACCGTGAAAGGTTTGATTTTGTAAACAGTATAGTTTCCGAGGTGGAAAAAAGAAAAATACTTACAAAAGAAAAAAATATCGGTGATAAAATTGACGCTGTTCTTACAAATAAGTGGCTTGGCATTCCCATATTTGCTGTTGTAATGTTTCTCGTTTTTCAAATTTCACAAGTTTGGGTGGGAACACCTATTGCGGATTTACTTGTAGGCTGGCTTGAGGCTTTTCAGGGCTGGGTAGGCGGACTGCTGGAAAACGCAAATCCTGTTCTTTACGCTTTGCTTGTAGACGGCATAATCGGCGGCGTGATTGCCGTAATCGGTTTCCTTCCTCTTGTAATGGTTATGTATTTCCTTATTGCACTGCTGGAGGACTGCGGATATATGTCACGTGTTGCCGTGGTTCTTGACCCGATATTTAAAAAGGTGGGTCTTTCCGGAAAATCTGTTATTCCTTTTGTAATTACGGTAGGCTGTGCTGTTCCCGGAATTATGGCAAGCCGTACTATAAGAAACGAGAGAGAGCGCAGAGCAACTGCAATGCTCGCACCTTTTATGCCTTGCGGTGCAAAAATACCTGTTATTGCTCTTTTTGCAGGTGCGTTTTTTGACGACGCAGGCTGGGTAAGCGCACTAATGTATCTTTTAGGTATTGTGCTTATCTTTTTAGGCGCACTGCTTGTAAATAAAATCGCAGGCTATAAATCGAGAAAATCTTTCTTTATCATTGAATTGCCGGAATATAAGGTGCCGTCACTTGGGGGCGCATTTAAGTCAATGTGTGCAAGGGGTAAAGCATATATTGTCAAAGCGGCGACAATTATTCTTCTTTGCAATACAGCCGTTCAGGTAATGCAGACTTTTGACTGGAGCTTTTCAGTTGCTGAAACCGCAGACTCTTCAATTCTTGCATCTATTGCAAAGCCATTTGCCTATATACTCCTTCCCGTTGTGGGAGTTTTAAGCTGGCAGCTTGCTGCGGCGGCAGTAACTGGCTTTATTGCAAAGGAAAATGTTGTTGGAACTCTTGCTGTGTGCTTTGTGGGACTTGAAAACCTGATTGACACTGAAGAACTTGCACTTATGGAGGGTGCAGGCACAGAAGTTGCAGGAGTAATGGCGATTACAAAAGTTGCGGCGCTTGCATATCTTATGTTTAACCTCTATACTCCTCCTTGTTTTGCGGCTATCGGTGCAATGAACGCCGAAATGAGAAGCCGTAAGTGGCTTATGGGCGGTATCGGTCTTCAGCTTGGAGTAGGTTACACAGTAAGTTACTTGGTTTATACAATCGGCACGCTTATTACTGCTCCTGAAACTCTCGCTGTTGTTCCTGCTGTATTAGGTTTCGTAGGAGTGCTGGTTATTGTCGGTATAGTAACAGCCCTTATAATAAATACTAACAAAAAACTTGCAGGCGAGTATTCGCTTAACGGCAAAAAAACAGTAAAGGAATATGCGTAATGGAGAATTTTATAATTATTGCACTGCTTGTTTTAATCATAGGAGGCATTATGTTTTACATATACAAAGCAAAGAAAAGCGGTAAAAAATGCATTGGCTGTCCGGATTGCAAAAATTGCTGTTCAGGCTGCGGCGGCAAATGTAACGGAAATGTAAAAAATAAATAGACCAACTCCTTTAATATGCCCTGTGTTTAAGACTTTGCCGGTCTTTACACAGGGCAGCTTTCTTTGTAATTGAAATTGCTCAAAAAAATGCTATAATGAATTAAAAGAAAATTTCACAAATGTTTGAAAATGTTGTAGCGCATAAGTTTAAAGAAAATATAGATAAACATTATAGAAAAGACAGAATATATACTGCTTTTATGATTTGCAATTGATTTAACGGAGAAAATTATGTGGTACCATGAAAATGACAAAACTCCCCCTGTAATTACTGCGAAAAAGCACATTGAAAGTTGTCACGGAGGAAGCCTTGAACTTCCCGAAACAGCAATATTATTCTATATGCGCGGCGGCGAAGAGTATGCGGCGGCCAATTACGATACCGTAAAAATATCAGAGAAATTTCCGAGATTTTTAAATTCGTGTCCGGTCTATAAATTTAGAGATTATGACGTGTGTTTTCTTGATGGTCTATGAGCAGGGAAATGAGATGTGGTTTTTTTTTGAAAAGAGCATCGGATTTGTTCTCGGTCTCGAAACAGTATAAAAGATTAAAACAAAATAATTCAGTAAAAAGCAGGCATATTTTGTCTGCTTTTTTGTTTGAAATGCAATGTGTTTTAAAAAAATCAGTCATTTTGTTTTGTCAATAATATGACAAGGTAAAGCGTGGTAAATCTATATCATTGATTATTTTTTGACATACTTTTAAGATTAATATAATGTTTTGCCAAATGAGTTTATAATTCATAAAACGATTGTTAATAATGCAAACAGAAATGACAATATTTTAACAATATCAAATACAATCTCTAATATTAATAGTCGCTATCAACAAAAACATAAAAAATAATGATTGAAAAATTGTGCATAATGTCTTATAATGAAATTGCCGGTAATCTGTATAAGAAAGGAAGATTTTATGCTTGAGCAAATCGTTGCGGCTCAGAAAGATTATTTTTCAAAGAAAAAGACCTTGCCCTATGCCGCCAGGATGAATGCGCTAAACGCACTTGAAAAAAGCATACTGAAACATCATAATGAAATATATGAGGCACTTTGGCAGGACCTTAACAAGTCTGAGACAGAAGCGTTTATGACAGAAGTCAGCATGGTGCTGACCGAGCTAAAATATGTTAAAAGGCATCTTAAGCGCTGGATGTCGGAGGAGGTAGTGTCCACACCGTTTGCACATTTTCCGTCAAAGAGTTTTATCGTGTCCGAGCCGTTTGGTACGGTGCTTATTATCTCTCCCTGGAACTATCCTTTCATGCTAAGTATTGACCCGCTTATTGGTGCTTTGTGCGCCGGTAATACAGCGGTTATCAAACCGTCATCGTATTCGCCTGCCACGTCCGATGTCATTGAAAAAATAATATCAGACGCCTTTGACAGCGAGTATGTTACGGTGGTACGCCTGAAACAGGGACAAAACGACTTACTGCTGGAGCAGAATTTTGATTTCATCTTTTTTACCGGAAGCGTCAATGTCGGCAAGAAGATAATGAAGCAGGCTTCTTATAACCTGACTCCTGTTGTGCTGGAATTGGGAGGAAAAAATCCGTGTGTGATCGATGATACTGCGGATATTAAAATAGCTGCCGACAGAATCGCTTTCGGCAAGTTTCTCAACGCGGGTCAGACCTGCGTCGCGCCGGATTATATCCTGATTGACAATAAGGTTAAAGACAGCTTTATGTCACAAATAAAGAGCAGTATTACCAAAATGTACGGCGAAAATCCTGTAGAGAATAAAGATTATCCTAAAATAATAAACGAAAAGCATTTTTTCAGGCTCAAAGACCTTTTGGAAAACGAAAATGTATGTGTCGGAGGTCAGTACGACGAGAAAACTAACAAGATAGCGCCGGCGGTTATTGACGGCGTAAGCGAAGATTCGCCGCTTATGCAAAATGAAATATTCGGTCCGCTTCTTCCGGTTATTACTTATGACAGCATAAGTCAGGCAAAAGAATTTATTTTAAATCGCGACAAGCCGCTTGCGTTTTATCTTTTTACAACTGACAGAAAAAGAGAAAAGGAGTTTTTACAGGAAATACCTTTTGGCGGCGGCTGTATTAACGATACCATTATCCATGTTGCGTCCTCTAATCTGGGTTTCGGCGGAGTAGGAACCAGCGGCATGGGCAAATATCACGGCAGGGAGAGCTTCAGGGTGTTCAGCAATCACAAGGGCGTAATTAAAAAAGCGCTTTGGCCGGATATTCCTGTGAGGTATCAACCGTATACACCGTTTAAGAGAAAGCTCCTTAAATTTATATTGAAATAGATCAGCTAAAATGCGGCAGTCCGGTTATTCGGGCTGCTTTTGTTTTGCTAATATTTTGATGTATTGAAAATTTAGTCGCAATATGTTACTATTAAATTAGCTAAATATATAATCAGGGGTGATTATTATGAGAAAACGGCTGACAGCGGCATTGACTGCTTTTTCACTGCTTGTGACAGTGCTGTTTTGCTTTAACACATCAATAGCTTTTGCTAAAGATGATTCGGGTTACTGCGGGGCCAGTTCAAGTATTTTCTCCACGGGAAAAAATGCTTCCTATACCTATGTTGAAGCGACTAAAACACTTACTATCACAGGTACGGGTGCGACTAAAGATTACGGAGATACTGCATTAAACCGTGTTCCGTGGTATGACTATAAAGCTGAGATAGAAAATGTTGTTATCGGTGAGGGAATTGATACTATCGGCACACTTAATTTTTACGGTTGTACTGCCCTTAAATCTGTAACACTGCCCAGTACGCTTACTACAATTTCCGGAGGTATTGCAAATTACGGAGCATTTAGGGGCTGTACTGCGCTGGAATCCATTACTCTGCCTGAAAATCTTACTGCCATTGAGGCAATGGCGTTTCGTGGGTGTTCATCACTCAAAAGTATAACCTTCCCTGATTCGCTTACGGAGCTTGGCGAAAACGCCTTCAGAGAATGTACAAATCTTGAAAGAGTTGTTTACGGAAACGGTCTTACATCCACGGGAGTCGGTGCTTTTTATGAATCTGGCGTCAGAGAAATCGTTTTCTCTTCTTCTATAACCAGTATTGATGCGTTTTCATTCTATAGATGCAAAATGACTTCTGTAGAATTTCCCGAAACGGTTACAAATATCGGAATGAGCTCTTTTGCAGACTGCTATAACCTCAGCTCCGTTACCGTAAATAATCCTAATACAGTCTTTGCAGGACTGAGCGTCGCTGAGGAAAATCCTTTTGCCGGCGAGGTTCAGCATATTATATTCTACGGTCACAGCGGCTCCACCACTCAAAGCTTTGTAACAAAGCAGGTGGAGGAAAATAATCACGATTATGAATTTGTTTCCCTTGACCCGTGCGAGCATACCAGTACACACGAGGTAATCACTGTTGAGCCTACCTGTACTCAGCCGGGCGTGTCCACCCAGGTTTGCGATGAGTGCGGATTCGTCGTTTCCACAACTCAGCTTGAAGCGCTGGGACACGATATGCAACTTGCTGAAACCCTTGACCAGACAGCGGAAAACGGTCATGTCATCAGGGGTTACGTGTGTTCTGTATGCGGCGAGGAGCAAAGCGAGGTTGAGCATGTTGAATGGGTAGAGGGCTTCTACAATTATTCAAATACCGCAACCTGCACCACCCCCGGATTGGAAACATATAGATGCACCTTTGACGGATGCGATGAAGTGAAGATTAATCCCGTTTTAAGTGCTAATCATACTGTTGCTGAATATGAAGTTGTGACTCAGCCAACCTGTACTGAACCTGGATTGGAGAGGGGCACTTGCTCAGTATGCAATGAAACAGTAGAAAGAGAGATTCCTGCAACAGGTCACCAGAATGTATTGATTAACGAGTACGACAATACTCTTGAGGACGGACATACTTATAAGATTTACCAATGCTCTGTTTGTAATACGGAAACGGTGGAGGCTACTCACGTTGAATGGTTAGACGGCTACTATACGTCTAACACGGTAACCAATCCAACCTGTACCATAGACGGCATCGGAACGGATACATGCGATATCTGTGGGAAGACAAGAGTTGTCGCCATACCCGCAAACGGCGAGCACGTGTGGTACGAAACCTCCAGAACAGAACCGACCTGCACCGCCGTGGGCAAAATATATTATGCCTGTGAAAACTGTAATTTCACCACGAGCGAGAATATACCTGCTCTTGGGCACGATCTTGCTCTTGTAGAGGGTAGCTGCGTTGCACCTACCTGCACCACGGCAGGTTATAATACATACAAGTGCAACGTGTGCGGATATACTGAAAAGGAAGTGCTCAACGCAACAGGGCATACCCCTGTTGAGGGAAGTTATACCGTTATTACAGAACCCGATTGCCTGAACGGCGGCCTTGCCAAGGCTGTTTGCTCCGTCTGCAATCAGGAATATGAAATTACGCTTGAGGCACTGGGTCACGATTATCAGGACATAAAAACACCGATTGAGGATAAACCCGGGCACAGCCTTTCTACTCCTACGTGCAGTCGCTGCGGAGATGCAAAGGCATCAACTACAGTTCATGACGAGTGGCTGGAAGAATATTATGACACAACTGTTGTGACAACCGGCACTTGTACAATTGCCGAAATCACAAGTGATACCTGTACCATTTGCGGCGAGACAAGACTTAATACCACCCCGGCTCCGGGACACGATTACGAGTTTACAGGTATTAACGAAAGCGGAAGATTAAGTTACTTGTGTAACGTTTGTGGTAATGTTTATACCGCAAATGTGTCTGTTGTATACGGAATGTGGAATATTTCCTATGTAAATACGGCTCCCGGTGACACAACGCTGGGATATCTGTTTGATTTTACAAATGACGGCGTTATAAACGCAAAGGACTACGCATGCCTAATCAAAATGAATAAAAATGCTGAAAATTCTCAGACTCAGCAGTAATTTACTGAAAGCAGATTGTTTATGCAATCTGCTTTTTTGTTATGAATATTTAAGGAGAATATTGTTACATTTTTATTATAACTATTTACTTTAAGAGTAATTTATATTATTATATTAAAGACAATATATGTGGGAGGACTTTTGTATGGGTATCGCATATAAAAGAATTTTATTGAAGCTCAGCGGCGAGGTACTTGCCGGAGCAAAAGGAAGCGGAATCGACACGCCGACAGTAATCAGAATCTGTGAATCAGTTAAAAAAGTCGCAGATATGGGTGTGGAGATCGGCATCGTTGTCGGCGGCGGTAATTTCTGGCGCGGCAGAACCAGCGAGCATATGGACAGAACAAGAGCTGACCATATCGGAATGCTTGCCACCGCTATGAATTCACTGGCGCTTTGTGACGCACTGGAACAGCTTGGGGCTAATGTAAGAGTGCAGACGGCTATTGAAATGCGCCAGATTGCCGAGCCTTATATCCGCAATAAGGCTATACGCCATTTTGAAAAAGGCAGGATTGTTATTTTCGGCTGCGGAACAGGCTCGCCGTTTTTCTCAACCGATACGGCTGCGGCTCTGAGAGCTGTTGAAATAAACGCCGACGTATTGCTTAAGGCAACAAATGTTGACGGTGTTTATGACAAGGATCCTAACAAGTATGACGACGCTGTTAAATTTGATGAAATCAAATTTAAGGATGTTCTTGCCCGTGATATCAAGGTTATGGATTCCACCGCATTTTCACTTTGCAAGGACAACGATCTTTCAATATTCGTGTTTGATCTGTCCGACCCTGACAATATCATCAGGGCTGTTCAGGGCGAAAGTATCGGAACAATAGTAAACAAC
Organism: Candidatus Eubacterium faecigallinarum; assembly: GCA_019115455.1. Taxonomy (GTDB): domain Bacteria; phylum Bacillota; class Clostridia; order Oscillospirales; family Acutalibacteraceae; genus Eubacterium_R; species Eubacterium_R faecigallinarum. The sequence continues at coordinate 43,090 of DXDN01000020.1, forward strand.
TAATTTGACCGCAAGGAGAGGTAATTTTTATGGAAACAGTTTTTAATAAGACTAAGGAAAAAATGGAAAAATGCCTTACATCTCTTGAAAGGGATTTTTCATCAATAAGAGCCGGAAGAGCTAACCCAGCAGTGCTTGACAAGGTTATGGTTGACTATTACGGAGTTCCTACGGCTATAAATCAGATGGCGGCAGTAAGCGTGCCGGAAGCAAGACTTCTTGTCATTCAGCCGTGGGATGCATCAACCCTCAGAGATATCGAAAAAGCAATTAATACATCTGATATCGGAATCAACCCTCAGAATGATGGCAAGGTTATCAGACTTACATTCCCTCAGCTTACCGAGGAGCACCGTAAGTCCCTTCAGAAGGATATTTCAAAGCGCGGCGAGGAAGCAAAGGTAGCTATCCGCAATGTGCGCCGTGACGCTATGGACGATATTAAAAAGCTCAAGAAAAACAACGAGATAACCGAGGACGATCAGAAGGACGGCGAGAAGAAGCTTCAGGATATAACAGACAGCTTCATCAAGCAGGCTGAGCAGATCACAAAGAAAAAAGAAGAAGAAATTCTTTCAATGTAATTTGTAAAAAAAGAATATTTTTTATCTGATTACGGGTCGGTGCTGGCATCGGCCCATACATTGTTAAATAAAGTATTTTTATTCAGATCAGGTCCGGAGGTGTTATTGTGGCACTGTTTACTAAAAAAAATGACGGCGCAGCGGAATTTTCCGTGTTGCCTAAGCATATAGGAATTATTATGGACGGTAACGGCAGGTGGGCAAAAAAGCGTGCTTTACCGAGGTCGGCAGGTCATAAGGCTGGTGCAAACGTGTTCAGAACCATAAGCAAGGAGTGCGAACGCCTTGGAATTGAGTACGTTACCTTTTACGCCTTTTCCACCGAGAACTGGAAAAGACCGAAAGAGGAAGTAGACGCATTAATGAATTTGTTTATGGATTATTTGCTGGAAGCAAAGAGCGATATGACCAAGGCAGGCAACAGCAAAATCAAATTCATAGGTGAACGCAGCGGAATATCCGACGACCTGCTTAAGCTCATGGACGAGGCTGAGGAGGAAACCGCTTCACACACCGGCACCACAGTTTACCTTGCCATTAATTACGGCGGCAGACAGGAGATTGTGTCCGCTGTAAATAAGCTGATAAGCCAGGGCAAGACAAAAATATCTGAGGACGATATTTCGCAGAATATCTACACCGTTGCCGACTGTGATTTGATTATCAGACCCAGCGGTGAGGAAAGACTTTCCAATTTTCTGCTGTGGCAGGCGGCTTACAGCGAGTTTTGGTACAGCGACGTGCTGTGGCCTGACTTCAAGGTCAGCGATCTTCACGAGGCGCTTCGTGAATTTGAAAAGAGAAACCGTCGTTTCGGAGGGTGAATATGAAACAGAGAGTTATTACCGCAGTATGCCTTCTGGCAGTTCTTGCGGTTATTGTATGGCAGATAAATACTCCGGCGCTTGTGATAGCTGTGGCGTTTATATCTGCCGTTGCCAGCGGCGAGATTATGAGATGCGCTAATGTCAGCAATAAATTTATTAAAATTGTGGGCATAACCTTTTCTGCCTGCACACCGTTTTTTGCCAGCGCCGACGTTATGCTGCCGCTTATAAGCGCTGAGCAGTGGGGAATGGTCATAGGATTTATTCCAAACATTGTTTTTGTTATTGCGCTTTGTCTGGTATTCCTTTTGGCTATGCTCAAAGGGTATTCCCACACCTCCTTTGAAGATGTGGCAATCAGCATTTTTGCCAGCGTTGTGGTGCCTTTCGGCTTTAGCATTTTCATCAGACTCAGGGATATGTTTGATAATGAGCAGCTGGGAATATATCTGATATTCTTTGCACTTATTTGTGCTCTTGCCACGGACACAGGCGCTCAGCTTACCGGTATGGCAATAGGCAAGCATAAAATGTCACCCAATATCTCGCCAAAGAAAACAGTTGAGGGCGCTGTCGGAGGACTCGTGTTCAGCCTTATTTTAAACGCAGTGGCAATTGTTATTTATAACAAGGTTGCCGATGCACCGCTTCAAACCGATTTGTGGATAGCGCTTCTTGTATGCTCGCTTCCGGTGTCCTTTATGGGTATGATGGGCGATCTCTCAGCGTCAGTGCTTAAAAGGAATTTTAACGTCAAGGATTTCGGCAAGATATTCCCGGGACACGGCGGCGTTATGGACAGAATGGACTCGTCGCTTTTTACCCTTGCGTGTACATATGTGATAGCTCTTGTTACCAAGAGTGTTATTTGATTACCGGAGGAATGTGAAATGAAAAATATTTCTCTTTTGGGCTCCACAGGGTCAATAGGTACCCAGAGCCTTGATGTGTGCCGTATGCACGGCTACAATGTAAAATGTCTTACCGCCAATTCCCGTGTGGACGTTATTGAAAATCAGGTCAGGGAATTCAAACCGGAGATGGTTTGTATGATGAATCCGGATTCCGCCAAGGATCTTAAACAGCGAATCAGTGATACGTCCACGAAAGTCGTTACCGGGATGGAGGGACTTATCGAGTGCGCTGTTTATGACGGGGCGGACACAGTTCTTAATTCCGTGGTGGGAATGGTTGGACTTCAGCCTACTCTTGAGGCAATAAAGGCGAAAAAGACTGTTGCCCTTGCCAATAAGGAAACCCTTGTGGCAGGCGGTCATCTTGTTACAAATCTTGCGGCGGAAATGGGAGTGAGCATACTTCCCGTTGACAGCGAGCATTCAGCCATCTTTCAGGCGATGCAGGGTTCTCCAAACAAAAAGGCAGTTAAGAAGATAATTCTTACAGCGTCAGGCGGACCTTTTTTCGGCAAGAAGCTTGAAGAGCTTGAAAACGTTACTGCCGACGACGCTTTAAAGCATCCCAACTGGGATATGGGCGCAAAAATTACAATCGACTCCGCTACCATGATGAACAAGGGACTGGAGTTTATTGAGGCTAAATGGCTGTTTGATATGCCTAATGAAGATATAGAAATTGTGGTTCACCGTGAATCAGTGGTTCACTCCGCAATTGTTTATCAGGATAATTCAGTTATCGCTCAGCTGGGTGTGCCGGATATGAGAATACCGATACAGTATGCCCTGACTTATCCTGAAAGAGAGCCAAGTCCAGTCAGCGAGCTTTCGCTTACCGATTACGGAAAGCTGACTTTCTACGAGCCTGATTACGATACTTTTAAATGCATTAATGTGTGCAAGCAGGCGATAGAAATGGGCGGACTGCATCCGGCGGCGGCTAACGGCGCCAACGAGGAAAGCGTAAGGCTTTTCTTAAAAGGAAAAATTAAATTTACGGATATTGCATATCTTAATAACAAGGCGATGCTTAATGCTCCCGATAAAAAAGATTTTACTCTTGACGATGTTCTTCAGGCGGACAGAGCGGCAAGAGATTATGTAATTGAGGCGGTCAAGTGAGTTTAAGTTCTGTATGGAATACAGTTTATCCCATAATTATAGCGATTCTCTTTTTTGAGCTGATAATAATTATACACGAGGGTGGTCATTATTTCGCCGCCAGACTGATGAAAATAAAAGTCAATGAATTTTCCGTCGGCATGGGGCCGAAAATATTTCAGATAACACGCAAGGGCACGAAATACACCCTGCGCTGGATACTTTTCGGCGGCTACTGCTCCATGGAGGGCGAGGACGAGGACAGCGATGACGAGAACGCGTTTGTCAACAAGAAAGTTTGGCAAAGAATTTTTGTTGTAGTGGCAGGCGCTGTTATGAATCTTATTCTCGGATTTGTGATAGTGCTGATTATCGTGTGTTCTCAGAATCTTGTGGGCACCACCCAGGTGGCAAAGTTTGACGACGGGGCAGTTTCCGCCCAAAGTGGACTTCAGGCAGGGGATATTATCAAGAGCATCGATGGCATGCGTGTTTATACCACTAACGATGTTCAGACCGGACTTTCCAGGAGTCCTGACAGCACCGTCGATATGGTCGTTACCAGGGACGGAAAGGACGTAAGACTTAATGTCGAATTCGCCACCCAGGAATATGAGGGCACGCAGTATATCAATATGGATTTTTGGCTCAGGGGAGTGGAAAAGACTTTTTCAAACGTCATAGTCCAGACCTTCAAGGAATCTGTTTCCTATGCCCGTATGGTGTTTTTGTCTGTTCATGACCTTCTTACAGGCAGGTACGGACTGTCCGATTTAAGCGGACCTGTGGGCGCCGTGTCCGTGGTATCAGATGCGGTTAAAACTTCTATGTACTCTATGCTCAAAATCATGGCTCTGCTGACCATTAATGTGGGACTGTTTAATCTGTTCCCGATACCTGCTCTTGACGGCTGGCGGTTTTTCGTCCTGCTTGCCGAGGGCATTACCAGAAAAAAACTTCCGTCCAAGGCGGAATATATAATAAACGCAGTAGGTCTTGTATTGCTTCTGGGACTTATGTGCGTAGTCACGTTCAGCGATATTACCAAACTGTTTTGATTATTTTATATTGACTGCGCATTGTGCGCTTGACTGAGGGTAAAATTTATGGAAAGAAGAAAAAGTAAAAAAATAAAGCTCGCAAATACCTATATCGGCGGCGACAGCGAAATTTTAGTTCAGAGCATGCTCAACGTGCCTGCGTCCGATATCGAAGGTTCTGTTGCTCAGGCAAAAGAACTGGCGGCGGCAGGCTGCCAGGTAATACGCTTCGCTATCCCAAACGAGGAGGCGCTTAACCTTATTGAACCTATTAAAGAGGCAGTGGACGCTGCCATTGTGGCAGATATCCACTTTGACTACAGGCTCGCCCTTGGCGCCGCTGAAAGAGGTATAGATAAAATACGAATTAATCCCGGCAATATCGGCGACGACTCCCGTGTTAAGGCTGTGGCTGATATTTGCAAGCAAAAGGGTATTCCAATCAGAATAGGAGTTAATTCAGGCTCCCTTGAAAAAGAGATACTTGCAAAATACGGCTCTCCCACACCTCAGGCGATGGTGGAATCAGCCCTTTATCATGCAAGACTTCTTGAGAAATTCGATTTTGACGACATAGTTATTTCAATAAAATCATCAAACGTAAATACAATGATAACCGCCTATGAGCTGGCGGCTCAGCAGTGCGACTATCCGCTTCATCTCGGTGTTACCGAGGCAGGAACGGAGAGAATGGGCATTATCAAATCCTCAATAGGCATCGGCTCGCTTCTTGCCCACGGCATAGGCGATACCATAAGGGTGAGCCTTACTGATTCGCCTATCAAAGAGGTTTTTGCCGCATTTGATATCTTAAAGGCGCTGGGACTTAAAAACGACAGCCCCTATCTTATTTCCTGCCCCACATGCGGCAGAACGAAGATTGACCTTGTGTCTCTGGCAAAGCAGGTTGAGGAGCGCCTTAAGGACTGCAAAAAGCCTATTAAGGTTGCCGTAATGGGATGCGTTGTAAACGGACCCGGCGAGGCTAAAGAAGCAGATATAGGCATTGCCGGCGGCGACGGCAACGGACTTATATTTAAAAAAGGAGAGATCCTGCGCAAGGTTGACGAAAAGGATCTCCTTGAAGAATTAATGAAAGAAATCGAGAAGTTATAATGAGCAGATTTTCAGATTTATTTTCTGATTACATAGACAATGACATATTGGCTGATATCGGCAGCGGCGAGATATATTCCTTTGTTGTTTCAAGGGATAAGAGAACGCTGTCGATAGGCTTGTATCTTGACTGCTTTGTAAGCTATGACAAAATTCTCCGCGCTGAAAAGTCGCTGAAGAATTCCATTGTGCTTAACAAGGTAACCATAGAGCCTGTTTTTCCTAAATCTGAGTTTTCCCTGGGAAATATTGAGAGAATTCTTGACTATGCCAAAAGGGAAACGCCTGCGGCAAACGGCTTTTTTGACGGCGCCGAGGCGGAGATTGAGGACAATACCCTTACCGTATTTCTTAAAAAAGGCGGAAAGGATGTTTTACTGGCTCAGAAGGTGGACTCAGTTATTTCCTCTGTTTTGTACAAGCTTTTCAAAGTTGATTACGACGTAAGTTTCCTTGAAGTTCAGGCTTTTGATATTGAAAAGGCTGTTAAGGAGGCAGTGGAGGAAAAGCACAAACAGGAAGAGATAAAGAAAGTTAAGGAAGAGAAAAATGTCGTCCACGAGCAGTGGGGAGAGCTTCCTCTTTATAAAGATACGGTAAAGAATATTTACGGTAAGACTCTGCGTGACACTCCTACACCTATTAAGGACGTTACCACTGAGGACGGATATATCACCGTATGGGGCGATGTTTTCGAATCCGAGGTCAGGGACACAAAGCGCGGAACAAACCGCATTTTTAACTTTAATATCACAGACTATACTTCCTCAATAACAGTCAAGATGTTTGAGGACAGGCGTGTAATCGACCCGCTTATTGAAAAGCTCAATGAGTGTTCCAGCGTGGTGGTAAACGGCGCCTATCAGTTTGATACGTTTACTAATCAGTACGTGCTCCATCCGTTTTCTATTTCCAGCGTTAAGAAGATTGAAAAAACCGACGCAGCCGAGGAAAAGAGAGTGGAGCTTCATCTTCATACCTCTTTGTCGGAAATGGACGGTATTTCTGCACCGAAAGATATTATTAACAGAGCGATTAAGTGGGGGCATAAGGCAATCGCCGTTACAGACCACGGCGTAGTCCAGGCTCTGCCTGAGGCATATAATACCGCCAAGGGCAAAATCAAGCTGATTTTAGGTATGGAGGGATATTTGGTTGATGATGAAAAATATCCCGACTTTATGAATTTAAAGCTTAAACAGTTTAAGCGCCACCATATAATTTTGCTTGTTAAAGAAGACACCTCTCTTGATGAAAGCATACCAAAAGAAGAAAGAAAATACGGCAGAAAAAATCTGTATGAACTTATTTCTTCATCTAACATAAAAACATTCAAATCACGACCTCTCATTCCTAAATCAATGCTTGCCCAAAAGCGTGATGGCTTGATTATAGGCTCAGCATGTGAGCAGGGTGAGGTTTATCAGGCAATTTTAAATAAACTGCCTGAGGAAGAAATTGAAAAAATTGCTTCTTTTTACGATTATCTTGAAATTCAGCCTAACGGTAACAATGCGTTTATGATTAGGTCAACTAAAGAATTGCATCAAGATGTAAACAGCGAAGAGGACCTTATTAATATAAATAAAAAAATCATTGCCCTTGCCGATAAACAGGGCAAGCTTGTGGTGGCAACAGGGGACGTGCATTTTCTTGACAAAAAGGATGCAAAGTTCAGAGCAATCATTATGGCGTCAAAGGGTTTTGAGGACGCAGATAATCAAGCACCTCTGTATTTCAAAACCACTAATGAAATGTTAGAGGACTTTGCATGGGCAGGGGACAGAGCAAAAGAATTTGTAATTGATAACCCAAATAAGATTGCCGATATGGTTATGGATAATATTCCGCCTATCCCTCCCGGAACATTCCAGCCTCATATTGACGGTGCAAATGAGGAGCTTACCCAGAAATGTTGGGCAAGAGCAAAGGAGCTTTACGGCGACCCTGTTCCTGAAATCGTTTCCGACAGACTTCAAAGAGAGCTTGACTCAATCATCGGTCACGGTTTCGGCGTGCTTTATGTAATTGCCAAGCGACTGGTTGAGGAAAGCGAAAGAAACGGCTACCTTGTAGGTTCAAGAGGTTCAGTTGGCTCATCTCTCGCCGCTCATATGGGTGGTATTTCCGAGGTTAATCCGTTACCGCCTCATTACTACTGTAAAAAATGTAAATACAGCGAATTTTTCACCATGGGTGAATATGGATCTGGCTTTGATCTGCCTCCTAAAAATTGTCCGAATTGCGGTGAACCTTTAAAGCGTGACGGTCACGAAATTCCCTTTGAAACATTCCTTGGCTTTGACGGTGATAAAGAGCCTGATATCGACCTTAACTTTTCAGGTGAATATCAGTCCCGCTCACACAGATATACTGAAGAACTGTTCGGTAAAGAGTATGTGTTCAAGGCAGGAACTATGGCAACTGTAGCGGAAAAGACCGCTTACGGTTACGTTATGAAATATCTTGACGAGCGCTCTCTGACCGCTTCAACGTCTAAGGCGGAAATTGACAGGCTTACCAAGGGATGTACAGGCATCAAGCGTACAACAGGTCAGCATCCCGGCGGAATGGTCGTTGTGCCCGACAAGTACACAGTTGAGGATTTTACACCTATTCAGTATCCCTCAAACGATGAGAAAAAGGGTACATATACAACCCACTTTGACTTTAAAAACTCACTTCACGATACTCTTTTAAAGCTTGACGAGCTTGGTCACGATAATCCAACTCTGTATAAGTATCTTGAAGATTCAACAGGTATTCCTGTAATGGATGTTGATTTGTCCGATCCAAAGCTTTATCAGCTTATTACGTCCACTGAGCCAATCGGCGTTTCACCCGAGGATATTGACTGTAACACAGGCACTCTTGCAATCCCCGAAATGGGTACTCCATTTGTAATTGGAATGCTTGAGGAGGCACAGCCAAAAACCTTTGCCGACCTGCTTCAGATTTCAGGTCTTTCTCACGGTACAGATGTTTGGCTTGGAAATGCACAAGAGCTTATCAAAAACGGCACCTGTTCAATTTCCGAGGTTATTGGATGCCGTGATGATATTATGACTCACCTTATCCACGTAGCAGAAGATTATGAAAAAAGAACAGGCAAGGAATCTCCTTTAAAGAAGATTGACTGCTTTAAGATTATGGAGTATACCCGTAAAGGTAAAGCGCCTAAGGAATTGCCGCCTTATGAGGAGGCAATGAAAACAATAGGTGTTGAGCAGTGGTATATTGATTCCTGCTACAAGATAAAATACATGTTCCCCAAAGCGCACGCCGCAGCATATGTAATTGCTGCACTGCGTCTTGCATGGTACAAGATATACTATCCTATCGATTTTTATTCGGCGTACTTTACGGTGCGAGGCGACGCTATCGACGCTGTTGCCGCTGTTGAGGGCAAGGCAGCAGTAAAAAAGAAAATGGATGAATTCAACCAGAAAAAGAAAACAGGTGCTTCTGTTACTGCAAAGGAGGAATCTACCTATGTGGTTAATCAGATTGTCATCGAGATGCTTGCCAGGGGCATAAAATTTCTTCCGGTTGATATTTATAAGTCCGATGCAAGAATATATAAAATAGAAAACGGTATGATACGTCTTCCTTTCGGTGCCATTGACGGCATCGGTGAAAATGCTGCCAAAGCTATTGCACAATCACGTGACGACGGCAACGGCGAATTTATGTCGTACGACGACCTGATGGCACGTGCCGGAATAGGTAAAAGCGTTGTGGAATCGCTTAAGGAAGCCGGAGCCCTCGGCGATATGCCTGAATCAAACCAGATATCACTTTTCTGATACCGCAGTAAAATCACTGTACGTATCACTTTGTTTACTATGTTTTATTTTTAAAAGTGATATAAAATAGTGATTAGCTATTGACACGGTAAATTTAATATGGTAGCATATTACCACTCTACCACACTAAAGCAAACGGGAGGAAAGTATGAAAAGATATTCAAAACTGACTCCTCAGGGCAGCAGGGATCTGCTTTTTGAGGAATGTGACGACAGACGAAGAGTTGAAACCATATTGTCAGATCTGTTTAAAGAGCATAATTACCGTAAGGTAATGACTCCCACAATTGAATACTTTGATGTTTTTAACAGCGACAATCTCGGCATAGAGGCGGAGGAAATGTATAAGCTGTCGGACAATCAGGGCAGGACAACAGTGCTTCGTCCCGATAATACGGCGCCTATAGCACGCCTTGTTGCCACGAGGCTGTCGGACAGTGATTTTCCCGTGCGCCTGTATTATAATCAGAATATATATATCCGCAACAAGCAGCTTGCCGGCCGCACTGATGAGATTGAGCAGAGCGGCATTGAATTTATCGGCGACGCAAGCATGGAGGCGGATATAGAAGTTATTTCCATGGCATACGAGGCGCTTAAGAGAAACGACGTGCATTCCTTTAAGCTGGAGCTTTGCCATGCAGGATTTTTTAATTCCATTCTTGATAAAATGGAGCTTTCAGCCTCAGAAAAGGCGGATATATGCAGTCTTATCGAGGGCAAGAATTACTCCGCCCTCAATGACTTGCTTGACAAAATGGGTACCAGCGCCGAGGCTGATATGATAAAGAAACTGCCGAGACTTTTCGGCGATGTTTCCGTAATTGACGAGGCTAAGTCCCTTTATGATAACAAGGAGGCTAACCAGGCGCTTGATTATCTCAGAGAAGTTTATGAAAAGCTTTGCGCGCTGGGATTCAGGGAGAATATACTTATTGACCTGAGCCTTGTAAACAGAAGTAACTATTATACCGGCGTTATTTTCCGCGGCTACGCACAGGGAAGCGGCGTTACGATACTTTCCGGCGGACGATATGACAATCTTATCGCTCAGTTCGGGCTTGACGCTCCGGCTATCGGCTTCGGCGTTGATGTAAACGCTCTTTGCGATGTTATGCGTGACGAGATAAACATTGACCGTCCGCTTAGAATTGCCCTTACAAAGGGCAGACTTGAAAAATCCTCAGTTGCTCTTTTCAAAACCATGGGGCTTGACACCAGCGAGCTTGAAAACAAGGGCAGACGCCTTATTTTGCCTGTGGGCGATTATGAGGCGGTGCTTTCAAAGGCGCCTGACGTTATCACATACGTTGAACACGGCGTGTGCGATATTGGCGTTGTGGGCAAGGATACTATTGTGGAACACGGCAACTCCTTTTATGAGGTTATTGACCTTAATATCGGCAAGTGCCGCTTTGCCCTTGCGTGTCCTAAGGGTACAGACTTTTTCTCCGGCTACAAGCGCAAAGTAGTTGCAAGCAAGTATCCCAGAGTTGCAAGGGAGTATTTTAAATCAAAAGGTATGGACGTCGATATAATCAAAATTGAGGGCAGTGTTGAGCTTGCTCCGCTGCTGGGTCTTGCAGACGGTATTGTCGATATCGTTGAAACCGGCTCCACGCTCAAGGAAAACGGACTTGAAGTTGTTGACGAGATAATGCCCATCTCAGCCAGAGTTATCGTAAATATGGCGTCAATGAAGCTGAGAAAGGACGAAATAGAAAATTTCCTGAACGATCTTGAATTAGCGTCGCAGGTATGAAGAGGTGTTTGATATGAATATTACACGAGCCAACGGCAAGTCAGAATATGCCATGGTGGAAAATTTAAAAAAGCGTGCCGGCGAAGCCGACGCAAAAGTAGTTGATATTGTTAAAAACATAATCAATTCCGTAAAGGAACAGGGCGACGAGGCTGTCAGGGAATTCACCGCCCGTTTTGACGGAGCTGTGCCAAAGAAGACCGTTGTTGAAAAGGACGAGCTTCAGGGTTATCTTGATATGGTGGACGATGATTTCAAAAAAGCAATCGTAAACGCCAAGAATAATATATATGATTTTCACGCCCGTCAGGCACAGCAGTCCTGGATGACGACTCAAGAAAACGGCGTAATTATGGGTCAGCGCGTAAGAGGGCTTAAGCGTGTCGGAATATATGTTCCCGGCGGCACGGCTGCTTATCCGTCCTCAGTTCTTATGAATGCGATTCCTGCCAAAATAGCAGGCGTTGAGGAAATAATCATGGTTACGCCCCCGTCAAAGGACGGCAACCCGAACCCCGATATTATGGCGGCGGCGGCAGTAGCCGGAGTAGACAGAGTCTTTCTCGTGGGAGGAGCACAGGCGGTTGCCGCTCTTGCCTACGGAACAGAAAAGATTCCTAAGGTTGACAAGATAGTCGGACCGGGCAATATATTTGTTGCTACCGCAAAGAAGCTGCTTTACGGCGTTGTTGATATTGATATGATAGCAGGACCGTCTGAAATTCTCATTGTAGCTGATAAAAGCGCAAAGCCGGAATTCCTTGCGGCAGACCTTATGAGCCAGGCGGAGCACGACAAGCTGGCGTCAGCTATTTTGCTGACTACATCTTTTGATATTGCAAAAGCAACCGCCAGAGAGATAGACAGGCAGATAAAATACCTTGTAAGACAGGAGATAATTGAGGAGTCATTAGATAATTTCGGCGAGATAATCGTGTGCGAGAATCTCGACCAGGCAATCGAGTTTGCAAACGAGCTTGCTCCTGAGCATCTTGAAATGTGCGTTGAGGAACCCCTTAAATATATAGGCAGACTTGACAACGCAGGCTCGGTATTCCTTGGCAATTATTCCCCTGAGCCGCTGGGTGATTACTATGCAGGTCCTAACCACGTTCTGCCCACCAGCGGCACGGCGAGATTTTTCTCTCCGCTTTCAGTGGACAGCTTTATTAAAAAGAGCTCATTTATCTATTATACTGAAAACGAGCTAAAAAAAGCTAAGGACGATATTGTTAAACTTGCTGAATCTGAGGGACTTACCGCCCACGCTAATTCAATTAAAGTAAGATTTGAATGAGAGAGATAAAAAGGCGAATACCTGCCGCTGTGGCAATTATTCTGGTTTTGTTAATATGCGCCGCAGCTTATTTTTACGGCAGTGCTGATGAGGAAAAATCATCTGAAGCAATAAGCCGTTCGGATGATATAATCACCGTTCATTATATTGACGTGGGTCAGGGCGACAGTGAGTTTGTGGAGCTTCCCAACGGAGAATGTATGCTCATTGACGCCGGAACCAAGGAAAGCTTTGATACAATTTCACAGGTTATTGAAAGCTGTGGCTATGACAGCATAAATTATGTGGTAGCAACTCATCCCCACGCTGACCACATCGGCTCAATGAGCCAAATTATTGACGAATATGATATCGGCGAGTTTTATATGCCAAAGGTTTCCTCAACCTCAAAAACATACGAAAATATGATTGATTCATTAAATGAAAGCAATGTCAGCGTTTTTGAGGCTAAGGCAGGTGTAAACATATTTTATGATGAAGATATAAGCATTGACATACTTGCCCCGTCATCAGACAGTTACGAGGAGACAAACGATTATTCAGCTGTAATTAAGATTACCTACGGCGAAAACTCCTTTTTGTTTTGCGGCGACGCAGAGACTGAATCGGAAACAGAGATGCTCCTTAACGGCGCCGAAAAACTCTCGGCAGATGTGTTTAAGGTTGGTCACCACGGCTCTGACAGCTCTACCTCAGAAGAATTTTTGAGCACAGTCAGTCCGCAGTATGCGGTTATATCCTGCGGCGCAGGCAATTCCTACGGTCATCCTCATACAGAGGTTCTTGAACGGCTGGAAAAGCACGGCGTTGAAACTTACCGCACGGACGATTACGGCGATATTACGATTTCCTGCGGAGCGAGCGGAGGATTTAATGTTGAATACGAGGACGACTGATGAAGTGGATAATTGACAGAATCGAAGGAGACACCGCCGTTTGCGAAACGGAAAACGGAGGCTTTGCTGACATTAAGCTTGAAAGCCTGCCGACCGGTGCAAAAGAGGGCGATGTTCTGATACTTTGTATTGACAAAGCCGAAACAGAAAAGAGAAACGAAGATTTGAACAGGAAAATGAACAGCCTGTTTAAAGATTGACGGAGGACGTTATATGAGAACTGCTACTATTGAAAGAAATACTAAGGAAACGCAGATTTCGGTTGAGCTTGACCTTGACGGCGGAGAGGTTGAAATCTCCACAGGTATTGGCTTTTTTGACCATATGCTCAATGCCTTTGCCGTTCACGGCGGATTCGGACTTAAGGTTCAGGTTAAGGGGGACCTTGAGGTGGACACTCACCATACGGTGGAGGATACCGGTATTGCTCTGGGCGCAGCGTTTAAGCAGGCTTTGGGCGATATGAGTGGCATAGTCCGTTACGGCTCATTTTCCGTTCCCATGGACGAGGCGCTGGCAAACTGCGTTCTTGACATTTCAAACAGACCGTTTCTTGTGTTTAAAGCATCGTTTGAGCAGGAGCTTTGCGGAGATTATGAGACCTGTGTTACAGAGGAATTTTTCAGGGCTTTTGCCATGAATTCATGTATAACCCTGCATATATCCGTGCCTTACGGAGCAAACGCTCACCACGAGATAGAAGCGATATTCAAAGCCGTTGCCCACGCTATGAAAATTGCAGTAAGCCGCAATCAGGACGGCAGCGTGCTTTCAACCAAAGGAGTTCTTTGATGATAATTTTCCCAGCAATTGATATAATTGACGGCAAGCCTGTAAGGCTTTATAAAGGCGATTTTTCAACTGCCGCACAGGTTGCGGAGGATGCGCTGGAGACAGCTCTGTCCTTCGTGGAAGCAGGCTGTGAATGGGTGCACATGGTGGACCTTGACGGCTCGCTAAAAAAGAAACCGGTAAATGCTCAGACATTTATCACCGTAGCGCGTGAAACACCTCTTAAGGTTGAGCTTGGCGGCGGAATACGTACTATGAATGATATTGATTTTTACGCCCAAAACGGAATCAGCAGAATAATACTCGGCTCTGTTGCGCTTAAGGACCCTCAGCTTGTTAAGGAAGCTGTTAAGGAGTTCGGCGACCTGATAGCCGTTGGAATTGACGCAAAAAACGGTTATGCCGCCGCCGAGGGCTGGACTCAGAGCAGTAATGTTTATTTCACAGACCTTGCCTCTCAAATGGAAAGCGCAGGCGTTAAGACAATTATTTATACGGACATCGGCAGGGACGGTACCCTGTCCGGCCCTAACATAGAACAGCTTAAGGAGATAAATGACGCTGTCTCCTGCAACATAACCGCCTCAGGCGGAGTAACGGATATCAATGATATCCGCCTGCTGCGTGACAACGGTCTTTACGCCGCAATCTGCGGAAAGAGTATATACCAAGGCACATTAAATCTAAAAGAGGCTGTGGAGGCTTGCAAATGACGGATATGGATATAGAAAAATATTTTAAAAAAGCGCCGCTTCTTCCTGCAATAATTCAGGAGGAGTCCACCGGCGAGGTGCTGATGCTTGCGTATATGAACAGGGAGTCGCTGAAAAAGACTCTCGAAACAGGCTATACATGGTTTTATTCCCGTTCAAGGCAGGAGCTTTGGAACAAGGGCGCCACATCGGGCCACGTGCAGAAGATTGTGTCAATCCACGGCGACTGCGACGACGACACACTGCTTATAAAGGTTATTCAGACAGGAGCCGCCTGCCACACAGGCAGTCATTCCTGCTTCTTTAACAAAATAATGTAAATAAATTAACCGTTATTATTCCAGGAGGATTTATGGATTATATTAAGAGCGAATATCAGATAATACTTGACAGAAAGGCTGCTCAGCAGGAGGGCTCATATACCTGCTATCTTTTTGAGCAGGGTATTGATAAAATACTTAAGAAAGTCGGCGAAGAATGTACCGAAATGGTAATTGCCGCAAAAAATAATGACAAAGACGAAACCGTGTATGAAATTACCGACTTGATATATCATACGCTTGTAATGATGGCAAATCAGGGAATAACGCCTGAGGATATCGAGGCTGAGCTTGAAAAGAGAGCGGCAAAATCAGGTAACCTCAAGAAATTTCACGTGGTAGACAAAAATACATAATGGCTCATAAGAAATGGATAATTGCGCATGCCGACAAGGAAAAGGCGTCGCAGTTAAGCGAAAAACTCAATATCGACCCGTTTATCGCATTCCTGCTGGTTTCAAGAGGGATAGACGATGAACTTTCCGCTTCAGACTTTCTGACGGAGGGCTGCGCATTTACCTCGCCTTATTCATTAAAAGATATGGATAAGGCTGTTTCCCGTATTAATGAAGCGCTGGAAAACGGTGAGAAAATATGTATTTACGGCGACTACGACTGCGACGGCGTAACGGCAACGGCGCTGCTTTATTCTTTTTTTGAAAGCATGGGCGGCGACGTTATGTACTTTATACCTGATCGCCTTACTGACGGATACGGTATGAATATATCCGCCGTGGAAAAAATAAAAGCTCTCGGTACTGATTTGATAATAACTGTTGATAACGGAATTGCCTCGGTAAAAGAGGCTGAGCATATCTATTCTCTTGGAATGGAGCTTATTGTTACCGACCATCACCAGATTCCAAAAGAACTGCCCAGAGCCTGCGCCGTTATAAATCCTCACAGAACGGACAATAATATAAAATTCCGTGATTTTGCCGGTGTCGGGGTAGCTTTTAAGCTTGCCTGCGCGCTTTATGACGGCGATATCAGCGACTTGCTTGAGCAGTATGCTGACCTTGTTACACTGGGAACAATAGGCGATATGGTGCCCCTCAAAAATGAAAACAGGGGTTTTGTAAGCGCCGGTCTTAAACTCATAAACAATAATTCCAGAACAGGGATTGAAGCGCTTCGCCGTGTGGCAGGCAATATTGATAACGAGCTTACGTCTGTTGACGCAGCGTTTCAGCTTTGTCCGCGTATCAATGCCGCCGGAAGAATGGATTCTGCATCAAAAGCGGTGGAGCTTCTGCTGTGCGATGATTACGAGGAGGCTCGGTTTAAAGCTGAGCAGCTTAATATCGAGAACACTCACCGCCATGAGGTTGAAAATAATATTGCCGATGATATCAGGAGTATAATATCCGAAAAGCCTTCGCTTGCTCAAGCGAGAGTGCTTGTTATCGCCGGCAGGAATTATCATCACGGAGTTATCGGTATAGCGGCGGCGCATCTTGTTTCCGCCTATGGCAAGCCTGCGATTGTAATCGGTATCGACGATGACGGCAAATGCACCGGCTCTGCCAGGAGTATCGACGGCTTCAATATTTTTGAGGCGATAAGCTACTGCTCTGATCTTCTGACTCATTTCGGCGGTCATCCTTTGGCGGCAGGACTCGGCATTGAGCAGGATAATATCGACGCTTTCAGAGAAAAGATAAATGAATATGCACTAAATCAGTATCCTGTTATGCCTGCGCCAAGCCTTAATCTTGACTGTAAGCTGTCGCCCTTTTATCTTAATACTGAGCTTGTGGATAATCTTTCGGCGCTGGAGCCGTACGGAGCTGATAATCCACAGCCTGTTTTCGGTTTATATAACGTTAAGCTTGCGGGAGTTACGCCCATGGGCGACGGACGTCATATCCGTATGGAAATCCAGAAAAAGGGCAAAACTTTTAAAATCGCAAGATTTAATACAAGTGTTGCTGATTTTCCTTACAGAGTCGGCGATATGCTTGATATAGCTATTAAGGTTTCAAAGAATTTTTACAAGGGCAAGTATTATCTGTCAATTATGGCGGAGGACGTAAGGCTAAACGGAATAGACGACGACAAGTATTTCAGCCAAAAAAATGAGATGGAGCTTTTTAAATGCGGATATTCGGCTCAGGGCATAACCTGCCCCGACAGGCATACTTTTGCCGGTGTTTACAGATTTCTTAAAAGTAATTCTGATTTGAACTATACAACGGATGATTTGTATTTCGCCATGCGCCAGCAGCTAAGCTACAGCACGGTTAGCTTTGTTTTGCAGGCGTTTTGCGAAACGGGAATTATCAGCCTTGATAACGGCAGGATAAAGCTTAATGCTACAGAGGGCAAGGCTGACCTTGAAAATACCAATGTAATAAAAATCCTGAAGGGAAGGCTTAATATTGAGTGATACGGTTTACAGCGAGGGATATGACGACGGTTTCAAGGAATTCTTTGAAGAAGTAAAAAAGAATCCCCAGTACGACTGCGAAAAAATTGAAAAGGCATATAACCTGGCGCATGATGCTCATAAAAACCAGCGCAGAAGGTCAGGCGAGCCGTATATTATGCACCCGGTTGCCGTGGCAAAAATTTTGTTTAATTTAGGCATGGATAACGAGTGCATTATCGGCGCGCTTCTTCACGATGTTGTGGAGGATACCGAATATAATATCGACTATATCAAAAAAGAATTCGGCGACGAGGTGGCTCTTCTGGTTGACGGTGTAACAAAGCTCGGTCAGATTCCGCTTTCCACCAGGGAGGAGGTTCAGGCAGAGAATATACGCAAAATGTTCATAGCCATGAACGAGGATATCAGAGTTATCATTATCAAGCTCTGTGACCGCCTTCATAATATGCGTACGGCAAAATTCTGGCCTGAATACAAACAGCGAGAAAAAAGTCTTGAAACTCTTGAAATATATGCGCCAATCGCTCACCGCTTAGGTATCAGACCAATTAAAGAGGAGCTTGAGGATCTGGCAATTTATTATCTTGACCCTATTGCTTACAAGGAGATTGAGAAAAATCTTTCTATGAAGAAGGAGCAGGGGGAAAAATTCCTTAAAGACATTACCCAGCAAATAAGCGATAAAATCACCCCTGTTATGGACAATGTTCAAATCACCTCAAGAGTTAAATCCGTTCACGGTATCTTCCGAAAGGTCTATATAAAAGGCAAGAATTTTGAGCAAATATTTGATATTTACGCAGTTAGAATAATAGTTGATTCCATGATTGACTGTTACAATGCTCTGGGTATAGTCCATGATATGTTCCAGCCGATTCCCGGCAGATTCAAGGACTATATCTCTATGCCAAAGCCTAATATGTACCAGTCACTGCATACAACGGTACTCAGCAAATCGGGTATACCGTTTGAGATTCAAATACGCACCTGGGAAATGCACCGCACCGCTGAATTCGGTATCGCCGCACACTGGAAATATAAGCTCGGCAAGGGCGGCAGGGACAGAATGGATAACCAGCTTGAGTGGGTTCACCGTATTCTGGAAGCCGGCAACGAGACGGAAAACGCCGAGGAGCTTGTGGCAAATATCAAGGGCGACCTTTCTGTCGAGGAGGTTTACGTCTTCACTCCCCGGGGCGACGTAAAATGTCTGCCCAAGGGCTCAACCGTAATTGACTTTGCCTATGCCATTCATTCGGCAGTCGGTAACAAGATGGTGGGCGCCAAGGTAAACGGTAAAATAGTAAACCTTGACTACCAGGTAAAGACTGGCGAAATAGTTGAAATACTCACGTCAAATCAGCAGGGCAAGGGACCAAGCCGTGACTGGCTCAATATAGTAAAGACCGGCGAATCCCGCAGCAAGATACGCTCCTGGTTTAAGAAGGAAAAGCGTGAGGAAAATATCATCAACGGTAAAAATGAGGTCGATCGTGAGCTAAAGCGTAATTTCATACGCCTTGATGCGGAACAGTACGAAAAATTCCTTATGAAGATAGCTCAGCGCCAGCATTTTGAAGAGATTGATGATTTTTATGCCGCAGTTGGATATGGCGGTATTCAGATTACACGTCTTATGCCCGGCATAAAGGACGAGTACAACAGGAATTGGAAACCAAAGGAGCCTGTACAGCCAAAGCCTGCTTTGAATATTGAGAAAAACGCATCCGCTAAGAATTCAAACGGCGTTGTGGTTGAGGGAATTGACAACTGCCTGATAAAAATGGCACGCTGTTGTTCTCCGATTCCGGGTGAACCTATTATCGGATTTATTAACCGTGGCACAGGTCTAACTGTCCACAGGCGTGACTGTGTGAATGTGCCTTCGGATATCTCTGTTTCATCCGAGCCGGAGCGCTGGGTAAAATGTCATTGGGATTCCAGCGTTGAGGTGGAGGCACGTTCCACCATTGATGTTTACGCTATTGACCGTGACGGCGTTGTACTTGATATTACAACAAAAATGGCAAACGCCCATGTGAAAATTCACTCTATTAACGCAAGACCTATAAATGAGGGCAATTGCTTAACCACCATGACGGTTTCTGTTAATTCCAAGGAGCACCTTGAGAGCATTCTCAAGCTTCTTAGAAAGGTGGACGGCGTATATCATATTGAAAGGAGCGGCAGCTGATGAAAGCCGTAATACAGCGTGTAGCGCACTCAAATGTAGTTATTGATTCGGTTGAAAAGGGCAGTACCGGAAAAGGTCTGCTTATCCTGCTGGGTGTTGAACAGGGCGACAGCGAAGCTGATGCTGACAAGCTCATTAAGAAAATTCCTGTTCTGCGTATTTTTGAGGATCAAAACGGCAAGATGAATTTGTCCTGCATTGATATTGACGGAGAAATTCTTGTGATTTCTCAGTTTACTTTGTGTGCCGACTGCTCCCATGGCAGACGTCCCAGTTTTACAAATTCCGCTCAGCCGGATATTGCAAACGACCTTTATATGTATGTTGTTGACGGACTGCGCAAGTCGGGCATAAAAAAGGTGGATACAGGTGAGTTCGGAGCGGATATGAAAGTGTCGCTTCTTAATGACGGTCCTGTTACAATAATACTCGACAGCAGACAGCTCAAATAAAAAATCTTGCAGATTTGCAAGTAAAGGATATGATAAAATGCTTGATGTAAAATGTAATGTTTTCGGCAGCCTAGAAAATAATTGTTATTTAATAACGGATAGAGCCACGGGCAAATCTGCTCTTGTTGACTGCACCGAGGACAGTGACAAAATGAGAAAGTTTATATCCGGCGCTGATTTGGAATATATTCTTCTGACCCACGGTCATTTTGACCATATCGGCGGCGTCAGCGCTTTAAGCGCCTCAACAGGGGCGAAAGTGGTAATCAGCCGTGAGGACGAGCCTATGCTCACTTCTTCTAGAGCAAGCCTGGCGGCATTTACCGGCGCTGTTCATACTAATGCTCATGCGGATATTACCGTCAGCGACAGCGATAAAATACAGCTTGGCGAAAGCACGATTTCAGTTATTTCAACGCCCGGTCACACTCCGGGAGGCGTGTGCTATCTTTGCGATGATAAGATTTTCAGCGGCGACACGTTGTTTTTCTGCTCCTGCGGACGTACCGATTTTCCAGGTGGCTCGCTTGATCAAATGCTTGTAAGCCTAAATAAGCTGGCGTCGCTTAACGGCAATTACAAGGTATATCCTGGTCATGACAGAGAAACGAGTCTTGATTTTGAAATAGCAAATAATCCATATATGAAATAGGAATAATATGATTCTTAAAGTTATAAACCATCCCTATGAATTTGACATGAAAAATATTTGTACCGCCTTTTTTCCCTACGAGAAGATTAAAAGCGACGGGGAAGAAGATATCAGTGTTATTACCAAAATTGACGGCGGTACACTGAGTGTCAGCGTTCAGGTGTTTGATAAAAAACTGAATAAAACCCATACCCTAAAAGATGACGAGGACACGGCGCTTGCCATGTCTGTTTTGCTCTACGATACTTTAAGCGAGATTCTTGGCTTCAGGTCGGCGTGGGGAGTTCTTTACGGTGTGCGCCCTGCAAAGCTTATGCACAGATTCAGCCAGGAATACGGTGAAGAGGGGGCACGCAGGTATTTTACCGAAAAATTCCTTGTATCTCCCGAAAAGGCTGACCTTACCGCAACTGTTGCTGAGCATGAGAACAGGATAATTTCTCTTTCACGGGAGAATTCATTTTCTCTTTATGTGTCGATTCCGTTTTGCCCCACAAGGTGCGCCTACTGTTCGTTCGTTTCCCATTCTGTGGAAAGGACAAAGCGACTTGTTGAGCCGTATGTTGATCTTCTTTGCACCGAGCTTGAGAGAATAGGCAAAATCGCCCGTGATTTAAACCTCAGGCTTGAGACGATATATTTCGGCGGCGGTACACCGACAACTCTTTCTGCACCACAGCTTAAAAAAATATTTACCGCTGTCAGGGATAATTTTGATTTGTCAAACCTTAGGGAATATACTGTGGAGGCAGGCAGACCTGATACTGTTGACAGGGATAAGCTTCTGACTCTCAGGGATTTTGACATTACGCGAATCAGCATAAATCCCCAAACGTTTAATGACAGCGTGCTGGAAGCTATCGGAAGAAAGCATACCTGCGCTCAGACGCTGGAGGCATTCGCCCTTGCCAGGGACTGCGGCTTTGACAATATAAATATGGACCTTATTGCAGGGCTTCCTACTGACACCCTTAAGTCCTTTGAAAACAGCGTAGACACTGCTGTTAAACTTGGTGCGGATTCCGTTACCGTACATACCCTGGCGCTTAAAACAGCGGCTTATCTTGTAACACGTGAGACAGCCTTTGATATGACGGACAGGATTACCGCCTCAAAAATGGTGGATTACTCACGTCAAACACTGACAAAGCACGATTACATTCCGTATTATATGTACAAGCAGTCTAAGTCTGTTGCAAACCTTGAAAATGTGGGCTGGTGCCAGGATGGAAAGCCGTGCCTTTATAACGTCTTTATGATGGACGAAACCCATTCTGTTTTTGCAGCTGGAGCGGGTGCCGTTACTAGGCTTAAGGACAGTAAATCCGGGAAGATTCAGCGGATTTATAACTATAAGTACCCCTATGAATATATTGACAATTTTGACAATATAATTTCCCGAAAAGAGGGTATATATGATTTTTATAGTGAATATAAATAAATAAACACAATAAGTATTGCAAAGTTTTACATTTTGTAATATAATGAAGCAGAGGTGATTGTAATGGCAATTAAATTCGGTGATTTATTTGCGAGTAATGATATAATAAACAACCCAAAGCTTGAGGAATTTTTAAATAAGACCAGGGACGTGGCGGAGACATTCGGTAAAAAAAGTGCCGAGCATCTTGAAATCAGCCGCAAAAAGGTTGAGTGTCTTGACGCTAAGACTAAGCTGGCAAGACTGTATGAAAAATTCGGCAGACTGCAATACGATGTTTATATCGGGGAGCCTGCTCAGCAGTCCGATATTGAAGAGCTTGCCGATATGATTGCGCTTACAAAGGAGAAGATTGAATCCCTTACAGCGGAGATTGAAACCGCAAAAGCGCAGTTTAACGATGCTGTTAACAGCGCCACAAAAAAGACTCGTGATGCTTTTCATAAAGAATTTGATAAAATGAATAAAAATGAAGTAACTGTTAGCGCAGAAGAGGTTGAGGTAACCGAAGCGAAAAGCGAGGAACAGTAAAAATAATACGGAAAATAAAAAGAAGTTTAAAGGCAGTACATAAGTACTGCCTGATTTTTTTATTCAGAGGCGGTTATTTGAAACAGACAATCAAGCAGAAATATATCTCCTCCGCATTCATACTTCTGACGGCGACAATAGTTGTAAAAGTGATAAGCGCCGTGTACAAAATCCCTCTGACAGGCTATATCGGAGCCGTGGGCAGGGGTTACTTTTCCGTTGCATATAATCTGTGCATGCCGATACATGCTCTCACCATGGGCGCATTTCCGCTGGCGCTGACACGCCTTGTCAGCAGATATGAAGCCAAGGGCGACAGGTTAAAAATAAAGGCTCTCAGAAAAGCATCAAAAAAGCTGTTTTTTATAATCGGAATTACCGGAATGGCAGTAATGCTTGCTGTGGCAAAACCGTACTCGGAGCTTGTTGCGTCGTCGCCTAAAAGCTTTTATACAATTCTGGTTTTGGCACCATCGGTTTTTTTCAGTTGTTTATGCGCTTGCCACAGAGCCTTTGCGGAGGGCTTTCTCGATATGAAAGCAACCGCAGTCAGCCAAACCATAGAAGCACTTTTTAAGATGATATTCGGGCTTCTGTTTGCCAGACTAACCATGAGCGGTCTTTGCGAGATGTACGCTCAAAATGGCAGTGTGCTGGGGTTTGCAGTTGACAGCGAGCAACAAGCTCTTTCTGTTATTTATCCTCTGACTTCAGCTGCCGCTATGCTGGGTGTTACCCTGGGAAGCGTGGCAGGTTATGTTTTTGCTGCAGTTTACATAAAAACAAAGTATAATTTTTTGCCGGGTGAAAAGGTTAAATCAAGCGACGCTTATTCTGAGCTTCTTGTCTTCAGTGCCGGACTTGTGGGAGCAACTGTCGTGCAGAGCCTTGCAAATTTTGCGGATACATCATCTATTCAGTATTGCCTCACGCTGTGCGATGCCGACGCTCTTGCCGGACAGTATATGGTGTCGTCTGATGATATTTATACATACGTGCTTGGTATTTTTTCCGTTTCCCTGGATTTCAGGAATCTTATCCCCGCCGTTGTAATGGCGCTGGGTATGACTGCTGTGCCTGCCGTCAGCGCTGCGTATGAAAGCTCGATGGAAAGATTCTCACCGCTTCTCACAAGCATTTTCAAATATACAGTCATTCTTGCCGCCTGCGGAGGAGTGCTGATTTCACTGTTTTATAATGACTTACTTATGATATTTTACGGTGCCAGCAATGAAGATATCGTTTCAAACGCAGGGAAGCTTTTGTTCTTCTTCGGCGTGACATCTCTGCCGTCGGCTGCGGCGTCCACCTCGGTTTTCTGCACTCAGGCGCTGGGATATGCCAAGCAGACGATACTGCCGTTTTTTGTGTCGGCAATTGTAAGAGTGGCAATGAACTTTATTCTGATTCCTAATGAAAGCATAAATATTTTAGGCACCGCTTTTTCGGGATTCGTGGGTTTTTTGATTATTCTTGTGTGGAATATAGTTACAATTTGCAGGAAAACTAATGCCAGACTTAATCTGTTCGAAATTTTTGTAAAGCCCGTTATTTGCGCTTCTTTGACGTATTTTGTAACTTATTGTATAAGAGAGTCGGTCAGCTCTTATGTTACCGGCGTGTCTGTTTTTATACTGAGTTGTATCATTTGTCTATTAAGTTATTTTACGCTGCTTTTTTTGTTTAACTCTATATCATTTCGTGAAATTAAATCCATAAAATAATGTAAAAATTGTGCATAACTACTTGAAATTTCCACCTGATTATTGTATTATCAAGTATAGACAAGTTAATCGAAAGCGGGTGGAGATGTGGCTGTTGAATTCAAACAGAAAGACAGATATAATATTGATGATTTGATTTCAATTGTTGCACTTCTCAGAACTCCGGAGGGCTGCGCTTGGGACAGAGCTCAGACTCATTCTTCAATCAGGAAAAATTTTATTGAGGAGACCTACGAGGTTATAGAGGCAATCAATAAAGAAAATACCGACGGATTGAAGGAGGAGCTCGGCGATGTTCTTCTTCAGGTAGCGCTTCACTGCCAGATGGAGAAAGAAATCGGCAGTTTTGATTTTGACGATGTCTGCAATGATATTTGTCAAAAGCTGATTGTCCGTCATCCGCATGTGTTTGGCGACGTAACCGCTGATAATGAAAAAGATGCCCTGGCTAGCTGGAACGATGCTAAACTTAAAACTAAGGGCATAAAGAGCAAAAGCCAGTCCATGCTGAGCGTTCCCATTGAACTGCCTGCGCTTATGCGTGCACAGAAAGTGCAGAGTAAGGCGTCAAAAGCAGGCTTTGACTGGGAGGATGGTTCAGGTGCCTTGGCAAAAGTTAAAGAAGAGATTAATGAGTTTATTAATGCCGCTGACCGTGGCGATTCATCGGATATTGAGGAAGAATTCGGCGATCTGCTTTTCTCGTGTGTGAACGTGTCAAGATTTTATAATCTTGACAGTGAGGAGGCGCTTACAAAAGCCACCGACAAGTTTATAAGGCGTTTTTCCGTTGTGGAAAAACTTGCCGAGGAGAACGGAATCAATATGAACGAAGCCTCAATAGAAGAACTTGACTCGCTGTGGAACAAGGCAAAAGAAATATAAGCTGAGTAATCAGCAAAACGGAGGAATTTTAAATGAATAAAACAGAACTCGCAGCAGCAGTAGCTGCAAAAGCAGAACTTTCCAAGAAAGACGCAGAAGCAGCTGTTTCAGCAGTGCTTGACTCAATCAAGGATGCTCTTGCAGAGGGCGACAAGGTTTCACTTGTTGGTTTTGGTACATTCTCAGTAAAGACTCGTGCAGCTCGCACAGGTATCAACCCCAGCACTAAGGAGACTATCTCAATTCCTGAGTCAAAGGTTCCTGCTTTCAAGGCTGGCTCAGCTCTTAAGGACGCTGTAAAATAAGCTTTGATTTCAAAGGCACCACTTTTTGTGGTGCCTTAATATTTTTACGGAGATTCGGTTATATATGAGATTGGATAAGTATTTGAAGGTTTCCAAAATAATCAAGCGCCGCACCGTTGCCAATGAGGCATGCGACGCCGGCAGGGTCGAGGTAAACGGAAAGGTTGCCCGTGCGTCATACGACGTTAAAGTGGGCGACGAGATAAAGGTATCTCTCGGCAGCGGCTCAAGAAGTTATAGGGTAACTGCTGTAGCAGAGCATGCGCTAAAGGACGACGCAGCAAAAATGTACGAGATATTATAACTGACCGCCAAAGAGATTTGATTAATTATAATAAATTTTAATTCACCTGCATAATATTTAGCAGGTGATTTTTTATGGAAAATGCGGCACAGCATATTTTAACATTAACTGACAGGTCTGAACTTTCCGTCACCGGAATAAAGGACGTTGACGCTTTCAACGATCAGGAAATTGTTGCGGTGTGTGACACGGGCGAGCTTTTAATAAAAGGCGAAGGACTTCATATAGGGGAGCTGAGCGTCGATACAGGTATTTTGACTGTAAGCGGCAAAATATCCTCCCTGTCGTATAATGAAAAAATCTCGCGCGCTTCCGTGCTCAAAAGGTTGTTTGGTGGCTGAGTCACTGTTTTATGCTGTGTTGCTGGGGGGAGCGCTGGGCGTTTTGTACGATGTTTTCAGATTCCCCAGACTTATATTCAGGGACAGATTTTTTTTAGATTTTTTGTTTTGGGTCATAAGCGCGATATGCGTGTTTTGCTATTATCTTATATTCACCGGCGGCTCGATACGGATGCTGAATCTTGTGTTTGTGCTGGTGGGATTTCTGCTTTATATTTACACTCTTGGATATGTCACCAAGATGATTGAGGTGAAACTTTCTTCGCTAATAAGAAAACAGTTTAAAAAAATCAAAAATGCCCTGAAAAGTTTTAAAAAAGTGTTGCAATCAAGGCTTAAGGTATATTATAATATGTCTATACGTAAACTTAAAGGCAATAATCGCGGGACGGAAAAACAGCTTTCGGAAGGAAGTACAGGTGACATTGATGGCATCCAAAGCGAAAAAGAAGAATAAATTTTCTCTTAAAAGCTTCATATCTGAAAAGAAAAATATACCCACTGTCGTAGTAACCCTGATATTGGTGGCTGTATTTGTATTTTTTGGCGTTAGTGTCGTTAATCAGAATGCCGATATCAGCCGTCTTGAAGTTCAGAAGCAGGAACTCACCGCAGAGCTTGAGGAGCAGAATCAGGCTAACGAAGAGCTTGAGGCAGTTCTTGAAAATGAAAATAAGGACGATTATATCGAACAGAAGGCTCGTGAAAAGGGTTATGTAAAATCAGATGAAATAGTATTTTACGATATTTCATCCAGCAAATAATCATTGCGCGTTGCTGCGCTTATTAAGACCGAGTGACTCGGTCTTTTTTTAATAAACAATACGAGGTAGCTATGAGAGAGATAGAATCAAAACTTATTACCGAAGCGGTAAGAGAACTTGTTATAAAAGCAAACAAAATTCTTCCGGATGATCTTGTGGAATGTATCGGCTGCTGCCAAAAAAGCGAAACGAACGATACCGCAAAATCCGTTTTGTCTGACCTTGAGGCGAATATCGACGCCGCAAAGCATCTTGATATACCGATTTGCCAGGATACGGGTATGGCGGTTGTTTTTGCAAAAATTGGGCAGGACGTACATATTATCGGCGATTCCTTTGAAAAGGCTGTTAACGAAGGTGTCAGCAGGGGATATACAGACGGACTTCTTAGAAAATCCGTGGTTTCTGACCCGTTTAAAAACAGAGTCAACACCAACGATAATACCCCGGCGATTATTCATACACAAATTGTTGACGGCGATAAGATAGAACTGACCGCCGCACCAAAAGGATTCGGCAGTGAAAACATGAGCAGAATTAAAATGTTCACGCCGTCTGCTAAGCGTGAGGACATTGTTGATTTTGTAGTTGACTGCGTAAGAAAAGCAGGTTCAAATCCGTGTCCCCCTGTTGTTATCGGTGTTGGAATCGGCGGTGATTTTGAATACAGCGCAATTCTTGCAAAAAAAGCGCTTTGCAGGAATGTGTCTCAAAGAAACAGCGACGAATTTTATGCCGATATGGAAAGGGAGATGCTGGAGAAAATCAATAAGCTCGATATCGGTCCCCAGGGATTCGGCGGCAATACCACAGCCCTTTGTGTTAATATTGAAACTTATCCCACCCATATTGCAGGACTGCCTGTGGCTGTGAACGTCGGCTGCCATGTTACAAGGCATGCAAGCAAAGTAATTTAAAGGATTAATTAAAATGTATTTACAGATGACAGCTCCGTGCCTTCTTGGACTGGAGGGACTGGTAAGCGATGAATTAAAACTAATGGGCGCCGAAGATGTATCGGCGGAAAACGGCAGGGTTTTCTTTCACGGAAACGAAAATATACTTGCCAGAGCAAATATTAACAGCAGATACTCTGAGCGTATACTCATCGTTCTTGACAGATTCAAAGCCGTTACCTTCGAGGAGCTTTTTCAGGGGGTAAAGGCGCTGCCCTGGTCGGAGTTTATCGGCTCGACTGATACTTTCCCTGTAAAGGGATACAGCATAAATTCTGCTCTTCACTCTGTTCCCGACTGCCAGAAAATCATAAAAAAAGCAGTTGTTGAGTCACTTAAAGAGGACTACAATATATCCTGGTTTGAGGAAAGCGGTCCTGTTCACCAGATTCAGTTTTCCATAATGAAGGACGAGGTAACGGTGATGCTGGACACTACCGGAATCGGACTTCACAAAAGGGGATACCGTCCTGAGGCTAACGACGCTCCTATTAGGGAGACTCTTGCGGCGGCGCTTTGCTGCCTGTCACGGCTCAGGCATTATCATACGCTTTATGACCCGTTCTGCGGCAGCGGAACTATTTTGATTGAGGGAGCAATGATGGCTAACAATATTGCCCCGGGAATAAACCGTAATTTTGAGTGCGACCGCTGGGGATTCTTACCTCCCGGCACCTGGAAGCAGGAGCGTGAGCGCTGCCATGATCTGATTAAGACTGACACTGATTTTGCAGCGCTTGGCAGTGATATTGATTCCCACGCACTTGAGCTTACCTTAAATAACGCCAAAAGAGCCAGGGTGGATAAATTTATACGGCTTGAAGAGTGTGATATCCGTGATTTTTCACCAACGACTCAGAAAGGCACGCTTGTAACAAATCCGCCCTACGGCGAACGTATGATGGATATTAGAGAAGCTGAAAGGCTTTATGGCATAATGGGCGAAAAATTCGTATCAAAATACGGCTGGTCATATGGCATAATTTCTCCTGACGAGAAGTTTGAAAAGGTCTTTGGCAGGAAAGCGGACAAGCGCCGTAAGCTCTATAACGGCATGATAAAATGCCAGTATTATATGTATTTTAAATAAACACGGGAGATATTTATTATGGATTACAAGGAAAAGTATGCGCAGTGGCTTGATTTTGCCGATGACGAAACCAAAGCGGAGCTTCTTTCAATCAAGGACGAAAAGGAGCTTGAGGACAGATTCTATAAGGACCTTGCTTTCGGTACAGGAGGACTCAGAGGTGTTATGGGAGCCGGCTCGAATCGTATGAACAAATACACAGTCGGCAAGGCAACCCTTGGTCTTGCACGATACCTGAAAAGTAAAAACAGCGGAGAAATATCAGTGGCAATAGCTTATGATACCCGTAATAATTCACGTGTTTTTGCCGAAACTGCCGCGGCTGTATTTTCCTCTCAGGGCATTAAGGTCTATATTTATGAAACGATAGTTCCGGTGCCGGTGCTGTCGTTTACAACACGCTACCTTTCCTGCAATGCCGGAGTAATGATAACGGCATCCCATAATCCTAAGGAGTATAACGGCTATAAGGTGTACGACTCCACAGGCTGTCAGCTCTGCACTGACGACGCCCAAAGCGCAATTACTTTTATCAATGAAATTACGGACTATAATTCTATTCCCTTTGACGGCGACAAATCACTTGTTACATATGTCGGCGAAAAGGAACTTTCCGCTTTTCTCAGTGAGGTTAAAAAGCAGTCACTTTATGAGGAGAAGAGCGAGCTTAAGATAGTTTATACCCCTCTCCACGGAACAGGCAATATCCCTGTAAGGAGAGTGCTTGAGGGTATGGATGTTACAGTAGTAAAGGAGCAGGAGCAGCCGGACGGCAATTTCTCAACAGTTCGCTCTCCCAATCCTGAGGAAAAGGACGCACTGACAATTGCTATAGAAAAAGCAAGACAGATAAATGCGGACCTTGTGCTGGGCACCGACCCCGACTGCGACCGTGTGGGTATTGCAGTTAAGGACGGGGATGATTATAAGCTCTTTACAGGTAATCAGACAGGAGCACTGCTGGTTAAATTCGTTCTCAGCATGAAAAAAGAAAAACTAAATTCCAAGTCAACTCTTGTTAAAACAATCGTGACATCAGACCTCGGAGCCAATATCGGCAGAAGCTTTGGTCTTAATGTTGACGAAACTCTCACCGGCTTTAAATATATCGGCGACAAGATGAACAAGTATGAACAGTCAGGCGACAGGGAATTTGTTATCGGCTATGAGGAGTCGTACGGCTATCTTGTGGGAAATCACGCCAGGGACAAGGATGCCGTGGTATCCTCTATGCTCATATGCCAGATGGCATCTTGGTACAAAAATCACGGCAAAACCCTTGTTGACGGACTTAACGAAATATATGACGAATACGGATATTATTTGGATTATCTTGATTCCTTTATACTTAAGGGCAAGGACGGAGCTGAGAAGATTCAGGAGCTTATGACGTATTTCAGAAATACAGGAAAAGCGCTTTTTGACGGTATAGAAAGCATAATTGACTACAGCGGCGGAATCGGCGATTTGCCTAAGGAAAATGTGCTCAAGTATGTATGGAGCGATGGTTCTTGGATGGCTGTAAGGCCGTCGGGCACCGAGCCTAAGATAAAGGTCTACTATTCCGTTGTTGACGCTGACAGAGAAAAAGCAAAGAAGAGGCTTGATATAATAAGAGAAAAAATAAGCGATATCATTGAAAATAAGTAACGGAGACACTGCTTATGAACAAGGTTAAAAAATATGTTGAAACTGTACTTCAGCCTAAATTACAGGGCGACGGCGGCTGGGTGGAATTTGTATCCCTTGAGGACGGAGATCTTACCCTAATATTCAGAGGCGAGTGTTCAAAATGCCTTATCCTTAACCGCTGTACTGCTTGGATTGAGGAGCAGATAAAAAAGGACCTCAACCAAAGCGTAAAAGTTGTCGCTGTACGCAAGAAACCGTATTTTCAGGACGTTTAAGCGGGAGGTATAATTTATGGCACATATTAAGGTTGTAAGGCGTTCCATGCGTCCCGAGGAGTGGACTGACCTTAGGTTCGGGTGGCTCAAGCGCTACATATATGACAATAAATGGGAAATTAAAAATCTTCTGATTCGTGACGCACGTCAGGTATCGGAGATGCAGTTTGATTACTACAGCGAGGATTACAGACCGCTTAAAAAGGGCGATATGTATTTTACCCCCGACGGTACTGCTTTTATAAAGGCTGATGTGGATATCCCATCAGAGCTTCAGGGCAGGGAGCTGTGGTTCTCACTTAAAACAGCCGCCGAGATATGCGTTAAGGTTAACGGCAAATACGTTGGCGGCGTTGACCCCAACAGGGAGCGTATGCTTCTTTCACCTTACGTTGATGACAGCAAGACCCTTCATTTTGAAATGATGGGTTATAACCGCTCAAAGCCCGATGATGAGCGTAACCCCGAATCGCTTTCCGTCAGAGGATGCCGCCAAATCTTTGAGGGGGCGTATATATGCACGGTAAATCATGCGGTTCAGGATCTTGTCTGGGATTTTGAGGTTCTGCTGGATATCGCAAAAAGCGAGCTTTTTAACGAGGATTACAGAGCTTTCCTTAACAGGGAGCTTAATAACGCCATGAACCTAATTGACTTTGACTCAGAAGAGCTTTCAGGCGTTGAGGAATGCAAGCGTTATCTTGACGATGTTGTATTTTCAAACGATAACTATAAGGGCAACGGCGACGTGGCGCTTATTGCACATTCACACCTCGATATAGCATATTACTGGCGCAGGATTCACGCCGTGCAGAAAAATCTGCGTACCGTACTGATTCAGCTGCGTCTTATGGACAGGTATCCTGATTTTAAATACACTCATACCCAGCCCTATGTATATGAGACTCTTGAAAAATATTATCCCGATGTTTTTGAAGAACTCAAGCAAAAGGTAGAGAACGGCAACTTCGAGCCGGTGGGCGCTATGTACGTTGAGCCCGACTGCAATGTACCGTCAGCCGAATCCCTTGTAAGGCAGTGCCTTTACGGTCAGATGACGTATAAGAGAATGTTCGGCAAAACGGTTAATAACGCATGGCTGCCCGATGTTTTCGGCAATAGCTGGATATTGCCCCAGATACTGAAAAAAAGCGGCGTTGACTATTTTGTTTCAAACAAAATGTCCACATGGAACGATACAAACCGCTTCCCTCACAATAATTTTATATGGCGTGGCATAGACGGCTCTCAGGTGCTTGCCTGCGTACCGCCGACTCATTTTATAACCTGGAATATGCCCTCACAGATTCAGGAGAACTGGGAGGCTTATATCGACAAGGACAGCGGCGGACAGACTATGAATATGTTCGGCTACGGCGACGGCGGCTCAGGCTGTACCGAGGAAATGATTGAGCTTATGCACCGCTTTGACAAGCTGTCAATTATGCCTAAATGTCAGCATATGGGCGGAGCGGAATTCCTTGAGAAGAATCTGAAGAATAACGACAATCTTGAAACATGGGACGGCGAGCTTTATCTTGAAATGCACCGTGGTACCTTTACTACAAAATCTAATTTAAAGCGTGCGAACAGACAGCTTGAGTACAAGCTTCGTGACGCTGAAATGCTGTCAGTCCTCAGGGGCGAGAATAACACTTCAGAGATAACTGATATTTATAAGAAATTCCTTGTTAATCAGTTCCACGATATTTTGCCCGGCTCACACATCCATCCTGTTTATGAGGACGCTATGGCGGATTATAAGGAAATAAGCGAGCGCCTTGATGAAATTATCGGCACAGGCTCAAAATACTTTAATTCCCTTAATTTTACCCGTGACGCGCTGACGTTTGTTCCTGGTAAAAACGGAACATCCACCCGCTGCGGCAAAAAGGGCAACTGGTTAATACCTAATATTCCGGCGCTTTCAAGCGCAAGGCTCAGATCCGTAAAATTCGGCGGTGACTGGTTTACCGTCGGCGATACTGTTGAAACACCGTTTTATTCAGTCAAGTTTAACGATGACGGTTCATTTGCTTCGATATATGATAAGGAAAATCAGCGTGAATGGGTGGACGGTGATTTCAACAAGCTGAAAATTTACACCGACTATCCCGGCAATTATGACGCTTGGGATATCTTGCCAAACTATAAGGATAAGCAGATAAATATAAGCGTATGCGAACCGTTAAAACTCTTTGAACAGGACGGTGAGTGTGCGTCGTTTAAGACTGTTCTTTCTACCGAGAATTCTAAGTGGACAATGATTATTCGCCTGTTTAGAAGAAGCAGGGGCATAGAGGTGGAAAATATCGTTGACTGGAACGAGAAACACAGGCTTGCCAAAGCTGAGTTTGGCTGTAACGTGCTTACGAGAAAGGCTCTTTGCGATACCTCAGCAGGATTTATTGAGCGTGACACTCATAAAAATACTAATTGGCAGCAGGCTCGTTTTGAAACTTGCCACCATAAATGGGCTGATATGGCTGAGACCGATGGCGGCGTTGCCCTTATTAACGACGGCAAGTACGGTATCGGATTTGATAAAAACGTTATGTCGCTTTCACTTCTGCGTGCAACTATAAGACCCGACGTTACCAGCGATATGGGGCGTCATAATTTCTGCTATATGATAATGCCGCACATCAAAAATACCGTGGACGCAGGAATAAACAAAATTGCATTTCAGTACAATGCACCGCTTGTAAAAGCAGATGTGCAGTATGAGGGCGAATGTTTTGAGCCGCTTTATATGCAGGCTATGAAAAAATCAGAGGACGGCAAGATGACGGTTATCCGTCTTTGTGAGCAGGACGGCAGAAGGGGCAGAATCGCTCTTTCCAAGAAGGTAAAACTGCTTAATCTGCTCGAAGAACCCCAGGGCGAAACGGATGTAATTGAATACAGCCCGTTTGAAATAATCACAATAGGGGTGGAATAATGACCGCATCTCAGATTATTATAGTCGTGGTGGTAGTGCTTGTCCTCGGAATAGTCATCTTTCCGCTGATAAACCGACAGCAGTTTCGTAATCTTCCGGCGGATCAGCAGATACGCATAATAATGAAGCAGGCAAAGGGACTCATTTATTTTAAAAATGTATCAAAGGGAAGCTCAGGAATCCTTTATTACGTGAAAAATAAGAGAAAAATTCTCGCTTTTCCCTGGGTGCTTTATGACGGAAATATGCTCTGCACAAGGAAAAATCCCTTTGAGCACTGGGACTACCCCGAAGAGAAGCAGCCCCTTAACGATGACGAGCTTGAACAGCTTAAAAACGAGCTTGAAAAATTTAATAAAAAGAACCCGGTTAAAATCGTGTTCAGGTAAAAATAAAACAGGCGTCAGATACTCTGACGCCTGTTTGCTTGCTATAATTATTCAGCCGGTGAGAACTGGTCCTTACCAACGAAGCAGAGAGGACATTCAAAATCCTCAGGTACATCTTCCCACTTTGTGCCGGGAGCAATTCCGCCCTCAGGGTAGCCGAGCTCTTCGTCGTATTCCCATCCGCATGCGTCGCAAACGTACTTCATATCATAACCTCCTTATTTTATACAGCGAGTCGCTGTGCATTGATTTCTTTTTATATTATAGGATATTTCCTATGAAAATACAATAATAATATATATTTTTCGTAAACTATTGACAAAAGCGTTATAACTGTATATACTGTAAATATACAGTATGTAAAGGAGGCTGAGCATTGTATATATTTATTGATAATAAAAACGGAACGCCTATTTACGAGCAGATTTATACTCAAATTAAAAATCAAATCATAAATTCTTCGTTAAAAGAAGACGAGGCTCTGCCGTCCATACGCAACCTTGCCAAGGACTTAAAAATAAGTGTAATTACTACGAAGCGTGCTTATGACGAGCTGGAGCGCGACGGATTTATATATACCGTGGCAGGCAAGGGCTGTTTCGTTTCGCCTAAGAATGTTGAGCTTATCAGAGAGGACAATCTTCGCAGAATTGAAGAGTATGTTGAAAATGTCCGCCAGCTTTCCGTTTCCTGTAATTTAACCAAGCAGGATATAATTGATATGATAAATATTATTTGGGAGGAATAACCGTGAATGCTATTGAAATAAAAAATCTGTGTAAATCCTACGGCGATTTTTCGCTTGATAATATAAACCTGACTCTTCCCGGCGGATGCATACTCGGATTAATCGGCGAGAACGGAGCAGGCAAGAGCACCACCATAAAGTGTATTCTTGATATTGTTCATAAGGACAGCGGCGAAATAACTATACTCGGCAGGGATAATCAGAAGTGGATTAAGACCACTAAGGAAGATATCGGCATAGTCCTTGACGAAGCAGGTTTCAGCGACAGCTTTAAAGTCGGGGATATAGGAAGGGTAATGTCCTGTATATTTAAAAACTGGAACAGCGTCCTGTATAACGAATATCTCGACAAAATGAATATCCCAAAGAATAAGAAATATAAAGAATTTTCACGCGGTACTAAAATGAAACTCTCCATTATCGTAGCCCTTTGTCATAACGCAAAACTGCTGATTTTAGACGAGGCAACAAACGGTCTTGACCCTGTGGCACGTGATGAGATAACGGATATCTTTCTTGAATTTACCAGGGATGAGGAACATTCCATTCTGCTTTCCTCCCATATCGTCAGCGACCTTGAAAAAGTCTGCGATTATATTGCGTTTATTCATAAGGGAAGACTGCTTTTGATTGAGGAAAAGGACAGACTCAGGGACGAATATGCTATAGTAAACTGCACCGCCGAACAGCTGGGCGGGCTTAATCAATCAGCGATAATAGGCAAGCGTGTGTCAAGCTACTCTGTCCAGGCAATTGTTAAGAGAAGCGAAATACCGCAGGGTTTGAGCACATCGCCTGTAAGCATTGAGGAGCTTTTTGTATTTATGGTAAAGGGGGAATAAAAATGAAAGGACTGCTTTTAAAAGATTTTACCTTGCTTTTTAAAGTGTGCAAATCTTTTCTTATAATTATGGTCGTGTTTTTTGTGATAATTCCTTTTTCCGATTCGTATTCATTTTTGAATTATTATTTAATCATTCTTTCGGCGATGATTCCGTTTACACTGATTGCATATGACGAAAAGGAAAAATGGGACGTTTATGTCAAAACACTGCCGGTGACAAATTCCGATTATGTATCCGCCAAGTATCTTACGGGGATTATTTCAAATGCCGTTGTGCTTGTAATATTAGTGCTTTTGCGCAGCGCATTTTATTCAAATACTAATGATTTTATTGCATATGCGTCCTTTTTGCTTATAATAGGAACAGTTTTTATGTCAATCAATTTGCCGATTGTCTTTAAATTCGGCTCAGCAAAGGGCAGGATAGTCAATTTTGTTTTGATTGCAGTAATATGCGTATTTATTTTGTTAGCCGCTAAATTTTCAACAAGTTCACTTGGTCTTGTATTAAATGTAATTTCAGGGAAATATAATGTTCCGCTTTATTTGGGTGTAATCGGAGCGCTGCTGCTTTTGGCGGTGTCTTGGCTTACATCAATAGCCGTATATAATAAAAAAGAAAAATAATTTAAGCAGGTCATTATGACCTGCTTAAATTTTTTCCATCACCTTAAAGGTTACCCCGGACAGCACAAACCATATA
Organism: Candidatus Eubacterium faecigallinarum; assembly: GCA_019115455.1. Taxonomy (GTDB): domain Bacteria; phylum Bacillota; class Clostridia; order Oscillospirales; family Acutalibacteraceae; genus Eubacterium_R; species Eubacterium_R faecigallinarum. The sequence goes on from DXDN01000020.1 coordinate 79,821, forward strand.
AGCGAAAACGGTACGCATATCTGACCGAGAAAATTTAAAGGCACATTGGAATAATCCCATACCCCTTCTTTTAAAATAATATTGAACACAATGCCGAGCACCAGTTCAATAAGCGTAATTATTATCATTCCCGCAAGGCATTTAGCCCAAAGTGGAAGGCTGTAATTATTGCTGATAAAATAAAAAGTGCTCAGCACTATTGCCCCTGCAAAAAACATTGAGTAATGTGTTCTGCCGCGGTAAATTATTTCTATCAGGCAGTAGCCGAAACCGCCGATAAGCGCCGCCAAAAGATAAGATAAAAAAGTTCTCATAATTGTATTATCATCATCTTTGTGGTAAAATAAAACTACCAAATTAAGGCAGGTGAATATATGAGATTATCAAAAAATGCAGAGGAAATAATCAGTATGCTTGAAAATTCAGGATATGAAGCGTATGCGGTGGGCGGCTGCGTGCGTGATTTTCTCATGGGCAGAGCCTGCGATGATATTGATATAACCACCAGCGCAACGCCTCAGCAGACTGAGTCGGTCTTTTCTCACAATGACGTCCGCTTTATTGAAACGGGGCTGAAGCACGGCACCATTACGGCAGTAACACCCGGCGGCAATTTTGAAGTTACCACTTACCGTACTGACGGCGATTATAAGGACAACCGCCACCCGGACGCTGTGGAGTTTGTAACAGATATTGAATCTGATTTGTCACGCCGTGATTTTACCGTAAATGCAATGGCATACAGCGATAAGAGGGGACTTGTCGATTTGTTCGGCGGACAGGACGACCTGAACGCTAAGATAATAAGAGCCGTGGGCGATCCTGATAAGCGGTTCAAGGAGGATGCACTCAGGATAATGAGGGCGCTTCGTTTTTCCTCCGTTTTGTCGTTTGAAATTGAGCCTGAAACGGAAAAAGCACTTTTTGATAATCAGGAGCTTTTAAAAAACGTGTCGAGCGAACGGGTGTTTTCCGAGCTCTCAAAGCTGCTTTTAGGGGATAATGTCTTTAATGTCTTAATGAAATACAGAGAGATTCTTGCTCAGGTTATTCCCGAACTGCGCTTTATATTTAATATTCCACAGAATACTAAGTGGCATATTTACGACGTGTGGGAGCACACCTGCAAGTCCGTTGCCGTGGCGCCACGGGATGTGGCTCTTCGCCTTACCATGCTGCTCCACGATATAGGAAAGGCGTTTTCAAAAACAACTGATGAAAACGGCACTGATCACTTTAAAGGTCACCAGAAAATCAGCGCTGTTTATGCCCAAAAGGCGCTGGAACGGCTGAAAGTGTCAAACGAAATAAACGACCGAGTAATGTTTCTTGTCCCAATTCACGATATGCATATCGGAACGGACAGGAAGAAAATTAAAAAATGGCTTTCTAAGGCAGGGGAGAGCAGACTGCGTGATCTGATTGAGGTTAAGCGTGCTGATAAACTTGCCCAAAATCCGATTATGACCTGCGAAGAGCTCTCAAATCTCGATATCACCCAAAGTGAGCTTGACAGAATAATTGAAGAGGGTGAGCCTTATTCCCTTAAGGATTTGGCAGTGAACGGCTATGATTTGATTGAACTCGGTTACAGCGGTGCCGAGATAGGCGAAAAGCTGCATATTCTGCTTGAAAAGGTGATTGACGGCAGTATAAAAAATGAAAAGCAGGCGCTGTTAAATTATTTAAAGAATCACTGATTTCTAAAAAATGACAGCCACTGATTTATATTCACAGTAAACAGAAAGGACGGTTCGCGTTGAACCGTCCTTTTTTGCTTATATATGGTGTCTGTTTTTAATTTTAAGCCTTTCCATAGCTCTGGCAAGGTTTGCCTTTGAATGATAGTATTCAAGCTGAGAATGCTGGTTTCTGAGTTCCTCCTCAGCTCTTTCCTTAGCCTCCTGGGCACGTCTCTCGTCAATTTCTTCCGGCAGCTCTGCGGATATGCATACCAGCGTTGCCACGTTGTCAAGAAATTCGAGAAAACCGTTTCCCACGAATGCGTCAATAACTTTACCGTCGGCGTCGGTGATTTTCATTTCACCGGTTTCTATCGGCAGAACGCAGTTTTCGTGGTGGGCAAGAAAGCCCTCAAAGCCCATATCAGCATGGGGGACTACAATGGACTGAGCCTCGCCGTCAAAAAATATTCTGTTTGATGAGATTACTTTAAGTTTAAAGGTGTTCATAAAATCCCAAACCTCACTTTGACATTTGCTCCGCCTTTTTCAGCACGTCCTCGATAGTTCCCGTGTTGAAGAATGCCGCTTCCGGAACATCGTCCACATCTCCGTCAACAATCGCCTTGAAGCCTTTTACAGAATCTTTTACAGATACATATATACCGGGCTGACCTGTAAATGCCTCAGCAACGTGGAAGGGCTGTGAAAGGAATTTTTCAATCTTTCTGGCACGGAATACAGTGAGCTTATCCTCGTCTGAAAGCTCTTCCATACCCAGAATAGCAATGATATCCTGAAGCTCCTTGTATTTTTGCAGATATGCCTGAACCTTACGGGCTACGTCGTAGTGCTCCTGTCCGACAATATCAGCCTCAAGTATTCTTGAGTTTGACTCCAGGGGATCCACTGCCGGATAAATACCTTTTTCAACTATTTTTCTGGAAAGAACCGTAGTAGCGTCCAGATGAGCAAAGGTTGTGGCAGGTGCCGGGTCTGTCAGGTCGTCGGCAGGTACATATACCGCCTGAACGGATGTGATAGAGCCGTTTTTGGTAGAAGCGATTCTTTCCTGCAATTCGCCCACATCAGTTGCCAGTGTCGGCTGATAACCAACAGCAGAGGGCATTCTGCCCAGCAGAGCGGATACCTCAGAGCCTGCCTGTACAAATCTGAAAATATTGTCAATAAATAAAAGTACGTCTTTGTGTTCTACGTCACGGAAATATTCCGCCATTGTCAGTCCTGTTTCAGCTACACGCATACGTGCTCCGGGCGGCTCGTTCATCTGACCGAATACAAGTGCCGTCTTTTCAAGAACTCCTGATTCGCCCATCTCATTCCAGAGGTCGTTGCCCTCACGGCTTCTCTCTCCGACGCCGGTGAATATTGAATATCCGCCGTGCTGAGTTGCAACGTTTGTGATAAGCTCCTGAATAAGAACGGTTTTACCTACGCCTGCGCCGCCGAACAAGCCGATTTTACCGCCCTTTTGATAGGGAGTAAGCAGGTCGATTACCTTTATACCGGTCTCAAGAATTTCGGTTTCCGACGCCTGGTCCTCAAATGAGGGCGCCTGCCTGTGGATAGCCCAGTGTTCTTCGCTGTCAAGTTTTTCACCGTCGTCAATTGTTTCGCCCACAACGTTGAAAAGCCTGCCAAGAGTCTTTTCGCCTACAGGAACTTTGATAGCGTCGCCTGTGGCAATAACATCCATATCCTTGCAAAGTCCCTCTGACGCCGCAAGCATAATGCAGCGAACAGTATTGCTGCCGATATGCTGGCTGACTTCCATAACAAGTCTCTTTCCGTCAACCGTAACTTCAAGAGCGTCCTTTATCTTCGGCAGTTCGTTGTCAAACTCAACGTCAACAACAGGACCCATTATCTGTTTTATTTTGCCTGTGTTCAACTAAGGACACCTCCTAATCTGTTTTGTTTTTCTGCGCTTTTGCACCGGCGATAACCTCAGTTATTTCCTGGGTAATTGCCGCCTGTCTTGCGCGGTTGTATTCGATACCGAGATTTCTTAACATTTCCTTGGCAGCGTCAGTGGCTGTCTGCATAGCCATCATACGGGCATTATGCTCGGCGCAATATGACTCAACAAGAGCGCCGTAAATGTATCCCGCTATATAGTTTGGTACGATATGCCCGAAAACAGTGTCTATATCCGGCTCAAAGAAAAACTGCTGATAGTTGTTTTCCTTGCCGGTGGTAATCCTGTTTCGCTTGAGCGGAAGCAGCTGTTTAATTTCGGCGTTAAAGGTTACGGAGTTTATCATTCTTGTGAATATGATATGCACCTCGTCAAGCTCGCCGGTCTTAAACAGTTCAACGATTCTTTCGCTGATGATTCTCGCTCTGTTCATATTCGGATTCTGAGCGGTGTACTGAAAATCGGTATCAACGGGAATATTCTTTTTTTCAAAATATCTTCTGCCGACCTGACCGATGATGAAAAGCTCGGTTTTATTTTCGCTCAGAGCTTCATTTTCCGCAATTTTTATTACATTGTGGTTGTATGCGCCTGCCATTCCCTTGTCGGCGGTTACAACAATGTATCCCTTTTTGCGTTCGCTTGCAGGGATTGATTCGCGGCTGCTGAAGAACTCGTTACCCGTGTCAGGGGAGAGGTCAAGAATTTTTGCCAGCGAATCCTGGATTGCGTAGAAATACGGCTCCGTGTTTTTCAGGTCGCGCCTTGCCTTCTGAAGCTTGGACGAAGATATCATGCACATAGCGCTTGTTATCTTCATAGTGTCCTTAATAGACTTCATTCTGGCTTGTATCTCACGTGAATTAGCCATTGCTTACCTTCTTTGACAGTAATAATGAATATTGTTAAGCCTCAATATCATCATTCATCTGTTTCTTAAATTCATCCGCAGCGTTGAGTATCTGCTCTTTGAGATCGTCGTCAATTTGCTTGTCTCTTTCAATTGAGCTTGGAATTTGCGGATAATTTGTGTTTATATAATCAATAAGCTTTGCCTGTACCGCCTTGATGTTGCTGATCTCAACGTCAATAAATTTCTTGCCGGAGGCGGCAACAAGCGTAATTACCATGTCTGAAAGCGACAGAGGATTGCCAAGAGGCTGCTTTAACAGTTCCATAAGCCCTTTGCCGTAAATAAGCTGCTGCTTTGTTTCCTCGTCAAGGTCTGATGCAAACTGGGTGAAAACCTCCATCTCCCTGTATTGAGCAAGGTCAATTCTCAGGGAACCGGCAGCCTTTTTCATAGCTTTTGTCTGAGCTGCACCGCCGACACGGGAAACTGAAAGTCCGACATTTACCGCCGGTCTCATTCCGCTGAAGAAAAGATCGCTTTCAAGGAAGATCTGACCGTCCGTAATGGATATTACGTTTGTCGGTATATAAGCGGAAACGTCACCCGCCTGTGTTTCGATTATAGGAAGCGCAGTTATAGAGCCTCCTCCCAGCTCGTCGCTGAGCTTGCTTGAACGTTCAAGCAGTCTTGAATGAAGATAGAAAACATCTCCGGGGTATGCTTCACGTCCGGGGCTTCTTTCCAGCAGCAGTGACAGCGCACGGTATGCGACAGCGTGCTTGCTTAAATCATCATACACGATGAGGCAGTCCTTGCCCTGATACATAAAGTATTCAGCTATAGCAGTTGCAGCATAGGGTGAAATGTACTGAAGTGACGCAGGTTCTGATGCAGTAGCGCAAACTACGATGGTGTAATCCATTGCGCCTGCTTTTTTCAGTGTGTTAACCAGTTTTGCCACGCTTGATGCTTTTTGTCCGATGGCATTATATATGCATATAACATCCTTACCCTTTTGGTTAATAATAGTGTCAAGGGCAATAGAAGTCTTACCTGTCTGCCTGTCGCCGATTATAAGCTCTCTCTGACCTCTTCCGATAGGGAACATGGAGTCGATAGAGAGAATACCTGTAGCCATAGGCGTGTCAACGCTCTTTCTGTCAACTATTGACGGAGCGCTTTGCTCAACAGGACGGTAATCTTCAGCGTCAATATCTCCGCCGCCGTCAATCGGCTCGCCGAGGGAATTAACGATTCTTCCGATAAATCCGCTGCCTACAGGCACGCCTGCCTTTTTGTGGGTGCGTTTAACCTTGGTGCCCTGATGTATGCCAACGTCGCTGCCGAACAGAATAACGCCTACCTGATGGCGCTTGATATCCTGAACCATGCCCTTAACGCCGTTTTCAAAAATAACGATTTCGCCGTACATGACATGATCAAGTCCGTGAATATTTGCGATGCTGTCGCCGACTTTGACAACCGTGCCGATCTCCTCAACATCAACACACTGTTCATATTCTTTGACATCACGTCTGAGAGTTGCGATAATGCTGTCATTGCTAACGCTGCTCTCACGGGCAGTTTTCATTATCTGCTGTTTAATATTCTTAAGTTTTGTTTTAAGGCTGTAGTCAAATTCCTTGTTGCCTACATTTATTACGAAACCGCCGATAAGGCTGTCGTCCTCAACGATATTAATATCAACGCTTGAGGAATTTTCTTTTTCAAGGATAAATTTCTTAATACCATCAAGCTGTTTTTCGTCGGGAGGTGTAACGCAATATACCGTCGCTTTAGTTACTTTGCTTTTTTTGTCAAGCTCGCTGATAAATGCTTTTGTTATTTCAGAAAGCTGTGAAACGGCGCATTTCTCTGCGAGTTGAGAAATAAAGCTTCGTACTGACGGTGCAAAAATATCATCAATTACTTTGTTCTTTTCCTGCTTGCTGACATTGGGATTATCCAGTATTTCAGCAAGCTCTGTGGAGGAAGAAATAATTCTGAGTCCTTCCTCAAGACTTGACACGCTGATGTTTGAAGACAGCAGTGTGTCAAGATAATTATCAATATTCTGACTCATTATCAATCACTGCTTTCTTCTAAAAATTCATCGTACAGTTTGCTGTCAAGCTGAGCAGACGCACTTTTGCCGACAACCTTTTCGGCCGTCTCCATGGCAAGGGCGGCAATCTCCTCTTTAACAGCACGACGCGTTTTTTCATTTTCAAAATCGGATGCCTTCTTGGCGTCTGATTTTATCTTGTCAGCGTCGTCATGCGCTTTGTCAATTATCTTGTTATATTCGTTTTTAGCGGTGGTCCTTGCGGTTGCAAGTATCTGCTTCTTTTCTTCTTCAACGCCGTCGAGCTGATTTTGATACTGTGTTTTGATATCTTCAGCCTGGCGCTGCGCTTCCTCAGCGTCTTTGAACTGCTTATCTATTAATTCTTTTCTCTTGTTCAGAACTTTCTTGATGGGGTTGAAAAGGAAAAATTTCATCAGCAGAAAGAAAACGATCAAATTGATAAGAGTCCAAAGCATATTCCAGTCAAACTTTAACATTAACCGCTTGTCCTTTCATTAAGATTTTTATATTTCCTATCCTATCCGACAAGAAAGATTATCAGAATACATCCGATAAGACCGTAAATAGCGGTGGCTTCCGAAAGAGCGGCACCCAAAAGAAGGGTGGTACGAATCTGTCCTGCCATTTCAGGCTGGCGTGCAATTGCTTCAACTGCTTTACCTGTTGCTATACCAATACCTATACCAGCGCCAAGACCGCATATAAGAGCGATACCCGCACCGATTGCAATAATTGAACCTGTCATAATTTTCTCCTTTTATAAAAATATATTTTAGATTAAGCTTCCAGCTTCTTTTTGCCGGCTTTTCTTAATTTTTTTTTGCTTTTTTTCTTAGGCTCATCCTCGTCGCTTTCCACAGCCTCCTGAAGATAAAGAGCCGTAAGGAACACGAAGATATATGCCTGAAGCAAACCGTCAAAAATATCAAAATACAGACTGAATACTACAGGAAGTCCCACCGGGATAATTGCCTTTATCAGCTCCATAATTGTAAAGGCGCCGATAACGTTACCGAACAGTCGCATGCAAAGTGACAGCGGCTTGGTGAAAACCTCCATAATATTAATTGGCGTAATAATTGCTATAGGCTTTGTAAGTGCCTTAAGCCTTCCGCCAACACCCTTTTCCTTAAATGCACAGTATTCCACAAGAACAATGCTTGTAATTGCCATCACTCCTGTTACCTGAATACTTTTCGTCGGCGGTTTCATTCCGAACAGACCTATGATATTGGATATTCCTATAAACAGTCCCATACTCATAAGCCAAGGAATAAATTTTTCTACCTTTTCGCCCATGATGCCTTTGAAAAAGTCTTCCGCCTTTTCATACAGCATTTCAAGAATTGCCTGCCGTTTTGAAATTTCGCCGGTTACCTTTAGGTTCCTTGTAAGAATTATCGCCAGCACCGTAAGCACTGCAATAATTATCCACGAAACGACAGTTGCTTCGTCAAAGCCAACCTTAACATTACCGATATTGAAACTGAAAACTTCTTCAATTTCCAGTTGCTCGGTTAATTCTTTTTGCAGGTCAAGCTTCATCATTATCTGACCGAACGTAGCACTCACCTCCTTGTTTTGTCGCCCCCATTATACTACGGTGTTTTTGATTTTTCAACATGAAAATTTAAAAAAATATACCTCTTGTTTTTGATGTCAAATACTAATGGTAAAGTTAAACTAAAATACTTAGACACTCTTAAATTACTTTGTGCAAAAATCAAAAAAATCCTCATAAACCCATAATAAAATTAAATATTTATTTACATTAATAATATCATTATAATATGCCAAAATCAACAAATGAGAATCAACTGTCAATTAACTGTCACTATTTTGACTGTTTTAATGGTAATTAAAGGTTGTTTTTCTGTCCGTAAAATAATATCTTGTGGATAAATACTATTTACATATTTGTAATATTCGTATATAATATAGATTTGAATAAGACAGATATAATTTATAAGGAGTTTAATATGGCAAACGACCAGAAGAAAATGGTGGATTCCATTACATCAATGGACGAGGACTTTGCAAAATGGTACACCGACGTGTGCAAAAAGGCAGAGTTAATTTCATACACCAGCGTAAAGGGCTGTATGGTAATCAGACCTTACGGCTACGCAATATGGGAGAATATTCAGCATATACTCGACAGTATGTTTAAAGAGACAGGGCACGAGAACGTTAATATGCCAATGTTCATTCCAGAAAGCCTTCTGCAAAAGGAGAAGGATCACGTTGAGGGCTTTGCTCCCGAGTGTGCATGGGTAACCTACGGCGGCAGCGAAAAGCTTGAGGAAAGGCTTTGTGTTCGTCCCACGTCTGAAACACTTTTCTGCGAGCATTTCAAGGATATAGTTCATTCTCACAGGGACCTTCCAAAACTTTACAATCAGTGGGTGTCTGTAGTCCGCTGGGAAAAGACAACAAGACCGTTTCTGCGTTCCCGTGAATTCCTGTGGCAGGAGGGACACACTCTTCACGCTACTGCCCAGGAAGCTATTGAAGAAACCGAGAGAATGCTGGGAGTATATACAAAATTCTGCCAGGATTATCTTGCTATGCCGGTAGTTCAAGGCCAGAAAACAGACAGCGATAAATTTGCCGGAGCAGAGCGCACATATTGTATTGAGGCGCTTATGCACGACGGTAAGGCGCTTCAGGCAGGCACCAGCCATTATTTCGGCGACGGCTTTGCAAAAGCGTTTGATATTCAGTATTCTAATAAAGAAAACAAGCTCACATATCCTCACCAGACCTCTTGGGGTGTGACAACAAGACTTATCGGCGCTATCATTATGACGCACGGCGACGATAACGGACTTGTTCTGCCGCCGGCTGTGGCTCCTATTCAGGTAATGGTTATACCTATTGCCCAGCATAAGGAGGGCGTGCTTGATAAGGCACATGAGGTTGTGCAGCAGCTTAAGGATGTGTGCAGGGTTAAGATTGACGAGTCTGACAATTCACCCGGCTGGAAGTTCGCCGAATATGAAATGAAGGGCGTTCCGGTGAGAGTTGAACTCGGTCCAAGGGATATAGAGAATAATCAGTGTGTTATTGTTACTCGTCATAACAGGGAAAAGACCATCGTTCCTCTTGATAAGCTCAGCGAGGTAATCCCTCAGAAATTACAGGAAGTGCGTGACGGTCTTTATCAGAAAGCCCTTGAAAATAGAGAAAACCGTACTTATAAGTGCAAAACTATGGACGAGATTGTCAAAGCTCTTAAGGAGAACGGCGACGGCTTTGTAAAAGCAATGTGGTGCGGCGATGAAGCCTGTGAGGATAAGGTAAAGGAAGTTACCGGAGTAGGCTCACGCTGCATTCCCTTTGAGCAGGAGCAGATTTCCGACGTGTGCGTATGCTGCGGTAAGCCTGCCAAGAAAATGCTCTATTGGGGCAAGGCATATTAATAGGTTAGAACAGGATACTTTTCCTGGTATTAATAAAATTATATTTCGGAGGTTAAGCTATGTCAGTATTGGTAACAGGCGGTCTGGGATATATCGGCTCACATACCTGCGTTGAGCTTATGAATGCAGGCGTCGATGTGGTTGTAGTCGATAATCTTTATAACTGCAAAAAAAGCTCTTATGACAGAATTAAAGCTCTTGTAGGCAGGGATTTCAAATTCTATGAATGTGATATCCGTGACGCAGAGGGTATGAGCGAAGTTTTTGAAAAAGAAAGTATTGACTCAGTAATTCACTTTGCAGGACTTAAGGCTGTGGGCGAAAGCGTACAGAAGCCCCTTGAATATTTTGACAACAACGTAAACGGAACTCTCGTGCTTCTTGACGTAATGAGAAAGCATGGCTGCAAGAAGATTGTTTTCTCTTCATCCGCTACAGTTTACGGTATGAACAACGTTTCTCCTCTTACCGAGGATATGGAAGTCGGCGGCGTAACAAATCCCTACGGCAGAACAAAGTATATGATTGAGTGCATTCTTCAGGATCTCTATGTGTCTGATAACGAATGGTCAATCTGCCTGCTGCGTTACTTCAACCCCATCGGAGCTCATAAAAGCGGAACTATGGGCGAAGATCCAAACGGTATTCCGAACAATCTTATGCCTTATATCACACAGGTTGCAATCGGCAAGCGTGAGTTCCTGAACGTTTGGGGCGATGATTATGATACTCCTGACGGAACAGGCGTAAGGGATTATATCCACGTAGTTGACTTGGCTTTAGGTCACCTTAAAGCTGTTGAAAAAGTCGCTGGCGAAAAAGGACTCTTTATCTATAATCTCGGCACAGGAACAGGATACTCAGTCCTTGACGTTGTAAAAGCCTTTGAAAAAGCGTCAGGTCAGAAGATTCCTTATAAAATCGGTCCTCGCAGAGCAGGGGATATAGCTACCTGCTATTCAGACCCGAGCAAGGCGCTCAAAGAGCTCGGCTGGAAGGCTGAAAGAGGAATTGAGGAAATGTGCGAGGATTCCTGGAGATGGCAGAGCCAGAATCCAAATGGTTATCCGGACTAATCTGTTGATAAATATTTACTGATAAATAAACTAAATCCGGCGCTTATTACAAGCGCCGGATTTTATTGTGTCTGTATTTATGTTAAGTGATTTTACAGTTAAATTACGCTATCTTTCTTCTCTGAAATAAGACAGTCCGAGAGCGGCAGGTCCCATATTCTCTTTCTTGTTGCGAATTGAGCTGATGATAAGCACAATTATGGTTACAACGTACGGGAGCATCTTGATAAGCTCCTGAGTACGAAGCGCAAGTCCGGGAATATAAAGATAAATTATATAAAGACCGCCGAACAGTATTGAACCCGGAATACTCATATCTGGTTTCCAAATAGCGAAGATAACCAGCGCAATAGCAAGCCATCCGCGGTCACCGAAGCCCTCGTTTGACCAAACGCCGCAGGCGTAGTCCATTACGTAGTAAAGACCGCCTAGACCGGCAATGATGCTGCCGATACAGGTGGCAAGATATTTTGACCTTTCAACATTGATTCCGGCAGCGTCCGCTGTAGCCGGATTCTCGCCAACTGCTCTGAGGTGAAGTCCGCCTCTTGTCTTTTTAAGGAAAATAGCGCATACCACTGCAATTATAATGGCAAGATAGGTCATAAAACCATATGACAGGAAGATGTCACCGAACCAACCGGCGTCCTCAGCAAAGGGGAGAGTCTTCCTGAAAACATTACTTGTGGCTGTAAGAGCTACGGATGGAACCTCGCTGTCAGTAAGTTTAACAAGGGAACCGCCGAAGAAGTTGCCGAATCCAACGCCGAAGGTTGTGATAGCAAGACCGGTAACATTCTGATTAGCACGCAGGCTTACTGTAAGGAAGCAGTAAATCAGACCCATCAAGAGGGAGCCGAATATGCTGCATAAGATAGGAATAAGAACTGCGAGCACTGGATTAATCATGTCGCTTGATTCCAGCGACTGCTCATAAAGGAATGAGCCGATTACGCCGCTGATTCCGCCCACGTACATAATACCTGGGATACCAAGATTCAGGTTACCTGATTTTTCTGTAAGGATTTCACCGGTAGAACCGTATAACAGCGGTATACCCTGAACAACCGCACGCTGAAGAAAAGTAATAATCGTTTCAGTAATCATTTACTTTACCTCCTTGTGTGAATGACGGAATTTAACGTCGTAGTTTATAAAGAATTCACTGCCGATGATAAAGAACAGAATTATACCTGTAATAATATCGGAAAAAGACTGATTGAGATTGAATACAGTTGATATCTCGTTAGCCCCTCGCTGTAAGAATACGATAAGCAGTGACGTCAGTATCATATAAAGAGGATTGAATTTTGCAAGCCATGATACCATGATTGCGGTGAATCCTCGGTTATCCGCCGTCGTGGTGGTGATGGTGTGATTCGTGCCGCCAACCAGCAGAAGACCTGCAATACCGCAGATTGCGCCTGAAAGCAGCATGGTTCTGATAATTACCTTTTTAACATTTATGCCGATGTATCGGGCAGTGTTCTGGCTTTCACCAACTACGGAAATTTCATATCCATGCTTGCTGTACTTGAGGTATACATACATGAATATCGTTATAGCCAAAACGATGATAATATTCAGCAGGTACTCATATTCTCCTATAACCGGAAGCCAGCCCTCGTGATTGTCCTGATTGATAATTCCTATTTTTCCTGAGCCTTTAGGTGATTCCCAAAGCATAACAAAGTAGGAAACAAGCTGTATTCCGACATAGTTCATCATAAGTGTGAACAGTGTTTCGTTTGTGTTAAACTTAGCCTTGAAAATAGCAGGAATAAGCGCCCAAACAGCACCGGCGAGCATACTGGAAATTATCATAACGATTATGAGCAAAGCATTTGGTATCTTGCCGCCCAGGCATATCATACATGCGGCAGTGGCAAGTCCGCCGATAAGAACCTGTCCTTCGCCGCCGATATTCCAAAAACGCATCTTAAATGCAGGTGTAACGGCAAGTGAAACGCAAAGCAGCATAGCAAGACTTTGCAGCAAATTCCATATTCTTCTCGGTGTGCCGAAAGCGCCGTCAAACATAGTGGCGTATACTTTCAGCGGATTTTCATGAGTAAGAAACATCGTCAGAAGAGCACATACCACAAGAGCAATCAGGATAGCACCGATTCTGATAAGCCATGACTTATACCAGGGGAGTGCATCGCGCTTAACGATATGAAATAACGGTTCGTGTTTAGTTTGTACGTCAGCCATTTATTTCTCCTCCTTTTCGGCATTTTTTGTCATAAGCAGTCCTATTTCGTCTTTGGCGGCAGTCTTTCCGTCAACGATTCCTGTGATTCTGCCTGAGTTTATAACCATGATTCTGTCACAAAGCTCAATCAGTACGTCCAGATCCTCACCGACGAAAATAATAGCAACGCCCTTGGCTTTCTGCTCATTAAGCAGGTTGTAAATAGTATACGAAGAGTTAATGTCAAGTCCTCTTACGGGATATGCAACCATAAGTACCTTGGGGTGTGAGGCAATCTCTCTTCCCACCAGTACCTTCTGCACATTTCCTCCGGAGAGTCTGCGTACAGGTGTGGTGGCGTCGGGAGTGACAACCTCCAGCTTGTCAATGATGTTGTCAGCTAACTTTTTAGGATTTTTGCGGTCAAGGAAAACTGAGTGACCCGATTTGTAGCTTCTGAGCATCATGTTGTCAATGATGTCCATATTGCCTACAAGTCCCATTCCGAGTCTGTCCTCAGGAACAAAGGACAGAGCAATACCCATTTTGCGTATATCTCTCGGAGATTTACCCACAAGCTGTTCCTGATTTCCCTCGTCTTCGGGAGTGTACAGGATGCTTGAGCCTGATAGCGTTTTTTGCAGTCCAGCAATAGATTCCAAAAGTTCTTTCTGACCGCAGCCCGAAATGCCTGCTATACCGAGAATTTCACCGCCGTAAAGGCTAAAATTAACATCGTCAAGCGCCATTTTGCCGTCAGTACCCTTAACGCTGAGGTTTTTAACTTCCAGTCTCTTTTTAGGTGATTTTGGCTCTTCTCTTGTGATGTTGAGGTCGACTTTTTCGCCCATCATCATTTCCGTAAGTGACTGCTCTGTAGCTTCAGCCGTATTTACGGTTGCGACATATTCGCCCTTCCTCAGTATTGTTACTCTGTCGGAGATTTCAAGCACCTCGTGAAGCTTGTGAGTGATAATGATAATTGATTTGCCGTCTTCCTTCATGCGTCGGAGAATGTTGAAAAGCTTCTTCGTTTCCTGCGGAGTTAGAACGGCTGTGGGTTCGTCAAGTATGAGTATGTCCGCGCCTCGGTAAAGAACCTTTATTATCTCAACAGTCTGCTTTTCAGAAACGGACATCTCATAGATTTTTTTATTAACGTCAAGAAGAAAACCGTATTTTTCTGATATTTCCTTAACTTTTTCCTGAGCTTCTTTTAAATTGAATTTTTTTTGGTCTTTGATTCCTAAAATAATATTTTCGGTAGCGGTGAATATGTCCACGAGCTTAAAGTGCTGGTGAATCATTCCTATCCTGTAGTCAAAGGCGTCCTTAGGGGATTTGATTACTACCTCTTCGCCGTTGACGAATATCTGTCCGCTGTCGGGATAGTATATTCCGGATACCATATTCATCAGAGTTGTTTTACCGCTTCCGTTTTCACCGAGAATCGCAAGAATCTCACCCTTTCGAACCTGAAGGTTAACGTCCTTGTTCGCAACCACGCTGCCGAAAGTTTTGGTTATGCCTTTTAATTCCATGGCGAGCTTTTCTTTCATCGCTTACCTCCGCAATAATAAATCGAGAATACTGCTTATTTAAAAGCCACGTGACCGTGTATAAATGCACGGTCACGTATGATAAAATTTATTTAACGAAATTTACTTAGAATGCAGTATCAAGAAGGTCAATGCCGTCGATCTGAATGTCAAAGTAAGGAGCTGAACGGTATTCAGACTCATGGAAATAACCGTCTGCTACAGCCTCAGTATCAGCAGTGTAATTAGCGTCTGTGTCAACGTCTGCCATGTAAGATGTAAGCATTCCGTTTTCGTCAACAGTTGCGTTTACGTTCTTGTCGTCAGTAACTGTAACGGTGAATGTTGATGTGTCAAATACATGAAGAGTACCAGCCTCAAGCTCTGCCATAGCCTTGTCGATAGCTTCCTGAGTACCCTGGGCAGCAGCGGCTGTGTTTACATCTGTAAGGAGTACGGATTCAGTTGAGATGTGACCTGTCCAGTCTGCGTCAATAGCAGTGCCGTCCATAGCGCACTTGATAGCGTACTCATAATATGGAGCCCAGTTGATTCTTGAAGATACGATAAATGTGTTAGGGCAAGCGTCGATTGTGCTTCCGTTATATGAAACGTTAGGAACACCTGCGGCCTCACAAGCTGTAGGAGCGCCCATTGAGTCAGCGTGCTGGCTGATGAGCTTGCAGCCGTTTGCAATAAGCTTGTTTGCGCCTTCCTTCTCCTTAGCCTCGTCGTACCATGAACCTGTGAAGGTTACTTCCATGGTAGCTGTTGGGCAAACAGAGCGTGCACCCAGGAAGAAAGATGTATAACCAGAAATAACCTCAGCATAAGTAAATGCGCCAACATAACCGATCTTAGCCTGGTCAGCAGTAAATTCGCCGGCTTCGATCATTTCGTTGAGCTTCATACCTGCTGCAATACCTGCAAGGTAACGACCCTCGTAGATAGAAGCGAATGCGTTGTGGTAGTTAGAAAGTCCCTCAGTGTGAGCTTTTGTACCTGTTGAATGACAGAACTGAACATCGGGATTGTTCTTAGCAGCCTCAATCAGGTAGTCCTCATGACCGAAGCTGTCAGCAAAGATGATTGAGCAGCCTGAATCAACAAGGTCGATAGCTGCGTCGTAGCATTCCTGACCTTCCGGTACGTTGGTCTTGAAGATCTTGTTTTCGTCGCTGATTCCAAGAGCCTCGCAAGCCTCGTTGGCAGCGTTGATGAAGTTGAGATCATAGGTTGAGTTTTCATCATGCAGGAAAATAAAGCCTACTTTGATGTCAGAAGTAGCGGCGCTGTCAGTGGTGTCAGCCTCATCCGTACCGCTGGTGCAGCCAGCAAAACAGCCAATTACGAATAAAGCTGAAAGAATGACTGCAAGGATTTTCTTTGAAAGTTTCATTTTTCTTCCTCCGTTTATTTTATTTATTATATTATAAGGCTTTCGCCGAATAACCGCTTCTTAGTCCCTGAAGAAGACCTTGCCGGTCTTGCTGTCCATGCTTTCTACTATGGCAAGGGACTGTACGTTGATACCCTTGGCTCTGAGCTTGTCACCGCCGTGCTGAAATCCCTTTTCGATAACAACACCGCAGCCTGCAAGATGAGCTCCGCTGCTGTTTACAAGCTCGATAAGACCGTTAAGTGCATTGCCGATGGCAAGAAAATCATCAACAATAAGCACGCGGTCGTTTTCATCAAGGAATCTTTTTGATACAATGATGTCATAGGTTGTCCCGTGGGTAAAGGACTCAACCTTTGAGGTGTATACGTCGCCGGCAATATTTTTAGTCTTTGTTTTTTTAGCAAACACAAGGGGGCACTCAAATTCCTGCGCTACCAATGCGCCGATAGCTATTCCCGACGCCTCAATAGTTAGAATTTTGTTAATATTCTCGTCCTTGAACAGCTTGTGAAATTCTTTGCCTACGCTGCGCATAAAAGGAATGTCAATACGATGATTTAAAAAGCCGTCTACCTTAAGTATGTTGCCCTCGTATACTTCGCCCTCTTCAAGAATCTTTTGCTTAAGTAAATCCATAAAATGTACCAACCACAATAATTTGTGTATATATTATTACTTATTTAGATATTTTGCAATATTTTTTAGAATTTTGACACCGTTTTTTAATATTTAGATATGTTATTAATATTATATAATTGGTATGTAATATAGACAAGGTGAGTATAATATGATAAAATATTTGTAAAAGATGCCGGGGTGATTATATGAAAAACCGTAAAGCGGCGGCAGTGGTTATATTTGTAGCTGTGTTTTTGTTCTTAACCCTTTTGCTCGGCATAACAGGCGCTATACCGCTGGTGGGCAGGGCATTGTCGCTGGTGGTGGCGGTGATTTTGATTATATTTGTAATCGTGTTTTTCGCAGTTGTCGGGAGAAAGAGAAAATGAAGATACTTGTAAGCGCCTGCCTGCTGGGCGAAAATTGTAAATACAGCGGTTCGAATAATAAAAATGACAGCGTTATAGCTCTGGGGGATAAGCATACGCTTATTCCCATTTGTCCTGAGTGCTTCGGCGGACTTGCCATTCCACGTCCGCCTGCTGAAATAAGAAACGGTAAAGTATATAATAAGCTTGGAGATGACGTGACCGAGCATTTTGAGGACGGAGCTGAAAAAGCGCTTTATGTAGCTGAGGAAAAGGGATGCCGTCTTGCAGTGCTTAAGGAGAGGAGTCCCTCCTGCGGTTTCGGCGAAATTTATGACGGTACTTTTACAGGCAACACCGTCAGAGGCAACGGCATAACCGCCCAGCTTCTTTATGATAACGGCATAAAGATTTTCGGCGAAAGCAAGCTTAAACAGCTTGAAGAGTACATAGAGGATACAGAATAAAATTCCCGCCGCAGTGCAATACTGCGGCATTTATTTATTGAAAATTAAATACCAGAAGTAATTTGTTGACAACATCATAACAAAAAGATATCCTTGACTTATAAAAGGAGGCGTAATCCGTATGATAAGCAGAACAAAAATGAACCTTGACCGCTCAGCAATAACCGCAGCATTTGATAAAGCCGGCATCAGCGGCATTACCGATATATCGCCTCTGGGCGACGGCGAGTATAATGCCGTTTACAGCGTTGACGCCGACAGGCACTATGTCATTAAAGCGGCACCGCCTGAAGAAGTTGCGGTTTTGACTTATGAGAAAAATATGATGCAAACGGAAATATATTGGTACGATTTAATCAGACGCAATACTGATATACGTGTTCCGCAGGTGTATTTCTCTGATTTTTCCAAGGAAACGATAAAAACGGATTATTTTATTATGGAAAAGCTTGAAGGTATCCAGAGAAGCGAGCTTAAAGCGGATAAATCCGAAATAAATAAAAGCACGGCTCAGATGCTTTCTAAAATTCATAAAATCAAGGGAGACGGCTTCGGCTATGTACAAAACGGACTTTATGAGAATTGGTACGAAGCCCTCAGCTCAATGATTTCTAATCTTGTGTCCGACGCAAAAAGAGCCGGCAAAAAGTCGCTGAGAGGGGAAAGACTTCTTGACTATGCCGGCAAATATAAAGATATTTTGATGAACGTGCCCTCTTGTATGGTGAATTACGACCTATGGGACCCAAATGTAATTTGTTCTGAGAAAGAAAACGGCGATATCAGTTATGCATGGATAGACCCTGAGCGCAGTTTCTGGGGAGATAAGATATTTGATTTTATCTGTATTGGGAATCCTGCCGATTCGCTTGAGAATAAAAAAGAAGATATTGATTTTTATAACGGCTTTTCAGATTCGCCCGTTAGTATCAACAGAGAAACAGTAATCAGATACGCCTTTGCTCAGGGACTGATTTCTCTTGTTATGGAGGTTGAAAAATATTACCGCTACACTCCTCGTCATTTCGGCTGGTGGCGTAATGTCGTTTCGTCTAATATTATGTATAAAAAATGTTTTGAAGTTTTGAAAAACGGCTGATTTTGCCGTTAACCGTCAGTTGTTACAGCCCGTTTTATACGGGCTGAATTTTATGTGACCGAAGTTCTGTTTTAGTTGTGTTATGGGTGAAAGGGGGAGAAAAGATGAAAAGTGACAGCATTGACAATATTTTTATGGAAAAATATGAGAAATATTCAAAGATGCTTTTCAGAATAGCTTTTTTTCAGTTGGGAAGCACCCATGACGCAGAAGATGTTTTGCAAAACGTTTTTATAAAATTACTTTATAACGCCCCTGCTTTTAAAGACGATGAGCATGAAAAGGCTTGGCTGATACGAGTAACCCAGAATCAGTGCAAAAATATGCTCAAGTCCCACTCCAGGAAAAATTGTGAGCTCAATGAGGAGATAGCCTCCGATTCCATGGGCGATGTTTCTAAAGCGCTTGACATCGCTATGAAGGTAAGAGCTCTGCCGGTAAATTACAAAACGGCGATTTTCCTGTTTTACTATGAGGATATGAGCACTGAGGAAATTGCCCGGGCGCTTAAAATCAGCAGGTCTGCCGTGAAAATGAGGCTTAAAAGAGGCAGGGAACTGTTAAAAACAGAACTGGAGGAATATGAATATGAGTAATACTGAATTTAAAAAAGCATTTGACGACGTATCACCTGATATGTTTATGCAAACAAGAATCCTCGCAAATATTAAGTCAAAAAAGAAAAAACGTTTTCCGTTAAAAGCTGTTATAAGCGCAGCACTGGCGCTTGTGGTAGTAGTCGCCTGCGTTGGCTCGATAAGCTATAAATCAATGTATACCGACAGACCGTTTTCGGTTATGGTGGTGGATGCCTCCGATGATATGCATGTTACCGAGGAAATAAGCGCGGGATCAATCAGTCTTCCTATACTGAATATTGAATATGACCCCCAGGGAGCTTGGTCAACTAACAATATAACCGGCGAAAGCGGCTATGCGCCGTCAGTCGGCGTAAGCAGCCAGTGCGGGCTTGCAGTAAGCGGCGATGATATAGCTTCTGTCAGGTACGAGTGCCAAAACGATATGCTCACCTATGGCTATACGGCAAAAATGTATTATGATATTCAGAATCAGGATTATTATTCGGTGATTATTCCGATTCCTGATGACAGAGTCGATGAGGTCAAGGCACTCATAAATCAATATACTGTAAATCCTGAGGAGCAGGGAATAAAGGATTATGCGCAGCTTTATGATATCAGCGAGTATTTTGACGGTAAGGATACCGATCTGGATAATTATCAAGTGTCTTTTGAAAAATGTTCTAATTTAGGTTATCCCGAAGATAACGACGGCTATGCGTTTTATCTTGTGGAAAACGACTGGGGCGAAAGATATGGAGTGGCATACGATTCCGATATTACAGTCGATTATTATGAACTGAACGAAAGAACGCTGGCTGGCTTTACCGATGAGGAAGTCACCGCTATGTATGCCGTTGACTATCTGCCAAGCAGAGCAATGGATGTGCTCTTTGATAATCCTGATGTTGACAAGAGTACTCTCCCGGGCGATGAAATCACCGTTACGGTAACCTTTAAGGACGGCAAAAAAGCTAAAAAAGTAATTACCGTATCCTTTGACGAAGACGGTAACGGAATATTCGCTTATAAGTAATTAAAATTAAATCACTGCATAAGTAAAACAAAAACCTTGCTGTTATCAGCAAGGTTTTTTTGTTTGGCTATGTCACAACAAACAGTTGATAAATAGCCATTTTTATAGGGGAGTATCAGAACTCCCCTACAAACTGTTATTTGCAGTTATCTATACTCATTTGGAATTTCGATATGAAGTGTCTCACACAATAACTTCAAATCATGTGCATCATTTTCATCAAACTCGTATCCCAGATGGAACATTACTTGACTATATGGTTCAATACAGGAAACCTCTATTTCCTCAATTCTTCCTTTACCCGAAAAAGTTTCTACCGGAAAACAATCCC
>DXDN01000021.1 GCA_019115455.1 Candidatus Eubacterium faecigallinarum
AAATCCGAGGAAAACGACAATAACATAAATAGAAAAATAGATACAAAAATTTGATACAAACATATTAAGCAGTCCGTGATTCTCAGGTTTTAAAAGAGCGTCAAGAGTATCATTGGCTGCTATTTTATAAAAATACGCGCCTAAAAACAGACCGAAGGAATAAAAAAGCGCAGTATAAATTACTGATTTGTTCTCGGTAAAAAATTTTTCAAAATCTATATTACTTTTCTTCTCGTCTTTATTATCGTCAAATTCGTCGAAAAAACTATCTGACTCAAACTTTGATAATTCATTATTTTTCATAATCTACCTTGCCCTTCTGCCTGACCTTATAATTGAAACAACAAACGCCGCAGCGATTATTCCGACAACCTTTATGAGAATTAACAGAGCTGAACTTTTATTCACGCATCCGTTAATTACGCAAAACGCAATAAGCGGCAGTACTGAAATAGCAGACAGCGCAAGATAATTGTTTTTAAAGCCGCTTGTGCTTATAAATGATATTATTACTGCGCTGATAATACAAACAGCAACTCCTACATATTTGAGCACACTCAAATCAATATCAAGCTTTAAAACGATATATGAAATCGCAGCTGTAAGGACAAATATGCTCAGAGCAGTTCCTAAAACGATTCTTACAACATATTTAACAAGCAGGCTTTTAGAATTTCCAACATTAATTTTAGGCATAAAAATCCCCCCGAAAATAATTATTCGGGGGGATTTTTATTTAGAACGTTATTTAATAATTAAATTAGTCCTTGTTGTTTTTAGTTTCGTCAACAACTTCCTTGTTTTTTTTGGATTTTTTCTCAGCTTTCTTAGCCTTGGCAGCCTCACGTGCAGCCTCAACTTCTTTCTGACGCTGTTCAGCCTTTGTCTTATTAGTGCTTACTGCCCAGCGTTCAATCTTCATCTTGTTTCTGTCTGAACCGGTTTCAATAACGATATCGTTTTCACGGATAGTAACGACCTTGCCGACAATACCGCCGATTGTAACGATCTCATCACCGATTTCAAGTGAAGAACGCATTTCCTGCTCTTCTTTCTGACGTTTTTTCTGGGGACGTATCATCATAAAATACATAACGCCGAACAGAACAACCATCATTATGATGAATGAAACGGAACTGTTAGTACCGGTTCCTGATGCAGCGCTGTTGCTTGCTGACTGAGCCATTAACAGAATTGATTCCATAAAAATTTATTCCTCCTAATTTGAATAGATTTATTATATTAGATATCTGCGCAATTTGCAAGTATTTTCTAAATTCTGGTATCAAGTTTTACACAATATTCATTTTTATAATCTTCAAACGAGCCGTTATCGAGATTTTCACGAATTTCCCTGAGAAGATTATTATAGAAATAAAGATTGTGCATAACCGCAAGTCTCATAGCGAGAATCTCACCGCTTTTGAAAAGATGCCTTAAATAACTGCGGCTGTGATTTTGGCACACAGGACAGTTGCATTCGTCGTCAATAGGTCCGCCGTCTCTCTCATATTTGGCATTATTTATGTTAATTATACCCTTTTTTGTAAACAACTGACCGTGACGGGCGTTTCTGCTGGGCATTACGCAGTCAAAGAGGTCAACTCCCCTGCTGACTCCCTCAAGAATATTGCCGGGAGTGCCGACTCCCATAAGATATCTGGGCTTATCCTCCGGCATGAAAGGTTCAACAGCAGAAATAATCCTGTACATATCCTCTTTCGGCTCCCCTACTGCCAGACCGCCGATAGCATAGCCGTCAAGTCCCAGTTTGGCAATCTCCTTCATGTGATTTATCCTGAGGTCATCGTACGTGCAGCCCTGATTAATTCCGAAAAGAAGCTGATTTCTGTTAATCGTTGTTTCAAGGGAATTAAGCCTGTCCATTTCCTTCTTACAGCGTTCAAGCCAGCGCAGAGTACGCTCACAGGATTCCTTGGCATATTTATATGATGCGGGATTTTCAACACACTCATCAAACGCCATGGCAATTGTTGAAGCCAGATGCGACTGAATTTGCATGCTTTCTTCAGGTCCCATGAAAATTTTTCTGCCGTCGACATGGGAATTAAAGGTCACGCCCTCTTCTTTGATTTTATTAAGCTTGGCAAGGCTGAAAACCTGAAATCCGCCGCTGTCTGTTAAAATCGGTCTTTTCCAGTTAGTGAATTTATGAAGACCGCCCATGTCGTATATAAGCTCGTCGCCGGGTCTTACATGCAAATGATACGTGTTACAAAGCATTACCTGACAACCGATATTCTCAAGATCCTCGGCACTGAGTCCGCCTTTGATTGCAGCGCTTGTGGCAACATTCATGAACCCCGGAGTCTGTACCGTGCCATGAACAGTCTGAAATTCACTGCGCCTTGCAGTGCCTTCTTTTTTTAAAACTTTAAACATAAAAAACCTCAATAAATAAACATTGCGTCACCGAAGGAAAAGAATCTGTATTTTTCGTCAACGGCGATTTTGTACGCATTCATAACATGATCATATCCTGCAAAAGCAGATATAAGCATTATAAGTGTGCTTTCAGGCAGGTGAAAATTCGTAACAAGCGCATCCATGCACTTAAATTCATATCCGGGATAAATGAATATCCCTGTATCGTCCTCATCAGCGCAGATGCAACCGTTTTTAGTAGCTACTGACTCGACTGTGCGGCAGCTTGTGGTACCAACACAGATAACACGCTTGCCGGCTTTATGAGTATCGTTGATAAGATCTGCCGTCTCCTGGGGCATTATGTAATGCTCCTTGTGCATAATGTGCTTTGTTACGTCGTCAACCTTTACCGGTCTGAACGTGCCAAGGCCCACATGAAGCGTAACATAGCCGATATTAACACCTTTTTTCTTTATATCTTCCAGCATGTCCTGAGTAAAGTGGAGACCGGCAGTGGGTGCTGCGGCGGAACCGAGCTTTTCGCTGTATACTGTCTGGTAGCGTTCTTTGTCGGCGAGTTTCTCCTTAATATACGGTGGAAGCGGCATCTGACCTATTTCGTCAAGAACTGTATAGATATTGCCGTCGCACTTAAATTTGACTATTCTGTTACCGTCCTCAAGAATATCGGTAACAGCACATTCAAGCTGACCGTTGCCAAAAGTAAATTCAGTGCCGATTTTAGCACGTTTTCCCGGGCCGCAAAGACATTCCCAAACAAGATTTTCCCTTTGTTTCAAAAGCAGGAATTCAACAACGGCGCCGGTTTCCTTTTTAACTCCGTATATCCTTGCAGGAATGACCCTTGTGTTATTAAGAATAAGGCAGTCGCCCGGTTCAAGATACTCTGTAAGGTCACGGAATATTTTGTGCTCAACCTTGCCGTTTGATTTATTCAAGAGCATCAGTCTTGAAGCATTTCTCGGCTCAATAGGAGTCTGAGCGATGAGCTCTTCGGGCAGGTCATAATAAAAGTCTGAAGTTTTCATTTGTTTCTCCGAAAATTTAATTGACATATATATGTATTAAGTGATATTATATATAACAAATATGGGCAGCAGGCAGTTTGGGTTTTATTCTCATAATGTATTTACCTGTGCGCACAACAATATATTATATTGCATATCATCTTGTTTTACAAGGAATTTTTTAAGGAGATTTTATTATGGAAAAAAAGTACAATGTCGGCATTGTCGGTGCAACGGGAATGGTCGGCCAAAGATTCGCTACACTTCTTGACGGACATCCGTGGTTTAACGTTGTCTGCCTTGCCGCTTCATCAAGAAGCGCCGGCAAAACATATAAAGAAGCCGTAGGCAAAAAATGGTGCATGGATGTTGATATCCCGGAATCAATGAAGGATATCATAGTTATGGACGCTACAAACGATATTGAAAAAATTACATCAATGGTAGATTTCGTGTTCTGCGCCGTAGATATGAAAAAAGAGGAAATCAAAGCACTTGAGGAAGCTTATGCAAAGCACGAGTGCCCGGTTGTTTCAAACAACAGCGCTCACCGCTTTACTCCGGATGTTCCGATGGTAGTGCCGGAGCTCAATGCAGAGCACATCAACATTATTCCCGCTCAGAGAAAGAGACTTGGCACAAAGCGCGGATTCATTGCCGTAAAATCAAACTGTTCTCTTCAGTCATATGTACCGGCTATTTTCCCGCTTCACAAGAAATTCAAGGTTAAGAACGTTCTTGTTTGTACTTATCAGGCAATCTCAGGCGCAGGAAAGACATTTGATACATGGCCTGAAATGATTGACAACGTTATCCCATATATCGGCGGCGAAGAGGAAAAGAGCGAAAAAGAGCCTCTTAAGCTTATGGGCATAATTGACGGCGACGTTATCAAATCTGTTTCAGAGCCTAACTTCACTGCACAGTGCATCCGTGTTCCTGTTTCAAACGGTCATCTTGGAGCAGTGTTTGTAGACTTTGAAAACAAACCCACTAAGGAAGAAATCATCGATATTTGGAAAAACTTCTCAGGCAGAGCTCAGGAGCTCAACCTCCCCTCTGCTCCTAAGCAGTTCCTTCATTACTTTACAGAGGATGACAGACCTCAGATTAAATCAGAAAGAATGCTTGAAAAAGGCATGGCAGTTTCAATCGGTCGTCTCAGAGAAGACACTCAGTACGACTATAAATTTGTATGTCTTTCACACAATACCCTCAGAGGTGCCGCAGGCGGTGCAGTTCTGCTTGCTGAGCTCTTAACTGCTGAAGGATATATGGACTGATTATTTAGCTTGAATTATTAAGGAGAGATTGTTTTATGAAGAATCCTATTTTTACCGGCGCTGCAGTAGCAATTATAACGCCCATGAATGAAGACGGATCTGTAAATTATGAGGAATTCGCAAAATTTATTGACTTCCAGATTGAAAACGGCACTGACGCAATTGTAGTTTGCGGCACTACCGGAGAATCCTCCACCCTTAAAGTAGTTGAGCACAACGAGGCAATCAAATGGTGCGTTGAATACGTTAATCACAGAATCCCGGTTATTGCCGGAACAGGCTCAAACTCAACAGCCTGTGCTATAGATATCAGCCTTGAGGCATGCAAAAACGGCGCAGACGCTCTTCTGCTTGTTACTCCTTACTACAACAAAACAAGCCAGAGAGGTCTTATTGCTCATTATACGGCAATTCACGACGCTACAAACCTGCCGATAATTCTTTATAATGTACCGTCAAGAACAGGTCTTAACATCGCTCCTGAAACTGCATATGAGCTTTCCAAACTTCCGAGAATCAACGGTATCAAGGAAGCTTCCGGAAATCTTGAGCAGATTGAAAAAATTCGTGAGCTTTGCGGCGACGAACTCAATATTTGGAGCGGAAACGACGATCAGATATATGAAATTATGGAAAGAGGCGGAAAGGGCGTTATCTCTGTTCTTTCAAATATCTGTCCTCAGGAAACTCACGATATAGTTCAGAAATATCTTGACGGCGACAAGGAAACCAGCAAGGCAATGATGGATAAATATATGAAGCTTGCTAAGGCTATGTTTGTTGATGTTAATCCTATTCCTGTTAAAGAGGCTGTCAGCCTTATCGGCTTCAATGCCGGTCCGTGCAGACTTCCGCTTATTGAAATGGATGACAAAAACAAGGCTTATGTTAAGGAAACAATGGCTGAGTACGGACTTATAAAATAATTTTTCAAGAGGACTTTTAAAATGACCAGAATTATAATAACCGGCGCAAACGGCAAGATGGGAAAGGTAATCAGAAGCGTGATTGACTCACGTGACGACTGCGAGGTTGTTGCCGGAGTTGATCTTAATACGGAATCAGACGCTGGTTTTACTGTTTATCCGTCAATTTCAGAGGTTAAGGAAGAGGCTGACGTTGTAATTGATTTCACAAATCCCGTTCTGCTGGACGGACTGCTTGACTATGCAAAAAGTACCAAAACACCGCTGGTTATCGGCACCACAGGATATGATGACGAGCAAAAGAAAAAGATTGAACTTGCGTCTAAGGAATGTCCCATCTTTTTCACATATAATATGAGTCTCGGTATTAATCTTATGGCAAACCTTGCTAAAAAAGCTGCTGAAATTTTAGGCAATGAATTTGATATTGAGATTGTGGAAAAGCATCACAATCAGAAAATTGACGCCCCCAGCGGCACAGCGCTTATGCTGGCAGACGCTATATGCGAGGTTTTACCGAATCCTATGAAATATGAATACGACCGTCATTCAAAGCGTGAAAAGAGAACTAAAAATGAAATCGGTCTTCACGCAATCAGAGGCGGTACGATTGTCGGAGAGCACGACATAATTTTTGCTGGTCGTGATGAGATTATAACGCTTTCCCACTCTGCAAGAAGCAAAGAAGTATTTGCCGTTGGTGCGGTAAACGCCGCTGTTTATATGAACGGCAAGGGCGCAGGTCTCTACGATATGAAAGAGCTTATCAACAACTGATTAAGAATTACACGGAACACTTAACTGTGCTCCGTGTTTTTTAATAAAAAAGCGAGGTTAAAACCTCGCTTTTTCTTTTATAATTATGTAATCAAATTTCAAAGAAAGAATTAACTTCCTTTATCTTATCAGGAATATCAATTGCCTGCGGACAGTGGTCAGAGCATTTGCAGCACCTGATACATTCGCTGGCATTGACGTCAATTTTATTGTACAGCGCTTTGCCCTCTTCTTTTGTAAGCTCCCCTGTCTTGACCTTATTGTAGGCGCTGAAGATTGAGCTTATCTTTACCTCTTTAGGACAATCAGCGCAGTAATCACATCCTGTGCACGGGATAACATCGTTTTTATTAAGTATTGCAGCTGCATTTTCACAGATTTTAAATTCTTTTTCGCTAAACTCTTTAAAATTCGTAAGAGTGCTCAAATTATCATTGAGCTGTTCAACAGAATTCATACCGCTGAGTATTGTAATAACATTACTGTGACTTGCGACAAATCTTATTGCCCAGGAAGCGACGCTCTTGTCGGGTTCATTCTTCTTGAACATTTCCTCAACCTCGTCAGGAAGATCTGCCAACTTGCCGCCCCTTACAGGCTCCATAACAATAACAGGGATGCCTGCCTTAGTAAGTATGTCGTACTGCGTTTCGGCGTCCTGATTCTTCCAGTCAAGATAATTCATCTGAATCTGAGCAAAATCCCACTTATGAGCAGCTACGATTTCTCTTAAATCATCTACAGAACCATGGAATGAAAAACCGATATTTTTGATTTTCCCCTGTTTTTTCATTTCGGTCAGAAAATCATAAGCTCCGAATTTTTCACATCTCTCAAAACTGTCTTTTTTGAGAGAATGAAGAAGATAAAAATCAAAATAACCTGCGCCGGTCCTGTCAAGCTGCTTCTTGAAGATTTTTTCCATATCGGACTTTTTAGGGCACATCCAGATAGGAAGCTTATCTGCAAGGAAATAAGAATCGCGGGGATATTTTCTTAAAGCAGTGCCGATGAATTTTTCACTCTTGCCAACGTGATACATATAAGCGGTGTCATAATAATTGACGCCGTTTTTATATGCGATATCCACAAGCTCCTGACCTTTTTTATAATCAATAAGCGGGTTCTTCTCCCTCTTGAGCGAAGTTTTGCAGGGAAGGCGCATTGTGCCCAGTCCAAGCAAGGAAACTTCCGTGTCCTTAAACTTTCTCCGATCTACCATAACCGTCACTCCTTTGTCCAAGTAACGCCCTGCGGAGTATCTTTCAGGATAATGCCGCGAGCGTTTAAATCGTCACGAATTTTATCCGCTGTTGCCCAGTCTTTAGCGGCTCTTGCCTGTTGTCTTTTCTCAATAAGCTCCTCAATCTCAGCGCCAAGATCATTGGATTTTCTGTTATAAAGAATGCCCAAAACGCCGCACAGTTCGTCAAATACCTTGGCGGCTGTTTCACAAACATTCTTAGATACATTCTTATCAAGAATTTTGGTGTTTATGTCCTTAACAAGCTCAAAGACTGCGGCAATACCGTCAGCAGTGTTAAGGTCATCGTCCATAGCCTTAATAAACTGCTCTCTGCGGCTGTTTATTAAAGCGATAAGTTCGTTATCGTCTTCAATATCAATGGCGTTTTTAATAGCAAAATCAAGGCTCTCACGGCACGTATAAAGTCTGTCGAGCGCCGATCTGCACTGTTCAATAATTTCAAGGCTGTAATTAATGGGTGAACGGTAATGGGAGGAAATAAGAAAATATCTGATAACCTCATAGCCGTATTTATCTGCAATTTCACGAACCGTCTTGAAATTACCAAGAGACTTGCTCATTTTAACATTATCAACGTTAATATAGCCGTTGTGCATCCAATATCTTGCAAAGGTGCATCCGTTAGCACATTCGCTCTGGGCAATCTCATTTTCATGATGAGGGAAAATCAAATCCTGACCGCCGCAGTGAATATCAATTGTCTTACCAAGATAGCGCCTGTTCATAGCCGAACACTCGATATGCCAACCGGGTCTTCCCTTGCCCCAAGGAGAATCCCAGTACGGCTCCCCTTCCTTAGCGGCTTTCCAAAGTGCGAAATCAAGCGGATCTTCTTTCTTCTCACCTATGGCGATTCTTGCACCTGACTGCAAATCCTCAATTGGCTGATGACTAAGCTTTCCGTAATCACCAAACTTAAGAGTCCTGAAATAAACGTCGCCGTCAACGTCATATGCGTATCCCTTATCAACAAGAGATTTGATGATTTCGATTATTTCATCAATGTTTTCCGTAGCTTTCGGATGAACGCTGGCGTCGCGAACGTTAAGCCCGTGCGCGTCTGTCCAGAATTCATTGATATATTTTTCAGAAACTTCGCTGAAGGACAAACCCTCTTCGTTTGCACGTTTAATAATCTTATCATCAACGTCTGTAAAATTCTGAACAAATTTTACATTCATTCCCCTGTATTCAAGGTAACGCCTGAGGACATCAAAAACACAAAGCGGTCTTGCGTTTCCGATATGGATATAGTTGTAGACCGTAGGACCGCAGGCATAAATTTTAGCCTCGTTTTTGTCCGCAGGTACAAATTCTTCTTTTTTTCGAGTCATCGTGTTATAAATTATCATTTTATCGACTCCTTTAATAATTTAATTTCTTCTTCAAGCATACTTATCTTCTGCTGATTATTTCTGATGGCATTCATTACAGGATCGGGTATATTGACCTGATCGAGATCATCTACCCTTTCGCCGTCAATTCTTACGACTTCACCGGGCACGCCGACTACAGTACAGTTAGGCTCAACGTCCCTTACCACAACCGCTCCGGCGGCAACCTTGGCATTCCTGCCGACAGTTATCGGTCCAAGTACCTTTGCACCGGAACCAATCATAACTCCGCTTTCGATTGTGGGGTGACGCTTGCCGACATCCTTACCCGTTCCGCCCAGCGTAACCCCCTGATATATCATTACGTCATCGCCGATTTCAGTAGTTTCACCGATAACAACACCACAGCCGTGGTCAATGCAGACTCTTCTGCCGATTTTTGCCCCCGGATGAATTTCTATACCCGTTTTATGAGCAGTTCGTTGGCTGATATATCTAGCAATAAAAGGCATATTGTGCCTTAAAAACCAAGCGGCTTTCCTATGGCTTCTGAGAGCTTTAAAGCCCGGATAAAGCAGCACAATTTCAATAGGACTCCTCGCCGCAGGATCGTGCTCCATAAAGCACCTGACATCCTCTTTAAACGAGCTGAACATTGTCTTCCTCCTAAATTATTATGACAACAGAGTAATGAAAAATGCCCCTGTCACCCGACAGAGGCGATGAAAATTAAAATCTATTCAAATAATATTATATTAAATATATGAAAAATTGCAACATTTATTTTGTTTTAATGAGATGCCAGCCGTCCTTGGCATAAATAAGACCGCTGAGTACAGTTACAACTGACACAATCCAGAATGCGATGGTGCAGTATGTATTAAGCCACGGCGTAGTCATATCTATATCGGCAGCACCCTCGCCAATGGCAAGCAAAAGGAATGTCATTCCGGTAGTTGCCATCTGTAAAAAAGTCTTGCACTTGCCAAATGCATTGGCGGCAATGACTTCGCCTGTGGTGGCGGCGGCCATTCTTATTCCTGCAACAAGAAATTCCCTTGCAAGCATCAGCATTATGCATATATCCGTATGCCAGCCCATATTTATTAAAATCAAATAAGCCGCAAAAACAAGGCTCTTGTCGGAAAGCGGATCCATGAGCTTTCCGAAATCAGTAACAACGCCGTTTTTTCTGGCAATATAGCCGTCAACCTTATCGCTCATGCAGGCGATGAAATACACAATAAGTGTTGCCACCCAGTGATAAGGAAATTCAATAAAGGCAAATGCCATCAAAAAAGGTATACAGCAAAATCTGAAAACAGTAATTTTATTTGGTAAATTCATATTTCTTCTCCTATCAGGTCGTAACCGTCATAATCAGTAATTTTAACATCAATAAAGTCGCCTATTTCATGCTTGCAATCAGATGAAATTATGATTGCGCTGTCAATTTCAGGCGAATCAAGATACGAACGTCCTAAATATCCGTTGTCAGTTTTTTCATCAATTACTGTTTTATAAACATTGCCGACACGCTCTTCATTTGCGTTTTGAGTTATGGAATACTGAATATCCATAAGTACTTCCGCTCTGCGTTTTTTTACGTCATCATCAATTTGATTATCAAAATCATAAGCGGGAGTATCCTCTTCCATGGAAAAGGCGAAGCATCCCATTTTGTCAAATTTAATTTCTTTTACAAAACGGCAAAGCTCTTCAAACTGTTCTTCAGTTTCACCGGGGAATCCTACCATAAACGTTGTGCGCAGCGACAAACCGGGAATTCTCTCTTTCATTTTGAACAGCAAATCCCTGAGGCTGTCGTATGAGCCGTTTCTGTTCATTGAACGTAAAATATCCTTGTTGCAGTGCTGAAGCGGAATATCAATATATGAGCATATTTTTTCCTCATTAGCAATAACGTCTATGAGCTCGTCGCTTACTCTGTCAGGATAGCAGTAATAAAGTCTTATCCATACTATGCCGTCAATTTTGACAAGCCTTCTTAAAAGCTCGGCAAGCTTCTGATCGCCGTATAGCTGAACACCGTACTTTGTAGTATCCTGAGCAACGATTATAAGCTCTTTTACGCCTTTTTCAGCAAGCTGCTCAGCCTCGTTCAATATGCTTTCCATAGAGCGTTCTATGTAGCCGCCTCTGATTCCGGGAATAGCGCAGTAAGAACATCTATTGTCACAGCCGTCGCTAATCTTCAAATAAGCCCAGTGGGGCGGCGTTGAAAGCATTCTGTCGCCTTCAAGCAAAAGATACTTCTTGTCGGGATAAAAGCTGCTCCTGACGCCTACAAGCGCCTTTTGGCACACCTTTACGATATCACGGTCAGCGCCTATGCCGATAACTGCATCAACTTCGGGTATTTCTTTCAGTATTTCGTCCTGATACCTTTCAGCAAGACAGCCGGTTACAACAATTGCGCTTATAAGCCCGGCGGTTTTATATTCAGCTACTTCAAGAATAGTTTCAATCGCCTCACGCTTGGCGTCTTCAATAAAGCCGCAGGTGTTAATAACCATAACATCGCTGTCTTCAATCGACTGTGCAGTCTCAAATCCGCCCATATTCAGTTTTTGCAGCATTATTTCGCCGTCAACCTGGTTTTTCGGGCATCCCAGCGATATCATTCCAACTTTAAATTTCATCTTTTTCCAGCCTGTAAAATGCAGATTTTATATCAGAATAAGAAAATCCTTTTCGCATCAGAGCGGCAATAACTTTCTGAGTACCGTTTTCCTGCTGAAGCTTAGACAGATATTTGCTTTGAATCAATTCCACGATGGTGTCAACATTGTCAATGTAAAAATCTTCAAGAACATTGTTTATGATATCACTGCTGATACCTCGCTTATAGCATTCCTGTCTGATATGATTTTCCGAATATTTTTTGTTATTAATCAGATATTCAACGAGGCTTCGGCAAAAGCGTTCATCGTCAAGATAGCCTGCCTCAATATACCTGTCAATTGCTTTCTGGGCGCTTTTACTGTCGACAGTACGCTGAAGCTTCATTTTCATTTCTTTAACGGAATGGTCACGTCTTGAGAGCAGGTCGGCGCATTTATTAAGCGCCTTTTTGTAGTTGATACCCTCGACAAGCTCCTGCCACTCATCCTCATCTACCTCAGTTCCGTCAGATATGTAATTGTCTGCCCAGAAATTAGCGTCAGTGGTAATAACATATTCATCATCAAGATAAAGATGAATTTTATTTCCCCTGCCCTTTTGATGCCTGATGATCATCAGTCTTCGTCGTCCTCTACGGCAATGTCAAGCTTTGCTCTCGCCTCGGCTCTGGTGGTCTTGGCAGAAGAAGCTGCAGAAGCTTTTGCTTCAGTCTCTGTTTTTGCCATAGGAGCGGCTTTTGCCCTGTATTTATGGTCAGAGCTTTCCTGAATCTCAGCCATTTTTTCTTTTATCTGTTTTTCAAGCTCAGCGGCAAATTCAGGATCGTCTTTAATAAGAGCCTTAACATTATCTCTGCCCTGTCCGAGTCTGCGGTCACCGTATGAGAACCATGAGCCGCCTTTGTGGATAATATCAAATTCAACAGCCATGTCAAGAATCTCGCCTTCCTTGCTGATTCCCTTACCGTACATAATGTCAAATTCCGCTGACTTAAACGGCGGAGCGACCTTGTTCTTTACTATTTTAGCCTTTGTGCGGGCGCCGAGAATTTCGGAGCCGTTTTTAAGCTGTTCGCCCTTTCTTACGTCAATTCTTATTGAAGCGTAGAATTTAAGCGCCCTGCCGCCTGTGGTAACTTCGGGATTGCCGTACATAACGCCAATCTTTTCACGAAGCTGGTTGATAAATATAATAATGCAGTTAGTCTTATTAACTGTTCCGGCAAGCTTACGAAGCGCCTGTGACATCAGCCTTGCGTGCTGACCTACATGGCTGTCGCCCATATCGCCCTCTATTTCGCTCTTGGGAACAAGTGCGGCAACTGAATCGACAACAACAATATCAACAGCTCCGCTGCTGACAAGCTGTTCGGTTATTTCAAGAGCCTGCTCACCGTAATCAGGCTGAGCAACAAGAAGTGAATCAACGTCCACGCCGAGGTTAGCGGCATATATCGGGTCAAGCGCATGCTCTGCGTCGATAAACGCAGCCTCACCGCCGAGCTTCTGAGCTTCGGCAATACAATGGAGCGCAAGAGTTGTCTTACCGCTTGACTCGGGACCGTAAATTTCAACGATTCTTCCCCTTGGAAGACCGCCTATACCCGTAGCAATATCCAGTGAAAGCGAGCCTGTTGAAATAGCGTCAACCTTAAGCTTTGAATTTTCACCGAGACGCATAACCGCCCCTGCTCCGTATTTCTTTTCGATTTGTTTCATTGCGGATTCAAGGGCTGTTTTCTTATCAGAAGCCATTTATCTTATATCCTCCATTAATGAAATATATTTTTAGATATTAATAATTATTATACTGTATATTGTATTTAAAATCAATAATTAATACTAAAAAGTATAAAATATGACTCTTTTTGAAAAAAAGGATAAAAAAATACTTGCATTTTATAATGACTTGTGATATTATACCAACTGTTCTAAGTTTTTAAGGAGGTGTTCGCAAATGGCAAAATGTGAATACTGCGGAAAAGACGTATCTTTCGGCATTAAGGTTTCTCATTCACACAGAAGATCAAACAGAACCTGGAAACCAAACATTAAAAAAGTAAAGGCTATTGTTAACGGCTCTCCTAAAAGAGTTTATGTATGCACAAGATGCCTTCGCTCAGGTAAGGTTGAAAGAGCATAATAATTTCGCATAATTAATTTTTAAGAATAGAAAAAATCCGCCGGTGCTTATGTGCCGGCGGACTTTTTCTTTATTTGTTATTTAAAATTATTTTTTTGATTTAAAGCTGATTTTACTCTCTGTGTGTGTAATCAGCTTTTTTATATTGCTTCTGTGAGCAACAACTACAACAATGGTAAATACTGCTGCAATACCTGTAAGCGCCGGACTTCTGTGAAACACATAGATAAATACCGGATACAACAGAGCCATAACTAAACTGCCGAGAGAAACATATTTTGAAACAAGCAAAACAAGAACGAATACAGCCAGCAGTATCAGAGCTATTCTCCAGTCAATGGCAAAAACCATGCCTCCAGCCGTTGCTACACCCTTGCCGCCCTTAAAACCGAAATAGCACGGGAATATGTGACCAAGCACACAAAAGAAACCAGACAGTGATTTGATATAGATGTTTGAGTCTATTCCTTTTAAAGTTACGGCTGTAAAATCGCCTATTGCCATCGGCAAAAATTTAATAATTGCAAATGAAATGCCAATAGACACAAATACCTTAAGCATATCTCCTGCAATGGTTAAAAAAGCTATTTTTTTGCCGTAGTTTCTCAGCATATTAGTTGTTCCGGCATTGCCGCTTCCGTGATTTCTTATATCATCGTTTTTCACTCTGTTGGACAATATAACCCCGAAATTGAGACTGCCCAACAAGTAAGAAATAACCACAATGAGAATAAAGGCAATGTATGACATTATTTTTTACCTTCTCCCCTTTCACGAATAATAAATCTTACAGGAGTTCCGTCAAGTCCGAAAATATCCCTAAGCTGATTTTCAAGATACCTCTGGTAAGAAAAATGGAAAAGCTGTGAATTATTAACAAAGAAAACAAATGTAGGCGGACGGGTGGACGCCTGGGTCATATAATAAATCTTAAGCCTCTTGCCCTTGTCTGTCGGTGGCTGAACACGTGCCGTTGCGTCAGCAAGCACCTCGTTGAGCTTTCCTGTTGAAATACGCATGGAATTTTGCGAGTGAACAAAAGCTATCAGCTCATAAAGTCTATCTAATCTTTGACCGGTTTTGGCAGAAATAAAAATGATAGGAGCATAGCTCATAAACGAAAAGTCATTTTCAAGCTTTTTTCTGTACTCATTCATAGTGTTGCCGTCTTTTTCTACGGCATCCCACTTATTAACGGCAATTATGCACGCTTTGCCTTCCTCAAGCGCAATTCCTGCAACCTTTGAATCCTGTTCTGTAAATCCTTCCGTTGCGTCAATCATGATAACGCAAACGTTTGCTCGTTCAACGGCGGTTCTTGCACGAATTATGCTGTATTTCTCAATTGCGTCACTGACACGGCTCTTTCGCCTTAATCCGGCAGTGTCAATAAAATTGAACTTACCGTACTGATTCTCAACAAGAGTATCAGTTGAATCACGCGTCGTACCCGCTATATCGGAAACAATAGCTCTCTGTGCGCCGCTTATTTTATTAACCAGCGAGGATTTGCCGACATTCGGCTTTCCTATAACCGCAACATTTATTATTTCGTCATCGTCGTCCTCTTCTTCCTGCTCAGGCAGGAATTTTACAACTTCATCAAGAAGATCACCTGTTCCGTGTCCGTGAATTGCTGAAACAGCCACAGGATCACCTAATCCGAGATTATAAAACTCATAAAATTCCGGGTCCACTTCGCCGATGCTGTCGCATTTATTGACGCAAAGGACAATCGGCTTGCCGCTTTTTTGAAGCATTGCCGCAACCTCATAGTCGCTTGCCACGACGCCGTCACGCAGGTTAGTAACAAAAATTATAACGTCGGCTGTATCCACGGCAATCTGAGCCTGAGCACGCATCTGGCTTAGAATCACATCGTTGCTGTCAGGCTCAATTCCGCCGGTATCCACCAGCAGGAATTTTTTATCAAGCCATTCGCAGTCGCCGTATATTCTGTCACGGGTTACGCCCGGTGTATCGTCAACTATGGACATTCTGCTGCCGGTCAGCTTGTTAAACAGCGTCGACTTGCCGACATTCGGCCGTCCGACAACGGCAACAACAGATTTAGCCATAAACTCCTCCTAACTGTTTATAAGAAGAAAGACGGACAAATCTGTCCGTCCTCTGAATTTAAAAAACTTACGCTTCTTCAGTGCTGATAACTTCCTTGCCGTTATAGTATCCGCAGTTTTTGCAAACTTTATGTGATACTGTATAGCCGCCGCAGTTAGAGCATTTTACCAGTGTCGGAGCGTCCATCTTCCAAACACTTGAACGTCTTTTATTCTTTCTTGCCTTTGAAGTTTTTCTTGCTGGTACTGCCATTTTAAGTGCCTCCTTTATTAAAAAGCAAATTTAATTTATTCATCAAGCAACTGCAAAAGAGCGGAAAGTCTCGGATCAATATCCTTTTTACAGTCACATTCACTGACGTTGAGATTTGCGCCGCACTGCGGACAAAGTCCCTTACAATCATCAGAACAAAGCATTTTTGACGGAAGGCTGAGGGAAACCTCTTCCCACACAAAAGCGTCAAGATCAAACACTCTGTTCTCTACTACAATATAATCGTCGTCATCCTTCTCATTCTGGAGTTTTTCAACAACGACCTTCTTGATTTTAAAATCAAAATTTTTAGTTAAGTCCTCGGCGCACCTGTCACAAAAACCGGTGAAGGTGAAGCTGATATCAACATCAAGGAACACTACGTCAGCCCTGGTGTACAACTTACCGTTGACTTTAACGCCTTCTTTTATCGGCGTATAGGTACTGTATACCAAATCGCTCATATCGACTGTATGGCTGATATTAAGCTCCTTTGAATTGCCGTTAAACAAATCAGTAAGGTCAATTTTCATAAAATCACCTCATAAGCGCCGCTCGCACTTGCACCTTAGTATTATATATATTAGCCTGCCCTTTGTCAATAGATAATTTCAAAAAATAAATTATGTTGACTTTTGGAAAATAATGTCTTCAAAATATTTTTGCACCGCCCATCTCTGCGCCGGAACAAACAGCTTGCCACACTCATCCGGATATGACAGCCAGCGCAAATTGTGGTCACTTTCGATGGGAACAGCGGCAATATCCGACAATTTACCGTAGTAATAATACTGTACTGGATGAAAAGGTCCGAGCCTGTCATGGACGGTGAATATTTCAGCAGAACAAAGATATCCGTCAATCTGAACATTACGCCCTGTTTCCTCAAGGGATTCACGTTTTATACAGTCAATATGGCTCTCGTTATTTTCAATACCACCGCCGATAAGAAAAAATCCTCTCGGCGTCTCAACAGCCGCAAAACATCCGTCTTTCTCGGCAATAATATATGCGCCTATTCTGTCAACATAGGTTTCATTTTTATTCCGTTTGCCGAATACTTTTATATCATTCATAGTCAATTTTAAAACAATTCATCAAGCAAAATGTAATATCTTATTTTATCCCAGTTAGGTTCAACACCTAATTTTTCAAATAATTCATTACAGTAATTTTTTATAGTCACATTAAACGAACTCATCAAAGAAAATAATCTCTGATTCTGACTGTCCAACAGAATCAAAAGTATAATGAGAATTATTTACATATTTCAATATTTTGTTAGGTAATTTTTTAATCATCATAGTATAGAATAAAACAAGCCGCTGAAAACAGCGGCTTGAAATTTGTTATATTTCTTCACAGTAATCGAAAATCTCCACAGGAAGGTCTTCCTTGTCACAGCTAATGGTGAAATAGAAATTAACATCTGTAGCCTCAGAAAGCTCAGAAAGCATTTCAAAAAACTGAGGAAGCTTTTCATATTCCCTGCCGACGATCTTGAATGTAGCATCCACAAGAACGTCCGTTACGTCGTAGTTACCGGCACAAATTCCTGCAAGGAAGCCATAAAATGCTTTGTGACCGTTAATGAGATAAGTTTCAGTTTCAAGCAGGCGAGCTTTTGATGAAACATCATATGTAAGCTTCGGCTCCTTTTCAACGCAAACAACGTTACCGTTGGAAACTTCAACGCATTGATTTACGAGGTCGATCAATTTTTTTGTCTTTCCGTGTCCCTTATTACCAATGATAAGTTTGATCATTATTATTCCTCCAAAGGCTAATTATTTACATCTACATCTTAACATATGCCAAGACGTTTTTCAAGACTTTCTTTTTGAGATTCATAACCCGGCTTGCCGAGAAGAGCAAACATATTCTTCTTATAACTTTCAACGCCCGGCTGATTGAACGGATTAACCCCGAGAATATAGCCGGAAACCGCACATACTTTCTCAAAGAAATAGATAAGCATACCCATAGTATGAGCCGATATGCTGTCGCATTCAATAACAAGATTGTTTACCCCGCCGTCAGTATGAGCTAAAAGAGTGCCCTCTCTTGCCTTTTCATTGACATAGCTCATAGGCTTTCCGGCTAGGAAGTTAAGACCGTCAATATTGCCTTCCTGCTCGGTGATAATAAAATCGCTCTTTGGCTTATTGAATTTAACCACGGTTTCAAACATAAGAGCAGCGCCGCTCTCCTGAATAAACTGACCTACTGAATGAAGGTCTGTTGAAAATACGCATGATACAGGATAAAGTCCTTTGCCGTCCTTACCTTCACTCTCGGCAAAGAGCTGTTTGAGCCATTCGTTAAACATAGCCATGCATGGCTCGTAAGATACGAAGCACTCAAGTTTCTTTCCCTTATTATAAAGTACATTTCTGATTGCGGCATACTTGATGACATCATTTTTCTCAATGTCGGGAGTATTGTATGCTTCACGTGCCGCCTCAGCACCTTCCATAAG
This sequence comes from Candidatus Eubacterium faecigallinarum, assembly GCA_019115455.1. Taxonomy (GTDB): domain Bacteria; phylum Bacillota; class Clostridia; order Oscillospirales; family Acutalibacteraceae; genus Eubacterium_R; species Eubacterium_R faecigallinarum. The sequence continues at coordinate 18,602 of DXDN01000021.1, forward strand.
TGCGTCGATATCAATACCGGCAGCAGCAATCGGAAGAAGACCGACAGCAGTAAGAACTGAAAATCTGCCGCCTACGTCATCAGGTACTACGAATGTCTCATAACCCTCAGCGTCAGCAAGTTCTTTAAGAGTGCCTTTTGCCTTATCAGTTGTGGCAAATATTCTCTTTGCGGCTTCTTCCTTAGAGTACTTGCTGTTTACAAGGTCACGGAATACTCTGAAAGCAATGGCAGGTTCTGTGGTAGTACCGCTCTTGCTGATTACATTTACGCAGATATCCTTGCCCTCACAAAGCGCAAGCGTTTCGTTAAGCATTGAAGGACTTATTGAGTTACCGATAAAGTAAATATCGGGTGTATCCTTATTTAAAAGATTATAATTCGGTGAAGTGAGAGCTTCAATAACAGCTCTTGCACCGAGATAGGAACCGCCGATTCCGATAACAATGAGAACATCAGCGTTGTTTTTAATGAATTCGGCTGCTTTCTTGATTCTGGAAAACTCTTCCTTGTCATAATCGGACGGAAGTGTTACCCAGCCGAGAAAATCATTTCCCTCGCCTGTTTTATTATGGAGAGTATCCAATGCGGCTAAAGCATTGTCTGTCATATTCTTGATGTCGTCACAGGTGACATCCTTGCAGTGATCTGAAATAAATTTAACTGACATATTATTCGCCCCTTTTCGTACATTAATGTCCTTTAATATATTATCTTTAAATATAAAAGATATTCAATCACTAAGTTGATATAGTACACCATTTTTCATCCAGTTGCAATAGATTTTGTATTTATTAATTAAATATTTTTAATTAATTCACTAAATATATAAGAAAAATTAACCTTTTTTATATCTTCACTTGCAACTAACTCAACAGAAGCGACTTGAGAATTCGCACTCATAACCACGATTTCTCCCAGGGGGTCGCCTTTTCTAACAGGGGCGGATACTGAATTTTTTATATTGTATTCGTATTCAAAGTTTTCGCAGTCCTTAGTAACAAGTATACTTTCATAATTTGCAGAAACAGGCACTGTTTTCTTTAATCTACCGTTTTTGACTTTTATCTCGGTTATTTTACTGCTGTCAATTTCTATCGGACAGAGTTTGTAATTATTGAAGCCGAAATCAAGAAGCTGAGACGCAAGATCAAATCGCTCCTGACTTGTTTCGGCGCCGAGGACAACGGACACAAGACTCATTCCGTCCCGTGTAGCCGTAGCACACAAACAAAAGCCGGCATTTGACGTTGTGCCTGTTTTCAGACCTGTAATACCGTCGTATGTATTTACAAGCTTATTCGTGTTGTTAAGCTCTGTCTCACCGTTTCTGAGGGAATCAAGCCAGACTGTTGAGTATTTTTTTATCAAATCATATTTCATAACCTCTGTTGCGATAACAGCAAGGTCGTAAGCGCAGGAATAGTGATTTACAGTTGTGTCGTCAAGTCCGGTGCAGTTTTCAAAATTTGTATCCTTGAGCCCCAGTTCCTCGACCTTATCGTTCATCATTTTAACAAAAGCTGAATCACTTCCGGCGACATATTCCCCAAGCGCCGTGCAGGCGTCGTTTGCTGACGCAATTACAACTGCTTTGAGAAGATCCTCAACGCTCATCTGCTCCCCTGTCTCAAGCCATATTTGTGAGCCGCCCTTTGACTGGGCATTTTCGCTTGCGGTAACCATATCGCTTAAAGATATTTTGCCGGAATCAATGGCTTCCATAATCAGCAGTATACTCATAATTTTTGTAACAGACGCCGGTGAAACATGCTCATAAGCATTATCTTCACTGATAACGTCACCGGTGTCCATACACATTAGTATACTTGACACAGCCGTTAGCTCGCTCTCCTTCTTATCTGCAGCGTATACGTTCAAAGGCAGATTTACAACAAAACACACAGATAAAATAAATACAATTACTCTTTTCATATTAATCACCAGTATAATATATTAACGCCAAAATGATTTAATGAGTAAAAGGCGGCAATACTTGCAGATTAACATTAATTTATGATATAATCACCCAAAAGATAAAACAGGTGATGTTTATGAAAGCCGCATTTTATACACTCGGATGCAAAGTGAATCAATATGAAACAGAATATATGAGCGAACTGATGAAAAAGGCAGGTTTTGAAATTGTGCCTCACGACGAAAAAGCAGATTATTATATAATTAATTCCTGCACCGTTACTGCAACCGCCGACCAGAAAACACGTCAGAGCGTCAGACGCTTTAAAAGGCGTAATCCTGATTCAGTTGTAATTCTTACAGGATGCATGCCCCAGGCTTTTCCTGAGGACGCACAGGCGCTTGAGCAGGCAGATATAGTGCTGTCAAACAAAAACGATTTTGATATTCTTAATCTAATCAACGAATACGAGCTGAAAAAAAGCAGGCTTGTCCACATAGAAAAGCACGAAAGCGGCGATGAATTCCGCAGATGCTCTATTGATGAATTCAGCGACAGAATCAGAGCTTTCGTTAAAATTGAAGACGGCTGCGACAGATTCTGCTCTTACTGCATAATACCCATGGCACGAGGCAGAGTGCGTTCAAAAGACCCGAAAGAACTTGAAAAAGAAGTGAAAACGCTTGCTGACAGCGGCATAAAAGAAATCGTACTTGTGGGAATCAACCTGTCCGCCTACGGCAAGGGCGAAAATTATGATATAGCTGACGCAGTAGAAATTTGTGCCAAGACAAACGGTATTGAGCGTGTGCGGCTGGGTTCCCTTGAGCCTGACCATATAACGGACGATATACTAAAAAAACTGTCTGCAACAGATAAATTCTGTCCTCAATTTCACATTTCACTTCAAAGCGGTTGCGATAATACGCTGAAAAGCATGAACAGGCACTACACAGCAGACGAGTATGCCAAACTTTGCAAAAAAATCAGGAGCACCTTTGATAATTCAGCCATAACCACCGACGTTATGGTAGGCTTTAACGGCGAAAGCGATGAAGATTTTACAGACAGCTTTAATTTTGTGAAAAGTATCGGCTTTGAAAAGGTTCATGTATTCCCGTACAGTGAGCGTCCGGGAACTGCCGCCTCCAGAAAAGGAGACAGCGTGCCGAAACATATAAAAGAAGAACGTGCCGCAAAAATGATTGAGATGACGGAAAAGATTCGTAATGATTATTTCAAAAACACTGTCGGAAAAACCGTCAGCGTGTTGATTGAAAATGAAATTGAGCCGGGAGTATTTCAGGGCTACACAGAAAACTATATTCCCGTCAGAATTAAAAGTGAGGACAAAACTCTTATAGGCAAAATAATTTCTGTCACAGTGACTGATTGCTGCGACGACTACTGCATGGCTGAATAAAGATTCTTTGTCTCGTCATTATCTTTAAGCGAACTGTAAGAAAAGATATAAAATCCCTTTACACTTTCAAGCTTTGAAAGATATGTAACCTGCCTTGCGATAATGTTGTTATTATCAACAAATTCATTTATTCCACTGTCTCCAGCAAATTCATCCTCTTTGCCTGCTTTGTAAAGCGGCAGGGCAACGTACATCGTGCAGTCGGACATTTGAATCCAGTTTTTCGTTGTTTTCATAAAAGGCTGATTCTCATTAAGAAATCCGAAGTAAATCTGAGGGCAGATATAATCAATATATCCCTCGGAGGTACACCATTTTTCAACATCAGCATAGAGGCTGTCACGGTCGTTTTCTATATCTGACGCAGGACTTATTCCGAAAGTAATGTTTTCATTAACTGATTTTACCGTGGAATAAACTTCCTTAACCATATTGCTTACATTTTCACGGCGCCAGTCCTCAAGTGAAAGTTCGCCGGAATTTTCCGTATAAGCCTTATATGACGACTCATCAATGCTTTTATCTGTATCAGGATAAAAGTAATCGTCAAAACATATTGAGTCTACCTGATAATTTTCGACAATCTCCTTGACGCCGTTGCATATAAGCTTGGTAACCTCACTGCTTGCAGGATTAAAATAAATTCCGCTGTCGCAGACAATTAAATTATCAGTATCTTTCCATTCAACAGCCTTGTTTTTATCGGAAAGTTCTGAAAAATCCGTTGACGAGCTGACTCTGTAGGGATTAATCCACGCTTCTATTGACAGTCCGTATTTATGAGCGGCTTCTGTCATAATGGCAAGCGGGTCATATAAAAGCTCACTGCCCTGACTTTTAAAGCAGTAAGCGCTGACAGGAAAATAATCAGATTTGTAAAAAGCGTCTGCAAACGGTCTAACCTGTACTGTCACTCTGTTAAATCCGTTTGACTCAAGCTCTTTAAATGCTTTGCTTATTTGTTTTTTGAATTCCTGTTCATCGTTGTCCTGAGTAAAGCTTGAAAGCTCATAGTACGTCATCCAGACGGCTTTTACATACTCCGCTGACTTTGGGCTGTCATTTTTTTCTGTTCCCTGCGCCGTACATCCTGCAAGGAACAAAACTATCAGCACTACTGAAATAATTTTTTTATACACTTGAACACATCCTAAATTTATAGTAGAATATTATAGGTGATTTTATGGAATACAGACTCGGTAATTCTTTAAGAGTTAAATCAAAAGGCGAATCTCTGGAACTCACATGCCCGTCATGCGGCAAAAAAGTGCACTTCGGTGTTTTTTCCAATATGGACAGAAGGCTCGCCGCAAACATAACGCTCCTTGACTGCAAAACGGTCTACTTTCTCGTGTGCCCTGAGTGTGCAGGAGTATTTACCGTTGATGAGTCCAAGGGCGACAGCTTTAAAAAAGGTCAGAAACTTTCAATCGGGAATTATGACCTTAAGCCGCTTAAGAAATTTTGATTTATGCAGGAACCAATCCTTATTGCGGCAATAGTCTCGTATATCGTTTTAATCAATCTGCTGGCTTCTCTTATGGCTGCTGTTGATAAAAAGAAAGCGGTACATAACAAGCGCAGAATATCCGAAAATTCGCTCATGACGGCAGCGATACTCGGCGGTGCTTTGGGCGAATATTTTACTATGAAAAAGATTCACCACAAAACACTGCATAAAAAATTCATGATAGGCTTGCCTCTTATTATTGCCGCACAAATAATTATAACAGTATTGATATTGATAAAGGTCACAGCGTAAAGCTGCGACCTTTTTATTTACAGAATAATACAGATAAGTCCGTTACAGCCTTCGTTGATAACACGTTCTATGGTCTCCCTGAATTTATTTCTGGCATCAAGAGGCATACGATAAAGCTTGTTGTTAAGTCCCTCGCTTACAAGCTCATGAAGCGATTTACCGAACATATTCGTATTCCAGATATCGGACGGATTCTCCTCAAACTCTTTAAGAAGATACATAACAAGCTCCTGGCTCTGACTCTCGCTTCCGACTATCGGCGCAACCTCAGTATAAGTATTGCATTTTATCATATGAATTGACGGCGCCTCGGCTTTGAGTCTCACTCCGTAGCGTCCTCCCTGCTTCATAAGCTCAGGTTCACCCAGGGACAGCTGATTCATTTCAGGCATAACGATACCGTAGCCTGTTTCCTCAACATCGGCAAGAGCTTTTGAAAAACGCTCGTACTCGTTTTTCATCGCAACTAAAGTTACAAAATTGCTCATAAGGTCTTTTTCGTCCTTAACACTTATGCCGCACTGCTCTGAAAGTATCTGATAAAAATACTTGTTATCAACAAAAAATTTCATACTTACTGAGCCGTCGGACAAATCAAGCGAAGTAACGGAAACTGATTCAATATAGTCATTGTTTTCAATTGCTGCTGCGAAATTTTTAATACTTCTGATTGTATTTATCTGCGCAACATTCTCCCTGATGGTGTCAAATACCGACGACCTGAGATAATTGTCTTTTTCAAGATTGTTTATCCATGACGGGAAATGGATGCCGACTTTAGTAACAGGAAATTCATAAAGGATATCTGACAGAATATCCTTTACTTCCTGCTCGGTAAGTTCCAGGCAGTTGACCGGAATTACGGGAACGCCGTATTCCTGCGTAAGATCTTCGCACAGGCGTATCGTTTCGCTTGACTGGGGCTGAGCGCTGTTCATAAGAACTATAAAGGGTTTGTCAAGCTCTTTTAACTCATCAATTACCCTTTGCTCGGCTTCCTGGTATTCATCACGTGGAATTGAGCTTATTGAGCCGTCAGTCGTTATGACGAGCCCTATTGTAGAATGTTCAGTAATTACCTTTTTAGTGCCTATTTCCGCCGCCATATTAAACGGTATCTCCTCATCATACCACGGCGTCATCACCATGCGAGGCTGCTCATCCTCAATGTACCCCACTGAGCTTGGGACAATATAGCCGACGCAGTCAATGAGTCTTACACGCATTTTGAGATTATCGTCCATTGTCAGCTCAACGGCCTCTTCGGGTATAAACTTAGGCTCCGTTGTCATTATCGTCCTGCCTGCCGCTGATTGTGGCAGTTCATCCTGAGCCCTTTCACGAACATAATCATCAGCAATATTAGGAAGCACCATGGCATCCATAAAACGTTTGATAAATGTGGACTTTCCTGTTCTTACAGGTCCCACAACGCCGATATAGATATCGCCGCCTGTTCGCTTAGAAATATCATTGTAAATATTGTTATTCATAGTCTACCTCACATTCCCGGAACAAGCAGTACCATTTTGTTTTCGATTATATCCGAGGAAAGATTGTTTTCTTCCATAATAAGATTCATGTCTGTGGAGAATTTTTTTGCGATATCCCATATGCTTTCGCTCTTGTCTGCAAAATAAAGCGTAAGCTCCGGCATATTCATATCATCTTTTTCGCCGCTGACATCAATGTCCGTAAGATATTCCACCGTCTTTTTCCTGTAAAGATAAGCACGGTAAGTGTAATTAATTCTCAGTGAAATTTTGTCAGCGCCCTTAATTACGAAATCATACGATATCATGTTGACTGCGGCTTCTCCGTCATACTCTTTGTCGCAAAGCTTAAAAGTTATTTCAGAACATTTTTCGTAGTGGCACAAACGAGAATCATCGTCATAATATAAAAACGATAAACAAACAGGAATCTTAAGCACGGAATTTTCAACAGAACAATTTTCAATGCCGGGTTTTAAATCAATAATTTCAATAATGTTTTTTTCGCTTTCAAATATGATTTCGTCCGACCGGTCGTCGTAATAATATTTAGGCGACTGTTTCACCGTAATCTTCTCTTTTTTTACCTGAGTGTTATATAACGGCATATAGGAATCCGTTATAAACGTCTGCTCGTCTGTGGTGCATATTCTGTAATTTACCGAAACACTGCCCACAAGCTCAATCTCATTAATTAAGTCGTGGGAATCGGTTTTCGTTTTCACATACAAATCGCACACTTCGGCACTGACAAGCGCAACATCGTTTTCGTCAGAATCGCTGACATCAACAATTTTACTCAGGGTAAAGGAATGCGAGCACTTTTCCATATTGTTCTCATCGCTGAGATAAAGCACCGACACTTCGATTTTTAGTTTTACGAGCATTTTTTCTTTGATGATTTTAGTTTCGTCAAGGACACATGTGCTGTATGTGTTTACAATATTCCTTATCTGACTGTCACTGCCTGATACAGAAAACGTTTCGTCAAAGTCGGCGGTGAATATACCTGCGTTTTTGTTGACAAGGCACGGTATATTCGCATTCTTAGTAAACGCATTCTCACAGGAAGAAAGGCAGTTTTTTTCATCCTTGCGATACAAGGTTATATAAAAACACAGTGACACGTGGACATCGATTCTGCGCTGATTTATCAATCTGAAATTTGAATATTTTTGATTGAGCCTTATAACTGCAAAGCTTACGCCGTCGCCGTTTTCGACATCAATGCTTTTTGTAAATTCCTCTTCAAAAATATTTGATAAGGTGCATCCGTCCTTATTAAGATATGTAATACATATCATTGATTTCCCGTGAATATTAAGCTTGGAATCCGTTATGTCATAATTTACGACGCAATTGTTTACACTGCATCTGATTATCTTGTCGATATCGTCAAGATACTGGGGAAGATTTTCCTGAAAATCAATTTCATAATTTTCAGTA